>NZ_JAECZB010000027.1 GCF_016056295.1 Atlanticothrix silvestris CENA357
CTTCTTCCCCATGCCCCATGCCCCTAGGCTTTAATAAGGTGGATAACCAAAATCATCTTCATCCGCATAGATGTAAGAACTGGAAACACCAGCCATTTCCAGTTTTGGTGCTTCCACTTTGATGGGTTCCTTCCCAAATTCCTTATATTCTTCAAAAGTCTTGCAGATCATTGCAGATTCAGTTGAATCTGAAGCAATGAGGTATTGTGTTAACGTACCAACTGTTGGATGCTTAAAGTCTACAGTCGAAGCGACCAAAGCAATATTTGGTTCAATGCCTCTTTCTTCACACTCGATTATTGGGCAAAAAATCCCGTGAGCGTGGAACAATGGGCCTTTTGGTGTGACGGGTTGCTTGCGATATATAGCGTAAGCCTTTTCTAGTTCAGCAACGAACCCACTAACAACTCTGCCTTGTTGAAATTCACAGTAAGTTTTGCTGAAACTCGCCCCTGCTGCACCATTGAGAGTTAATTGTAGTGGCGATTCATGTAAAAATTTTTTATTTTCTCCTACTAAGAAAATGAGGTAGCGAGTAAAAGTTTTAAATTTAAGTTTGTCTGCTAAAAAAGCATCATAGTTTTCTTTCAGCGTACCTAATTTCATCCCAGTCTCTCGGTCTTTTACAGACAAAGGCCCCCGACGCACAATAACTATCTGTGGAGTGGCGTTGATAAAAACCGTTTCGACCCCAGAACTAAACTCATGCTCTACTTGCTGCCAATTTTCATCTGGCTGAAAGCCAACAGCATTAGCATTATCCACCTTAATTGCTAAACCGTGGGGCTGAATGCCATCTGTGCCATACCGAGGATTAATCATCTGACACCAGGGGATGACTTGAGAAGGGGGTGCGTTAAATTTATCGTCCTCAAAGTCGAACTTAGCAGATGCTTTCATCGTTTTAGGCTACAGAAGTGTTTTGCTAAACTAGTTTATCTTTATGATGCTGATAGTGGGAATTGCTTTTCCCATTTGTACCATTGGAATGGTACATTACGCACGTTCTGAAGTAGATTTTAACAACTGCTTTTCTTTGCAATTTTTAGCAATCCGGTCAAATCTTGCTTAGAGCGTGTTTGAAAAGTCTGATTTAATACCAGCCCAACGACTGAAAGTCGCGCCTACACAGACAAAACCCACCTCCGCGGGTTGAAAACCCTGATTTTGTGTTAGTCCGCGCAGGCGGACTTTGCTTGTGTAGTAGCGAATTATATTCGTCTAAAACTTTTCAAACATCCTCTTAGACGCTGATCTTGAAATTAAGTCACAATAATAGTAGGCAATCATAGAAGGTGCTACTATGCTTCGTCTAACTCAAATTATTCGCAACTTGTTTTTGCGGGTTGAAGGCTTTTTATCTGTTGTTTTCAAGAGTTTTTTGGGTTTTGTAAAAAGTTTCTTTGGCTTTTTTGCCAGGCTCTTTGGATTTACTAAGTCTGATTACTTTTTAGAATCTAATGAGGCGCAAGGTATAAAACAAACTTCGGCCAAAGAGTCGATTCAAACGGATCAAAATAAAACTCTTGAAACGACCGCCAATAACCGCCGTCGTTCTAATACGAAAATGGATGACTACTACCTTAATATGGCTCGTGATCTGAAAAAGAAGTAACAAAGCCATCCATTACTTAGCTAATTGAGGGAGAATACTAGTGCGATCGCCCAATAACCCCATAAAAAAACAAAAACCCCACCGTGAGGTGGAGTTGATTTAATTAGGGTTTCTTTTGATAGTACAATTGTACTAAAAATACTGGAATATGGCAAGTATTCTTCCTTACCTTCAATTTCTCACCAGAAAAAATAATCTTTTCATATAGCTAAGTATATAAAAATTTATGCGTGGGGCTACGCCTACGCAATTTCCTAGCAACTATTCCTTTCAAAATAACTTTAATTAGGGTACTCCCTTGAGATGAGGGTATCCTATTTAACTGCGGTGAGAACTTCTCTTACGCTGTCTATGTCTAGCAACTTCTTTGCGCTTACGTTTTTGCTCTGGCGTTTCAAAATGACGATGCTTTTTCATGTCTTGAAAAATTCCCGCCTTGGAAACTTCTCGCTTGAATCGACGTAAAGCTGACTCGATTCCTTCATTCTCACCCACGAATATTTGGGTCATTCTACCTCCTGCTTAATTGGTACTGGGTAATGTGTAAGTTATCCAGTAGACCTGAGTGCAAAAAGGGCAGACTCATTGTCCGCCCCTAAGACTTTAGAGTTAAATTCCTATTCTCAAAGCTTAATAGCGGCGAGAATATCCTCCACTATTACCTCGTCTATCACCACCAGACGAACCTCTGTCTTCACGTGGTTTAGCTTTATTAACTTTTAAGCTACGACCCATCCAATCAGCGCCATCAAGAGCCTCAATTGCCGCTGCTTCTTCGGTATCTGTTCCCATTTCTACAAAAGCGAAGCCACGAGGACGACCTGTTTCACGATCATTAGGCAGTTGGACACGATTTACTGTGCCATATTCTGCGAAAGCTCGTTTCAAATCTTCTTCAGTAACCTCATAAGACAGATTACCAACGTAAATTGACATAGAATATCTCCAGAATCAAAAGGGTGTAGTGATTTAGATTCGGAGAGACCTATGTTAAAACGAGTCATCCAGCCGAAAATAATTCTTAGTACCTCATCACAATAACATAAAACAAATTATTAGATGTTATTGCTTGTAAACATACTCACATCAATACCTTTCGGTTAAGGGGGAAAGGGTAAAAGGAAAAAAAAGCCCTTAACCCTTACCCTTTAACTTTTTCCCAAAGCACAATTTCAAGTTAAAAATGCTTAACCGAACAGTATTGGGCCTACATCCACATCAAAAAGTACCAGTTTTGGTAGATGGGGAAGTCACAATTTTTGAGTCTGCGGCAATATGTGCTTATCTTGCAGACAAACATCTAGAAATGGGGTTTGCTCCACCACTAGATAGTCCTGAACGTGCCTTTTATCATCAATGGCTCTTTTATGCCGATGAAGATTTTTATGCCAAAATAACTCTCTAGTACCATAGTTCGTAATTCGTAATTCGTAATTTGTAATTCGTAATGAGATTTGTGGGTTCTCTGCTCTATCAATTGATTACTGTTAGCACAGCTTTGGGTAATAATTTATCTTTAAACCAAACGATTTTCGCTGGGACATCATTTAATTTTACCCCGGCTTTTTCTAGATTTAAGCGCTCAGAAATAGCCAAAATCAAATTATCACATCCAGAACGTCGTACCTGATAAAATTTCTTTTGTAAATATTCTGGTCGCCAATAACCCACAATCTCTAATAAGAAGCTACGACCATCAGGATGTACTAACCGAAAATCGGGAATCATTACACTACCGGGAATAGGAACTAAATCAACTTCTCGCTCTAATATCCAGTCAGTTTTTAGAGCATCCCATTTATCGGCGAAAGATGCCTCTAGCATACTATCGTAAGGCTTGCCTTTGGAGTAGTGAGACACTAAACCACATTCGGAATTGAGGGTAAATCGTCCAGTTTTCCAAGTATTTGTATAGACATCACGAGTTTGCAGCGTCGCCGAAAGACTCCATTTAGTGACATGAAGTAAGGCGGGAATCAGTTTAGCGATCGCCAATCCATAACGCGTACTAGGATTAAATAAACTCGTCGGGCCATCCACTGTAATTGTAAATCCGTGGTCAGCATCACCCTCAATATAAGCCATTAATTGAAATAACTTGAGATAACGAAATAACAGCTTATATTCTCCCGGAACATTGCGATGAGCATTTAAAATTAATTGACTGGCTTTATAAAAAATTCCCTGCACCTGAGATAAGTTATATCGATTTAACACATCTACTGGTGTGGGTGCATCAAAACCCGTCAAAATCTTATTTTCAATTAAATCAGCATAGAGTCCATCGCGAACCTGTTCTAATAAAACTTCTCGTTCTAATTCTTGACTTAATTCATCAGCAACTTTGCTGAGAGTAATTTGTGTAGATTGCGGACTAGGAAATGATTTAGCCGCTAAAGTAAACACTCGTTCTCTTAGCATTGGTGGTTCTAGAGGACTTACCACCTCAAAAGTACAAAAATTGCTTTTAATAATATAAGCTAATCCCCGCTTTACCCGATAATCTGTTGCATCTCCTTCTAAATCTAAAAGTTGTCGCTCAAGCACACCTTGAGTCTTACCCATCGCTCCTTGAAAACAATTAATTAATTCAGTCGCCAACGCTTGATTTTTATCATCAATCTTCAATCTCTTCGGGATGATCTCTTCTCCGTTCTGGCGATGACTCAGTAACTCTGTCGGTAACATCTGAATTTTTGATTTTTGATTTTTGATTTTTAATGGAATAATTTATTTCTAATTGTTCCGCAGCTTTATCATTTCTCCCCTTTCCACTTCCATATACAACCTGCAAATTGCCTTTCTTCTTCTCTTCCCTTGTCTTACCCTCACCTCGTCGCCGCGCTGATGTCCTTTCCTCACTCGTATCTTCCGCCACTACTTCATATAAAATCGCCTGCTTATTTTCGATATTTCCCTTTCGCAAAACCCTTCCCAAACGTTGAATATATTCTCTTGTAGAACCAGTCCCAGATAAAATAATAGCTACAGAAGCTGCTGGCACATCCACACCCTCATTCAACACATGAGAAGCAACCAAAGTGTTATATTCACCTCCTCGAAATTTGGTTAAGATTTCGTGGCGTTCTTTCACAGGAGTTTGATGAGTAATTGCCGGAATTAGTAACTGTTGAGAAATGCTGTAAACTGTGGCATTATCCGCCGTAAAAATCAAAATTCGAGCAGGAAAATGTTCTGCTAGTAAATCAGCCAAAATTCGCAACTTGCCATCAGTACCCAAAGCAATTTCTTTGGCTTCGCGGTGCGCTAACATAGCTCTACGTCCAGCTTGCGATCGCGCACTCATTTGCACGAACATTTGCCAACCTTGAATACTCCCCAAAGAAATCTTCGATTGCCGTAAAAAATCATTGCGGGTTTGAATTAATTCGTTATATCTTTCTCGCTCCAGTTGTGATAATTTCACTTTTATTTGGACAATTTCATGTTCTGCTAAGGCTGTCCCTGCTAAATCTTCAGCGCGTTTGCGATATACTTCTGGGCCAATCAGAATATTTAAATCGGCGTGTTTGCCATCAGTGCGTTCTGGGGTAGCAGAGAGTCCCAAACGATAGGGTGCGATCGCATATTCAGCAATCACCCGACCAAAATCTGTTGGTAAATGATGACATTCATCAAAAATCATCAAAGCATATAAATTCCCCAAAGTTTCCGCATGAATGGCTGCACTGTCGTAAGTTGCAACTAAAATAGCTGTTCTATCCCGTGAACCACCACCTAGCAATCCCACTTCAGCATCGGGAAACGCCGCCACCAAATGTGCATACCATTGATGCATCAAATCCAAAGTTGGGACAACAATTAACGTAGTGCGTGGCGTTGTTTGCATCGCCATCTGCGCCAAATAAGTCTTTCCCGCAGCTGTAGGTAGCACAACCACCCCTTGTCTTCCCGCTAACTTCCAAGCTGCTAACGCCTCACTCTGGTGGGGATAAGGTTCCATTTCTAAACTAGGAACCAGATCTACTGGATAAAATTCCTTGGCTTCATCAATAAAGTAAACATCTTCCGCTTGTAGCGCTTCTACCAAAGAACGATATCTAATCGCCGGAATCCGAAATTTTTCAACTCTATCGTCCCATGTAGCATAGTCCATCCAAGCTTTACCGCGTGGTGGTGGATGCAAAATTAATGTGCCACGGTCAAAAGTTAATGTAGGGGTGCGAGCCATTTTGAATTAGGAAATGGGAAATGGGGCATGGGGCATGGGGAAAAGTCCTTAACTCCTCTGCTTTCAGTACTTTGATTACTAATAACGCAAAAAGGACATGATTTTTCTCTATTACCTATATTCTCAGTGTTCTCAGTGTCTCTGCGATTTGTTTATTCGATGTCTAATATCAAGCTATTATCAACTTTTAAAAGGTCAGTATTTGTGGAAAAAACAAAGAAGAAATAAGTTGTTATTTCCTGAAGTAATTCATTATAAAAAATTAAGAATTATCTTTTTTCATACTTGCCTGAAAAAGCAAAAACAATATGGTGTAGAAATTTGGGGAATTTTTTTATATCAAGCAACTACTAGTTCTGGTTTTTACTACTTTAGATAGATTCATATCAATTGATTGTTAGTTGTGGATTTTCCCAGTGCAAAATAGGTGTGGAGCGATCGCGTTGTCTAGCTAAGTTTTGGGAATAATTCTTTTAGCTAGCTGCACTAAAGGAGAGAAGCCACATTGAAAGCAATACGCCCCCGGCTCGCACCTTATGCTGTGGCACTGTTAGCTGTGAGTAGCGCATTACTACTGACACTACTACTACACCCACTGCTGAACCCATCCATTTTTATACTATTTTTTGCTGCCGTAGCGGTTAGCGCTTGGTATGGGGGTATGGAAGCGGGAATATTAGCCACAATTCTATCTACTTTAGCTGTCACCTACTTTTTAATTGACCCAGTATTTTCGCTTGTAGTTGATCTAAGTAGCTTGGTGCGCTTGGGTTTATTTGTGCTGGTGACATTTATTATGAGTTTACTAACCTCAGAATTACGCACTACTAAGCAGCGTTTAGAGGTGAGTATACAAAAGCAACAAGCAAGTGAAGCTAGATTTAGACGTTTAGCGGAGTCTAATGTCATTGGCATCATCGTAGCTGAAATCACCGGGGCAATTATTGAAGCTAACAATGCTTTTTTAGAGATGGTGGATTATACACGGGAGGATATGCTGGCAGGGCGAATACAATGGCATGAGATGACACCACCAGAATATATAGAGGAGAGTGAAGCAGCAATTGCAAAACTCAGAACCATAGGCGTATGTACCCCTTTTGAAAAAGAATATATCCGTAAAGACGGCAGCCGAGTACCCGTTCTTATAGGTTCTGCTTTATTAGAAAGCAATCAACAGCAAGTTATCAGTTTTGTTTTAAATTTAAGCGATCACCGACAAATAGAGAATGCTTGGCGTGAAAGCCAGAGTAGATTTCGTGCTTTAGCTGATGCCACTATTGAAGGTGTGATCATCCACGAAAATGGAAAAGTGTTGGATGCCAACCCGGCCGTAGCCAAAATGTTTGGTTATGAACTCAACAAAATCATTGGCATGTCGGCAGCAGAATTATTAACACCAGAATCGCAAAAAATATTTATAGAAAATCTCAATTTTTTTGATGACAAGCCCTATGAACTAATAGGGGTCAAAAAAGATGGGACACATATTTTCTTAGAAGTGGTAGGTAAAAGCTGTATATATCAAGGTCGTAGTGTCAGAGTTGCTACAGGGCGTGACATCACAGAACGTAAACGCACAGAAGAAGCATTGCGCCAAAGAGAAGATGAGTTGCGACTCATTACAGACGCTGTGCCCGTTTTAATTTCTTATGTTGATACTCAGCAACGCTACCGTTTTAATAATAAGGGATATGAAACTTGGTATGGGCTTTCCGCTTCAGAAACTTATGGTAAGCAGGTTCAAGAACTTCTCGGTGAGTCAGTTTATCAGGCAATTCTTCCTTACATAGAAATGGTCTTGTCAGGAGAACAAGTAATTTTTGAAGGTCAAGTTCCCCATAAAAATGGGAAAATGCATGATGTTAGTACTACCTACATTCCTCAATTTAGTGAACAAGGGAAAGTAAAAGGATTTGTAGCTTTAGTCACAGATATAACAAATCACAAACTAGCGCAAAAAGCTCTCAAAGATAGTGAAGAAAGATTACGGACACTAACAGAAAAAGTATGCGTGATTCCTTGGGAAGTAGATGCCACTACAGGTAATTTTACTTATGTAGGCCCACAAACTGTAGAAATTCTGGGTTATCCTTTGACAGATTGGTATGCCGACAACTTCTGGGCTGAACACATGCACCCAGAAGATCGAGAATGGGTAATTGATTATTGCTTAGAAGCTTCACTATCAAAAGATAATTACGAATTTGAATACAGAATGTTGGCTACTGATGGCAGAATTGTGTGGCTGTATGACATTGTTAATGTGGTAAGGAGTGGGAACCAACCGCAGTTACTGCATGGCTTCATGATTGACATTACTGATCGCAAGCTTTCAGAACAAGAACGCGAACAATTACTAGCCCGCGAACAAGCAGCACGCGCTGAAGCTGAAGCAGCCAATCGCATGAAGGATGAGTTTCTAGCTACACTTTCTCACGAACTCCGCACTCCCTTAAATGCGATGATGGGCTGGACACAATTACTTAAAAGCCGCAAATTTGATGAAACTACCACAGAACGGGCTTTAGAGACAATTGATCGCAACACTAAGTCTTTAGCCCAATTAATTGAAGATGTCCTAGATGTCTCGCGGATTATTCGCGGTACACTGCACCTAAATACCCATCCAGTAGAACTGATCCCAATTTTGCAAGCAGCAATTGATACTGTGCGTCCAGCAGCTGACGCTAAAGAAATTCGCATTGAGTGCAAATTTGACCAGACTGTCGGGGTAGTGATGGGCGATGCCAACCGCTTACAACAGGTAGTATGGAACCTGCTTTCTAATGCTGTTAAGTTCACATCCAAAGAAGGAATAGTGACATTGCAACTAGAGCGCATAGATTCCCGCGTGCAAATTCGGGTCAGCGATACAGGGGGGGGAATTGCCCCTGAATTCTTGCCCCATGTGTTTGAACGCTTTCGCCAAGCCGATAGCTCAACTACGCGATCGCACGGTGGATTAGGATTAGGGCTAGCGATCGTTCGCCACTTGGTAGAGTTACACGGTGGTACAGTTTCTGCTGAAAGTCCAGGAATAGGACAGGGAGCAACCTTCATTGTTAATTTGCCGATGAAGGCTGTTGCTGTAGATGTCAAAAAGCCAGAGCAGCTTTCACCTATTAATGAACACTGTGAAGAAGATCCCAATAATTTGCCAACACTTAGGGGATTGCGAGTGCTTGTTGTCGATGATGAGCCGGATGCCCGTCAATTGATCACGACGGTACTAGAGCAGTATGGCGCAAAAGTTATGGCAGTTGCATCTGCTTTCGAGGCATTACTTGCTTTGCCAAAATTCCACCCCGATATACTCGTGAGCGATATTGGAATGCCACAAGAAGATGGCTACGCCCTAATTCGTAAACTCCGAACCCTTTCCCAAGAGCAAGGAGGGCGGATTCCCGCAGTAGCACTGACAGCCTACGCTAGGGCAGAAGACCGCACACAAGCTTTATTAGCAGGTTTTCAACTTCATGTTCCTAAGCCAGTTAACCCCACCGAGTTAGCAGCAGTAGTAGCCAATCTTACGGGGCGGACTTGAAAATTAAAAATTAAAAATTAAAAATTAAGAATTCAATTTTGAATTTTTAATTGAGCCTGCCTGCTTTTTACCCTCCTGGTATGCGTGTATAAATTCCGTTACCTTGGGTATCATAAAGCAACACGGGTATATTAGCGTTATCACTAATTACAGCTAAGGCTTCCTCTAATATTTGTAAATGATTTGTAGCATCAACTACAGGGCTAGCATTCTGAGGTTCGGTTTCAGAGGATGTACTTTGCAGTATTTGTTCGTACTCAGGGGTGAGACTAACAATAATTCCTTTATCGTTGATGTTAAAGTTGCAAATTCGGATTTCATCAGAACAAGTTTTAGTGAGGTCATTGCGGGTTTGCTGTAAACTGTTAGTGAGTTCTAATTTTTCTTGTGCTTGCTTAAGGGCAGCAGAGTAGGGTTCAGTGAGACTTTGAGCCGAGCTGTAGTAAAAGCTATCTTGGGAAATCTGTTTAGCAGTCTGGAATGCTTGACCCCAATACACTACCGCCGCTTGCCATTGATTGAGTTTTTCGTAAGCTCTGGCTTGTTTAGCAGCATTAACAGCTTGTTGGTAGCTTTGAGCAGCTAATTGTTCTTTAGTAGCGCGATCGCGGGCTGCGGCTAATTTGGGTTTGTACTCTAGCAACAGCTTTTGCGCTTCTTGATCTGCTGGGCTATTTGAAGGAATAACTACTAGGGCATTAACTGCAATTTGCCAGGTGGATTGCACCTTTCGCCAATCAGTTAAGGATTTGGCATTAGCTTCTCGCTTAATGGCTACACTAGCTACACCTTTTGCTGCTGTTAATTTTTTCAACCATCGTTCTTGGTTCTGCAACTTTTGATTGACAGTTTGCAAGCTGAGACGATATTTGAGTAATTTCGGCTGTACCAGCTTATAGAGTTCACTATTGGGGTTGATGGTCTCTAGTGGTGCGATCGCTTGTCGCCATAGGTGTTGTGTAGCTTGTAATTCTTCTAGGCTCTTGGCGAGTGTTTGAGTTTTTTGCGTTGCTACAGCTGCCGTCTGCAATGCTTTGATCACCTGATTAATTTTTGCCGACTGTCCAGACAAGCTGACTTTTAGTTCCTCTGCTTGTTGGTAACGGGATGACCAACTAGGAATTACTGCCAAGTCAGCGCTGGTTGCCTCTAGTTGCTTTTGTACTGCTACTAATTCATTTTCTGACTTAGCACGACTTATTAGTTGCCTAGATTCGGTTTTGAGTTTTTGGGCAGCTTGTATCTCTCTACACTCAGACATCACACAAGGACGAGTTAGTAAATAAGCAGCACTGCCTAACACGACAATTCCCACCAAGCCTACACCCAGCAGGATAGGTTTAACTGGGCGTTTTTTTGGGGTAGTTAATAAATCCGGCGTATCTGCCAGGGGGTCAAACAGTTCATCTTCCTCCTCCTGACTATCTTCAGTTAATGGAGAATAGGTCAGAGAAGACGAGGACGATGAAGAAAATGAGGACGGTGAGGGAAATGAAAAGGACATTTCTTCCCTTGCTTCCCCTGTCTCTTTTACTCCCCCTACTTCCTTCTGCTTCATCGTCAAGGAATGTTTAGCGTAAGGCAGTTTGTCACCAAAAACTCTTAGAAAACATTGCACTCGTTGTTCTCTATAAGTTGGTACTGACTGAAGCACCTCTTCTAAAACTGCAAAGATTTGTTGAGTGTCAACAGTGACAGCAACTGGGTGTTGCGTTAAAATCATCAACTCATCTTGGTTGACAGCACACTTAATTTGGAAGACTTCGCCAAATGGGACTTCTGCAAGAAATTGCTCTTGCAAGGTTCGGGCTAAAAGCTGTAAATCTTCCTGCTGGACTGCTACTTTCATAGAGCTTTCCCGCTGGTCTTCTATATAGTTTTTTGTATTTTCGAGAGAATGAAACGAAGGACTTTTGCTTGTTGAATACGGATGCACAGTTTAACCAACCACAGCCATAAAATCAAATAGAACAACTTTCTAACACAGATTTCAACTTTTCACCAAAAATCAAAATAACGGTGATTATTCTTATCTCTAGGATTTTGTAATGCAAGATACTAAATTAGACAATTTTGTTTTAAATAGAAATAACAAATAAAAAATGGGAATAATAAACCTTTTAGGCATTTTTACAGTTTGGTTCGTGATAATTAAATGTTCAGTAGCTATCACTGTTACACTAGTTAGCCGCAGTCTGTTAGTTACATAAATGTTTAAAAATGAGGTAAATAATAAGATACTAAGTTCTGAAACAGAAATAAATATATTCATGGTCATTGGCCATAAGACATAGAGCGTAGGGCATAGTATAAGGAAACAAAGTTGAATTTAATTATGCCTAATCACTTATTACGATAGATGCTAATTTTGTTATATGCTGGCAAATTTACGGATAAGATTAATTACTTATAATCAATACAGCAATAACACGTCGATACTAGAAAATAATTTGCTATTTTGACCAAATTCGATAAGATTGAACCGTGAAAAATAAATATTTATAGCTGTCTAAAGCTTAATTTTCTAACTATGGTGCTGTAAAAAACAGAAAACAGTACCCAATAAATGCTATGGAAGTTTAACTACAAGGTGCATATCAATGGATTTATTAGAATACCAAGTTAAAGAATGGTTTGCAGAAATAGGCATTCCCGTATTGCCTTCCCAACGCATTGACCATCCTACAGATTTGAAGCGTTTAAAAATTCACTATCCGATTGTACTTAAGTCTCAAGTACATGCTGGAGAAAGAGCCAAAGCTGGTGGAGTCAGGGTTGTAGAAACAACTATTGATGCGATCGCAGCCGCGCAAACTATTTTTAATTTGCCGATTTGGGGTGATTTACCAGACGTGCTGCTAGCAGAATCTAAGTATGATGGGCAAGAAGAATTTTACTTAGCGGTAGTTTTAGATACCGCTGTTTGCCGGCCAGTATTTTTAGGTTGCAAAGAAGCGGATATTGATTGGGAATCGGCAGGGGAGAGAATGCAGCATATTGTTGTGGAACAAGAATTTTCTCCTTTTTACGCCCGCCAATTAGCTTTGAAAATGGGTTTGCAAGGCAAATTGATGCAGTCAGTCAGCAGTGTTTTAGAGAAGATGTATCAGTTGTTTGTGCAAAAAGACCTAGACTTAGTAGAAATTAATCCCTTGGCAATCAGTAGTTCTGGCCAAGTCATGGCTCTCAATGGTAAAGTCAGCATCAACGAGCGAGCTTTGGGCCGTCATCCTAAGATAGCCGAGATGGTAGCAAAGATGACCACTCGTCATAGCAGCAGCCAAATTAACAGGCATCTGCGTGACTGGGATGGTTTAAACATGCACGGTAAAATCGGTATTTTAGGTAATGGTACTGGTTCGATGATGGCAACATTTGATTTAGTTGTCGATGCTGGTGGCAAGCCTGGTATTTGTCTGAATCTACGTCATGCTTTTCTCACCGATACTTCACCAACTACCTTCTGCGATCGCCTGGCAAAAGGGCTAAATATTCTGGCTGCTGACAACAGCGTTCAAGTGATACTAATTAATCTCCTAGGTAGCATTCCTCAAGCAGAGGAAGTGGCTGAAGTCATTACTAAATTTGTACAACAAGAAAAAAGCGAACTCACATCACAGGTTGTAAGCACTAACGGTAATGGCAACAAAAGCCGTCAGCAGTATCATCTTCCGCATTTAGTTATCCGTCTTGCTGGTTCTGAGTTTAATATGGCTAAGAATTTTTTAGCTACATTAAAAACTCAGAGTAATGCATTGGTAATAGTGGAAAATTTAGATGAGGCAGTGGCAGAAGCAGTCCGTTTTACCAAGCCACTTGCTGCCAAAAAGAGGTGATAATTTCAGGCGTTGCTGAATCAAGGGATGAAATTTATGTATTGAAATCTAAAACTCCTTATTCTCTCTGCGCCTCTGCACTACGCCAGTTGCTTCAAGTCGGCAAAGCCGCCCAACGCACTGGCTCCTCTGCGTGAGGCAATTCATCCCGCATTTATGCAACCCCTAATTTCACTCCGTTTATTGAGAGCAGATACCTGCGAAACTAGAAATATACGATTAGTCACACCCATACCTGCTAGTAAGGTTAGGTTGTAGTGTCAATTGTAACTAATGCCAAAAGTTAGGAGGCAGAGAGAGTAATCCTCACAGTGTATTCCTTAACCCCTAGTCCCTAGTCTCTAGTCCCTTTAAAACCACTGGGTTCCCAAATCTACCAGAATATTTTATGAACTTAACGCCAGACAGCAAAGTATTAATCCAAGGCTTTAGTGAATTTATTTCAGCAACTCATATTGCTCAAATGAAAGCTTATGGTACAAATTTAGTTGCTGGTGTCAATCCCGGATCTGGGGGAGAGCAACTATACGATCTCCCGGTGTTCGACTTGGTAGAAGAGGTAGTAGAGCAATTTGGCGCTATTGACACCACAATTATTTGTGTACACCCTTACCAAGTGCTGGATGCAGCTCTAGAAGCGATCGCCTCTCATATTCGTCAAATTATTATCATCTCTGCTGGTGTACCGCCTCTAGATATGGTGCAATTACTTCGCAAAGCCGAAGCAGGCGAAACCCTAATAGTAGGGCCTAACAGTCCCGGAATTATCGTACCAGGGAAAATTCTTTTAGGTACTCAGCCAAGTGAATTTTATACACCAGGCCCAGTAGGCATTGTCAGCCGTAGCAGTACCTTGACATACGAAGTTGCTTGGGAATTAACAAAAGCTGGCTTGGGACAATCAATTAGTGTCAGCATTGGCAGTGATGCGATCGTTGGTTCATCTTTTCTCCAATGGATGCAAATTCTCGATGAAGATGAAACTACAGAGGTGATCGTTTTAGTTGGTCAACCAGGCGGTGATAGTGAAGAGGCGGCAGCGCGTTACATTACTGAAGCAATTGATAAACCAGTAGTTGCTTACATTGCAGGTAGACAAGCACCACCAATAAAAAACTGGCGACAAACAGGGACTTTAGCAACAGTTATCGGACGCGCTCCTAACTTTGGCACTGCCCAAAGCAAATTAGCTGCTTTCCAAGCAGCAGATGTACCCGTCGCTGAACGCCCTTCGCAAATTGCAGAATTGCTAAAAAAAGCGATTCGTTAATTTGAAATGGGGCATGGAAAAGCTGTTAGAGTTTGTGCAAGAGTAGTAGTCAAGTCAGTCAACTTTATAGCGAAGTGAAGACGGTATTTATCCGTCAATACAAAGTAGAGCAACGATCGCGTACTCTGTTAAAAAATCAAAATGGTACAAACTCCCGCTAAACCCCTGACATTAGAAGAATTTCTACAATTGCCGGAGACAGAACCCGCCAGCGAGTACATTGATGGGCTGATCATCCAAAAACCAATGCCACAAGGAGAACATAGTGTAATTCAGACTGAATTAGCGCCTGCAATTAATTTGGTCGTCAAACCCAAACAGATCGCACGGGCTTTCACGGAATTACGCTGTACTTTTGGTGGACGCTCAACTGTACCTGATATCGCTGTGTTTTTGTGGGATAAAATTCCCCGCAAAGAAAATGGCGGAGTCGCTAACGTTTTTTCAATTGCTCCAGATTGGACAATCGAAATTCTTTCACCTGATCAAAACCAAACTAAAGTTACCAAAAATATTTTGCATTGCCTCAAGTATGGAACTCAGATGGGATGGCTGATTGATCCAGCTGAACAATCTGTGTTTATTTATCTCGCAGATCAACCAACTAGTGTTTATGACAAACCGGGGACACAATTGCCAGTACCGCAATTGGCTAAAGACTTCAAATTAACGGTAGAAGGTCTGTTTAGCTGGTTAATGGAGTAAATTTAGAGCGCTTAACTACAAATTCCCGACTAAAGGCAATTGTTGCTTTTGGGTTAAATACATAGCAACGCCTTTTTCATAGTAGGCGGCTTCGTTGATGAAAATTGGATAGACAGTTGATTTTCCTTGATAGGCGATCGCCTGACCGTCTAAGGTTAAAAACATGGGATCACCAGGGTTAAGCGGTTCATAATCTCTAAACTGAAGTTGGGGGTGAACCATTGCCTGAATTTCTCCCTGTTCATTTCTGGGATAATCAATCGCCTCTACATATTGATAGAGTGTTAGTGTACTGTGGGAATCTGGAATTAAACCTTGGTTGTTTCTTTCTAGATATTCCAAAATGGCATAAATTAGTTCCTCTGTTTTTTGAAACCATTCGGCATTTAGAACACCTTGAGCTACAGGCCCCACTTCAATCACAAAACCCAATTCACACAGGGAACGGAGAAAATTACTACCTTTTTCGGGTTGTGTCCAGCAAACTTTAACCCAAGGATTGATCGAACTTAGGTAAGCTGCCAATTGCAACAGCAGAGGATGATGACTGCCTAACATGAGACTCAGCCCCATATTTGCAGTCGTACTGTGTAAATCAATAATTACATCGACTTGTGATTGACCTTTCTGCACCAGCATTTTATATATGGCTTTTGCCTGGATATCTTCATAGCTGGAGAGTGTGATATCTTGTAAATTTTTATTTAAAAAACAGCGATTTAAGTCCTTATCAATATAACGCCTGCTTGCTGCAAAAGCTTTGGGATTGCCCAATAATGTCAGAGTTTCAAAGCTAGGTTGTTTAATGAGATTGGGGAATTTTTCAAATTTTTTAATCAGGTATGCTCCAGTAAATTCATTCCCGTGAGTTCCGCCAACAATCGCAACTCGATTGATTTTTTTCATAACGGCGATTCCTTTCAGGTAACACTAATGTAATTCGTGAGGGAGTTGCCGTCTTGGTACTTTTGGTTGTTAACGCAGCGAAGCGCTAGCTTCTCACGCCACTTTGGAGAGGAGCGAACTCACCACTACGCTAACACTACAGCACTGGCTCCACAACGCCTTGGCTCCCCCATGCCGAATTACATCTGTCCTAAACCCAGGCGATCCAAAATAAAAGCATACTCAAAAGCGAGTTCTCGTAAACTTTCGTAACGCCCAGATGCACCACTATGTCCGGCATCCATGTTGGTTTTCAGCAGCAGAATATTATTATCTGTCTTCATCTGGCGAAGTTTGGCTGTCCACTTAGCGGGTTCCCAATATTTGACGCGAGAATCATTTAACCCAGCAGTAATCAACAAATCTGGATAATCTTTCGCCTCAACGTTATCGTAGGGCGAGTAAGATTTCATGTATTCGTAATAAACTTTGTCGTTGGGGTTGCCCCATTCTTCCCATTCTTGAGCTGAAAGAGGTAGAGAAGTATCGAGGATTGTAGTCACTACATCCACAAAGGGCACATGGGCAACTACGACCTTGAACAAGTCAGGACGCAGATTTATCACTGCTCCCATCAATAAACCGCCTGCACTACCACCCATAATTGCGAGGCGATCGCTTGCTGTCCACTTTTCGGTAACTAAATATTCTGCACAGGCAATAAAATCTGTAAAGGTGTTCTTTTTCTGCAAAAATTTGCCTTGTTCATACCACTTACGTCCCATTTCTTCGCCACCACGAATATGGGCAATGGCAAATATTACTCCCCTATCTAACAGTGAAAGTTGAGTTGATGAAAACGAAGCCGGATAAGAATAACCATAAGCACCATATCCTGTGAGCAATAAGGGATTTTTGCCATCTTTTTTAAGTCCCTGTTTGTACACAATCGATATGGGAATTTGTGTCCCATCTGGAGCAGTAGCCATCAACCACTCACTTTGATACTGGGTTTTGTCATAGCCACCAAGAACTTCTGTCTGTTTTTTCAACTCCATTTGACTTGTTTCCATGTCGTAATCGAAAACAGACTGGGGAGTAATCAAGGATGTGTAATGAAAACGGAGAGTTTTAGTGTTAAATTCGGGATTATTACCTTCAAAAAATGAGTATGTTGGTTCAGGAAAAGTAATATTATGCTCTTTACCAGTCGGTAGATTTTGCACCCTGGCAGTTTCTAATCCACCCTTTCTTTCGTAAATGACTAAGTGATTAACAAATAAGCTCACCCCTGACAGCATCACATCTTCTTGATGGGCAATTACAGTTTGCCAGTTCTCTTTTCCTGGCGAGGCCACGGGTGTTTTCACCAATTTAAAGTTAGTCGCTTCATCATTGGTAACGATATAAAAATAATCACTGTGATGGTTAACGTTGTACTCTATCCCTGTTTTTCGGGGATGAATCAACTGAAAATTACTTTGGGGATTATTAGCATCTAAATAATGAACTTCTGTAGTAATACTACTTTGTAAAACCATCAAAATATATGCATGGCTGCGGGTTTTGCCAACATACAAATGATAAATGTCATCCTGTTCTTCATAAATCAGCACATCTTCCGCAGGAGGTGTTCCTAAAGTGTGCCTTAATAGTTGATAAGGACGGTTAGCAGCATTAATTTTGGTGTAAAATCCTGTTTTGTTATCATTTGCCCAAGCAAAGGAAAAATAAGTATCAGGAATAGTTTCTGGATATAACTGATGTGTAGTGAGATCCAGAAAATAAAGTGTATACTGCTCAGAGCCACTCGTATCTACTGAATAAGCTAAGATTTGGTGATTAGGGCTAACTGCAAATACGCCTAATTCAAAGAAGTCACAACCTGCTGCTAATTCATTTTCATCTAGAAGTATTTCTTCAGGAGCATCTAAACTACCCTGTTTGCGACAGTAAATTTGATAAGCTTTTCCTTCTTCCGTGCGTGAATAATAATAATATTCATCTTTTCGGTATGGCACTGACAGGTCTGTTTCTTTAATCCGAGCCAACATTTCATTGTAAAGCCGGAATTGTAGTGCTTCGGTATGCTCCATGATCGCCTCGGTGTAGGCGTTTTCTGCTTCCAGATGGCTAATGACTTTCGGGTTGCTGCTATCGCGCATCCAAAAGTAGTTGTCTACTCGGCGATCGCCATGCAATTCTAGAGTCTGAGGCTGTTGTTCAGCAATAGGTGGCGCTACGATTTTTTGTAAAACATTGTCTTTATTCATAATTTCTAATCTATAACAAATACCTAACAACTAGCTACCTAGGAATTTAAGGTCAACTAGAAATTTTAGATTGGCGCTCTTAGTTTCTTTTCAAAGTACACAAGCCAATTGCTGGTATCACTCCGAGAATAACGGCCGTAAATCCTTGTTCGCTCCAATACAATATCGCAGTCCGATTCACTTCTGGAATCAAATTTTGCCCAAAAGACAATAACCAAATCAACAGACTGATACAAAAAAAGGAAATGGATGGCAAAAAATTCCACCACCAAGCGCCTGCTGTGTAACGCCGCAATACTAACCATTGGCACAGCCCTAACCAAATTCCAGAAATAATGTATGAAATTGTTGACAAAAATCCCAAAATTGCACTGACTTCAGGAGTCAAAGCTTCATTTAACGAGGCGGCAATGGATGCAATATAAGTAATCCAGGCTGTAGCAACGCTGCTGGCAATCAGCCAGCCTGCACTGGTAGCAAGCATCCATCGCCAACCGGAAAGATAACGGCGCACAATCAAAGCTTGATCTGCGCCGAAAACTATAGCAAACACCATAGTACTGAGCAATCTGATCCAAATGCTCCATATTTGCGGCTGACTAGCAACCGCAGATGCCAAGCTAGCCAGAATAATTCTTTCTAAAGCGATGCTCACAATGCCACCCACAACCCATCCTAAGATGGTCATTAAGGTAAACTGAAAGAAAAATCTCCGTCGCTGCGATCGCGGAATCAACAATCTAGAGTTGAGATTGCTATTAGTAGAAGATGCAACATAAGAAGGACTAGGACTATTAGAGTCAGATTGCATAAAAAGTTAAGTTAAGTAAAGTATCGACTATTAGGACTCGTATTTGATTTTTGAAAAAATTCAGTACATCTCATATCCCTTCTTCCCTGTTCCCTATTCCCTGCTCCCTCTTTAAGTGCTTTTGAGGCCAGCCTTCGCAAAAAGCGTAATCCCAGAATGATAAGCTAAACAATGGCATAAAAAAGTGACTTAGGAAGAAGTGTTAAATGGGTGTTTCGTCAACGGCTCCTCATCTCCTACGAGCTGCTCGTGGTGAAGTAGTAGATCGTCCCCCTGTATGGATGATGCGACAAGCAGGACGATATATGAAAGCATATCGAGACTTAAGGGAGAAATACCCCTCGTTCCGCGATCGCTCCGAAATTCCTGAAGTAGCGATCGAAGTCTCCCTGCAACCTTGGAGAGCATTCCAACCAGATGGAGTGATTTTATTTTCCGACATTGTAACCCCATTGCCTGGTTTAGGCATTGACATGGATATTGCGGAAGGTAAAGGCCCAATTATTCACTCGCCCCTTCGCACTCAAGAACAAATTGATCGCCTGCGTCCCTTAGAACCAGAAGCAGATTTACCATTCATCAAGACAATTTTGCAGGCGTTGCGTCAAGAAGTCGGCAATCAATCAACGGTGTTAGGTTTCGTGGGTGCGCCGTGGACATTAGCTGCTTATGCGGTGGAAGGTAAAGGTTCTAAAACCTACTCCATCATCAAAAACATGGCGTTTTCTGACCCCACGGCACTGCATCAGCTGTTAAATAAATTAGCAGATGCGATCGCAGTGTATACACGCTACCAAATTGATTGCGGCGCTCAAGTTGTGCAAATGTTTGATTCTTGGGCAGGACAGCTCAGTCCCCAAGATTATGATACTTTTGCTTTGCCTTATCAAAAAAGGGTTTTCCAGCAAGTCAAGCAAACCCACCCTGAGACACCATTAATTCTGCTGGTTAGCGGCAGTGCAGGTGTATTAGAGAGAATGGCACAATCTGGCGCAGATATTGTCACCGTAGATTGGGCTGTAGATATGGCAGAAGCACGGGCGAGATTAGGCAAACACGTCAAAGTGCAAGGTAATCTTGACCCAGGAGTGTTATTTGGTTCCAAACAGTTTATCCGCGATCGCATTCTTGATACCGTTCGCAAAGCTGGAAATTGGGGTCATATTCTCAATCTTGGTCATGGTGTGCTACCAGAAACACCAGAAGAAAACGTTGCGTTTTTCTTTGAAACTGCTAAACAACTCAATGCACTGGTTTAGTGGTTTTGCCCTTTGTGTCTTCGTTTCTTAGTGGTTAATTGCTTACCACAAAGTCACAAAGACACAAAGAATCACCTAGTAATTACTTGGAACATTTAAGTTTATTTTTAACTCCTCATTTGTAATTACTAAATTTATTTAAAACTCATCATGAACCAGAAGCGTATTTTAGTCACCGGTGCAAGTGGCTGTGTTGGTCATTACATTTCAGAAGTCTTAATTCAACAAACAAACCACGAACTGTTTCTGTTGGTAAGAAACCCCAATAAACTACAAGTTGATACTCAAGCACGTCCAGGTATCAACGTTTTGCAAGGCGACATGCAAAAAATCCACCTTTTTGCTGACTTGCTGCCCACAATTGATATTGCAGTTTTGACAGCAACAGCTTGGGGTGGTGAAGAAACGTTTGATATTAATGTTAATAAGACTTTAGAATTACTCAATCTGTTAGATCCAGATCGTTGTGAACAGGTAATCTATTTTTCTACCGCTAGTGTTTTAGGTCGTGATAATCAACCACTCCCAACCGCAGGGGAAATAGGCACAGATTACATTCGTTCTAAATATGAATGCTTACAGCTAAAATCAAAATTAGCGATCGCACCCAAAATCACTACTGTTTTTCCGACTTTAGTTTTGGGCGGTGATGCCAAAAAACCCTATTCTCACCTCACATCGGGTATTTCAGAAGTTACAAAATATATTAATTTAATTCGCTGTTTGCAGGTAGATGGCAGTTTCCACTTTATTCACGGGCGAGATATTGCTACTACGGTGCAGTATTTGATCGATCATCCTCCCCATGACAATCAACCACGTCAGTATGTTTTGGGTCAAGAACCTTTAACTGTCAACCAAGCAGTAAATCAAGTTTGTTCCTATCTCGGCAAAAAGATTTACTTCCGCATTCCTTTATCTTTAGGATTGGCTAATTTAATCATTGCTGTATTCCGCATTCAGATGGCAGCTTGGGATAGATTTTGCATGAACTATCGTCATTTTACTTATAAAAGTTTCATCAATCCTGCTAGTTTTGGCTTATCAAATTACTGTGCAACCATGAGTGATGTGTTGAAAATTAGCGGTATTAAAGGTACTGAAAATTGACTTTACCTTCATCGTTCTATCTTCACCCTTGGTGGACAAAGACTTTCACAGTACCATGTAAGCGCAAAGCTATCTATCCACGGATGGATGTACTCAGATGCCTTTACGTCAAACCTTGTCAAAGCCTGATATCCAACTTTCTTATTTAGAGTGGCAGCAAGGTCAAGTACCCTTGCTGCTGTTACATGGTTTAGCCGACAACGCCCTTGTTTGGTCTAGCTTGGGAGATTATTTAGCAGCAGATTATCACATCATTGCACCAGATATGCGGGGTCATGGTGAAAGCAGCAAGCCAGAAAAAGATTATAGTTTTGATAGTGCGATCGCAGATTTAGAAGCACTCATGGATCATCTGGGATGGGCTTCTGCTCATGTTGTAAGTCACTCTTGGACAGGTAAATTAGCTGCTATTTGGGCTAGGCAAAATCCAGAACGTTTGCGGAGTATGGTTCTGGTAGATCCGATTTTTATTTGGAAAATGCCCAGTTTCCTCAAGTTAACATTTCCAATTTTGTATCGTGTCTTGCCTTTTCTTAAAGGTATGGGGCCATTTGCTAGTTACCAAGAAGCGGAACAACAAGTGCGCCAGTTAAGCCAATATCAAGAATGGACTACTTTACAAAAGCAAGTCTTTCAAGCAGGAATTGAACAAAAAGCTGATGGTAGTTGGGGTAGCAAGTTTACTTTGGCAGCTCGTGATGAGATTTTTGAGGAAGTGATGCAAGTACCGGGTTTTACAATTCCTCTTGATACTCCTGCTATGTTCATTCAGCCCGAAAAAGGTGTTAATCGTCAAGATTGGCAACTCAAACCTTACAAAACCTATCTAAAAAACTTACGTTTGTGTCAAGTTCCCGGCAATCATTGGCCTTTTTTGAGCAATCCTGAAGCATTTAACCGGACTGTGGCAGCTTTCTTAGCAGAAGAGTATAGGTGAGATCAGTCTCATTCTCATTCGACACAAACACAAGAATGAGATGAGCCTTTGGTAACATACTCCACACACTCCCTCTCATTGGGAGTGTGGGCTTCTCAGCGATTCTTCTTTGAAGACATTGACTGAGCTTTAAGACCGTGCGCCCCACGGTTCTTTGGTTGAGCCAAACAATTAGTTCTTATTTTAATAGGCTGTTTTTCAGCATTTAATTTGGATTACACCTATCTATTAAATTGTATCAAATATTCGGACAAAAAACTAAGTTTTACCACAGATCAGTCAGTTATGAGCCTTTGTATAAATCCAGCTTGTCCTCAACCCTATTATCCTGATAATCACAAAGACCGCTTTTGTAAAAGTTGTGGTTCTCAAATGGAATTGCTCAGTCGCTATCGGGTGATACGTTTATTGAGTGAAAAAACTGGATTTGGCAAAGTTTATGAGATATACGAACAAAACATACCAAAAATCCTCAAAGTACTTCATGAGGATTTATCAAACAATGCAAAAGCAGTTGAATTGTTTCAACAAGAAGCATCTGTATTAAAACAGATGCAGCATCCTGGTATTCCTAAAATCGATAGTTATTTCCAATATCAAACTAGAAACGGTTTGGTATTGCATTGCATTGCAATGGAAAAAGTCGATGGCTTTGATTCAGAACAGTGGCTACAAAAACAGCATAATCACTTCACTGCTCAAAAAAGTGAACAGCAACAATCCCGAATCAAAGCAGCGAGAGTTTCTCAAACTAAACAGATACCCCAGGTAAAATTTCATACATCTTTGCCACCACTAGCAAAGCAGTCAAAAAAAGTACCTCTACAAGCCTTGTTTGCAGCAATGTTGGTATCATTGGCATTCCTGAATGCGATCGCATTAGTAACGGGATATCCTAAATTTGTGGCATTACCCAATCACGGACAATTTCCTCAAAGAAAAGGCAAAATTGATTATTTCCCTTATGAAGAAGGTAGAGATAGTCAAGGTAGAATTGCTAAATTTAACATAGCTGTTTTATCAGTAGAATATAAATGGCTTTTAGGCAGCAATTTTCAAATAAAATATAACGATCAAGTTATTAGCCTTGAAGTTTTAAAATTAAATTTAGAACAAGAAGGGATACAGAAAATTATGAAAAATCCTAGTGAGATTATTTCTGTAGGCACAGCTTCTTGTGAAGGAAATGTAGAAGTTGAACAACGCAGAGCCTTGGAGCGCTCCAAACAAATTCAAATTTTAGCGAAAAAGCTATTTAATAATACACCCAGTGTTAAAGGTTATCGCTTATTAAATCTTGGACGATTTCAGCGCAGTAATTGTCAAACAAATCGGGAAACAACCGCATATCAAAGAAGTGTTATCTTGATTGGTGTTAAAAAACAATCAGCAAATGTAATTCTAGATGAAGCACTAAGAGATAGGTTAGAGAAAAAACCTTTTGCTGATTTTAAATTAGAGGATTATTCTTTGGGTTCAGTAGATAAATTTAGAACAATTATCAGTAATTTATAGGAAAAGTAGCTATACCATAAATTACTACAGTGGTCATTAAAGTTTTCACGCTCCCATCCCAGAATACCGTTTCAATCCCGCACGCCATAGTAAGCGGTTTACACCCAAAAACACTAATATCCAACCGATTATTGATAAAAATCCTCGCCCAATATCTACAGGAAGCCCCACTAAAAGGCTGGCAGGAAAATCAATCAAATAGGGAAATGGCGTAAATAGTACTACTGTGCGGATAGGTTCAGGAAACACATCTAAAGGTGCAATTAAGCCAGATAAAAATAAATAAAATAACAACCATAAATTTTCCAAAGATGTAGCCCTTTCTGTCCAAAAAGCAAACATGGCAAAGGTGTACTGAATTATAAATCTTAAAATAAAAGCTAAAATTACCGCCATTGTAAACAGTAAAATCTGCCCCAAACTCGGCAACCAAAAAGCCTGGGGATAAAGTGCAAAGAACAACAAAATTAATAACAAAGCAAACGGTATACGAGCAACTCGCTCAGAAAGATGGGAGGCAACATGATGCCATACGGGGTCTAGGGGTTGTAACAATTTAGGTGATAACTTGCCTTCCACTACTTCCCTTTCAAATTCGTAAATTACCCAGGCAACGGTTATTTGTCTAACAATGAAAACTGTCAAAAAATAACGAGCAAAGTCTACTGATGTCAAACCAAATTGCCCACCTTGAGCCGCCTTTATCCAGACACCCATCAGAATAATCGGCAAAGACCCAGATAAAACCCATAAAATTAATTCTGCTCGATACTCAACCATGTAGGCATAGTAGACCAACAGCAAAGTCAGGGCTTTTCTAATAATCTTTTTCATACTTCCTACGCCATCCCCGCCTGAAAAACTCGTCCAATTACTTCTTCTACAGGTGGCTGAGTTACAGTTAAATCAATCACTTCTAAATCTGCCAGAATTCGAGATACTGTCAAAGTCAAGGCTTCTTGCTGTACTATAAAACTCACTGCTCGCCCTTCTAAAAGTTGTACATCTCCATAAGATTTTAATTTTTCTATTGGCAGAGGTTGGGCTAACTCTACATGTACTTCACGATAAGGGGCAAAGCTTTCTAGTAATCCATCTAAGCTACCATCGTACATGAGCTTGCCTTGGTGAATTAATAGTACCCGTTGACACAAAGCTGTGATGTCGGCCATATAGTGGCTAGTCAACAAAACTGTCGCCTGATAACGCTGATTGTACTCGCGCAAAAAATCGCGCACTGCTACCTGAGCATTTACGTCGAGTCCTAAAGTCGGTTCATCCAAAAACAGTACGTGAGGACGATGTAAAAGTGCTGCCAATAATTCTGCTTTCATTCGCTCACCCAAAGATAACTTCCGTACAGGTTGGGTAAGTTTACCCTCTAAAGACAGCATTTCGGTTAATTCCCCCACTCGCCGCTGAAACTCTTTATCAGAGATATCATATACAGCGGCGTTAATTTTCAAAGAATCCAGCGCTGGTAAGTCCCACAGGAGTTGCTGTTTTTGCCCCATCACTAAGGTGACTTTTTGCAAAAATGCCTCTTGGCGAAGAAACGGAATATGCCCAGCGACTCTAACTGTACCGCTAGAAGGATGAATCAACCCTGTGAGCATTTTAAGAGTGGTGGTTTTACCAGCACCATTGGGCCCCAAAAAACCCACCACTTCGCCTGGGTCGATTTCAAAAGAAACATCTTGAACTGCTTTAATTGAACGGTAGGTGCGGCGAAAAAAGTGGGTGATTGTGCCTTTAATCCCCGGTTCTTTGACTGCCACTGGATAGAATTTACTTAAATTTTCAACAACGATGATTGACATAAATTTTTAGATGACTACCACAAGATAAATACAGATAAAAACTCTACCCACAAGGGGATAGAGTTTTGTCAGTAGTCAGTGGTGAGGCAGCGCTGCGGAGAGAAGTGCCTTGCGCGGGTTCCCCGCGTTGTGGCAACTTCGGGGAGGGTTTCCCTCCGCAGGCGACTGCCAACCCGAAGAGTTAGTCGTCAGTAGTAATGCAAAAAGTGCGGTCTTGGGTATTTTACCCAAGAGGAGCAACTTTTCAAGAAGATATTTTAAGTCCATGCCACTTGTGGGTTGGGGTATTAAACTAGATAGATCAAAAACAACTGACAACTGACAACTGACTGGCGTAGCGTAAATAAATTTATCGTAACCGTCCCGATCGCAATATACTTACAATTAACCACAATCCCAATAAACTCGCAGCGGCAAATAGCACACTGCTTAAAAAAGATACTTGAGATGTCTGCGCTTTATTAGAAATAATTGCTGCTCCCATAATCAATGAACCGACTAAAATACTGAAAGATAAGCGATTAGCAGCATCATCCATAGTCCGCCGCATTCCATCTAAACCACGGAGCGACAGATTCCACTGTAAGGTTTCTGAGGTAACTCGATCTAACAACAGTTCAATTTGGCGGGGAGATTGTAACGAAAGACTTTTAAGATCTAAGGCTGTTCGTAGCAGCGATCGCACTGGATTATCGCCTATTAATTGCTTACGAAACAAGTCTGTCATTAATGGCTTGACTTCATCAAAAAGATTCACCTCTGGGTTAAAGGTACGCGCCACCCCTTCTAAGTTAGCTAGGGTTTTGGCATACAAACCCATGTTGCTAGGTAATCTAATTTTATTGTTGCGGGCGACTTGTAAAATTTCATAAATTATCTGACTGAAGTTGACTTCTGTCAAACTGACATTGTGATACTTTCGCAACATGCGATCGTAATCATTTTCTAACCGTGATAAAATCACCGGCTGAGGAGAATCAGCTAACTGCAAAGTTAACTGAGCGCATCTCCCCGCATCTAAATCAACGATCGCTAACAGCATTTCTGTCAATATCTGTTGAGTACGGGGATCAAGTCTTCCCACCATGCCACAGTCTAGGAGTGCAACCCGCCCATCACTCAGATAAAATAAGTTTCCTGGATGGGGATCGGCGTGAAAGAATCCATCTATATATAGTTGCTGAAAAAATGCCCGAAATAATAAAGTAGTTATAGCTTGACGCTCAGCAACTGGATCTTTACCGTTGGTGTTGCTGCTCAAATCTGCTGAAAGAAATGGCACTCCATCCAACCACTCCATCACCAGTAATTTTTCTGTAGTCAATTCCCAGTAAATTTCAGCAACTACTATTTGTGTCGGATCAAACCAGCGACCTTGGGATAGATTCCGTCGCAGCTGATCTGTAAAACCAGCTTCCCGTGTAAAATCTAACTCGTCTTCCAGTGCTTTGGTAAATTCTGCCGCAATGGATTTGATTTCATAGGTTTGCCCAAAATCGGTACGTGCTACTAAATCAGCAATACCTTGAATTAAGGCAATATCTTGAGCCACAGTCACATCAATGCCAGGACGCTGCACCTTCAGAGCAACTTCTCGTCCGTCTATTAATGTAGCTCGATGCGTCTGGGCAATCGATCCCGCTGCTACTGCTACGGGATTAATTGTACTGAATGTCTCTTCTAAAGGTTTTTTTAGTTGTTTGCGAATGACTACCTCGACATCTGTCCAAGCAACAGGCGGGACTTCATCTTGCAGCGTTGACAGTTCTTCAATGTAGGCAGCACTGAGTAAATCTGGACGTGTGGAAAGTAGTTGACCGAGTTTGACATAAACTGGCCCCAAATCCACTAGGATGTTTTTTAAAACCGCAGGTGTGGGTAACTGGGGTTCATCAGCTTTACCGCCAGTTAGTAACCTTCGCATGTAATCCCAGCCATTGCGGAGGACTACTTCGATAATTTCTCGTTGACGGGGAACAGTTTGGGTCAGGAACATTGTTGTAACGAACTGCAAAGACGCAGGGTGATTAAAGAGGTAGGCAACAGGGAATGACAATAAAACCGCAGTTAGAGCTAGCTAAAGTTTTGCTGGCTTGAGCGCATTCTTGAAATCTTTGTCTAGATAATTTGACGGTTTCTATAAGGCTCTGCTCACTTAATATTTTTTTAACAAAATTAGAGCAGGAATCTCCACCGTGTAATAGGCGATGGGGGCAAGAAAATCCTTTAGCAGGAGAAATATATTTTTGATAAACGTTAATAGAGTTAATGGTCATCGTCTTAGCTAGAGGCTCAAAGCTGAGATTTGACATAACTGCCACAAATAACAACAGACAGTCAAGTTATAATAGAAAAAGCTCTCTTCGAGCCTCTGCCAAGGGTTTTAACTTTTACAGTTGCAAGTTATAGCAAGTCGGTAAATCGGGGATCATTTTGGAGGGTCTTGAGAACCAGCTTGATTTCTTGGGTGCGGTCTTTATTAACAATGAGGGTGACGTTGCGATCGCGCACAATCACTACATCCTCTAAACCAATAGTAACAATTACATCTTCTGGATTAGTAGCATAAACAATAGCCCCCCGCGTGTCTAGCCCCACATGGGTAGCAAGTTCTACATTAGGATTATCTTCTTGTTTTAGTAAGCGCTCGATCGCATTCCAATCTCCTAAATCATCCCAACCAAATTCCACTGGCAAGACATGTGCTAAGGTTGTCTTTTCCATGAGCGCATAGTCTATACTTTTCTTAGGCAACTGAGGATAAATATCAGGGCCGTGTTGTTCTAAAGGTTCAATGATTTCTGGTGCATGGGTATGTAGTTCCTTGAGAACAACCCCAGCTCGAAACACGAACATGCCACTATTCCAGCTAAAACGCCCCGTAGATAAAAAAGTTTCAGCCGTTTCACGGTTGGGCTTTTCAGTAAAGCGGTTGACGTGATAAGCTGGCAACTCATCAAAGCTACCAATTTTTTCGCCTTGCTCAATGTAGCCGTAACCAGTTGATGGGAAAGTAGGCTTGATCCCCAGAGTGACAATCGCTTCTGTGCTTGCCGCCAGCTGGGCAGCAGCGTTGAGGGTGTGTACAAACGCCTTTTGGTCAGCTATCCAGTGGTCAGAGGGAAAAAAGCCGATAATAGCGTCTTCTCCGTAACGCTTCTTAATTTCCAAACTTGTCCAAGCAACGGCAGCAGCAGTATCCCTACCCTGTGACTCAATCAGCAAATTTTGAGATGGCAGTTCGGGTAACTGTTGTTGTATTCCTTCAGCTATCTGACTAGAGGTGATGACCCACAAGGAATTCCAACTGCCTACGATTTCTAGTAGTCGATCGGCGGTTGCTTGCAATAGACTTCTAGAGCTACCATCGAGACTTAAAAATTGCTTGGGTCTGTCTTGGCGACTTAGGGGCCAAAAACGCTCACCTTTGCCTCCGGCAAGGATTACTGGGAACAAAGAACTATTCATGTTGTCATACACACATACTGAAGACCAATACATAGTGTACAGTGAGCTTTTATTCTGGCGAGATTTGTAGCTTGCATTAACATACTTTTAGGGAGTGGTTGAGTGGGGAGATAATTGTGATTAAACAAGTTCAATGGTCGGAAAATCAGTTTACGCCTCAACAAATACCAGAATTAGATCTGGAGGTCAGGCCTCAACAAATACAATTAGCAGAAACTCAGGGAACAATACAACTAGCAGAAACTCAAGGAATACTTGAACCAGTAACAGCTTCAGATTTAGAAGCACCACAGGAACCAGTAAGTACTGCCCGTAGTGTCGTCGAGTCTGTAGGTGCGATCCCCAACGAACTCTATGAGAGGTTGGGTTTGACCATGCCTCGATGGCTGCTGTGGATCTTGACAGTTGTTGTCGGCATTGTTTTATCTGGGTTGCTAGTATCAACTTTGGCGCTGTGGACTCCTTTATGGAGCAATTTAGATCGAACAGATGAAGAATTAGGATTTGCTGGCAAAGATGAGCAGAAAATGCCGTTGCCTGGGGAATTATGGAGCAAAATTTCCCAGTACAAGCTATCACGTCCAATGAATATTCTCATTATGGGGATCGAACCAGTCAGAGGTACAGTTGATGGTTCCCCAGAAAGTTTTGCAGGCAAAAGTGATAGTATGCTGCTCGCAAGACTCAACCCTAATGATAAATCAATGCGGGTGCTGTCGATTCCCAGAGATACAATGATTGCAATTCCAGAAGAAAAGGGATTGACGAAGGTATCCGATGCTAATGCCCAAGGCGGCCCCGTCTTGGCGGCGCGGGTAGTCAGCCGTACCCTTAATAATGCGCCCATTGATCGTTACATCCGTATATCCACTAGTGGCTTAAGGGAGTTAGTCGATCAACTCGGCGGGGTAGAGGTCTTCGTTCCTAAAGCAATGGAATATCAAGACTCCAGCAGTCGGTCGTCGGTAAATTTAGTTAGTGGCTGGCAAACCATTAACGGTGAACAAGCAGAACTATTTGTACGCTTCCGTGAACCCGGTTTGGGAGATTTACCAAGAGTACAGCGACAACAAGCACTCGTGGCGGCATTACTTAAGCGGCTTAATAGTCCTACTGTTTTACCGAGGTTGCCCCAATTAACCCGCATTATGCGGAAATATTTTGATACAAATTTGAAGATAGAAGAAATGATGGCTTTGGTGAATTTTTCCGCCAACTTGGAACGGGATAATTTCCAAATGACCATGTTGCCTGGTACGTTCAGCAAATTCAGCAAAGACCCCGATAGTTATTGGCTGAATATGACTGGACAACAGAGCTTACTGAATAATTATGTTGGGGTAGATGTACCTGGCCTCAAGCCAGATTTGCGTCCTGTTCCTAACCTCAAAATTGCTATTCAAAATGCTTCTAACCAACCTCAATTAACTGAAAAAGTTATGGCCTATCTAAAACAGAAAGGCTTTAAAAATGTTTACACAGTGCCGGATTGGCCAGATACCCAACGCCAAACTCAAATTCTTGTCCAAAAAGGGAATCGTAGACCAGGGGTTGACTTACAAAAAATTATCGGCTTAGGTCAAATCGACGTATCGGCAACTGGCGATTTGGAGTCTGACCTGACAATTCGTATTGGTAAAGATTGGAAATAGTCATTAGTCAGTGGTCAGTAGTTGGTAGTTATAAACTCTCACATAGCTGACAACTGACAATTGACTACTGACAAAAGTTTAAAGTTATGAAAAAGATTTTAATTCGATTGTTTAGTTTGATTGTAATTTTGATTTTGGCTTGTTTATGGATAATCATCAATCCCAAGCCGGCTTTTGCTCAACTAAACACAATTAACTACAACAACACAAATTTAGAAAATCGTGACTTTGAAAGCGCCGACCTAGCCGGTGGGACTTTTGTCGCGGCGGAAATGCGGGGTGCAAATTTTCAAAGAGCAAATTTAACCAATGCAATTCTTACTAAGGGAGTTTTATTAAAAGCAAACTTGGAAGATGCGAACCTCACTGGCGCTTTGGTTGATCGTGTAACTCTGGATGGTGCAAATTTGAAAAATGCCATTTTTACAGAAGCAACTTTGACCCGCAGTCGTTTTTATGATGCTGTGATTACGGGTGCAGACTTTAGTGATGCCTTAATTGACCGCTATCAAGTGTCGTTACTTTGTGAAAGAGCAGACGGGATCAATTCGATTACAGGTGTTTCTACGCGAGATAGTTTGGGGTGTCGTTAGTCAAAGCTGTTTAAATTTTCAATCTTGGAAAAAAGATCAGGTTTCAAGGAATTGTAGTCTCCTTGAAACCTGATCTTTTTTTATTTAAAAGTTGGAGGATTGCAATTTTTCGAGTTGTGCCAAAACCTCTGTGCTGTGAACAGATGGGTTGACCTTAACAAAAGCCTCGCGCAAGATTCCCTTGGGGTCGATGATAAAACTGTGACGCATGGAGACATACCCTATCCAAGAACCATAAGCTTTACTCACAGCGCCATTCGTATCAGCCAACAGAGGAAATTTCAGACCTTCGGAATCGCAAAATTCAGCGTGGGAGTCAATGTCATCTGCACTAACGCCGATTATTTGAGCGTTTTTCTCGATATATTTGGGTAAATCTTGTTGAAAGCGACGAGCTTCGATGGTGCAACCAGAGGTAAAGTCTTTGGGATAAAAGTAGAGGACTACCCATTTACCTTGCAAATCAGTTAAGGAAATTTTACCATCACCTGTGTTAGTTGGCAAAGTAAACTCTGGTGCAGGTTGATTAATTGCAGGTAGTTTGCTACCAAGAGCATCAGCAGCAGGGATAAAATTCAACCAACCGATGACAGCAAAACAGGTGATAAATAATATGCTCAAAAAATTGCGGCGGAAAATCATGGTATAAATGAAAATTACAACTTTACATAAGTTTACCTATAAGTAAGCTTTTGCCATAATCTGTCAATATTTGATGTCAAAATCATTTTGACGGTTAGAGAGACGCGATAAATCGCCGTCTCTACAGCAAGTCTATTCTTCACTCCATTAGAAGTTCATGACCTATGCCCATTCCAGTGTTTAGGCTTATGGTAGTTTAAGGGTACACTCACTCATATTATTGCAACAGATACTTTTACCCTGATGACTGGAGAGCAAAATCTTGGGCATAGAATTACGCAGTTTTGTATTTCTCGACAATCTGCAACCTCAACACGCAGCATATATGGGAACAGTAGCCCAAGGTTTTTTACCATTACCAGGAGATACATCACTGTGGATTGAAATCTCTCCTGGTATTGAAATTAATCGAATTACTGATGTAGCGCTCAAAGCTGCTTCTGTTCGTCCAGGAGTACAGGTAGTAGAACGGCTGTATGGACTATTAGAAGTGCATTCTAGCTCTCAAGGTGAAACGCGATCTGCGGGTCAAGCTATATTAGCGTCACTAGGAGTCCGCAAAGACGAATGTCTTAAACCCCGTGTCGTTTCTAGCCAAATTATCCGCAACATTGATGCTTATCAAACACAATTGATCAATCGCACGCGTCGGGGACAGCTACTACTAGCAGGACAAACCCTATATGTATTAGAAGTTGAGCCTGCTGCTTATGCTGCATTGGCTGCCAACGAAGCTGAAAAAGCGGCGCTAATTAACATCCTTGAAGTTCAAGCTGTAGGTAGCTTCGGACGACTGTACTTAGGTGGACAAGAACGAGATATTCTTGCTGGTGCGGCGGGAGCGTTAGCGGCAATTGAAAGTGTAGCTGGTCGGGTGAATCCCCAGATTGGTCGTCAGGAGTAAAGGAGAGAAAATGGCAAATCGAGAGCATCTGGCTTTATTAAAAGCAGGTGCAGTTAGATGGATTGAGTGGAGAAAGAAAAATCCTCAGATTGAACCAGACCTCAGCGCGGCCAACCTGCAAGGAAATAACCTCAAAGGTGCAAGCCTCCAAGAGGTAAACTTGAGCAGAGTAGACTTAAGTCATGCATTACTGATGCGAGCCAACCTCAGTAATGCTGACTGTGGTGGCGCAAACCTTTATAAAGCCAAACTCCTTGAAGCAAATCTCAGCGCTGCTAACTTGAGTGTTGCAAACTTGAGTGGTGCAGTATTGACACAAGCAGATCTAAGTCATAGCAATTTGATTGGGGCTGATTTGAGTCAGGCGAATCTCATTGGTGCTGCTGTTGCTGATGCTAATTTGATTGGAGCTGACTTGAGTCAAGCCGACTTGAGAGGCGCTGATTTAGGTACAGCAAAGCTAATTCGGACTAACTTGTGTTTTGCCAACCTCATTGAAGCTAACTTGATTGCAGCTGACCTCAGCGACGCAAATCTACACGAAGCAGAATTGATGGGGGCTTACCTTTATAAAACTGATCTTTACAAAACTAATCTCAGTAAAGCTCACCTCAGTGGTGCATACCTATTACGGGCAAACCTGAGTCAAGCCGACTTGAGAGGGGCTAATTTGAGTTGGACTAATCTCAGCAAAGCGAACTTGGCAGGAGCTGATCTCAGAGGAGCTAATCTGAGGGGAGCTAATCTTAAGGGAGCTAACCTCACTGATGTGAATCTTGAGGAAACGATTATGCCAGATTCTTCAAGGCATGATTAGTCGTCAACTGCAACCACTCGATCTGCGATCGCTTTCACCTGTTCAGATTCGCTGACATCGGCAGCAACTATGGGCCAGCCATGACTGAAAACAATGGGCTGTCCGCTGCCCCAGTCCTTGTAGTAAATCTGCGTGCTATCTTTGGTTGTGATTATACTCATATTACTATGGATATTGGACTGAACCGAGAGATTGCTTGGCGTTCAAACCGTTGCCCATTTGCACAATGCAAAAAGGGTTCTACACTTTGGCGACACACTTAATTTCAATCATGTACTCAAAAAGCAGCGTTGTAGAAAATAGCTCGGTACTTGCACTTTTGAGGTGCAACGTTGAAGCTCAGAATTTGAATGTAGGAGTTAAAAGCACGACATTCCGAGTTCTGAGCTTTATTGTTTGAGTTCAGAGGCTCAACGTTCGAGCAAAAAGGTCGGAGTTCCGAGTTCAGAGGTTCAACGTTTGAGTAAAAAGGTGGAACTTCCGAGTTCAGAGGTTCAATGTTCGAGTAAAAAGGTGGAACTTCCGAGTTCAGAGGTTGAAAGTTGAGATTTTGAGAGCGATCGCCTGTATGAAGGTATGAATATTCAAGGGGCGAGGGGATTGACAAACGCTCAAAAAGCGACATTGAGATCGTTAGGAGCGATCGCCTAAACTTGACATTCTCAACAAGTTGCACTCAAGCAGTACGCAAACGCGCAATATCCCGAATCGGGGGCGCACCAAATAGGCGAGAATATTCGCGGCTGAACTGTGATTGGCTCTCATAGCCCACCCGATAGGCAGCATTAGCCGCATCGGAGTTTTCTGCAAGCATCAGGCGACGTGCTTCCAAGAGCCTTAATTGCTTTTGATATTGCAGTGGACTCATGGATGTCACTGCTTTGAAATGGTGATGAAACGATGAAGGTGACATCCTAGCTTGCTCTGCCAGTTCCTCAACTCGCATTGGCTGGACAAAATCAGCCTTGATTAGCTGGATCACTTCAGCAATCCGTTGCATATTGCTACCAGATGTTGCAATCTGGCGAACCGCTTCGCCTTGTTCCCCTATCAAAAGGCGATAGTAGATTTCGCGGATAATAAGCGGTGCCAGAATGGGGATGTCTTGGGGCGTATCCAAAAGCCGTGCCAGTCTGATCGCACAATCGAGCAAGGGAGCATCAGCAGTGCTGACGAATAAGCCTCTGATAGAGTTCTTTTTCTGGCTTTCGATTCTCATTCTCAGAGGCTTTGCCAACGCACTGGTTTGGGCCGTAATGATATCGCAGAGTTCACGGGGATCTAGATTTAGCTTGAATCCTAAATACGGCTGTTCTGGGGTTGCTTCGACAATAAATGCGCTCAACGGCAAATCAACAGAGACGACCAGATATTGAGATGCGCCATAACAATAGGTTTCCTCACCCAGCAATGCTTTCTTTTTGCCCTGAATGAGAATGGCGAGGATCGGTTCATAGACACCTTGTAGTGTAGTCAATACAGAGGATTCTCGCTGAAATTCCAGTTCCTCGATCGTTGTTTGATGAAAACCGTCACCTTTGCCGTCGGTGTGCCGAGTAATTAAAGCTGCCAATTTTTTGCATTGATTTGCGATCGCCATACTGTTTTTTGGCTCATTGAATCCCGTTCTGTTGAGCATTGTAGACCATCCTGATCGATTCAGGAAATCGTAATTTGGAGGATTAGGCAATAAAACACGAGGTCTGTGTATTTAGAGTTCTTGCTCTTGCTAATACGATGAATACAGTCGAAGGAAACAATCAAAGGATTAGGCAATAGCCAGGAAAATAACTATGCTTAACGTAGAAAACAAAGTTGTGATCATCACCGGATCGAGTAGCGGCATCGGTGCAGCCACTGCTAAATTGCTGGCAAAAAATGGGGCAAGAGTGATTCTGGGCGCACGTCGCATTGATCGCCTAGAAGCTATTGCCAAGGACATTCACGCGGAGGGTGGCATAGCCGAATATCAGGCGCTAGACGTGACGCAACATAGTCAATTGGAGGCGATCGTCCAATTTGCTCAGAGTAAGTTTGATCGCGTCGATGTCTTGATTAACAATGCGGGTATCATGCCGCTATCGACACTTGATCAACTCAAAGTTGAAGAATGGGATCGCATGATTGATGTCAACATCAAAGGGGTATTGTATGGCATTGCAGCAGCACTTCCCGTCATGAAAGCCCAAAAGGCTGGTCAGATTATTAATCTTTCCTCGATTGGCGGACACACGGTGTTTTCCACTGCGGCTGTTTACTGCGCTACGAAGTTCGCGGTTGGCGCGATCTCAGAAGGATTGAGACAAGAAGTTGGCGGCGACATTCGGGTGACGGTGATTTCGCCGGGAGTCACAGAGTCTGAGTTAGCTGACAGCATTAGTGATGAAACTGCCAGAATTGGAATGCAAGAATTTCGCAGATTATCCATTCCGGCTGAGGCGATCGCCCGCGCCATTCTGTTTGCGATCAGTCAACCCGACGATGTTGATGTCAGTGAAATGATCGTCAGACCTACCGCCAGCCCTTACTAACATAAAAGAGTAGCGCTCTAGTAGATAAAAGTTTAGGGGGAGGAAGTGCCGCGCAGAGGTTGGCATCTCCTCTTAATTTAAGGCTCCGCGATCGCCCGTGATAAATTAATAGTTGCTTTTGATGCAGAACTTGATATCTGCAACTTAAATTACTAGCATCTAGGTGTTACAAAATAGAAATATTAATGAGAGTGATCGCACCTGCAAAATATGGAATATATGCATCAACTTGCTTGTTCCATAACAACTGGCAAGGTGGGAAATAAAATTATATATATTTCATGTAAATGTCACTTGATTGATTCTTATAAACTTCAAGAATATTTTCCATATTTTAAAAGCAACTGTTTAAGAATACTTATGAAGACTTCTGTCCCATACAGGTATTACGCATCTATGAAGAAGGGAAAAGGGGAAGGGGGAAAGGGGAAAGGGAACCTCATATTTAAAAACAGTCAAGCATAGACGCTGATTTAGAGTCGCACTACGTTTCCTCCTAAATCTTCTTTTAATATTCTCCATATTTAAAAATAGGAGCTTTATACCATCTGGGGAAAAGTTTTAACTTTAATTCCTTTACCCCTTACCCCATTTCACGAAAAATCTGATACAGATTTAACCATTGAAAACTTTGCTGCATCTAAGTTCTTTAATTGTGAATTGCGAATTGCGAATTGGCATTACCCCTTACCCTTTATCCCCTCTTGGTAACTTTGAGGCGATATTTATACTTGTGGAAAATTCATATATCGATTCAGTAATTTCACAAGTACATAAACCATACTCAAAAAATGTTTTCTGTTTAGTTTAACTTTGATCAAGTATAAAATGTATAATTTAAGGTAAAACAGCCCCAACAGACTGTAGTGATTACCCATAAGGGATTGCGCGTAATGGTGCAGTTAAACTGAGGGAATATATATGTATTTAATAAAAAAATTAGACGCAAAACCTAAATCATTCTCAATATTACTAAGTATTTGTCTGACGGGCATCATGGGCTTAATTGACCACTACATACCATCAGACATGTCTGTATCAATTTTATATTTATTTCCTGTTGGTATTGCTACATGGATTGGTGGTAATTATACGGGCTTATTAATATCTATTATAAGTTCGATTATATGGTTAATAGTCAATCCCAAACCATTAAGTTGTTCTTCAGCCTTTTTTGTACCTTACTGGAATACAGTCGTTAATTTAGCCTTTTTCTTATTCACTAACTATTTATTATCAGAACTTAAATATACATTAAAAAATCTAGAAAAATTAGCTAGAACTGATGCTTTAACGGGACTAATAAACAGAATGTTTTTCCTAGAGCTAGCCAAACGTGAAATTAACCAAGCTTTAAGACATCAAGAAAGTTTAACACTCGCATATATAGATATTGATGACTTTAAAAAAGTAAACGATCAGTTTGGACATGGTGTAGGCGATCGCCTTTTATGTTTAGTTGCTGATGTTGCTCAGAATACTCTCCGCAAAATCGACATAGTGGCTAGAATTGGTGGCGATGAATTCGCTATTTTACTACCACGGACTAGCTATGAATCGGCAGAAGTAGTGCTTTATAGAGTTCAAAAAGTTCTAGTAGCTTCGATGAAACAACAAGGTTTTTCAGTAACTTTTAGTATTGGTGCTATTACTTTTAGCGATCCTCCAGAGTCTGTGACTGAAATGATAGAAAAGGCAGATCATCTCATGTATTTTGCCAAAAAGAAAGGAAAGAATTTGTTGCAACACGAATTGGCAGTAACTTTGCAAGATGTCACTTAAAGATTTGCAATTAACACTCTGCTAAGCTAGGTTTGAAGATTTGCTTAATGTTGAATTTTACCTACCATTGTTCAGTCCAATAAACAATTTCTGAAGTTGAATTATTAATAGCTACGCCGTGGCTATTGCCATGATTCCATTTGAAACCAGGAGTTCCTCGATCCTGTGCATCTAATACTAAGATTTCATAACTAACGGGAAATGATTCCGCAGGGGAGTCGCTAGTGTAAAAGAAAGTTGTGGGCACACCATTAGGGAGATTAGCGTGGTCGTTTGTACTACCACCAATATATTTGCGTTGAGCAATATTTCTGTATTGCGAGAGTAATTTTTGGATCTTTTCTGGTGACTGTTTCAGTCTAATTTGAAAATAACTACCTCCTTGTAAAAATCCTGGAGAGTAAGCAATACGAACATTTTTGGCATCACTAGGAATTTGATCAGGAAAATATTTAATTTGGTTGTTATTAGACCACAGTTGATGCCGAATTTCACTATATCTTGCCGTATCAGTGATTAATTCTGGCTCATTAGTGCTGCTAAAAGCTTTTTTTAGAAAAAAACTGCCGCTGATAATACCGAGACTACCGCAAGACAATAGGACTATCATGGCGGCTTTGACAAGATGCGATCGCTTCATCGAGTTGGATACTGCTAAATTTTATAGTCATATATCCAACTACTAAACTAAATTCGTAGAATTGCGGATAGGTCATCAGAGATATTGACGAAAACTTTGCAGATTAAGAGAAAATACGGGGTATTTATAAAATCTTCGTAAAGATAGCTGATAAAGATCTAGGCAGAAACCGCAAGTTTTATTTTCAGAAATGAGGTAACTCTTAACCTGTTGATTGCCTAAACTTAAACTAATCCATGCCTTGATGTAACCTCTCCTTATTTAAAATATCCGTTAATCTTTCCAAAGCTTTCAGAATATTTACTATAAGCGCTGATCTGGGATCGGAGGTTAATTAATGGTGTCAATTGGAGTGCGGCAAATCTCATTTGTAATGGCTGGTATGTTGTTAAGTACAGGAATAGGAATTTCTGTCGCAGCTAGCCCGAAAACCCTGACAATTTATTCAGGGCGAGAAGAGAAAATCATGAAACCCCTGATTGAAAAAGCTCAGAAAGATTTGGGGATAAATATTGAAGTGCGCTATGGTGACTCTACAGAATTAGCGATCGCCTTAATTGAAGAAGGTAAAAATAGCCGTGCTGATATGTTTTATGCTCAGGATGCTGGTTCTTTAGGAGCTGTAGCTCAAGAAAAGCGAACCTTGACTATCCCTGACCAACTACTGAACAAAGTTGATCGGCAATTTAGATCTCCTACAGGACAATGGGTTGGTGTTTCTGGACGCGCACGGGTAATTGACTACAACACCAAACTTGTTAAAGCTAGCGAACTTCCCACAAGTGTTATGCAACTGAGTGATCCCAAGTGGCGAGGTAAAGTCGGTTGGGCCCCCACGAACGGTTCTTTTCTCTCATTTGTGACCGCAATGCGACTCATAGAGGGCGAACAAAAAACCCTAGAGTGGTTGAAGGGAATGAAAGCCAATCAAGCGAAGGCTTACAGCGGCAATAGTGCGATCGTTGAGGCTTTGGGTCGGGGAGAAGTTGCTTTGGGGTTAGTAAATAACTATTACCTGTATCGGTTTCTTACCAAAGATCCTAATTTTCCCGTAGCTATCCATCATACACGCGGTGATGCCGGATCTTTGATTAACGTAGCTGGTTTAGCAGTTCTGAATACCACTGACCAAAAAAGTGATGCCGAAAAGTTAGTGGACTATATGCTCAGTCCAGATGTGCAAAAGTACCTCACCCAGCAGTTTTACGAATATCCTTTGGTGAAAGGCATCCCAGTATCTCAAAAGCAAGTTCCGCTTAATCAGCTAAAGTCTCCTCAGCTTGATTTAAGCCAATTATCAGATCTTAAAGGCACACTTTCATTACTCCAAGAAGCTGGTTTGGTTTAACTCCTAGTTAAGGAGACGCGATAAATCGCCGTCTCTACAGAAAATCCGTCAAGCTAATTTGACTAAGTTCGTAGTTAGCGATGCAAGTTACAGGCACAAAAGCTCATCATCCACCTTTATTTCTTATTGTTACAGCTGGATTGACAGCTATAGCGATCGCACTGCCTTTGACTTACTTAGTTATACGGGTAGCTGGTGTGGGTGGAGAACGGTTATTAGCTCTGGTACTGCGTCCCCGTAACCTTACAGTATTACTCAATAGCGTAGGCATAGCCTTAGTTAGTACTTTACTAGCAACTGCGATCGCTTTACCGATAGCATTTCTGACCATGCGAACAAATTTACCCTGGCGGCGATTTTGGTTAATCGCTACCACCTTACCTTTAGCAGTACCTGACTATGTAGGTGGTTTTGCCTTGATTGCTGCTTTTGGCCCTAAAGGCAGCTTGTTACAACTTTGGCTAGAACCTCTGGGAGTGCAGGAATTACCAGAAATCTACGGCTGGACTGGTGCAATTTTGGGATTGACTTTGTTTTCCTATCCTTATTTACTGCTGAGTATCCAAGCTGGATGGCAAGGTATTGATCCAGCAATTGAGGAAGTTGCCAGAAGTTTAGGTTATACCCAGCGCCAAACTTTTTTTCGCGTCACTTTACCTGCTTTACGTCCCTCAATCATTGCCGGAGGGTTACTCGTAGCGCTGAACGCCTTGCAAGATTTTGGCACAACTTCAGTTATGCGGTTTGATACCTTTACGCGGGCGATTTTTTTGCAATACAGATATACATTTGATCGTCATCAAGCGGCGGCACTAGCTTTAATGTTAGTGAGTTTAGTATTGCTGCTATTGTGGTTAGAATATAAAGCGCGTTCACGGGCTGCTTACTACACTCGTGCCACAAAGTCTTACCGTCCACCAGCATTGATTGATCTCGGTATTTGGCAAGTGCCTGCAATTTTGTTTTGCCTGAGCGTGGTTAGTTTGGGTTTATTGTTACCCATCGGTGTAACTTCTTTCTGGCTACTACAAGGATTAATTGTCACAGGCACAAACGAAACTATCTCTTTATCGCAATTGATGCAATTAGCCTGGAACTCAATGGTAGCAGCCGGATTAGCGGCGATCGCAGCCACTTTCTTTGCCTTGCCGATCGCCATCTTGGCAGTAAGATTTCCTAGTCGCATTACTACTGCTATTGAACGCTGTAGTTACATTGGCTTTGGTTTACCGGGAATTGTAGTTGCCTTTTCTCTCGTATTTTGGGGAGCAAATTACCTACCTTGGCTATATCAGACTTTACCCATGCTGATATTTGCTTATTTGGTGTTATTTGTTTCTCAGTCTGTAGGCACTGTCAGAAGCTCACTGCTTCAGGTGAATCCCAACTTAGAAGAATCTGCCCAGAGTTTAGGCAAAACTCCTTGGCAAACTTTAATCAAAATTACCTTACCGTTGGTCAGTCCAGGGATATTAGGCGGAGGCGCATTAGTGTTTTTAACAGCAATCAAGGAGTTGCCAGTGACATTACTATTAGCTCCCATTGGTTTCAATACCCTAGCTACCCATATTTGGAAAGCAACTGAGAGTGTTTCTTATAGTGATGCGGCGGCGGCAGCCCTAGTTCTGCTGGTGGTTTCGATTAGCGCCACGTTATTTGTGTTGTCTCAAAGTCGCTATCCAAGGCTGACTATAGAGGCACAACGTAGCCTGCAAAGAGAGGTTGATTAGGGACTCCAACTAAAAAATATCCCATCGTTATAGAAGCAGGGGGCAGGGAGCAGGGAGCAGGGGGAGTAAGAAAAATAAAATCTGAATAAATTCGATAATTTATTTTTTGGAGTTCCCTTAAAGCAGACTTCGAGGGAAACACAGGAGTTATAGCAATGACAACATCGGCAATTTTACGCTTGGAGAATATCACCCTCAAGTTTTCCTCAACGGCTACCCCAGTCGTTAACGGGGTAACTTTGACACTAGCATCGGGAGAAGTGCTGGGGTTACTAGGCCCTTCTGGATGTGGTAAAACTACACTCCTGCGAATTATTGCCGGATTTGAATCACCGCAAACGGGAACTGTGGAAATCGCTGGAAGGGTAGTTGCTAGTATCAATCATTGGATACCACCAGAACAGCGAAATATTGGGATGTTGTTTCAAGATTATGCTTTATTTCCTCATTTATCAGTGACGGAGAATATTGCTTTTGGTTTGCAATCTACCAAAGCTAGCGATCGCCAGCAACGAGTGGCAGAGTTATTAGATTTGGTCAGACTATCAGGATTGGAAAAACGCTATCCCCATGAATTATCTGGGGGTCAGCAACAGCGCGTAGCCTTAGCTCGTGCCTTAGCTCCCCAACCTCAACTCTTACTTTTAGATGAACCGCTGAGCAATTTAGATGCACAAGTGCGGCTGAGTTTGCGAGAAGAAGTCTTAGAAATTCTCAAAACCAAGCAGATTTCGGCAATTTTTGTTACCCATGATCAACAAGAAGCCCTAGCGATCGCAGACCTTGTTGCTGTCATGCAACAAGGTAAATTAGAGCAACTAGGAACACCAGAAGCAATTTATCATCAGCCAGCCTCTCGGTTCGTTGCCGAGTTTGTCACCCAAGCTAACTTTCTGCCAGCTAAACGCAAAGGAAACCTGTGGGAAACAGAAATCGGATGTTTTGCAATCAAAGAACAAAATTCAAAAAACGGTATTCATAGCCTATTTTCCAACAATGGCTACAAGTCTACACTCAGCGTTTACAGCCTTCATGTTGACGCAGACAATGGGGATGTGATGATCCCAGAAGAGGACATAATTTTGCAACCAGCAAAGGATGGTGCAGCAATGATTAAGACACGGCGCTTTTTAGGTAGTGAATATCGGTACTGCTTACGAACTTCTTCAGGAAAAAAGCTTTATGCAAGGACACCATCTACCATATCTCTTTCTGTTGGCACACGAGTAAAGCTTTCTGTAATCGGGCCGTTGAGATTTTTTCCCCACGGTTAAGCAAGCTACGTAATTCGTAATGACGCTAGGCGATCGCGGGATTGTACACAACTAAAAAGTTTTATACTGCCTCACTTATCAACCACGACTATAAGGTATTCATTTTATGAATTGGGAAATTTTTCTTGCCAGTTTTGCAGGTTCTTTAATTGAATTAGTCGAAATTTTGGGCATAGTGCTTGTTGTCGGTAGGCTAGCTGGTTGGCGTAATGCCCTAGTTGGTTCAGGTAGTGGTATTGCTTTAACAATAATTGTCTCGCTCTTCTTAGGGAAAAGTTTGACGCTCATCCCCGTAGACATTCTGAGGATTGTTGCAGGCAGTTTACTACTGTTGTTTGGACAGAAGTGGACACGCTCAATTATTAAGTACTACGGCGGCATTCCCAAGCAAAAAGGTGACAAAGAAGACAGGCTAGAAGCAGAACTAGCAAAAGAAGACAACCAATCTGGCTGGAATTGGTTTGCTGTAGTCACTACATTTAAAGGTGCGCTGTTAGATAGTGTAGAAGTTGCGATCGCAGTTGTTACTTTAGGTGCTGCTGGCGGCCAATGGATAGATGCTATTAGTGGTGCTTCATTTGCAGCAGTAGCTTTGGCCGTGATTGCATTCTTGTTTAGAACTCCACTTAATCGCGTGCCTGTCAAGCCCATGAAATTTGTCGCAGCAATGCTACTAATGGGATTTGGCATCTACTGGCTAGGCGAAGGACTGAATGTGGAGTGGCCATTAGGTAATTGGGCGATTATCTGGTTGCCTTTAGCTTGGGGTAGTTTTATGGCTACTGCTGCGGCACTTTTGCGCTGGCGGGTTGGGTTGCAAAAACCAGAGGAGATTGTCAGCTAGATTGCATTTGCCGCCTCAAATGTCAAGCAATGGCGAGGAATTTATTTCTCAAGGTTGTATATATTGACATACTCCCCCGAATCCGATTCTCTACGAAACGCTGCGCGAACCCTAAATTCGGGGGATTCTAGGCTCAAACAGCGATTGCTAGCATAGCCAGTCTGACATTAATCACCTAATACCATTTCACGAAAAATCTGATACAGATGTAAACCCTGAAAACTTTGCTGCATCTAAGTTCTTTAATTGCGAATTGGTATAACCCAGCAGTCGATGCCCCAACTGCACAAATGCGATCGCAATTATTTCTACCCAAATGCGAGCATACGGTTTATGTTGGCAGGAGTCGGATGAGATATTTCATCATGCAATGGGCGAGTTTGAAAAATTTTGTGTTGAACATTACGGTTCGTTGGAAACAGAGCTATCATCAGAAGCAAAGTTTGAGATATGGGCGTATACAGCCAGTTGAAAGTATTTTCTGTATATCTCAATCTAAAAAATCCAATCAGCTTGCTCATCAGCTAAAATTTCATCAAAATTACCTTGCGCTACAACTCTACCTGCTTTCATCACAATAATCTGGTCAGCGCGACGTAAAACAGAACGGCGATGAGACACTACAAGACAGGCTAGTGTCCAAGAATTTTCACCCTGTTCAGTTGTATTAGCAAATATCCGCGACCATAAAGTTAATTCTGTTTCCACATCCAACGCACTAGAAAGGTCATCAAATATCAGTAATTCTGGTTGACGTACAAACATCCGCGCCGCCGCTACCCGTTGCATCTGTCCACCAGAAAGGCGCACACCTTTTGTTCCCACTAAAGTTTCTAGCTTCTCATTCATGGTTGCTAAATCTTGCTCAAACACAGCCATTTTTAATGCTGTTTCGATGTCTGAATTATCTTTGGACAATCCCAGCAATATATTTTCCCGCAAGGAATAGCTAAAAAGTTGGGGAATTTGAGGAGTATAAGCACTGCGAGGCGGAACAAAAAAATTAGCGGGGTCTGCAACTATACATCCATTCCAATAAATTTCCCCTGCTTGCTTGGGTAATAATCCTAGCAACACCCGTAGTAATGTAGTTTTTCCAGAACCGATGCGTCCAGTGATGACAGTCAAACTACCGCGCTGTATTTGTAAATTGATATCTGCGATTCCTTGATTAGTACCAGGATAAATATAAGTTAAATTTGATATTTTTAATGATTGTAAGCGATCGCTTTCATTCTCTAAAGATTGTTCTAATCGAGGTAAGGCTTTTTTACTTTTACCCAAGTCTTGCAGATAAAGTTGATTCGGGGCTACTAAAGTCTCTGTCGATGCACCAGAAATTAAAGCAGTCATGCGTTCAAAAGCAACTTCTGTTTGTTTATACAATGCCATGAATCCACCGACAGAGCTAAAAAAGCCTGTAACAAATGAAAGGTTATAGACAAACAAAGCAAAGTCACCCACTGTTAGCTGACTAACACTACTTTGCATCAAAAAAGAAGCCATCACCAAAATCAAACCTGTTCCAAAACTCACCATATTTTGAAACAGTGAATTGAGAATAGCGTTTAATAGGCTGTCTTTAACCATCATCTGACGACGCTTGTCATTCAAAGTGCGAAAATAACTGAGTACATCTTCTTCCGCACCAGCTACTTTAATCGCTTGCACGGAACTAAATATTTCTCCTAAAATACCCGTTACTTGTTGAGTCGCTTGACGGCTAGCTTTGCGATACTGTTTGATGCGGGTTTCTGTTTTTTGGATAATTACTACCATCCCTATTAAAGGGAGGAAAACAAATAGTGTCATGGGTACATTGACACTTAATAAAATGACTAAAGAAAGGACAGCAAATATTCCTTCTCCAAAGATTTCTGATACCCAGGCCACATTATCTTCAATGTGTTCAGTATCATCTCGAAAAAAGCTGATTACTTCACCCTGCGATACAGTTTCATCAGTATTCCCGTTAGCAATCATGATTTGAGCATGAGGATTATTGAGAAGTCTTTCTAATAAATTCCTTCTGAGTAACGACCTCATAGTAAAACGGTGCTGAGTTTTGGTAATTCGCCCCGCAAATATTACCGCAATATGTCCTAAATTTAAAGCCAGTAAGCCAGCAATAAATGCCCAAGGCGACAAACCAAATTGAGCCTTACCTGTGAGACTATTAAAAAATTCTCGAATAATTAGCCCTGGTAGGGCAGGCAAGCCCATAATAAAAATCCAAAAGCAAGTGTCAATTAAATAAAGTTTTGGACTATAGCAAATTAATCGCCATAATAATTGCCAACTTTTAAGCTTTTTTGTTGATGAAAACATAATAATTTGTATGTAATTAAAGTAAGAAAATTAAATCAATTTGTTTAATCAAAATTAAACTAATAAATCTGTTAAGCCAGCCTGTAATAATTGGGCAAAACGTGATTGAGGGTTTTTTACTAACTCTTCTCGTTCACCGTACTCATTTACCCTACCTTTTTCTAAAATCAAAATTTTATTTGCTCTCTCTACGGTCGCTAAACGATGGGCAATAATAATGCCAGTACGCCCCATCAATAATTTATTTATAGCCATTTCAATGAATTTTTCTGTAATCGGGTCAAGGCGTGAAGATGCTTCGTCTAAAATTACTAAACCAGGGTCTTTGAGAAATACACGAGTAAAGGCTAATAATTGCGCCTGTCCCGCCGACAAGCCGCTACTATCTGGCCCCAGATTTGTATCTAAACCATAAGGTAAAGAGCGCAACCATTCTGACAATCCCAGCATTTCTAATGTTTCATAGATGCGATCGTCGTTAATATGTTGGTTGAAAAAAGTTAAGTTATTACGAACTGTAGTTTGAAAAAGTTGAACATCTTGAGTTACTAACCCGATTTTTCCAGGTAATTCTGTCAACTGAGTTTGATCAATAGGCACATCTCCCAAACGAATTACACCTGATTGTGGGTCATATAATCTCAACAGTAATCGCGCTAATGAAGACTTACCGCTTCCAGTACGTCCCAGTAACCCCAATACCTGACCTGCTGGTAAATGAAAAGATATATCTTGCAATACTAAATCCCCAGTACCAATTTCTCGGTCATTGTAGCCAAATGAGACATTTTCAAAAGCTATAGAAAGTGCGCCTGGGGGAATTAATTTATCACCGCCTGCACTCAATTGAGATTGAACTTGCAATAAGTCTGTAATGCGGTAAATACTTGCATCTGCTTGCTGGAGATCTTCAAATTGATTACGAATTTGCTCAATCGGTTCGCTCAGAATAGTGGTGTAATAATATAAAAGGTAAACTGTGCCAATAGTAATTGCCTGTTGACTCCATAGATAAGCACCGACTGTTAAAGAAATTACGCTTCCCACAGTAAATATACCGTTGGTTGTAACCCAGAGAATTGTATCGGCAAAGCGTGCTTTGTGAAAAATGGGCAGCCAACTGTGGATAAATTTGTAGAAGCGATGCATAACATAGTTTTTAGCTCCATTGGCGCGTATATCTTCTATCCCTGTTAACTGTTCACCCAAGAAGCCAAAAAACTCTGCACTAACTTGGCGATAGCCTCCCCAATGGAAAACTGCAATGGTACGCAACTTAATGAGGGTAGATAAAGCTGTCAGCGCAAACAATAAAATAGCTAAACCAGCTCGCCAATCTTCGTAAAAAAGCACCACAATCACACCCAACATCATGAGCAAATTGCCCAAGATGTGAATAGTAAATTTAGAGAAAAATTCTGACAAATTTTGCACATCACCGTCTATGCGTTCAACTAATTCGCCGGGTGTACGGTATTTGTGAAAAGATAAATCTAGTCTCAAGCAATGCTTTACTAAATCTGCACGCAAAGCATTAGTAGCCGTCCAAGCCACATTTTCACCGTAGAATGCCGCGGTAATTGACATTGCTTGGGTGATTAAGGCTACAACAATAAACAAAAATGCTGTTAAGAATAATTTTTGACGATCGCCCCCAGCAACAGCCGTATCGATGAAATAACGCAGAATTTGGGGGTTGAGGATTTGTAAGCCGATGCTGACAAGGAGGGCGATCGCAAACTTGACAACCCTTCCTTTTTGTGGCTTGAGATAATCTACAAGTAAATTCCAGTATTGCTTTAGTCCGATTTTCATAAAGCTTTAGCTATCAGCCAGTAATATTCTTCAGGTTGCCAAGTAGTTTCCATTAATTGAGAAAATATTGCAAATATTTTGTATGCTTAATAACAAATTAATTGTATAAAAATAGATTATTCTAATCATGTTAGTGCCAATTTATCTCAATAAGTGGCTACTTGCTGTATTCAATTACAAATGTCGACCAAACTGCCTTTGTATTGAACATTCATCAAAATATATTGCTAATAATTAGCAACAAACATAAGAACTTATTGCTACTAGTCATGACAGTTACAATTTCACAACAAACTTTTTGGGATTTATTTGTAGAGATACCAAAATTAGAAAAAACCTGCGATCGCATTCTGCCCATAGTAGGCGCTCACTGGGATATATTTGACACCATTTGCTATTTTCCGAAAGAATTAGGTCAGGGATTTTATGGTGAAATAGAATTACGAGATGGTTTATATTTAGCCATTTCAGAACATCAATTACATGACGATTTGATTGTAAAGCTGCCTGAGCGACAACATCCTTTAGAATACAGCTTTTATCTTGCAGGATATCACCAAGATAACCATTTTTCTACTAGTCGCGGACAAAATAGATTATGGGGTAGTGGACTAGCACCAAAGGAAAGATATAAATCATTTAAATCAGAAAAAATCATTGAGATTAATGTTCACATTGAACCGGAGCTATTTTGCTTTTTTATGGGTAAAGAAGAAAAGCAGCTTCCGCAAGAATTAACTCATTTAGTCAGAAAACCTCATCAAGAGTACTATTCTCGTTTTGGTACTACGACTCCAGCAATGCAAGTGGCATTACAACAAATGTTAAATTGCCCTTACCAGGGAATGATGAAACGGATGTACTTAGAAAGTAAGGTTTTGGAACTAATGGTGTTGTTGGTTGAAGAAGATGTGTCTATACTTAAAGGCCAAAATGACACCTTTTCACTAAAGCCTGATGATGTGGAACGTATTCACCACGCCAAAGAAATTTTGCTACGCGATTTAGAAAATCCTCCTTCTTTGATAGAGTTATCCAGACAAGTCGGCTTAAATGACTGTACTCTTAAACGTGGCTTTCGTCTGGTATTTGATACAACAGTATTCGGCTATTTACATCATCATAGATTAGAACAAGCACGAAAATTATTGGTAACAGGAGAAATAAGTATTTCTCAAGCATCTCGTAGAGTTGGTTTTTCTAGTCGCAGTTATTTTGCCACCGCTTTTAGAAAAAAATTTGGCATCAACCCCAAAGAGTTTTTGATAGCTAATTCGCGTTTATCGATGGAAATTAATGAATTGATAGGATAAGGATAGAAAAACTAAACAGCTTAATTTGTTGTATCGAGATCTTATATAAAAATTTAAAAATGACAATGTAATAATAACCTGATTTCACAAGTTAGAAATTCAAAAATTCCGTCTAGCGTTCAAAAAATTCCGTCTAGCATTCAAAACACTCATCCTCATTCAAGAGCTTTCCTGTAAGCTTTTTGATATTAATTACTAATTACAAAAGTAAAGGTTATTGGGCATGGGGGAGGCAGCGCGGCTCTGGCTTCCCAAGTGTAGCAACTGCCGTCATTGGAAAGAATAACTTTTTTATCTCTTTCTTATACCAATTCACGAAAAATTTGATTCAAATAAAGCATCAAGAATAAAATCCCAACCTGTAATAGAAGCAACGATTGATGTGTTTAATTTTTCCAAACGCCTCCAGATAAATTGTCTTAACTCATCTAAAGTTCCAAAGCTTTCCCAAGCTAAATGCCTTTTAATTTCCTCCCATAATCGCTCAATTGGATTAACTTGGGGTGTGTGTGGAGGTTGAAATAATAAAATGATATTTTCTGGTATTTGAAGATGCTGGCTAAAATGAAAAGCTCCATTATCTAACTGAATAATATGGATATCTTGGGC
>NZ_JAECZB010000028.1 GCF_016056295.1 Atlanticothrix silvestris CENA357
CCCCCCGCACCCTGCCCCAATTCCTCTTACCCATGCCCCATGCCCTATTTTTGAGGATTTGCTCCTCGACAAACAATTTCCATTGCATTCGCTTCTGGAGTACCAGGTTTAGGAAAAATTTCGCGCTTAGTTTGATCGTCACGGATTAAATGTCCAGCCGAGGTATAAACAGACAATCTTTTGGAAAACAACCTCTGCTGACCACAAGCAGCACGAAGAGTAGTTTGTGCTGTACCTTTATCATGCTTCTGTAAAAGGATATACTCGTTTCCTTTAATCGATGCCAAGTCAAGCACAATTGGCTCGCCATTACCATCAGAGCCTACTTGAATATACAGATTGTTGTTATTTGCCTGGGCGATCGCTGTGCTACCCAATGAAAGTGCAAATACTGTTATTAGACTACCAAAGCTCTTTAAAAACATAAAGTTTAAAAGTGAAAAACTGTATATTCTTTTGTATTCATGTAAAGGTAATTTATGGTGCAGTGAAATTACTAAATATTTCTTATTGAATAAATAATTGACAAATAAATTACTAGTAGTTGTGGTTAAAAACTTTGGCATTGTGCTACAATGTAATTTACAAAATTTACGGTTTTATACCTACACAATAAAAATGTAAACAAATAACAGTTTTTTACTCCTAGTAAATATAAAAAAATCCAGCCATTGTTAAACAAAGCTGGATTACAGGGTATGAATTATGATTTGAAATATATTTTTTCCTAAATTAATGCTGAAATTCACTTGTTTACCGTAATTCGGTTGTTATTCAAATAGTTATTAACTTGATAATAAAGAAGCGATCGCAGAGTGTACGTACTCAAAAAGAAAACCCCGCCTATTAAGCGGGGTAGCATTGACGACAATGTTGTGAGTATTCCACTGCATGAGATCCTAAAAACACAGCAATTATCAGGATTTAACAAAATATTACCTTGTTGATCAAAGTATTTTGCCTCTCTTATTGTATATATAGTTATCTATCGTTAGTAAGATGATTTTCTAGGTGTGATCTTAGCAAAGAGCGATCGCTGTTTTCAGAAGCCTCTCCTGCTCCCTCGATCCCCAAACCATATTTTGGGCAACAAATTGCACTCTTAACGTGATATTGGTATTACAGCGACTCAATCTCTATCTGTCAGTTAAAAACATTATGGGTTTTGCCGACCTATCGATCGCAGAGATAGCAGCAGACTACAGTATTCCTGTAGAAGAGGTGTTTTCTCTGTGCGACCAACTGGGAATTGCCTATAAACACCAAAAGACCCGTTTGGCGTTAGAGGATGCAAAGGCAATTATTTCGCAAATATTGTCTGAAATATACCCAAGAGGTACAAGCGACTCGATGGGTGATACCGGAGTCACCTAAAGGGCTATATTCGGGCTTTGGCTAATCGCTAACGACGAAGAATAATCAGCCATTAGCAATTAGCAACGTGGAGATTGGGCATCGCTTTCTTAGCTGTGTTGAGCGTCAAAATCTTTAAGGGGAAACATGTTTAGAAGACTAATTGGCGTTGTTGTAGCTGCCGTTTTGCTGACGTTCCAGCTAACTGTAGGTAGCGCGACAGCGGTGGAACTGGACAAAGCGATCCGAACAGTGCCATTAAATGATCAGGGCGATACCGTCGTACTCAGCCTAAAACAAGTCAAAGAAGGCAAACGCTTATTTCAATACGCTTGTGCCCAATGTCATGTTGGCGGCGTTACCAAGACCAACCAAAACGTAGGACTTGAACCAGAAGCGCTAGCACTGGCAACACCAAACCGTAACAATATTGAAGGTTTGGTGGATTATATGAAAAATCCTACTACCTACGATGGTGAAGAGGAAATTTCCGAATTACATCCCAGCATCAAGAGCGCAGATATTTTCACAGAAATGAGAAATCTGACAGATGATGACTTGACAGCGATCGCAGGTCATATTCTCCTGCAACCCAAGGTTGTTGGTGACAAATGGGGAGGCGGTAAAATTTACTACTAAAAACCTCAATCATTTCTGAATGCTGAGTCATTGGGTATCAGGCACTTGTACTGAGCCTGTCCTGAGCGCAGCCTCTCGTAAAGAAGGGCGTAGCCGAAGTATTGGGAAGAAGGGTAAAGGGCAGGAGTAAGGGGGAATGGGTTTGTTTCTTCATCCTTTACCCTTTAACCTTTAACCTTTAACCTTTTCCCAAGATTGTTTATCCCCTAATCCCTAAACTTTTCTAATAGTTATTGCTATTTGTACAAGTTTTTGCTATCAATTTTTCATCATTGTTAAAAAAAAAAATTGCATCTACGACAGATTGTCATATTTAGCGTTGATTGTATTTAAAATGGAATAAGGAAAATAAAAACTATTTGTTAGGAGAGAGCCATGAAATCGATTGCGGCAAGCTTGCGACGCTTTAGTTTAGCTGTATTGACGATTCTTTTAGTTGTTAGCAGCTTTGCTGTTTTTACTCCTAGTGCTGCGGCTGAAACACATCAGGTGAAACTGGGTAGTGATAAAGGAATGCTGGCATTTGAACCGGCAAAGTTAACGATTAAACCAGGCGACACAATTGAATGGGTGAATAACAAAGTTCCTCCCCATAATGTTGTATTTGATGCTGCTAAAAACCCAGAGAAGAGTGCCGACCTAGCAAAGTCTCTATCTCATAAACAGTTGTTGATGAGTCCTGGTCAAACCCAAACCACAACTTTCCCCGCAGACGCACCTGCTGGTGAATACACCTTCTATTGCGAACCACACCGTGGTGCTGGCATGGTTGGTAAAATTATTGTCGAAGGCTAGAAACAACTCTGTCGAGACAAGATGATTTTTCTGGGATGACTCCGCGAAACTAGCATAACGTGCCGCATTTTTAGTGGCGCATACGATAGGCAAATGGCGGTGACGAGTTTTATTTCCGCCCAGAATGCTCAACGCCCCCGGCGATGAAAGGAATCAACTCGTCACCGCTAATTTTGTTCAAATTTAACCTATATTAATAATGAATAGCGTTTATACTCTCCAGAATAGTGGCTTGAGGTTTATAGAGGCTGCTTGTAAGGAGACATCTTGAGAATATTTTTATTGATATTGCTATCAGTGATCGCTTTATTTAAATTGACATCTATTCAGCCAGCGTTAGCCGCTGAAACATCCAACGGTGCCAATATCTTCAATAATAACTGTGCTGCTTGCCATATAGGTGGCGGCAACATCCTAATTTCTCAAAAAACATTGAAAAAGGAAGCATTATCCAAGTACCTGGAAAACTACAACACCGACTCAATTCAGGCGATTATCTACCAAGTACAAAACGGCAAAAATGCTATGCCTGCCTTCAAAAGCAAATTGAGCGCTCAAGAAATCTTGGAGGTAGCTGGTTACGTTTTTCAAAAAGCGGAACAAGGTTGGTAGATGATAGCAGAGGGAGCAAGAAGAGGGGGAAAAGGTTAAAGGGTAAAGGGTAAAGGATGAAGAAACAAACCCTTTAACCCTTTAACCCTTTCCCTTTCCCCCTTACCCCTTCTTCCCAATGCCCAATGCCCTATGCCCCTTATTTTATTTATCTGTATCAGAACTTTTTCTTTGTTCTCTGAAATCCCGCAACTTTTCTATTAGCTTTTGATCAGATTCTTCAGAGGGCGACAGTTGGGTGCTATTAGCTCCCGGTGTAGATAATGGTTTAGTGGTAACTGTCGGCTTAGGTGCTGGCTGATCGTTTCTAATTCGCAGTGCGGGTAATGGTTTAACAGTCGCTGCTGGTGTTGGTTGATTAGTAGTAACTCCTGGAGTAGACAATGGCTTGGGAAGAACTACATTTGGTGTTGGTTCTTGAGTCGCTTCAGCAGTATTGTCGATGTTGTTTTGAAAACGCAGGCTAAAAGGATAACGGTTAGTCTGCTTATCTGCTTTCGGAGCCTTTGCATTAAAATATTCTCTGGCTTTTGATCGTAGATCAGGAGAAAGGGACTTGTCTTGGAACTTAATGTCTAAAACTTTACCTTCAGAATCTACTACTAAAAAACCCAAGACCGTACCTTCAAGACCAGGTTTATTTATGGAGATAATGTCACGAATGACGGCTTTTTCTTGGGAGTTGGGATATTGCTGCTGGACTGCTTTTCTTAAATCTTCGTATGAGTTGACTTGTGCAATGAGCGCTTGTTGACTTGTTTTTGTGGATAACTCAGGCATCACAGGTGTAGACCCTTGCTGCCATTTGGGAACAGTTTCTCTTGCTAGGATTAACTCATCTTCCACTTTTGGAGTTTTTGCTACAGGTGCTACCAGTGGCTGGTTTGGAGCCAGTTTAGATGCATCATTGCCAGGCAAAGTAGGTTGTGGAACTGTATTGTTAGTGGTTGGGGTATTAATAGGATTGGGAGATGGAGCATTCAGCAGATCACGGGGTAGTTTAGCCGAGTTTAATGCTGGTAGTCTATCTACGGGTAGTGGTTTGGATGCTGCTATTTCTATTTCCTTGTCGTTAAAACGAGGAACTGACGGAATCTGGGTAAACTTTTTATCGGCAGCGTTGAAACCAGAAGTATCAAAGCTAAAGTCTTCTTTGGGAACTATCTGTGAAGATTGTTCTTGAGGTGAAGATGCAATCCGATAGTTGTCAGGTCTGCTGACAATTGGCGGTAGTATCGGCTGTGTATATGCAGGTAGTGGTAATGGGGGTAATATAGTCGTCTGGGCATCCAAGTTGGGAGGAACTTGCTGAGAAAATTGCTGTTGGGAAGGTAACTGTGGTTGTAAAGGTAACTGTGCTTGCAAGGGTAGTTGCGGTTGTAAAGCAACTTGAGGTGCAGTACCTGGAGTTTGTGGTAAACGATTTTGGTCAGCTTGGCTTAATTCCAAAATTCCGACTGATTTTGGTGATGCTGACTCTTTAGGTTGACTGGAATTTACAGGCATCAATGGCACAATCAATGCAATAGCACCGTGGATACCAAGAGAAGCTATTGCCGCTATTCCAGTTGGCTGGCCTAATATTTCTGGTATATTTTTTAGCAAGGAGACGTAAGACATATTTGTTATCGTTCACTCAGCTCAGTTGCAGTTGAATTAGCAAAGCATTTGATCTTAATTGCAATAGATGCGTTCCTTTAAAAATAATAACTTTCTACGCTAGTACTCAAAACAGCAAAATCGTTTTTTTTCAAGTTTTTATTTTAATGACGCAGTGTTGCACTTGGGAAGTTGCATTTGCTGATGAAGTTCTGGAAAATGATTACTTTTAAAAGGCGCTTTTTGTGAAAAGATGCACAGCGAAAACTGAAACTTAGGATAGTTGTCAGTATTGGGTGATGACATCAGTCTAAATGCATATCCATGTTTGTTTGAGTCGCTTGTTTCAGTAGCCAACTGTTTTTTAGCTAGTCACGCTTCCGTAACAGATGGCAAGCTTGCTGATCAATAATATGGACTGTGGCTGAATCATACCACATCAGTCCAGTTGCAAACTGTTGTTCACTTTACTGTTTTTCAAAAGCCAAAATGCCATTACCTACTGTTATTGTGCCTGGATATTTAGAAAGCGCGATCGCCTATCGTGAATTAGAACACTCTCTAGAGCAATTGGGTTTTCCCACAATTACAGTATCCCTACGCCGACGCGACTGGATACCTACAATTGGTGGCAGATCTGTAACACCAATTTTGCAACAATTAGATCACACAGTCAAAAAGATGTTGCAAAAACATCAGGCTACTCAAGTCAACTTAATTGGCCATTCCGCAGGGGGTTGGATCTCTCGCATTTACCTAGGAGATCAGCCTTATGCAGCCAGAGGTGAAGTCAAATCCTTTGTTTGGGAAGCTCACCCTTTGGTTGCTACTCTCATCAGCCTAGGCACACCCCATATTAGTCAAGAACGCTGGACACGCCAGAATTTGGATTTTGTTACCAATAATTACCCTGGAGCATTTTACAAACATGTTCGTTATGTTTGCGTAGCCGGAAAAACAATTTTTGGGGCCAGACAAAGAGGTAGTTGGCTAGCTTACAGTAGTTATCAACTAACTTGTGGCATCGGTAATACCTGGGGAGATGGCATCACACCCATTGCATCTGCTCATCTAGAAGGTGCGGAAAATCTTGTTATTGCAGGAGTTAGACATTCTCCTAGGAATCGGGGAATTTGGTATGGTTCCTCAGAACCATTAAAAACTTGGGTAAATTATTTAATTTAAAAAACTTTATTTCTTACAAAGTGTTGCAACATATTTTAATAAATCTTAGTTACAATTGTAATAAAAATACACTTTAAATCACAACTTAGAGAGGTCAGCCATGCAAAGCACCCAGTTCGATAGGATTTTGCGGCGACTAGCAACTATACTCTCAGTCGTTATTCTTACCTTGTGCTTGATTTATGTCTCCACCGGAGTTTTGCTGTCTTTTTACTACGAACCGACAGCAGGCGGCGCTTATAATTCACTCAAAACAATTGATACAGAGGTAACATACGGCTGGTTATTTCACAGAGCGCATGATATTGCTGGTAATTGGGCAATTGCGATCGCTCTAGTGCAAATTGTAGTGATGTTTTTGAGTCGGCAATTTCGCCAGAGTTGGCTAATCGCTTGGATAAGTGGGATTTTCTTTACCCTAAGTGCGATCGCTTTAGATTGGACATCAATGATTTTAGATTGGACTCAAGAAGGATATTGGCGTTTTAGCATTGAGCTAGGAAACATTCAAGCAATTCCTTTGATTGGTAATCAATTACGAGACATTTTGACGGGTGGTGGTGCAATCAGCAGTGTCACCGTCCAACACTTATACACGATACACAGTTACATTATTCCTATTGCTGCCATACTGTTTGCGGTAGTACATTTATTGGCTCTCTTGTGGCAAGAACAGCAAATGTATCAACAAGAGCCTGAAAGCGAGTTGACTTAATGCTGACTTGCTTATCTTTCTTGAATTTGCACTGTGCGATTGAACAAATTCATCACCACAGAGATAGTTAAACTGAGGGTAAGATAGGTAAGCATGATGATCAACATCACTTCTACGGCTTTTCCCGTTTGGTTAAAAGTGGTGGAGGCGACAAAATAAATATCAGGGTAGCCGATCGCGATCGCTAAACTAGAATTTTTCGTCAAATTTAGATATTGACTTGTTAATGGTGGGATGATTACCCGCAAAGCTTGAGGGAAAATTACTAGCCGCATCACTAATCCCGGTTTTAACCCCAGCGATCGCGCTGCTTCCCATTGTCCTTTAGGTACTGATTGAATCCCGCCTCGGACAATTTCTGCAATAAAAGCACCCGTATAAAAAACCAACCCCAGCAGCAAAGCCGAAAACTCTGGAGATAAATTAAACCAGGGAAGTTCTAAACCATTTTGACTTAGACCAGCAAATCCCCAAACAGAAATCTGATTTTCTTGCTTGGGAAAACTTAAGAAAACGGCAAAGTACCAAAACAGCAATTGCAATAGTAAGGGTGTATTGCGGAAAATTTCTACATATACTAGGGCGATCTTCCTTAATAACCAGTTATCAGATAACCGGGCAATCCCAGCAGTTATCCCCACAATTGTAGTTAAGACAATCCCCATCAATGCTATCCGCAATGAGTTAATTAACCCCACCCACAAAGCGCGACTGTAGGTATCGGTTGGGTTGTAATTAATTATCGTCTCACCAATATCAAATGAGGCTTGCTGTTTGAGAAAATCAAATCCCAACTGAATGCCTAATTGCTGCAAATTACGAATGAGGTTGCCCCAAAGTATTGTTACCACAATTACGGCTAAAAATACGGCGATTAATTGCGTTGCAATCAACCAAAATCGATTATCACGCCAGATAGGTGGTTTGGAATTTGTCATTGGTCAGTTGTCAGTGGTCAGTTGTCAGTGGTCAGTTATCGCCATGTCTCCCTCATCTATCTTTCCTTGCTTCCTACCGGAATGGTGGAGAATACAGCAGTCCTCCTTGACTCCATAATTTATTTTCACCGCGAGCTAAATTGAGTTTGGTCTTTGGCCCCAGGTTGCGATCGTAAATCTCACCGTAGTTACCGACATGTTTGATTATTCTGGCAGCAAAGTCATTTGTTAAACCAAGTCCCTCACCAAGATTTCCTTCAGTGCCCAAAAAGCGCTTAATATCTGGATCGTTACTATTGGCAAACTGTCCCACATTCTGGGAATTAATGCCCAATTCTTCGGCTTTAATTAGAGAATAAACCGCCCACTTGACAGTATTTGCTAATTTAGGATCTCCTTTGGCGACTGCTGGCGCAAGTGGCTCCGAAGAAATGACTTCATCAAGAATCACGTTATCTTCTGGCTTGGGTAGAGTTGTGCGCCGAGCTACTAATGCCGAACGATCAGCTGTAATACCTTGACAACGACCTTCAGCATAAGTGGCAAAGGTAATATTCACGTCTTCAAAAACAACAGGTTTGTAGGTGATGCCTCTTTTTCGCATTTGGTCTGCTAAGTTTTGCTCGGTAGTAGTACCAGCTTGAACACAGATTGCTTTATCTTTTAGATCTGCTAGGGACTTAATACCGCTATTTTTACCAACCATGATGCCTTGACCGTCATAAAAGACGACAGGCGCAAATTCTAAACCAACTGAGGTATCACGACTGAGAGTCCAAGAAGTATTACGGCTGAGAACATCAACTTCCCCGGTTTGTAAAGCTGTAAAGCGCTCTTTGGCATTGAGATTACGAAATTCTACTGCATCTGGATTATCAAACAAAGCTGCCGCCGTAGCACGGCAAACATCCACATCAATACCGCTGTACTTCCCATCAGTTCCTACAAAGCTAAACCCTGGAACTTCGCCACTAACACCGCAAATTAATTGCCCACGGCTTTTGACTGTATCCCAGCGATTACTAGTTGCTTGTGTTCCTGAAGTATTGGTTGTGTTTGTTGTTTGTCCTGAATCTCCACTACAAGCATTAATGACCAAGATTAAAGGCGCGATCGCTAGGATTAAAGCTGATTTTCGCATAAACTTCAAGGAAACAAAAAATAAAAAAAGTATGGTTGACTACAATAATTGTGTAAAACAATGTAGATGCTTGTAATATAAAACTTTTTCACCCCTTGTGCGGTATTTTCCTTTGAGCAAGCGGTATTAGAGGATTTTACTTATTTTTTTAATCTTTACAAGTCATGTAAAAATTTTCCTAACTCTATTTTTATGCCACGAAGCACTGAATATATTTACACTTGACTCTTAAACAAAAAAAGTCCATCTAAAATTAGAAACAAGTATTAATAAATAAGGATTTTTAATATTTTATTCTCAAAATGTTTGTTAGCTTTTTATTATATAAAAATTATTTTACTTGATAAACAAATGTTAGTTTAAACTCTACAAAAATAATTAAACAATAATAATAATGTTCGATTCATAATACTTGTAGAAATTGCTATTAATCTTGCAGCAAGCCCCTAGCAACAAGAAAGTAGGCTCACTGGTGAACCATGAAATTGCCAGATATATTGTCCTAACGCTTACTTTCTAGATCAAAATTTACTCAGTTCATGGAATCTAGATAAATGAGTAAAAAAGCTAAGCTATTGTGCAAAAATTCATTGCATACTTCTAAAACAGGAGCAGTAGCTACACCAACCTAAGCATCTGCCGCTAGCAGGTTAAACTAGTTCTGGTAACAGCCGCTCCACCGTTCCTTATGAGGCTTTTATGGGAGCTAATCTCAAACAGATTGCTAATTACTTAGACAAACTAGGTTGGGACTACCGATTTGATGATGAAGAAGACCGGATTATCACAGGTGTAGAAGCTGATAACCTAGAAGATTTTCTAATAGTTGTCCAATTGGATGAGCAGGGAAAATTTTTTCGAGTTTTTGCACCTCAAGTTCTGGCGGGAGTTCAAGATCATCCTTACAAGGGAGTCATCCTACAGACAATGCTGGCAATTTCTTGGGAAACTAAGATGTTGCAATGGGAATATGACCCATCTGATGGGGAAATCCGTGCCATTATTGAGTTTCCCTTAGAAGACTCGATTCTCACAGAAAGGCAATTTCACCGTTGTTTGAGTGGATTAATTCAAATTGTTGATAACATAGCGTTACCTCGGCTGAAAGAAGTGATGGTAACAGGTCAAGATCCGGGAAATTTAGAGCTTGGGGAAAGAATGTTACTGAGTATTCAAGAAGAGGCTCCTGGATTGCTAGAAATTCTAGAAAGAGCAATGGAAGCTAGGAAAAAGCGCGGAAGTTTTCCCAGCGAATGAGGCGAATGGTCACTGAAATAGCTATACTCCAAAGTGATACCCTCACTATATACTGAAGTTTTCTAGGGCTGGATTTTATGACATCCTATGCAACCTCCTCTGCCAAGGCGGAAATGAGTGAACTCCGGCGGTTGAAAAGCTTACTACCGCCAGAATTGCAGAGCTGGGTCACGGTTGAAGGCACAACTGAGGTCAATCCACCCCTGATCCGCTGCGAAGAAATTGGCAAAGACCAGGTAGAAATTCAAATTGACCTGGTGAAATGGGATGCTCTCGCAATGGATCAGCGTAACCTGCTGTTCTGGCATGAAGTAGCCCGCGTTCAAAATGATACGATTCCCAAAGATGGTTGGGAAATGGCAGCATTGGCTATTGGTTTAGGCGGTGCTGTAGGTGAATTGTGGGTACAGGATGGATTGTTGCTAGTATTAGCTTTGGCGCTGTGTGGCGTTTCCGGCTGGCGACTATACCAAAAGAATAATGGAGGCAAACAACTTGTGGAATTAGTTGATGCTGACGAGAAAGCGATCGCCTTGGCTACTCGCTTTGGTTACAGCCTCCCTAACGCCTACAAGAGCCTAGGTAGTGCCTTAAAAACCCTGATCGATAATACTCCTAGCAAGCGCCAACGGTCTAAATATGAGGCAAGACTTTCTGCCCTCAAACGCAGTGCCAACAAGGCAAAAGCTAAATCTAAGCCAATCGACGAAAGCGGAATGTAGACACCAAAAAATAAATTGGGTGGGTATTACCCACCACACAAAATCTTTAATTATTATTTAATTTGTTTGTAGTAAGCACTTTAGTGCTTAAAAATCAACGACTAAAGTCCTTACTAACAATACGTATCACCATGAATGAGAAAGCCCATTAGGGCTATGGATATAGCGGTTTTCTTATAGATGAAATACACTACTCTAGCCCCTAGCCCCTTTTCCTGACTGGAGTGTATTGCACACAACCAAGAAGCGCTATAGTTTACAGCTGATTTAACATTTTATGAGTCTGGGGTATAACGCGGACGTGGGGCACAAACTTTTTCATTAAAGCTTGCCACATTAAAACTTGGTCTGGAGTAGGGGCAAGTATAGGCTCTGGAGTTAATTGTTCAGAGGCGGCTAGAGGTGTCACAGGTTGTAAAAAGACTGGGATATTAGAACTAACATCTGCTACTAAAGAAGCTGCATGTTCCAACTCGGCTGGGTCTGTATGACTAGAAATAATAATCTTCACAAAAGCCTCTAAATGTGAAGATTGGCATAATTGCAGAAATTTTGCATGTTCTTGCCAATGGTTTTCACCGCTGACACTAGGTAGTTTTAAATCCATGCCCACAGAGTCAAGATAAGGCAAAATAATAGCTAATTGCTCTGGGCGATGTCCACCAGTCTCTAGATACACAGGTAAACCTGTAAGCGATCGCACTTGGGGCAAAAATTCCTTTAAGAAAGCTGCATGAAGAAGTGGTTCGCCTCCGGTTAAGCTAATGCTATCGTGTAGACAAGGTAGATTTTGGCTTTCAACCCATTCGACTAAAATGGGCAGTGGGACAGGGTTCGAGTGGATTTCAAAATTACGTAATCCAGGCGATCGCTCTATCCGACAGGTAGGGGGCGCACTCCAAGTATGGGCACTATCGCAAAAGTGACAGCGCAAGTCACAATAAGCGAAGCGAATAAAAATTTGACGTGTCCCGACATTCAGTCCTTCCCCTTGAATAGCAGAAAAGACCTCAATCAGGCGTGCAGTAGGTTGAACTGTAGTTTTAGCGGTCATGGGATATTAGCAATGCGATCGCGCTGCGTCGACACAAAAGCAGGTATGTTTTTTTTACTTCTTGTTCTATTGTGAATCTTCGCTGGCAATCTCCGCTTTTACTCTGGACAACTAAACTATTAACTCTTAATACCTACAAATCTAATATCCAGTTAATATGAGGTTACGTAATTTTCTAGGATAAACTAATTTTTGGCAGATTAAATTTACATGGCAACGAAAGTGCAAAGCTTCATGACTAGCCAACCCACAGAAGCAGAATTTCCTATAACTTCCCTAAATGAAACGGCAGTATTGCAAATGCCAGCGCGGTTAAGCGTGCTTGAGGCGGTAGGCTTTAAGCAAACCTTCCACGATTTAACCCAAGCAGATTCGCATCCCAAGCGAATCATCATTGATTTTCAGCAAACCACTTTTATGGATAGTAGTGGTTTAGGTGCCCTCGTGAGTAATTTCAAAACTGCTCAAGAAAAAGGCATTGTCTTGATTTTGCAGAATGTTACACCCCAAGTCACGGCAGTACTCAACCTCACAGGATTAGATCAAATTTTTGCTATAGAATCTCATAGTGAAACGCCAACAATAGAAGCAGATACCCCTAAGAATATTTCCCGTAAAGTAGAGCAGCTACCAACAACTCATCCCTCTGTAGCATCTTGGATGAAACGCTTTATAGATATTGTGGGTGCATTGGTGGGTTTGGTGATTACAGGAGTTTTGTCTATTCCTATAGTGATTGCGATTCAAATTGACGATCCCGGCCCCATTTTCTTTAAACAAATCCGTTGTGGTTGGATGGGTAAGCGGTTTAAGATTTGGAAATTCCGTTCTATGTGTGTAGATGCGGAAGCTAAAAAAGCCCAAGTCAAAAACCAAGTACAAGGTGCGTTCTTTAAGAATGAGAACGATCCTAGAATTACGCGAGTAGGGCGCTTTCTCCGGCGCACCAGCCTAGATGAATTACCGCAATTTTGGAACGTTTTAAAAGGAGATATGAGTTTAGTTGGTACTAGACCACCCACACCTGATGAGGTAGAACGCTACGAAGTACCAGAATGGCAACGTTTGGATGTTAAACCTGGTATGACTGGAGAATGGCAAGTGAATGGGCGGTCTACAGTACGCAGTTTTGAAGATGTGATTCGCTTAGATTTGCTATATCAAAAAAACTGGAGTTTACTGTATGATTTGCAGTTAATTTTCAAAACTATAGCCGTTCTATTTAATAAAAATAGCGGTGCTTATTAGCCAATTGCTATTATTTGTAATTTGTTAGTAAATTGTCACTGTCTAAATTATTATTAACTATGCCCAAGCTCCTTGCGTGTTTGGGCATAGTTTTTATTGTTTACGAATTACGAATTACGTAGCTTGCTTCTCGCCCTTGGCGAGTATTACGAATTACGAATTATTTTAACCCGATGTTCTAATGCCAAAGCAATAGCAATAAATAGTACAGTCAAACCTTGAATAGCGTATACTACAGTCACCGATACTCCTGCACTGCGCTGCATGACATTAGCACCACTGCGGAGGGCGGCAAAAAATAAAGCAGTTAGCACTACACCAAAAACACTACCACGACTTAAAAAAGCGATCGCGATCGCATCAAAACCATAACCCGGTGAAACTTGTTCAAATAGCCGATATTTTAACCCCATCACCTCAGTTGCACCCGCCAATCCAGCTAAACCGCCAGCTAAAGCCATCACTAGCATAATGGTACGCTCAACAGAAATTCGGGCATAACGGGCAGCAATAGGATTGAATCCTACAGCGGTGATTTGATAACCTAAAGGCGATCGCACTAACAATACCCACAAAATCCCTGCTGTGATTAACCCTAGCAAAATACCTGCATGGGCGAGACTCCCCGGTAAAATAATTGGCAACTGAGCAGATTTTGCAATCAATGGTGAATATGGACTAGGTGCTGCTGGTGCTTTTAAAGGGTTTTGTACTAAATAGCTAACTAAATTTACCGCAATGTAATTTAGCAGCAACGTAGTGATTACTTCATTGACTCCGCGCATAGCTTTGAGATAACCAGGAATCCAACCCCAAGCCGCACCAAAAATAAATCCTGCAAATAATGCCAAGGGGACGTGAATGAAAGCAGGCAATCCTTGGATATATAACCCGATTAAAGTACTTCCCAAAGCACCCAGATAAATTTGTCCTTCGCCACCGATATTAAATTGACCAGCACGCAACGCTACCAACACCCCTAAACTTGTGAACAATAGCGGTGTCATCTTGGTAAGAGTATTACCAAACCCAAAGTAGGTAGAAAGTGATTCTTGAAATAAAGCGGTGTATGCTGCGATCGGATTTGCCCCAGCAACTAAAATGAGGATGGCACCAACAATTAGGGCGGAGGCGATCGCAATTAGCGGTGATAAAATTGGCAATAAAATTTGAACGCAATTTTTTTGGGTCATTATGTAATAATTGCCCATCCTCAACTTCAAAAAAGAGGATTTCTATATTAAATTAACTAATATCTAGTGCCTTTTTAGTATGTTTTAAATGTTTCCAGAGGTGGTGAATTTGTTTGTAAGCTTCTTCTGGAGAAATTTTACCATTAGTCTGTAGACCGCAAATATAGTTTACTCTTTGAGAAAAATCTTGAAGATTTGCATTAAATGCCAAATATTCTGGCTTGAACTGTCCATAATATGGACTACGAGGATACAGAAAATCACATAAATCAGATAGAAATTCAGCTTTTGTATTCATAAAAACCTCAATAGCTCCAAACAATACTTATTAATTTATTAATTTGTGGGAATTTAATTGAGATGTCAACATTGGTTGTAGTTGATATGGTTGCCAAAAATCTAACATTGTTTCACCTACTTTTTGAGGATAGAAGTAATGAAAAAAATGATGTCCTTTGGGACATTCCCAAAGATTGTCTTCAGGCTTAAATAAATTCAACCATTCCTGTAATGCTGGTGGATGAACAATAGAATCATTCTTGCTGCCACATACCAACATAGGCATAGAAACTCCACCTTTAGGTAAATCAACTAACTTAAAAAGAGAATGCAATAAAGGAGATTGCTCTAAATCTCTATCCAAGACCGATATTAACTTTTTAGTGGTATGACGCGGTTGCTCACCAAATAGATGACGAACACTACTTGCCAAAACCTGCTCACGACTGATGGTAAATAGTTGTCTTTGAAGATAATAGTGGACATGCCAAGTATTTGCAGGTTGAGAGGCTACAGCCAATAAAGTAAGCGATCGCACTTTTTCAGGATAACAACGAGCATAACTTAAAGCGATCGCACCACCTGCACCATGTCCTGCTAAATGTACTGGATGAGAAGATTGGACTAAAAATTCATTTAGCAAAGCCACAGCTTCATCTATTGAACTACCTTCATCTTTGTCTTGACGATATTCCCACTGAGTGACATTCATATATCTCGATATGTATTGTAATAGTGGTCGATCAAAACGCTGCAATACACGGCTAGAACTGATCCAAATAACATCACAAGCATCAGACATAAATACACCTTGTAAGAAGAAAGGGATTAGGGGCTAGGGGCTAGAAAAATGTACCTCATCCATAAGAAATATGCTGTATGAATTGGTATTTCAAATAGAACCACAAATACATACAAATAAGTTATCTGTGTGCATTTGTGGTTTTTGTCTCTCGCCTTCTAATAACTCGCAAGTTTTTACAAACCAAATTCTGTTTTCAACTGAGCAACCCAAGCTTTGATGCGATCGCCAGTTAAGTCAGATTGGTTATCTTCATCAATAGCTAGTCCAACAAATTTGCCGTTTCTTAAAGCTTTAGAATCATTAAAATCGTATCCCTCTGTTGGCCAATAGCCCACAGTCTTACCACCTTTTTGGGAAATTTTTTCTTCTAAAATTCCCATTGCATCTTGAAAATTATCTGCATAGCCTATCTGGTCTCCAGTACCAAAATATGCGACTAGTTTACCAGTAAAATCTATGTTATCTAGTTCCGGAAAAAAGCCTTCCCAATCGCTTTGGAGTTCACCAATATTCCAAGTAGGACAGCCGATAATGAGATATTGATACTCATCAAAATCAGCAGTTTCTGCTTGAGAAATGTCTTGTAATGTTACCACGTCATCACCAAACTCATCCTCAATGATTTCAGCCACAGATTCAGTTTTACCAGTTTGAGTACCGTAGAATAAACCAATTTTTTTGGACATTTTGACACCTGAGTATTGAAAAAACAAAGGAGTGCATCTCACTTTTGTGCCGACACCCTAAAAGATGTGACTGGCTACGTGAACAAAGCCTACACGGGTGGCTGTCTTAGCGGCGTAGACTTGAGAATTGTGCTTTTTAATCAGCTTATTGAATATTTATATCAACAAGCTTTAAGAGTATATTACCAGACTTATTGAGATTTATTTTTATTTGATAAAAGTAAAGTTTTGTAAAAGTAAGGCGCAATAACAATTAATAGACCTAAACAAATGTGAGTTCGATGAACCTCTACTCAACCCCTCTCCGACGCGGAAAGGGGCAGAAATTTTTCAAATTTTGACGAAAAAATCAAGATTTCAAAGCCTCTACTACTGTGGTACTACTGTGAGGGAGAGGAGTTTTTGAGAGCCGTCAAACTCACCTTAAACAAGAGTTTTTAGCCACATTTCTCTGGATAAATTTTGTTTTAGCGTCTAGATACCTGCAATTAAATTTACAATTTATAGCAATAAGCTTATGCTGGGTTAAAACATGTTTCCCAATTTGCACCGTTGGGTATCCAAGAGAGATTTAATCGAGTGTCAAATCATTTAATAGCGATCGCAAAGTCACACAAAAAATTTAGCTAGTAAACTGCGATCGCTAATAGTAACCAGTAGCCACTTGCGACTGACTACTGACTACTGACTAATTAAGCAAAGGCAAAAACCGTCGAATTAATCCAATTGTCACTGCTGGTAGTTCCAACTGCGGCGTTAACCCTACATCTTCTAATTGTTGAAACACCCGAATCGCTTGAGGATTTTTTTCGGCGAGGCGGCGACCAATTTCTGGGCCAGTAAATTGTGACTTTTGTCCCCAAATTATGGCGGTGGGAGTAGTCAACTGTTGAATGTAAAGAGACAAATCAAAGCACAAGTCACCCCTTACAAAAGACAGAGCCGCGTACTCGGCATTAGGCTGTTGAGCAGATTGGAGATAAGCCTCTACAATTTCTTCATATATTCGATTAGGTTCAGCAAATTGCCGTTGTTCTAAAAAACTGCGAATCCCATTACTCGTGGCAATTCCGGTGCTGTAGAGCAAGCGGTCAACAATGGGAAGATTAACTAACTGAGCAAAAAAGCTACGGGAGTAGTCTTCGCCGAAGTCAGAAAGTCCCGCAGGTGTAATCAAGATTAAAGACTTAAATAGATCAGGATGGGCGATCGCAACTCGAATTGTCAACGCCGCAGTTAAAGAAGAAGCGATTGTTGTGACTGGGCCTGTACAGGTCTGCTCAAAAAATTCCCGAATCGTTATTAAATAATCTTCTAGCTTGTAATTGTGGGCTGGATGCTCAGATTTACCCCAGCCAATTAAATCTGGTGCCAAAATACGGTATTCAGCAGCGAAGGCAGGATACACTTTCGACCATTCATAACTAGAAGACCCACCACCAAAGCCGTGTAGGAAGACCAAAGTTTCCTGGTCAGATTTTGCGATCGCATCGTCCTGCCAAAGTGAGCCAGTGGCAGTATAGTAAGCCATTTTACCTAATGAGGTAACTATAGACTTTTGCTCAAATCCCTGTGGCTGAAACATAGGTAAGTTTATATTTATTTAATTTGTACTCTCGATTGCTATTATCAGCGAATCCATGACTCTTACACCTCTCACCTTTGTCAGATTAAGTAGATGTAAAATTACTGAAATACTTGTGAAGATTTGGTGATTTTTTTCATTTTTTAAAATCATGAATTGGCTGAAATTATTGACTAGCAAGGATTGGGGTTAGTTACTAGTATTACTTAGTTGATAATTACAAAGCAATTTATTTTATGGTAGTCTATCAGAAAACTTACGGATAACTTTGAGCGTATAAAACAATTAAGCGCTCATTATAAAAAGTTGCTAATTCTAGTTTTATATCTAGAAAAAATAGTTTTTGATCTAATTAATTATTTAATAATTTTTTAAGTAATGCTAGGGCGGGGTGTCATGGTGAAACAAGCTACTCTTCAATCGAATACAGTACAAGCGTTTGAAGATGCAAAATTTGAGCTTGAAAACTGTGATGTGCAAAACCATAACCTAGTTAAGGCTTCAGCTTCGCGGGTTCAGTTTGAAGAAGTAGTTGACAACGCTGAATTTGTTGTACCTGGGTGTATTTGTCTGAATTTGGAAGATTTGAAGTGTTTTGAATCTGTAGAACATCAGTATGAACACTGGGGTGTTATTTTTCACAATACCCTAGCAATACAACCGTCAAACCCAGCATTTCCAACCCTTTCAGGGTCAACAGTACTAATGAGTTTATCCAAGGGCGGATTTTTAGAAGCTAATTTTTTACAACCTGTTAACTGTGTTAGTGCCTTTGTCACCAGTTCACAACGGTTAGTATTGTCTGCCTACGATCGCGATCGCCAATTGCTAGCTCAAACAATACTCCCAGGAGCCAATCTCGCTAATTCCGACTCGGCTGTCCCCCCCAACACCTTGTTATCCATAAAAGCGCCTGACATCTACTCTGTAAGCTTCTGTGCTTTTGATGGTCAATTCACTCTTGATAATTTTCGTTTTTGTATTTAACTTAAAACTCTAAAAAATCAGTAACAAAATTGCTCTGACTCGACCTAGCCCAGGTATTCTTACTACATTAGGCAATTTTGTAATTAAGTAGGTCAACACTGTGGCAAAGGCTTCGGCTTTTTGGCAGCAATTAATTAACCAGTACCCCAACTGGCCGCTTTTAGACTTCAAGACAGGAGGAAGCCCAAAACAACGAGTCTTTAAGCCTTTCTCTGGTGCAAGAGGCATTTTCGGCTTTCTAACCATTGTCGTTGCTATGTTGTTGTGGAACTGGAAACTGCTATTGGCGCTTTTGGTAGGCGTTGGGGTAATGTTACTAGTCTACTCAATGCAGAAATGGGACTGGCAGCTGCGCTGGTCAGAGATTCAGAGGATTTTAAATGGGCCCAATCGTCGGTTAGCTTTAGCTGTTGGTAGTGGGGGTATTGCCACCATCAGCACTTATATGGCAGCCGCCATCTGGGTTGACTCCAACAGCCCTTGGATTGCTGCTGGTGCTATTGTGCAAGGTTTAGGAACGCTGTTAACTTTAATTTTGTTGGTGTGGCAAATCATCAACTTTTACGAAAATCGAAAAGAAGATAATTTTGAGTGTTTATTACTTAATTTAACGGAACAAGACCCCTTAAAGCGTTTGATTGCCGTCCGTCAACTCACTAAATTCATCACCCGTCGAAAAATTGATGCTGCGGTGCAGCAAAATGTTGTTCAATGCTTACAACTTCTACTCACCCAAGAAAAGGAGCCAATTATTAGAGAGGCAGCTTTTGAGAGTTTACAAACTTTGGATAGCCCACAGATGCTAGCATCCAGCGCTGCAACTCCACTTTGCTACCCCAAGTTAAAAGTTAAGCCTCAAGAGTTCAAAGTCAATATTTCAAATTCTCACCATTGACTATTTCCTATACAATTGTCCATCGCGGACTTGTACTACTGGATGATTACACCGACGTACCAGTTGTTCATCGTGGGTAGTAACAATTACTGTTGCTCCAAAGGCATTTAACTTTTGGAGAATCTGCATCACTTGCCAAGAATTATCTGGATCGAGGTTTCCTGTTGGTTCATCTGCCAATAGCAGCGGTGGTGTTCCTACAATTGCTCGTGCAATACTGACTCGCTGTTGCTCTCCCCCAGAAAGCTGATCGGGAAAACAATCGGCTTTAGAAAGCAAACCCACCAGTTTTAAAGTTGGTTCTAAACGCCTGTGAATTTCTTTGCGGGTATACCCTTGGGCTTGGAGTACAAACATTACATTTTCCGCCACTGTCCGCTGGGGAATCAGTTTGTAGTCTTGAAACACAATGCCAATACGCCGCCGCAATAATGACAAGCGATCGCCCCGCAAAGCCGCTACATTACAGTCATCAACCATCACCTCTCCCTGTGTTGGTAACTCCTGACCATACAACAGTTTTAAGAGTGTTGATTTCCCAGAACCGCTGGGCCCGGTGATAAACAGAAATTCTTTTTGTTTAACCTCTAAGTTCACATCCAGCAGAGCGTCATAGCCATTGGTATAGGTTTTTGTCACAGAACGCAGTTGCACCATTGCAGCTGTATTACTACTATGCCGTTGATTTTCACTGTCCTGTTGATGAATGGATTTGTCAGTCTTGGTTGGAGTTTTAATAGCAGTTGTCATTGGAATTAAGGTATAAACGGGGTTATGATGCGCTCATCTGTGAGATAAATACTTATTACGGTTCTTCTTTGCTGGGTGACGGCAGCTGTCTAAAAATCCCTATTCAGTATTAAAATAAACTTTAATCAAGTAGCCTCAAGTTCTCTATTGAAGATTCACCTTAAAATAAGGATTCCCAGGCGCAACCTGGGAATATCAAATAGATAAACTAAAAATAAAATTTTTTTAAAGTTCCCGTATTTTTACGTAAGATATAATCGGTTTTTCGTTGATGAACCGTTCTTCGAGTAGAGACATCTCCAAGTCTTCCAGCACGCTAATAGATTTGTTGTTGGGTCAGGGTAGTAGCTCAAAGTAATCACAATGATTTGGGCGAATGATCGAAAAATCTCTACGATCAAGGGTATAAATGCGAGTAATAACAAGTCTCTCCGCTAGAGTAACAATTGCTGCATCTGTGAAATCAAGTTGAGTATCGGCATATTTTTCTAAAACTTCATGTATTCGCGCCAAATCTTCTGATAAAACAGGCTCAATTTCAACACTACTGCTTGTAAGATTAGACACGAAATGCCGCATTGCCTTGTGTCCTAATCTTGATGCAATCAGATAACAAATTTCAGGCAAGACAACCACGGGTAGAATCAACGCTTCATTTGTGCTTTGAGCAGTAACTAACACACGCTCATGATTACGATCGCCTTGATCCGTTAATGCAAATAGAAAACTGGTATCGAGTATTGCTGTCATGCAGAGTTATTTAGTTTGAGGTTCCAGCCATAAACAGGATGAATTTCATTGCTTAGAATCTCCTCATCTCGCTCTGAAATATCGTGTTGACCAGAGTTACCCAAACCTGCAACAGTCAATAAAAAATCGGCAGCATTTTTGTTTTCAGGCTGTTTGAGGTTAACTGACTTGTAACGAAGATAGTCAAGAAAATTAGCAAGCTCAAGCAAAACATCGTCAGGTAGGGTGTTAACTGCTTCAACTAGCTTTTGTCGCTCTACAGTAATTCCATCCATCATCAATAATTAAAGAAAGGATTGACCCTATTTTACTTCCCTAAAGTCTTATCAAGCGCCAACCATAGCGGAAACATGAATACCGTTTGATGTTATAAATATTACATTTGGATCATAAAATGTTTCTTGTCTCTTGAAGCCTCCAATCTGTATTAGGGTGGTTTCTCTTATGCGTACTGCAAATACAACTTCATTTGATCTTCGCAAGTTAAAATCGTTGCTTTTACAACTTAACCTGCACTAATGCGATCGCTGTTCAAGTCGGATCTCAAAATTAAACCTTCAACCTCTAGTTCTCGAAAATGCCCTTTAAAATCAATGTTTTGAGCGACATCTACACTGACTAGAAGCTCAAGCGCTGATTTTGCCAGAGTTGATGTTGATTGCATTGTCTCAAATAAGATCAAGACGGTGCAACTCAACACAACCAGACAATAATTTCAAAGCGAACTATTCGGTTCATCAGTTGCTAGCCAATTGCATTCCTGACAGTTAAACGATAAACAAAAGCTTTCCAAGCAAACTCTGGCAAAGCTAACATCCGTCGCCAGCGCCAAGGTTCTTGATAAAGCCGATACAACCATTCCAAATTGTTTTTTCCCAACCAAGCGGGAGCGCGAGTTTTTGTCCCTGACCAAATATCAAAACTGCCACCAACGCCAATCCAAATTGCTTGGGGACATAAATGACGGTTTTGGGCAATCCATAATTCTTGACGTGGCACTCCTAAGCCCACAAAAATTACTTGCGGCTGCAATTGAGTGAGAGTTTGTCGCAATTGCTCTTCTTCTTCTGGAGAATGATAACCGGAGTGAGTACCTGCCATCCTCAAAGTAGGAATTTGTTGTTGCCAAAACTCTGCGGCCTTGGCTGCGACCCCAGGCGCTCCTCCATAAAAAAACACTTTTGCATCTGGCTGCTGTTGACCAATTTCTTGCAACAGTGTTTCTGCTAATTCAATCCCCGGACAACGTTTAACTTTTTGCCAAAAAAGCCACCGCAAATACAGAACTACCCCTGCACCATCTGGAATCACTAGCTCAGCATCTTGAATTGCTTGAGCTAAACAGGTATTCCGTTCTGCTTGCATTGTCATTTCTGCATTGAGTGTAACCACATGAGCGCCTTTGCTAGCATGCAGGCATTCTAGCAACCAGCCTGGATAGTTACTCATGACATGAACTGGTATTCCCAGTACCGAAAACGCGTTAGGCGGTTTAGACATAGCCTATTTTGATTATTCTCACACCAGATGATCTCGAACGATAGTTTATCAAATTTTTTAATAGGTGTCTGTGGAAATTTTAGCAGCAAATCATTCGACTCGTTAGCCAATGAAAACTAAGCAATCTATCTTTCTTAAGTAAATGAAGGTGCTAGATTAAGACAGGATACTGAGTATTTTCGGTAATAAAAATATCTTATAATATGCAAATAGCTTTTAATCGCCTATTTTAGACAAATATCTAGGAATACAAACCCAATTTTTGTCAATGCTTAGGTGTCTGTTGACATAACGGTGAGTAATTAAGGACTAAAACTCGGTTTCTAACTAAATCACTATAATTCGTAGCTAAGGAGATTAACCACAACACAAGTACTGGTCTGCATTCATTTAGCGAAAAAAAATCTCTAATGAACAGACAGCATCCTGATATTTATTTTTATACAGATGTCTATGCGATGTGCAACTTATTCTTGAAACGGAGAGAGGCTTTGATTTTTGCTCCCCTTGCCTTGCAGGGAAGGGGCTGGGGGTTAGGTTTTAAAGAAAGTCGCACACGGTGCGATGTCTTTAAAATTCATCTACATCAGACTTTTGAGTAAACTCAACTTTACAGTTAAGGTAGTGTAAAGGGCGGAAGTTGGCTATGAGTAAAATTCGCATTGCTCTGATTGAAGATCATGACCTTACCCGTGTGGGTATTCGGACAGCACTACTACAAAAAGAAGAAATTGAAGTTGTCGGAGAAGCTGCAACTGCTGCGGAAGGTCTGAGAATGTTAAAAAAGGTACAACCTGATATTGCAATTATTGATATTGGTTTACCAGATAAAGATGGCATAGAACTGACAAGGGAATTAAAATCCGCTTCTAATGGAGAAGATTCGCCAACGAAAGTGTTGATTTTAACACTGCGGGATAACAAAGAAGCGGTGTTGGCAGCTTTTGCAGCTGGTGCAGACTCCTACTGTATGAAAGATATCAAGTTTGATAATTTGCTGGAAGCAGTGCGAGTCACTTACAATGGCAACGCTTGGATCGATCCAGCGATCGCAAGGATTGTATTACAACAAGCCCAACAAAATCCCCGATTACCAGAAGGAGGACTTACAGATCAGAAAAACCAGACTCAAAACCCAGATTTCGGAGAAAATCAGGAATTTATTGACTCTTATACCCTGACAGAAAGAGAATTGGAAGTGTTACAGTTGATCGTCGAAGGTTGCAGCAATGCAGTTATTGCAGAACGCCTTTACATTACAGTTGGAACTGTGAAAACACACGTCCGCAATATTTTGAATAAACTATGCGCCGATGACCGTACCCAAGCAGCAGTACGCGCTTTGCGCTCTGGGCTAGTGGGATAAAGCGAATTTTGGGGTTTAGCGACTCTTAAGTAAATTAAAGTAAAGTTAAAGACTGGGAGTAAAGTTATACGTTTAAATTGGGTAACTTTTCTTTAAAGATTACTTTTACTTTTTGATTATTCGTTGATTAAGGGGTGGGATAAAGTTTGCAATATCCTATCTCACAATTTCAAGTATCTAAAAATTTAAAGTCAAATATGACTGAAAAAGAGGTAGAAAAACTCAAGCTCATGGTGGTAGATGATGAGCTAGACAACTTAGATTTACTTTACCGTACTTTTAGGCGGGACTTTCAAGTCTATAAAGCCAACAATGCCCTGAGTGCGCTCGAAATCTTAAACAAAGAAGGCGAGATGGCTGTGATTATCTCGGATCAAAGAATGCCAGAGATGAATGGCACTGAGTTTCTCAGTCATACAGTGGAACGCTTTCCCGATACGATTCGGATCTTACTAACGGGTTTTACTGATGTTGAAGATTTGGTAGATGCAATTAACTCTGGTCAGGTGTTCAAGTATATCACCAAACCGTGGAATCCCGAACGGCTGAAGGTATTAGTCGATCAAGCAACTGATACATACCGTCTAGTTAAGAAACGTACTCAAGAACTGCGTCGGGCCCTGCGGCGAGAATCTTTATTTAATGCAGTGACAACGGCAATTCGGGAGTCTTTGGATTACAGCAGTATGCTGCAAAAGATTGCAGTCACAGTTGGGCGAGCATTTGAAGCTACTTGTTGTTTGCTTAGACCAGTAGAGGGCGATCGCCTCACACAAGACCGATTTTCTTACCAAGATCCTAAATATAATTTAGCTTGTATTGACTTCGATCCTAGTCTTTTAATTGAAAAAGTTCTGGAAACCCGTCGTTATCAGCTAACTGAAAATACATACAATGGTGAACCATATAATCAACTAATTATACCTATTTCTTATCAGCAACACCTGCTAGCTGTACTTGCTATCTACCAATGGGGACGTAATTGTTCTTGGCAAAATGAAGATATCCAACTGATTACAGGTGTTGCTGAACAAGCAGCTTTAGCTCTCTCTCAGGTAAAACTCTACCAAAGCCTCCAAGAAAAACAAGAGCAGATTAGTGCAGAATTGGAAGTCGCTCGCCAAATTCAAAATAATCTGCTACGCCAAACCTTACCTGATATCAAAGGCGCAAAATTACAAGCTTGTTGCTACCCAGCTCGTGAAGTAGGCGGTGATTTTTTTGAAGTTTTTGTCCATCCCAAAGGCGACTTGTGGTTAGCAGTAGGTGATGTTTCCGGTAAAGGTGTTCCCGCTGCTTTATTTATGGCCAGTGCGATTTCAGTGTTACGCCGGGAATTATCTCAAGAAACACCAGCCGAGCCGAATGTGGTTATGCATAACCTTAATCACGCTCTGTGCAACGACTTAATCAGCAATAACTGCTTCATTACCGTAGTTCTAGCCTGTTATACCCCTACTACCGGGGAGCTAGTGTACGCTAATGCTGGTCATATCTATCCCTTGCTTTGGTCACGGCAAACTACTGTAACGGAAAAACCAAATTATCTAAAAGTACGCGGTATCCCCTTAGGCATTTTACCTCGATGGCAGGCACAATCGGGTAAGTTGGTTCTTGCTTCTGGAGACACCTTACTGTTAGCTAGTGATGGTATTACCGAAGCAACTGTATCAAATCAACTATTTCAGTCCGAAAAAACCGGGGGTGGCATTCACCCAGTTAGCCGTTCTATGCTGAATCAAGATGGTCTTTGGCAACTATTACAAGATGAGCTAAAACCACTTTCCCTTAATAATTTACTAGCTCGCATCCAGGCGGATAACCATGTTCAGGAAGATGACCAAACTATACTTTCACTGGAGGTTTTATAAGTAATGAAAAGTGAGCTGCATATACCAAGCGATTTGAATTATTTAAATATCGTCGAACACTGGTTACTGGGATGCTTGAAAATCCAACTAGGAGAATCAGTTGATTGGTCACGGCAATCAAGTCGTTTACGCCTAGCTTTGGTGGAAGCATACTCTAATGTAGTACGTCATGCCCACAAAGAACAGTCAAATGTACCAGTTTTACTGCGGTTGGAACTGAAAGAGCGAGATATTGCCTTAGAAATTTGGGACTACGGCGAAGGTTTTGATATGTCCACTTATCTACCGCCAAACCCCATAGACAAACAAGAAGGCGGTTATGGATGGCTAATTATGAATCGTCTGATGGATAAGGTAGAGTATCAGTTGCAAGTGGATGGTGCTAACTGTCTCAAGTTAGAAGCCACTCTACCAGAACTCCAGCAGACTGGTTAATACCAATTTTGGATAGTCAAATGTGGGATTGGGTATTGCCAAAGGTATTTATGCAATATCCACAAACCCTCATGGCAGTTTTATGGTTGAGAGACTACGGTTAATTTTCTGGACGCAATGAAAGTAATTCTTGGGGAGAAGCTAAGAGTTTCACTTGAGTGTAGATGATTTGCTTTTGTTGATTAAGGATAAATAGCCATAATACATTCACACCACACCAAGAAGTTTGGGCTTTACCTGTTACTTGAACTTGGATTTGGTCATTTTCTAAGTTTTCGATTATTCCTTGGTGGGGATTTGCTTGAATATTTTGAGCTTCTTTGTGTAAATAGGTTGCGATCGCATCTGGCCCGACAATATCAGATTCAAAGGGCGGATGCATCACCCCATCGTCAGCGAATAGAGCAGCAGTTGCCTGAAATTCTCCTGCATTTAAAGTTTCAAAATACCTCAGGATGCTGGCTTCTGTAATTCCCTCAATCTGAAGTTCTAGTTTTGCTATGTTCACATCAGTTTTGTCACTAGTAGCCAAAGATTCAGCAGCATTCATAAAATTACCTGTATCAAGCTAGCTAAATATCAATTTGAATATAAAAATAGATATAAAATAACCTGCTACTGGGGTAGATTGCCAGAATGCTCAAAAATATACCTATCAAAACATGCAATGAGTAGAGTATTTCATTAGTTCATTGCAAATCTAAATTTTGGCAAAGCTCTAAGTCCCTGTGGATTTAAAATCAAGAAAATGAATCAGTATTCCGTAACAAACAGCAGTGCAGTCAAACAAAAAACTAAAGAATTGGGATTCCACAAAGTAGGAATTACTGCTGTAGAGGCAATTAATACAGATGCCCAAAGGTTACAAGCATGGATAACGCTGGGTTATCACGCTGATATGGAATGGATGAATAATCCCAAGCGTCAAGATATTAGCTTAATTATGCCAGAGGCGCGATCGCTAGTGTGTGTGGCCCTTAATTACTACACACCACATCAACGTCCTGAAAGCGACGAATATGCCAAAATCTCCCGTTATGGCTGGGGGAGAGATTATCACAAAGTGATGCACAAAAAACTCAAGGCGCTGACTACTTGGTTAGAATCACTTGATCTAGGCATCCAAGCTAGATATTATGCAGACACAGGCCCAGTGCAAGATAAAGTTTGGGCGCAACGAGCTGGAATTGGTTGGATTGCTAAAAATGGTAATGTGATTACACGAGAGTATGGCTCTTGGGTATTTTTGGGAGAAGTGTTGACAAATCTGGAATTAGAGAGCGATCGCCCCCATACAGAACACTGCGGTAGCTGTACTCGTTGTCTTGAAGCTTGTCCTACTGGTGCGATTACCCAGCCGTTTGTAGTAGACGCTAATCGCTGTATTGCTTATCATACAATCGAAAATCGGGCGGAAAAATTACCAGAAACCATCACACCCCATTTGCAAGGCTGGGTTGCTGGTTGTGATATTTGCCAAGATGTTTGTCCTTGGAATCAACGCTTTGCCAACACAACTGATGTCGTAGATTTTCAGCCTTATCCTGGGAATCTTGCGCCCGAACTGATAGAATTAGCGGAAATCTCAAATGAGGAGTGGGATAAACGATTTCCGGCATCAGCTTTGCGGCGGATTAAGCCAGAAATGTTACGACGGAATGCCCGTGCTAATCTTGACGCATCCAGGCGAGAGAATGACCCAGAAAGTAATTATTTTTGATTTTGATGGCACGATTGCAGATACAGTAGATGCTCTCGTAAGCATTGCCAATCGGTTAGCAGTAGAGTTTGACTATGTACAAATAACCCCACAAGAATTAGCTCTTCTGAGGAATTTAACTTCTAGAGAAATTATCAAATATTCAGGTATTTCTTTATTTAAAATACCCTTCCTGCTTAAAAAAGTTAAAGGAGAATTAAAAAATAAAATCCAGGAATTTAAACCCATTCCTGGAATCCAAGAAGCATTAATTGATCTCCAAAATCATGGTTATAAGCTAGGAATTATTACGTCTAACTCTAAAGAAAATGTTACAGCTTTTTTGAACAACAATGAATTGGATAATCTATTTGATTTTATTTACTCAGGAGTAACAATTTTTGGTAAAACAACAATCATTAATAATGTATTAAGGCAAAAACAACTCAAACCTCAAGCAGTGATTTATGTGGGAGATGAAACCAGAGATATAGAAGCATCGAAAAAAGCCAATATCAAGGTTATCGCTGTAACTTGGGGATTCAATTCTCAGAAAGTTTTAGCCCAGCAGAACCCAGACTTTCTAATTCATCAACCGAATGAATTATTAGAAGTTATTAAAAATTGTTGATTAATCAATAGCCAAAGCTTAATTACTCCAGGTAAAAATATTACCCTAATAAAATTTATTGTTGGCTATTGACTCTCTGCTCAAAGTTAATTTTTTCTTTCACCTTTTTCTAAAGCTTTTTTTACTAGATCGTCACTGACATCAGCTACACCCTCTGTCTTTGAACCACCAACTTCACCTGCCATTTCTGCATAATCACCAGGATTACCAGTAGCTTTGGCTTCAGTATTAGTTTCTTTTGCTTGAGGAACTTCACGTTTAGGTGCTGTTGCTGCTTTGGCTGCTGCTGCACCTTCATTTGTGCGGTCAATTTCGCTGACACTAAATTTTTGTGCAGCTGCATAATCAGCATCAAAATCAACACTTGGTGTTTTCTCTTCACCACTAGCCATATTTTCAGCTGCTAATTGTGCATCATGGGTAGGAGCTTCATTGACATTAGGTTTTACTTTATCTTTATCAGCCATAACTTTAAATACCTTGAGTAATTTTTTGGATGTCGAGGACGATCGTAACAAATTTTCTATTAAGACCTTGGCATCTTGAGAAAGATCTTAACCTCTCCTAAAAGATAGATAAAAGCATAAATATTTAATTAATAAAAATTGTTCCCTTGGAAGTAGATTTTAATTGTGCAACTTTGGTAATTATTAATTTGGCCTATAAAATTTTTGTGGAAATAATTTATGACTGCTAGTTCTAAAAAAACAGTTTCTCAAGCCCAGAGCAATGAAACTCAAAAGGCGGTAGAAGCATTTAATGCCTTAGATACCGATGCTAAATTAGCTTGGCTATACTTTGTTTATGAAAAAATGGGTGACTCCATCACTCCCGCGGCTCCAACTGCTGCTGATCCCGAATTAGCACCGCTTTTGTTAGGAGATTATTTGCAATTATCCGATGATCAACAACTAGGGATTATGCGGGATATAGTTAATTGCAAAGACACAGAATCTTCTCGTGCTTATGGCGCTTTAAAAGAAAACAATCAACTGTTAGTTTGGTATGCTTGGGCAGTTGCTATGGGTGATACAGTAGTTGATATGCCAGGCGATTACAATTCAACTGGTGCGATTAATAATCTACTTTCCCAAATTGAAGAACTAGATTTTGAAGGGCAAATTTCGGTATTACGGGCGATCGCTGGTGAAATGGGCTATAGCGATGTTAAGCCTATTGAAACACAAGCACAAACTGGTAAAACCTCAAGTCTTTAATCTGTAGAAGCTCTGAATTGTTACGTTAGGTAGAAAAAGACAGATTTAGAGGCTGTGATAGCTAATGAAGGATGAATGCAAGATAATGTAAGACAAAGACTAGCTAGGAAGAGGAAACATGGCTGCTATAACAATTAATATTACAGATCACCAACTGCAAAAATTACAGGAATTAGCGCAAAAGTTAGGGATCTCTACTGAAGAATTGTTATCTGCGAGTCTAGAAGATTTGTTAAACTACCCAAAAAGTGAGTTTAACCAAGCCGCTAGTTATGTGCTGCGAAAAAATGCTGAACTTTACCAACGATTAGCATGATTCGCTACTTATTACTTTTTGAAGTTGTCGAACTTCATCGTCAAATTATCGAGCAGTCTGGTGGCGCATTGGGTATACGAGATTTGGGTGCTTTAGAATCTGCACTCGCTCAACCTCGTATGACTTTTGGCGGGCAGGAGCTTTACCCGACACTTGTTGATAAGGCTTCGGCAATCGGGTTTTCGCTGGTAATGAATCATCCATTTATCGATGGTAATAAACGGATTGGTCATGCAGCAATGGAAGTTTTTCTGGTCATGAATGGTCTAGAAATTGATGCTTCTTTCGATGAGCAGGAGGTAATTATACTATCGCTAGCATCGGGTAAGCTTAAGCGTAAGGCGTTTACACAATGGTTGAAAAATCATGTCAAAGTTATCTAATGCCTTGCAAATAATAGGGGTCTCAAAACCACAATCAAGTAAGCGGTGGGTTCGCTTACTCTTTTTTTCTTTGTTCTAAAAAATAATTCTTCTAACTCTCAACTCCTAATCTCTGTCTACGACTGAACCCAAGTTCGTATACATTAGTTGATGGACTGCAACAGGCGGAGGATGAGATGTCAGAAGGGTCGCAACAAAAACGAGTGGTAGTTGTTGGTGCAGGTTGGGCTGGTTTAAGCGCAACCTACCATTTAGCAAAACAAGGGTACGATGTGACACTTCTAGAAGCAGGTTCTTATCCTGGTGGGCTTGTCGCAGGTTGGAAAACCGCAGGGGGAAAATCTGTAGAAGCGGGCATTCACGGCTTCTGGTATCCTTACAGAAATATTTTTGCCCTGATTAACGAATTAGAAATTAATCCCTTTACTACCTGGACTCGTTCTGCACAGTATTCACCTGCGGGGTTAGAAGTTGAATCACCAATTTTTCAAGATTTACCCAGACTTCCTTCACCGCTGGGCACTTTTCTCTACACTCAGTTTCAACGTCTACCACTTATTGATCGCCTCAGTGCTTTGCCTTTACTTTACGCTGTTGTGGATTTTGATAATTCTGATGCAGCTTGGCGGCGTTATGATTTTGTAACCGCCCGTGAATTATTTAAAGATTTTGGCGTTTCTGCTCGACTTTATCGAGAAGCCTTTGAACCCATGTTGTTGGTAGGTTTGTTTGCTCCAGGTGAACAATGTTCAGCCGCCGCAACTTTAGGGATGCTTTACTTTTTTATTTTGGCTCACCAACCTGATTTTGATGTGGTTTGGTGTCGGGGAACTGTGGGAGAAAAAATATTTCATCCTTGGGTAAAACAAATTGCCAAAACTGGTGCTAAAGTGTTGCCTCAGCGCCGAGTTACTGACTTAATTGTTGATAGTAATAATCAGGCAAAAGGTGTAGTTTGTGGTGATGAAGTATTTGATGCCGATGCTGTAATTTTTGCTGTGGGTATCAGTGGTATGAAGAAAATTGTCTCCACAAGTGCTAGCTTACAAAGTCGAGAAGAATTTCGGAATTTGGGCAATTTAGGGGCAATTGATGTTTTAGCAACTCGGCTGTGGTTTGACCGTAAAATTAATATTCCTCGTCCTTCTAATGCGTGTTTTGGGTTTGATGTAACTACAGGATGGACGTTTTTTGATTTGAATGCTTTACATGATGAATATAAAAATGAGCTAGGAACAGTAGTTGAAGTTGATTTTTATCACGCTAATCAGTTTCTTAATTTGAGTGATACAGAAATTGTGGCGATAGTTCAGCGCTATTTGGCAACTTGTGTACCAGCATTTCGAGAAGCCAAAGTAATTGATAGTAGTGTGATTAGATTACCAAATGCAGTGACTCACTTTGCACCTGGTAGCTATCGCTATATGTTGCCATCTCAGACCAGTTTTGCAAATGTTTTTATGAGTGGCGATTGGATTGTCAACCGTCATGGTTCTTGGTCACAAGAAAAGGCTTATGTTACTGGTTTAGAAGCGGCAAATTTAGTGGTATCTCATTTAAAAGCAGGTCAGCCAGCTAAGATTTTACCTGTAGAAGGAGATGAAGCGCATATACAAGTGGCGCGATCGCTCAACCAAACTGTGCGTGATTTGGGTAAATCTATTTTGCCTGATTTTTGGCTACCATAAATTTTGGGGCGTTGCTGAGTGGATATATGAATTTGTATCACGCAGAGGAGCCAGTGCGTTGGGCAGCTTCGCTGACTTGTAGCAACTGGCGTAGCGCAGAGTCGCAGAATGGAAACCCTAAAGGATGGTCAACCGCCAAGCCCTGAAGCTTAAGTATCCAAAACACTTTCCGCGCAAGGGGATGGAAACATGATGGCGTGGAAAAATGAATCATCCCTCACCCTTTGCTATCCAAAACACTTTCCCCGCAAGGGGATGATCACTCATCTAAAAGAAAAGAACCCCGTTTATTCAAAAAATGGAGTTGGAGAGACGCGATAAATCGCCGTTTCTACAGCAAATCTATTCGTAAATTATTTCTTGATATATTACTAGATCTCAAAACGCCATCAATACTTATGATGATGTCGCATTGTTTTGTGAATCTTCTTCCAGCATTATTTTTCAACTCACTAAAGGTAATACTTTCACAAATCAAGCCATTATGAGTTACGCCAAATCCAAACCTTTAGCTAGCTTGTTGTCGGATATATTGCCCATTTAGTCCTTGCTTAATCCAAATCAAGCATTCGTATTCGGATTTGAATAATTTCGGTGCTGCGATATTATTTAAGAATTCCGGAGGGTAATGATCATAAAAGTATTTACCCCTTTCTTGAAAGACAATAATTAAGTTGTGGTGGTAGATATAGCGGGACTTAAAATTATCCCCTTGGCTGACAAACTCGGAATTTTTGTCAATATGTTCTTGAGCAATATCAATAATATTACTGATACTACTGCTATAAATACCTGCTGGATTCTCTGTCTGATGAAGTTTGCTTTTACGCCCAATTTCTGATAAAAGTTTATACGAATAAATTTCGTAACCATCTGCGTTACCAAAAACAAATGGAATGATGAGATATCCTCTATATGAAACTGAGTTTTCATAGAGTAGACGACTCATTTTAACCTCCTTTACAAAAATTACTTATGGAGAGTATGATCCCTTTTTTTAGAAAACGCGAATATATAAAGTTTGATCAAAAAAGTATTGCAATAATTATTATCGCTCTTTTTGAAATCAGTGTTAACTGTTTCCTGCTGTTTTTACCACAAACTAAGCTGATTGGGGGGATAGTCAAGGTTATCCCAAGGTAGAGGTGGGACTGCGAGATTATTCTGTTCTAACAACTGTTGAAAGTAACGCGCTGTGCTAGGCGATCGCTCTTCTAAAGGACAATGGACAAAGAAATAAATTTGCGTTTCTGTCTGTAACCACTGTTGAATCTGTGTTACCCACTCTTCCATAAAAGGCTGATTCACAGGTAAATCTGGATGAGAAATAAATCGAATTAGGCTAAAAGGTGCTGTGACACTAAATTGCACTGGTAGTTTAGGTTTGCGACGTTCCGATTGTAACTGTGGGTCATCATCTCCAATGTAGATGGGACGCGAGTCTAATATTACTCGTCCCACACCTAAGTTTTCTAATACTGCTGTTAAATTACTAGTATGAGGTTCATTAAACCAATCACGATGCCGAACCTCTAGTGCTAGTGGTGCTTCTGTACGCGGCCAAGCTTCCAAAAAAGCAGTCAAATCTTCCAAGAATACAGGTGCATAAGTTGGTGGTAATTGTGCAAATATAGGGCCAAGGCGCTGACTTAACGGGCGCATGACCTCCAAAAACTTTAAAGCATTAGGAATATGGGGTTTTAGTAAACCTTGATGAGTGATATCCCGTGGCAATTTGAGGCAAAATTTAAATTCTGGTGGTGTTTCAGATGCCCAACGGGTGATAGTTTCTTGGTTGGGTACGGCGTAAAAAGTGGTATTACCTTCCACTGTAGTGAAGCGACGGCTATAGAGAGAGAGAAATTCGGTAGCACGAGTTCCTTGGGGATAAAGTTCACCTACCCAGCCTTTATATGCCCAAACTGCACATCCGATAAAAAAGTTCACAAGCATCTAGAGAAAAAATTCAGTGAGCAACTCAAAGTGCTGAACAGCTTTGATGTCTCATTCTCAATTGTACAGGTCAGTCAGAGGATGGATGAGTAAGTTTGTAGTAGGGACTTTAGTATTTTCCTTATTTTTACTGGATTAAATTTGTCTAGCAATATTTGCAGAAAATCAGTTCCAGTAGTTCTTCTAGGAGTTTAAAGTGTAGATTGGTAACTTACTAAACATACTGAAGGATATTGTAGATGGTTGCCCAAATCCAAGAATTAGATGCTGAAAAATGGGTGAAAACTCGTTCTTCCCTTGATCCTACCCAATCCACATTTTTGATCTGGACGGGTAAAATTTACAGCTTTATCCCAGGTGAGAAAAGACAACTCCTGTTTAGAATGGTGGGATTAAGCGTTAGTAGATGTATTCCGACAGCAGAAGATAGCTGGAATTTCACTTCTAGGGAACTGACTTACTACCTTGACCCAGAGACAAATGAGACTGTACGAAAATGGGAAAACCCTTGGACAGGGGAGACAGTACCAGTATTACACGTTGCGAATAATCCCGTGCAGGGTAAATTTGGGGGTAAATTTCCTGCACAAGTAGAAGGGGATGCTACAACTTTTGTTTTTGATATTTTTCCTACTTACCCTAATCCTTTAGCAGAAGATCCGAAATTCGCTGCTTACAGTCCATATCCAACTTATCAAGCAGCAGAATTATTTAAACTAACAGTACCAACCGCAGATTTAGATAATATAGAAATTCCCTCAGTTTCTCAACTCAGGCTCAGTTGGGATCGAATTGGTCAGTGGCTTCCTTGGATGAAAATGGGCGATCGCCCTGGTAATCTAATCTATAGTGCCGCTGGTAGTAAAATCAGTGGTTTAACAGAATTACCCCAGTTTCTTCAAGACGAAATTAATCATCGCGTTCCTTTATACAAACAAGCTCCCAAAGCATACACGGAAGGGGAAGATATGACCTCTTGGTTGTACTTCCAAAAACACTTTCAGGCTTACTTAGCTGGGGAAATCTTTCCGCTTCCCGAAGCGGAGGAGTAATATGGCAGGGGAGCAGGGGAGTAGGGGAGCAACAAGAGAGGAAAAGGTTAAAGGGTAAAGGATGAAGAAACAAACCCTTTAACCCTGCCCCTTTCCCCTTCTTCCTAACCCCTAGTCCCTAACCCCTTTTCTTACTTAGTCTGAAAAATGTTTTGTACCATGACTTTATCTGTACTTGCAGCCGCTTGATCTAACGCTGCAATTTCATTAGAGTCTAATTGCCAACCCAAAGCGCCAATATTTTCTTGTGCCTGTTGCACTGATTTAGCTCCAGGTATAGGAATAGTGCCTTTACAAATGCACCAATTAAGCGCTACTTGTGACATAGTTTTGTTTCTAGATTCTGCCACCTCTTGCAAACATGCCAAAAGCAATCGCACTCCTGGTAATAACTGCCTAAATAACAAACCCCGGATACCCTTGGGAAACGGGCCTTTTTCAGAGTATTTTCCTGTTAATATTCCCAAAGCTAAAGGACTGTAAGCAATTAGTTTAATTCCTAGCTGATCGCAAACATCTTTTAATCCTAATTGAGTCACAGGATATGTGGACAGTAGGGAGTACTGAACTTGCAAAGTTTTAATCGGTACTCCTCGCGCGGCAAACTTTTGATGTACACGTTGGAGTTGTTGAGGGCCGTAATTAGACAGCCCCACACCTTTAACTTGCCCTTGCTCATATAAATCTGCTAGACCATCTAATAGCCCTACTTCTTGCCAGGGTGCATAATTGGCCGTTGACCAATGCATCTGTACCAAATCTACTTTTCTTCCCAAACGTTTGGCAGAAGCATGGCAAGCTTTTACCATTGACTGGCGTGTCCATCTCCAAGGGTAAGCAGCAAGTTTAGTGGCAATACAAATATTTTCTTGATTTACACCTTGATATTCTCTAGAAAATCTTCCTAGAAGTAACTCGCTACGGCCGTTTAATCTCCCAGTTCCGTAAGAATCGCCTGTATCAAATAAAGTGACACCATTACTCACACAAAGATTAAAGACAGCTTGCAATTGTTCATCCATGTTTTCTTTATATCCCCAGAGCAGTTGGTTTCCCCATGCCCAAGTCCCGCAACCCATGCTAGGGAAGGATAGTTCCTGGTTAATATGCATATATCTCACTATAAGCTTTCTAAATATCTTATAGCGATTCCTAGTTGAGTCAGGTAGAGACCATTGTAGAAGCAACCGACAAGAATGCAAGAGAAACTCTTACTCTCTGCGACTCTGCGTGTTAGCGTAGCGGGGCGTAGCCCGGCAAATTCATATTCTCACTCAGCAACGCCAATTTTTTATTGATCGCCCAAAGTTTCATTGATACCTATCATTAACAACTCATTTAAAGAAATTCCCGCAGCTTTAGCCATAGAAGAAATCACGCTTTTAGGGGCAAAAGAACAATACAACCCAGCTTCTAAAAACCAAGGTTGTCCTTTTGGGTCTATGCGGAAATCAAATAAACTGTAATGGCGACAGCCTAGAGCCTGATGACACTTCTTGGCCACTTCCTGAACCTTTTGGGTAATCGGGTCGTTAGGGTCTACAATCCAAGACTTGATATTATCTTTAGCGGCAAAACGCAAGTTGCCATCATCTGTTTGTTGGAGTTTATCAGCATAATTGCGGATGGGTTTCTCGTGGGGGTCTACCAGATACTCTTCAAGGGGTAAGCCCACTAGCTCCCCGTCTTTGACGATGATGCCGCATCTAACTTCTCGGCCGAGTTCTATGAATGCTTCTACAACGACCTCCGAATTATATTCAAATGCTTTCTTCAAAGCTGCATCATATTCATTAACATCTTTAACTAAGACTACCCCTAAAGAGTTATCGGAACTTACGGGTTTAACGATTGCTGGAGGTGGAATTGTGGGCACTTCTCCTGGGCGGAGCAGTTCTCCACGGGGCACTTTCACCCCTGCTGCTTCGACAATTGCTTTGGCTCTGGCTTTGTGGGCTGCGATCGCCATAATATCTGGAGTATTGCCGATGTAAGGAATCTTCAGCAAATCGAATAAAGCGCGGTAATGAGTCATTCCAGGAATACAAAACATTTGTGGTAACACAATGTCAATATTTTGCGCCGTTATAAACTGTATGGCTTCAAACAAAGGCATTGCTTGGGCGACAGCGATATCTTCTAGACTGAGGGAACTAGGAAATCGCCACTGGCGATCAGGTGTGATGTATGCAATCTGAAACTCATAACGCGATCGCTCTGCTGTTGCAGCCAAACAGTCTTGGGCGTAAAGACGTGATAAATTACAGTAAAAATCATCCTGTGCAGAACCAACTAAATGAAGAATACGAAGTAAAGACATGGATTTAAGTAGAACGGCGTAAATATTTGTAGTTGGGACGAGGCAGGAGGCAGGAGGGAAGAGGGTTTGAGCTTTGTTTACCTTTCTTAATATAACCGAATGGTGGGGATAGTGACTGGTTTTGTTGTAGGTGAGTTGAGAATGTCTAGAAGTAGAAGTGTCTGCACTGATAACGCCAAAATTGTGCGGGTAATCGATGCAGAAACTGGCGATACTTTTGCTAATAGTATTTACTGTCCCCCAAACAACGAAATAAATTTTATGCAAATACCCCAAACACCTTAAACTGTGTGAGAAAATTTTGAAGCGATCGCGCACGGATTAACTAATGCAAATTAGACCTGCTACTCTTGATGATGTGTCGCTAATCTTCTCATTCATCCAGAAGAAATCAGAATTTGATCGAAATATTGGTGCATTTTCTGGAGTGTTGCGAGTCTCCGAAGACAAAATACGCCAGACACTTTTTAGAACAAATCCTTTTGCTTACGTTTTATTTGCACAGTTTTTAGAATGTGAGATTGGATTTGCTTTGTATGGATTTAGGTACTCATCATTTGTAGGTCAACCAAGTATCTGGCTTGATGATCTGTATGTTGATCAAGATGTGAGGAATCAAGGTGCAGGAACAGCATTGATGGCTCGACTCGCTCAAATTGCCAAGGAAAATAACTGTACCCATCTTGCTTGGAATGCTGACGCTCGAAATACCCGTGGGCTTAGTTTTTATCATCGCTTAGGTGCAGAAATTACCGAACAGCAAGGTAATCGCTGTTTTTTAAAATTGGTTAAATGAGAAAGTAATTAAGTATTTTGAGAAAGAAATCAGGTATTTTGCTTATTAACGGGGAACAGGGAATAGGGAACAGAGACTGTCTATAACGGGAGATTTAAGCTCTCGTCTTCTCTGCGAGACGCGCAGCGTCTCGCAGAGAAGACTTACCATCTATAGGTGGGGTATTCCAACCCATTGGTGGGTCTTGGGAACAAACGGACGAAGTGTTGCCCGTTAAGAGTTCCCTCTCCCGCAGGGATTTGACAATATTCACAACTGAAATATCTGCGATCGCACTAACTGACCTCCATGAAAAATCTAGCTCTACTATCTACCACAGCCCTCGCCACCATATCTGGATTAATTTTCGGGACAATACAAGCTGCCTCTGCTTTAAGTTGGAACTGGAATTATTCTGGTACTGGCATAACTGCGAACGGTACTTTCACCACTAATGACACCCCTGACAATTTGGGTTTTTATCAGATTTTGGGAATTACTGGTACACGAAATGGTGAAACAATTACTAGTCTGCAAGCTGCTGGGACTCCAATACCGGGAAACGAACCTTTTGATGTTGACAATTTAATTAGTCTGAATACCCAGCAGTTAACAGGTGACGGTTTTGGGTATTTCACTTCAGGAGGAAACTATTCTAGTCCATTTTTTGCTAGTTTTTTGCCGACACCGGGTTATTTAGAAGTTTTTTCTGCGCCACCATTTATACCAGGTTTTGAAAATTTTGGTTCGGAAGATAGCGAGTTACCCATTAGTTTTTCTGCAACCATAATCACCGTCCCAGAACCTACCTCTATCTTTGGCTTAATTGCCCTCGGTGCTATCAGCATACCTTCAGCACTCAAACGTCATCAGCGAACCAAATTCACTCATAAGAAACTATAAAAAGTGTCTTAAAACCATCAATAAAAACTCACAATCACTCTTTCATCTACTCTCTTGAAGGAGTTTTTTTGTAACCTAATCCAGTTAGGCACATCAATTATCTGGTTTTTCGCGTCGGTTTTACCCCACTCTAACCCTCTTTCAAGGGTAGGGGTTTAAGAAAGGGGCAGTTTAGGCAGTAAAATAGACTACTGTTGTCAGCCCGCAAAAAGAAGCAAGGCAGATGCGGCGAAGAACTCAAAGGGTGTGGGAAGCAAAATGCCAAGAGTAAAGAGTGAAGAATTAAGACAATGGACGAGAATAGTAATAGAAAAGATGCCGTAGCAATGTGGAGTTTTGGAATAGTGATGACCCAATCAAGTGGGCTGACAACAGTTTCAGCATTTTTAGCCGAACTATTGGGGAAAAAGGAAAATACAGTACGTCAACAACTTTTTAATTCCCTACCCTTGAAAGGGGGTTAGGGGCAGGGCTGTTTCATTCCCTAAAAGGCGCTGATTTACAAGCGTTTCAAGCAAAAAAAACAGGTGACTAAAAAATCTGATTGGGCAAGAAAATGGTGAACGCACTTAAATTTGCTGGTTGAGGTGGTAGTTTTTCTTTTTCCCACTCAAGCAAATTTCTGATTCATACTCTTGACAAAATCTCTAAGAGATCGAATGAATCAGCCCTGGGGGGTTAGGGGGGATCAAACATTGTGGAGCTAGGTTATCAGACTTGTGTGTATACCATAGCAAGGCATTGGGGAGCCACTGCGATCAACGAAGAGAAGTGCGGTTTTTCTTTTCTTCTGTTCCCTTTCCTACGCCAGTTCTCGCCCCGAAGGAGCTTCGTAAATTGTATTTCTAAAAAAGTATTAATCTCTCAACAATTAATATTAAAAATTAAAACCAGTGTTTTTACTGAAAACATTTGGACTTAGTTATGATTAACATGCGTAAGCCTGTTTCTATAACTTTGAAAAAAAATTATTTATTTGTACACGAAATTTAGTTGGGACTGTTTCGCAGTATTTATAAAGTGTTTTACTCAGAATGATTGCTGCTAGCTTCTTTACAAGCAAGCTTGCGATCGCGGCTAAGATATATCAACTCACAGCATCTTAAGCTTTGCGGTAATTATCCTGTTATTAAGCAAATGTAAAAAAATTACATTATTTAATCGACGATATTAAGTATATTATCTTAAGTGTTTATCTTCAAGAAAAGTTGTGATACCTTGGTTGTCAGTATTACTTAATCATAAATTTAACAAGTTTTGGCACGAAATGAGCCTCTATCAGCTAATTTTCAACATATAAAAAAAACAAATCAGTGTACAAAATCCCTAAAATTATGACAACTTAACCCAGTGATAAACTATCGTCAATCTTTTTACAGTATTGTCACTTTGATTTAAGACAGTCCATAAAAGTGTCAAATCTAATTAAAAGTAATATGATGCCAGATCTGATACCAAGCATCAACGATTACGAAACACGTAGATAAACTGATTGACTAAACTAAGAATGACTTATATTAAGAGCGAATTTCAAGAATTTATCACTACCCTAGAGGGGTTTGACCAACTACCAGCTGAGGCGATCGCTACTTTATCAGAACGGCTGCAAGCTTGGCGATATCGCATTGGTCAGAAAATTGTTGGCAAGGAAAGAATCCCCGATCAAGTCATAATTCTCTATGAGGGTCAAGTCCGTCTGTTAGGATATGACCCCCAGACACAAATACCAACTACTCTAAAATTGCTACAACCAGGAGCAATTATTGGTGAAGTGGATTTGTTGCGTGAGGTAGCTTGTGAGACAGCGATCGCCTCTACTGAAGTGGTATGTTTGACCTTGAGCGCTACTGAATATTTACGTCTTCTCTCTACCTACCCAGCCTTTGCTAATGCACGGCAAAACCACACTCATCTAGTAGAAATCTTTGATATCCTGGGTTCGCAACTAGAAAAACAAGCTAACGCTACAATCAATCTCAAAGAACTCGTACAACAAGTTCTACCAGAAGCAAAAGTACATTACTTACCTCTAGGAAAAACCCCCTTCAATCAACTAGATAGTGAAAGTATCTGGTTTGTGAGTGGCGGTGGTACAGTCACAGATTTCCCACCAGGTTCTCGTTTAGAACCGATTGACGGCAAACAAACAATCGAAGTTAAAGGAACTAATCCGGCTCGTTTGATTAGTTTATCTCCGGCAGATTTATTATTCCTCGATAATGAAAGTCATCAGTTGCAGCAAGAACAACTGACCCTCAAAGAGACTCGACCAAATCTTGCAGATGACATAGAAATTCCTTATGCGTCGGATGAAGAGGTTCCTCAGTCCGCATCTTATTCTTCAACAGAGTCACAAAAAAACCAAAAATATCCATTTGTTGGCGGTAAAGGAGAATTAAACATAACTTCTGCCTGTTTCCAAATGCTCTCGAAACACCTGCAAATTCCGTTTCGTCGGGAGGTGGTTCGCCGCATTTTAAATGAGCAGATTAAACGCCAAGGTAGTATATCGTTTCAAGTTTGTGCATACTTAGCAGAATTAATCGGATTAAAAGCGCAATTAGTAGATTTACCAATCGCCGCAGTCACACGCATTCCCACACCAGCATTGATTCGCTATGGTGATAGTTTTGCTGTTTTATATGCAGTAGATGCCAACAATGTTGTTGTGGGTGTGCCATCCCAAGGAATTGTTCGCTGTAAACCCGCGCAGTTGGTAGAACAATTAGAGGTTGATGAAGGCAATTATCCGCCTCAGATGAGAACATTGTTGCTAGCGACTACTAAAGAAACACCCCAAGAACGCTTCGGTTTGCGGTGGTTTCTTCCTTATATGTCGCGCTACCGCCGAGTTCTGATAGAAGTCTTTATTGCTTCTTTCTTTGTACAGTTGGCGCAATTGGCAAATCCTCTAGTAATCCAGCTAATCATCGATAAAGTTATCGTTCAAAATAGTATTAGTACCCTAAATGTTTTGGGTTTGTTACTATTAGTTGTAGGTATATTTGAAGCAGTTTTAACTACGTTACGGACTTATTTATTTGTCGACACTACCAACCGCATTGATATGGGTTTGGGGTCACAAATTATCGACCATTTATTACGTCTACCCTTACGCTACTTTGAACGCCGACCTGTCGGTGAATTAGCCACCCGCATCAATGAACTAGAAAATATCCGTCAGTTTCTAACTGGTACAGCTTTAACAGTCGGTTTAGATGCTCTGTTCTCGGTGGTTTATATCATCGTCATGCTGTTCTATAGTTGGCAATTGACTTTGGTAGGCTTGGGTACGATTCCCGTCTTTGTAGTTATTACTTTAATTGCTTCTCCTACTGTTAGTAGACAGTTACGTTCTAAAGCCGAACGCAACGCTGAAACTCAATCTTATTTAGTTGAGGTGATGTCAGGTATTCAAACAGTGAAGGCACAAAATATCGAATTGCGATCGCGCTTTTCCTGGCAAGAGCGTTATGCTCGGTATGTAGCTGCTGGTTTTAAAACCGTTGTTACATCTACCCTGGCTAACTCTACTAGCAACTTTCTCAATAAACTCAGTAGCTTGCTAGTTTTATGGGTAGGCGCTTATTTAGTACTCCAAGGCGAACTAACTTTAGGAGAATTAATCGCTTTTAGAATTATTTCTGGTTACGTTACTGGCCCCATATTACGCTTGGCTCAACTCTGGCAAAGCTTCCAAGAAACTGCACTGTCTCTAGAACGTTTAAGCGATATTGTTGATACACCACAAGAAGCAGAAATAGACCGTCACAATATTCCTTTACCCTCCATTGTCGGTGCAGTGAAATATGAAAATGTTTCCTTCCGGTTTGCGCCGAGTGGCCCCATGCAACTTTCTAATGTCAATTTGGATTTTCCAGCGGGGAAATTTGTCGGCATCGTCGGACAAAGCGGTTCTGGTAAAAGTACGATGATGAAATTACTGCTGAGACTATACGAAGTAGAATCTGGCAGGATTTTAATTGATGGTTACGATATTTCTAAAGTAGAACTTTACTCGCTGCGGCGACAAGTTGGTGTAGTTCCTCAAGACCCGTTATTGTTTGATGGCACAGTTCAGGAAAATATTGCTCTGACCAATCCCGATGCCACAACAGACGAAATTATCGAAGCTGCTCGTGTTGCAGCTGCTCATGAGTTTATCATGAACTTGCCCAATGGTTACAATACACGAGTTGGAGAAAGGGGTTCTGGACTTTCTGGTGGACAACGACAAAGAATTGCGATCGCTCGTTCTATTTTACAACGACCAGAATTGTTAGTTCTAGACGAAGCAACAAGTGCTTTAGACTATCCTACAGAACGACAAGTTTGTTTGAATTTAGCTAAAGCATTTCAAGGTAATACTGTATTTTTTATTACACACCGTCTCAACACCGTCAGCCATGCAGATGTTATTGTCGTGATGGATGGTGGCAGAGTCATAGAAAAAGGAAGTCATCAAGAACTAATGACTGCTAAAGGTCATTATTTTTACCTATACCAACAACAAGAAGTTAACTTGTGATAGTCATTTGTCAATGGTCAATAATTCAAAATTATTGACCATAATCAATACTTTCCCAGTCCCAATTCTACAGTTAAAACATAAAATTACTATGACTCAACTTAATAATGGAAATCGCCTAAATAGCCATAATGGTAACGGCAAAAAAGAAAACAAAGTCAAAGCAGATTCATTGATAGCTATAGATCAAAAAAAGGCTGCCAAAAAACCTTTAATTAACCCATACGACGGTAATTTTGAGCAATCAGTTGTGCTGCGCCAATCTCCAGTTTGGTCACGCACAATTATGATCACTCTGGTAGGGTTAGCATGTGTTGGCATTGCCTGGGCGTATTTCGCTAAAATCGAGCAAGTCGTGCCTGCTACTGGTCAGTTAAAGCCCGAAGGTACAGTTAAAGAAGTTCAGGCTCCTGTCAATGGGGTAGTAAAAACGGTACATGTAAAAGATGGACAAACTGTCAAACAAGGAGACTTGTTATTAACATTTGAGAGCGTTGCCACACTTGCTCAATTAAATTCTTTAAAACAAATTCGTACTGCATTAACGCAAGAAAACCAAATTTATCGCCGCTTGATGAATGCAAGTGGTGCAGTAACATCGGAAGCAGAATTTTTACGTAGTAATTTGCCCAGAGATGCTGCCTTTTTATTAAAAAGTCGGGCAGCATTAGTTGCAGAAAATGAATTGTTACGTACTGAATTGAACAACTCTACTGCGAATACAGGGTTAGGAATTGATGAACGACAACGTCTCCAAATTTCTAGAAGAGAATTACAATCTCGCGCTGCTGCTGCACAATTAGAGGTTGAGAAAACCAAAAAACAACTTGCTCAAACTGTAGTTAAATTGGCCGATACCAAGTCAGGTTTAGCTATCCAACAAGAGATTTTAGATAAACTGAAAATCCTATCCGAAGAAGGTGGAATTTCTCAGCTTCAGTATCTTAACCAGAAACAACAGGTGCAAACTTTAATCGCAGAAGTAGCACAACTAGGTGAAGAACAGCAACGTCTGCAATTTGATATTGAGAAAGGAAGACAGGATTTAAACAATACTGTTGCTATTTCTTATAAAACCATTTTAGAAAAAATAGCTGATAACAAAAAGCGCATTGCTGACATTGATAGCCAATTTATGAAAATTGTCTTAGACAATGAGCAAAATTTGGCAGATATCAATAGTAAAATTTCTCAAGCTCAACTGAACTACAAATATCAAGAACTTCATGCCCCTGTAGCTGGGACAGTTTTTGATTTACAAGCTAAAAATCCTGGCTACGTAGCCAATCCTACCCAAAAACTTCTCCAAATCGTACCTAACGATAAGTATATAGCTGAAGTATTTATCACAAACAGAGACATCGGTTTTGTGAAGAAAGGCATGAAAGTTGATGTGAGAATTGATTCATTTCCTTTCAGCGAATTTGGGGACATTAAGGGAGAATTAGCTGGGATAGGGTCAGATGCATTACCACCAGATGAAACACATAAATTTTATCGATTTCCAGCAAAAATTAGTTTAAATAAACAATCTCTAAATATAAAAGGCAGAGACATCCCTTTGCAGTCAGGTATGTCAATTAGTGCAAATATCAAAGTCCGAGAAGAACGGACTGTGATGAGTCTGTTTACGGAGATGTTTACCAACCAAGTTGAAAGCTTGAAAGAAGTGCGATAAAAGTTAGTTGTTAGTTGTTAGTTGTCAGTTGTCAGTTGTCAGTTGTTAGTTGTTAGTTGTTGTTCCTTTTGCACCTCTGCTCCCTCCCATCCTCCTATGCCCTACCCTCAACGTATTAACCCTGCTCCTGGACAAGAATCAGTTTGGGATTACCCACGTCCTCCTCGCCTGGAGGATACAAACAAACATATCCAGATTATTTTTAATGGAGTGACAATTGCAGATACCCACAGCGCTAAGCGTGTTTTAGAAACTAGTCACCCGCCTGGTTACTACATCCCCCCTACGGATATAAAAATGGAACACTTGCTACTGACACCACAATCTAGTTTTTGTGAGTGGAAAGGAAACGCAGGTTATTACACCATTCGTGTAGGTGATAAAGAAGTGCAGAATGCTGCCTGGTTTTACCCCGACCCGACACCAGCTTTTGCATCTCTTAAAGATCATGTAGCGTTTTATGCCCATCTCATGGATGCCTGTTATGTCAATGACGAAAGGGTACAACCGCAACTAGGTAACTTTTATGGTGGTTGGATTACCAATGATATTGTTGGGCCATTCAAGGGTAGCCCTGGTACTTGGGGATGGTAAAGTATAGTTCAATAAATTTCAGAGTTGATTAAGGCACATACTCTGCCGCTATCATGAAATCAGAGCCAATTAAACCTAACCTTGGTGAAGGTAAACAATGGTAATGATAGTTGTCGTCATTAACACCCTCATCTCGTTAATACTATTTTATGTGGCTTGGCGAGTATGGAAACTCAAGCAGTTGATAAGGCAAATCGCCAATAAACTGACAGTCTATGAACGTAATACTTATGCAGCACTGTATAATGCACCGGAAAATATTTATATTGGACAGCGCAATATTCATAACTTACGCCAGGGAAACCAAGGGCTACAAGTAAAAATTCAGCAAGTGCGGCAAATTGTCGGTCTGCTGTTTCTGGGACGACGAGTCTGGGGGCGATCGCTTCGCAGACCAGGGGCTACATTAGGGAAAAAGGTGATCGCAAAATAAAAACTCTACCCACAAAGGGATATAGTTTTGTCAGTGGTCAGTGGTTAGTAATTAGTAGCCCAGATCAAAAACAACTGACAACCGACAACTGACCACTGACTCGCTAAGCATAAATCACAGCAACATTTCTAGCTGGTATATTGTCACCATACATTAATTAGATAAAATCATTTGGGTCTTGCAAGGGGAGGAAACCCACCTAAAATGATTGTAAGGAGATAAAAAATAACATGTCTAATAACCGTTCTGGAGTATTTTTTGGCGGTTTGATGTTGGGAGCTACTATCGGTACCTTGACTGGTTTGCTAGTTGCTCCACGCACAGGGCGCGAAACGCGTAAACTTTTAAAAAAATCTGCCGATGCCTTACCAGAATTGGCGGAGGATTTATCAACGAGTGTGCAAATTCAGGCAGACCGTCTTTCTGCCAGCGCACTGCGAAACTGGGATGAAACTTTAGATAGATTACGAGAAGCGATCGCCGATGGTGTAGATGCCAGCCAACGTGAAAGTCAAGTCTTGAAGCGTCAAAAGACTCAAGAAAACTCAGATCCTCTTCCCCAACAACTAGAACACTCATAAATAGCATAACCGTGATTGATCCCCTGTTTTGGCTGGGACTATCTCTACTTTTAGTCGCTACCAGTCTGACTGCTGTTTTGGTAGCAGCCATACCAGCTTTACAGGAGTTGGCACGCGCTGCTCGTAGTGCAGAAAAGCTTTTTGATACTCTTTCACGAGATTTACCACCGACGCTAAACGCCATCCGTACAACTGGCTTGGAAATTACAGATTTAACTGATGATGTCAGTGAAGGTGTAAAAAGCGCTAGTCAAGTTGTTAAGCAAGTTGACCAAAGCTTGGATGGTGCGAGAAAACAAGCTCAAAATGTTCAAGTCGGTACACGCAGCATCTTTGTTGGTGTCAAAACTGCGTGGAAAACCTTCACGCGCCAAAAACCTGCACGGCGACCTGTTGAACGTCTGCCCATTAATGAAACACCATCACTGACGTTGCGAGAACGCGAAGTACTCAGACAAGAAGAGCGCCGGACAAAAGCTGAGGCGTACCGCATTAAGGATGGTTACAATCAGCCTCCTAGCAGGGAGGACAATGATGAAAATTTTCTCTCCAAACCTATAGCCTCTGATGATTGGTACAATCAAGAGTGAACTACCCAGACTGACTTGGAGTACCAAGTGCAGTGTTGGCTTCCAACTTCACAGAAGATTGCCGCATCTTGGATTTGCGTCCGCGAATTGGTCTTACATCCTCTCCATTGGCGTTAGCCTCCCCCGTCCCAGAGGAGGACAGCAGTCTTGTATACGTTGGGTTTCACTTTGTTCAACCCAACCTACGCATCTGTCTCATTTTTTTCTGGAATTGGTATTACGGCCAATCAGTTAAATTTTGATGGCGATTAGGTACTAGAAAAGAAGAAGTATCGCAGCATAGGGTAGACATCAATTTCTCAGCCCCTAGTTTCTGATCCCCAAAAATTAAGAAAGCAAGACTGAGGCTTTGCTTAGATCCCTTAGATTAGAGTAAAGTAAACAAGTGTAAAGAACTATCACTTTTCCCGTACTCTTTTAAAACAACTTGTTCACTTTTAACCTTGATATTTATATACAAACGTCCATGCAATTTTGTTTTTGGCGACGACTTCTAGTATCCATTGCGGTATTTTTCTTGGCTGGGTCAATTTGGGCGATGCATTCTTCCCCAGCACTGGCTTATGAGAATCCCGACTTATTACCAAATACTTTTACTCCAGTTGTAGATTTAGCTAGCTCTCTCCCTGATTTGCAAGAAGAAAGGCTTGTCCAAGATTTAGAGCAATTTGAAGCCGATACTGGTTGGAAATTGCGAGTATTGACTCAGTATGACCGCACCCCAGGTCGCGCAGTGATCAACTATTGGGGTTTGGATGACAAAAGTATTTTGCTAGTTGCTGATTCTCGTGGTGGTAACATCCTCAGCTTTAGTGTCGGTGATGCTGTTTATGAACTTCTACCGCGAACTTTCTGGATAGAACTACAAACCCGCTTCGGAAATTTATATTTTGTGCGAGAACAAGGCGAAGACCAAGCCATCTTGCAAGCCTTAGATTCAGTTAAAGGCTGTTTATTGAAGGGTGGTTGTAATGTCGTTCCCGGACTACCACGAGAGCAATGGATTCTTACCTTGATTACCTCAGTCATTGGTGGATTTATTTGTGGATTTGCAGCTCAACCCCGCACTGAAGGACAAGTTTTCGCTTGGCAATGGGCTTTAATTTTTTCGCCTTTGTGGGGAATTTTGTTTATTGCCTTCGGTATTGGGCCAGTAGTAACACGCACCAGCGATTGGTTGCCCTTAGTTCGTAATATATCTGGTTTTCTGATTGGCGTTCTGGTTGCTTACTTGTCTCCGATGTTTAGTCGCCCCCCTTCTTCTAATGCCAGTTAAGAGTTAAAAGTTAGGAGTGAGGAGTTGATTAAAAACTTATAACTCTTAACTACTTACTCCTCACTCTCTGAAGCTGATAAGCTGAAAGCTGGTATCTCAGAGCGCAATAGCAATGGAATGGCACGTAACTGATGCTCAAAGTTTAGCAATCATTGATAGTGAAATCGGCGATCATGTCTTTTCACCCGCAGAGTATGAAATTGTTCGGCGGGTGATATATGCCACAGCTGACTTTGAGTATAAGTCTTTAATCCGCTTTTCTGAGCGTGCCTTGCAAGCTGGTGCGGCAGCATTAGCGGCGCGTAGCACTATTGTGGTAGACATCCCAATGGTACAAGTAGGTATCGCTTACGACATTCAAAATACTTTTGCTAATCCAGTCTATTGCAGCATGGAAGCTCTGACGCGTCCTCAGAAAGAAAAAACTCGTGCAGCTTGGGGAATTGAAACTCTAGCCAAGCGTTACCCAGAGGGAATTTTTGTGGTCGGTCAAGCCCAAACAGCATTGACTGCACTGGTTGATTTAATCGAAGCCGAGGAAATTCAACCTGCTTTAATCGTTGCGACTCCAGTTGGGTTTGTTAATGTAGATACTGCAAAAGGTCGCTTGCAAGACTCTTTAGTTCCTCACATTATTATTGACAGTCGCAAAGGTAATGCAGTTGTGGCAGCTGCGATCATTGATGGACTGGTAGACTTGGCTTGGCAAGCATACGAGCAAGAGGGGAATAGCGAATAGGAGAGCAGGGGAGCAGGGGAGCAAGAGGAATAACAACTGATACCAATTCACTAAAAAAATGATAGAAATAGTTAAGTCAGAAATATGAGCAGAAGTTCATGGCTGGAGTCACCAAAGTAAAAATAGAAGAATCGGCAGAGGAATTACGTGAACTGCTGAAAAAACAGAAAACAGCATTAGGAAAAGAACGTATTCAAGCATTGTATTTACTAAAGATAGGTCAGGTAAGGACAATACAAGATTTAGCGGTAGTGTTGGGAAGAGGAAGTGCCACAGTACAAAGGTGGTTCAAGGCTTATAC
>NZ_JAECZB010000029.1 GCF_016056295.1 Atlanticothrix silvestris CENA357
CTCATAAATTAATCCGTGAGATTGTGGCAACTCACCACTTATCACTCTATTACTATCAGCATTCATATTTGTTCCAGAATTATATAATCTAATTCTGATGTTGCTATTGCTAGACGCAACAGATTTTAGGATGTATGAAGACCCTAAATTAATAGTTTTAGTTGCTTGATCACTAGCAGAAATAAAACCAATAGAAGTAGTAGTATTAGTGTCGAGCAATCCCTCATTTGTAATATTGAAAGTATTAGTTATCGGCATCAAACTAACTCCCTAATCTGTGGTGAAGCTGTACCAGTAGCAACGATTCCAAAAACAGCACCTTGGTAAATAGGGCTAACAGGCATCTCGTAATAACTGCCAGCACTTAGTTTAAATGCATAATTAGCAGTTGTTACGTTGCTGGAATAATCAAAGTAAATATCTACAGAAGTTTGATTGTAGATAGTAAATGATTTTCTGTTTGCATTTGCGGCTAGTACTTGAGTAGCAGTGTTTGCTATTGTTATGTCTATGTCTGTTCCAGTGGTTGAAGTAACAGGCGAAACACTAACAGATGTTGATGAATTATTGCTATACAAAGGCATTGATTTATTCTCCTAATTATTGAAATTCTCTAATATCAATCGCTGTAGAACCTGATTCTACAATTCCCCAATAATCACCTGTATAAATAGGGCTTGGTGCTTCATAAGTGAAACCTGGTTCTATCTTCACTAAATAGCTAGTAATAGATACAGTATTCGCAATATCTATAAATACTGTTTTGGTGCTGGTGTTAGTGAACGTTAATCCTTTCCTGTTAACGTTTTGGAGTACTACAGTACTTGGTGTAGTAGTAATGTTATTTGCAATTTTTGACCCAACATCAGCGGTACGCTCTACTAATACAGTCCTTGTTAAGTCACCATAAACAGTTACTTTATCTTGACCACCTACAGAGTTTTGTAATAACCCATAGCCAACATTTCTAATCTGAATACCAATCATTGAATTACTACCCAATGAATGAGAACCTAAATCAAACTCACGATATGGGTAAGGGTCAGGATTGAGTAAAGAAAATGCTGCTAACCGTTGCCAAGTATTAGTGTTATTGAGGTTTAACACTAAATCCATCTGTATCCTTGGTGACTTCCATTCCAGGTTTACGGCTGCTAAGGCTTGTTTGCTTTCAGTGTCCTCCAGTTCAAAAACTGGGAACTGTACCTTGGCTAAGGAATAAATCCAGCTAGTTGCCCTTAAGTTGTTGACCTCCAGATATTCATTAATCAACCTATATCCACTTCTAGAGAATGGAATATAGGTATAAATAGGCACTGCTGTAGCGCCAGAATTAGCGTCTAGTGTTATCCCTATTTTTTCCTTAACTATCAGGGTATCTAATGCCACAACGGATTTTGTGAAGTGAATAAATCCGTTTTATTCAGTAATTAAAAAATCGTAAATCTTCCAGTTTTATGTAGAACCGGAAGTATCACTGAGGCTAGTATGCCTTGCAGCGCCTAACTTGTAGCGATATTGCTTATATCTGCACAACAAAATATACCTGTTTAGCCCTGTTAGACGGTTAAACCGGAAGTTTGGATAAATTTGTTTAATAAAGAGCCAGTGTTTGTGCTGAAAATTTAAAGTGTTAATTTTAGTTAATTTTTCAAGTTATGTAGCAATGCTGGCAAGAAGAAATAGGCGATCGCATTTTCATTATTTGCAAGCCTGAAAACTCTTATCGCAGCGCTGGCAGTACCAACGCTGGATAATTTCACCGCCAGTTCGGAAGTTATAACCGTTGCGATGAGTGGTTTGCCCGTGGCAACGGGGACACTCTACGCGCTCACGGTTTGGCAAGGTCTTTGGCTTTGACATATTGGAATCTTCCCGGCTGTGACTCAACTTGATATTTTCTAGCACTTGAGTCGTAGCCGACGATCGCCACCAAGTCACCACCATACATCGCTAGCTGGCCTACATTGGGCAACCAAGGATCTTCGGGAAGTGGGTACAAGTCGGTGAGCAGCAGCCTCGGCTTGGCGATCGCGTCACCCGCAACGTGAACATCGGCTTTCTTCACAGATATATATAACTTGGCGACTTTGACTTGCTTGCCCAGCGTTCGCGATAGATAGATTCCTCCTACCTCAATATTTTTGTAATGCACCCGCTGGATCTGATCGACAGGTGCATGATCACCCCCATGATCACCCCCATGATCACCCCCATGATCACCCCCATGATCACCCCCAGAGTCCTTGTCTGAAAGGGTTTTTAGATTTTTTTGAGGAAGCTGATCATCTGATCTAGTTAATATTTTTTCGGATTTCTCAGCTTCAGGATTTTTTTGAACAAGCACTTTTTCTAAATTCAGATGATCAGCTTTGGCTGTATCCCTTGCTGAGTCTAGATTTTTGGGGTGATCATTAGGGGTGATCATCGGGGTGATCATCGGCTGATCACCCCTGATCATCCCTTCTGGTATGCCTTGGGTAGGCTTTAGTTCTAATCCAGTGCTGGTAGTAGTTTTAGGGCTTTCGTAAGGGTGATCATCGGGGTGATCAAGTACTAAATAATACTGGTATGCTTGTCCTGGACGACGCTCAACGCTGATCAGCCCATCAGCAGCTAAACCAGATAAACATTTGCGGGTATGACCATCGGAATAGCCAGATCTGTGGGCTAGCTCTCTGGAGGTGAATTTAATATTTCGGTTGCTGCTGAAGAAGTTTAAAAGAGCGTCCTTGATTGATTGCTCTGTGATGCTAAATTCTTGATCTGATTCTTCGCCCAGGAAAGTAAAACTTAGATCTTCTGGGCTGAACATCAGCCGATATTTTTTTCCAGAGGAGCGCGATCGCGATTTATTAATTTCTAAAATCCGGTCGTAGGGGGTGGCAGTTTCACTCTTGTCCTTGGAAAGTAACCAAACTTCGCTAACTGCGTTACGGATAGCAGTTGTTCCCCTTACCCCACCATCGCGATTGGTATGGTGAATTATTAAGATAGTGGTTTTGTACTGGGTAGCTAGTCCCGTCATCTCCAGGATTGGACGGGCGTATTCCATTTGGGACTCTTGATAAGTCGAGTACTTGTTAGCGGTCGAGAGCGAATCAATGACTACGAAATCTGGCTGAAACTCCTGTAAATCTTGAATGAGTGTCGGCATATTCTCAGCACTCCACCCAAACCGCACTCGAACATACTGCCCAATATCGTCTTCTGAGTAGCCGAGGGAATCTAAGGCCTGAAGCATATCGCCTGGGCTTTCGTCACCTTGGTAGTATAAAATCTTGCGCTTTCCTGTGGCGTGGAAGTGTCCAAATTTTTCGCCTTGGATTAATGTTTTACCTACGCCATAAGCAAGCTTGGTTTTACCAATCCCACCATCTGAAGCTAATAAAATGGTGGTACTTTTCGGCACCAATCCATTAAGTAACCATTCCCGTACTGTTGAGCCTGCTAACTCTTTTAATTCTTCGTAGTTAAGTAAATTACTACACTGGGCAGTCAAACTCTTAAGATATAAATTCTCAAGAAATTTAACGTTAACTGACTCTTCTTTGGCTAATTCATGGAGTCTAAAGAATCTAAAGGATGGGTCAGAGCAAGTTGTATAAATTGTTATTAGTTCTTCAAGTAGTCGCTTATGCTTCCGTTGAAGGTTTTCGTCTTTTGTTGGTGCAAAAGGTGTATCAGTGACTGCCTTGATTTTATTAGTAATTGTTGCAAAAATCTGGACTAAATCTTGGTCATTGTCATACCCTAGCTCGACGACTTTATTGCCTGCCCTAATCAGTTCTCTCCGCTTGTATTTACTGATAATTAGATTTGCCATAGCATCAATGTTTACTGCGCTAATTGTTCTGTCAATCAGAGTTGCTAGCTTATTTCTACCACCTATCCTTGCTAGCAAATCATGGTCAGACAACCAGCTAGTAACATGCAGTAAATCTGTTGGCTGGTCTTGTTTAATTAGTCGAAGACAAGCTTGATAAATGTCTTTGTGTGCGCCGATATAAAAATGTTCTGTTCTTAGCCTGTCCTTAACACGATATATGGCGTTTGGGTCTAGCAAAATTCCACCAAGTACAGCTTCTTCGGCTTCAATATTTTGTGGTGGAAGTTTATCTTCGGTAGTTTTAAAGCTGTAATCATCTGTGTAGGAATAAGGAACCGCTACCATTTCTCGGTTCCTCCATTTGTGCTATGATTACTTTTAATGACGGCGTTAAAAGTTATCTGAACTGCTAACCTGTTCTCTCGTTTACGTTTATTTTTCATCTTTATTTTTGATTTAAATTTGTTACTCACTGTCTTAGTGAGTATTTTTTTTGTAGTGTTAATAGCGGGTTAATTAATGGCTATTAACGTTAGTTATTAGTCAGCGATCGCACAAAAAATAGCGGCTGACCAAGGGCAACCGCTAAACTTCACTCAATAAAGGTGATAGTCATCTGCGATCGCGTTTTAACTGCCAGAGGGCTTTTTCTACTGCCCACTCAGGACTACGGTCAGGATGCCGTCTCCGTTCACTGTCGATCAGCCTGTTGGCAGTGGCGACATCGTTTTGAAGCAGAGCCAGCAACTCTGCCCATTCCCTTGGGCTGACGTTTCTATTGTTGGTGTAGCGCGGCGCTCTTGCTGGACGACGCGGGGGTGTTCGGAGTTTGTATTTTCGAGTGGTAGATGTTCTTGGGGCATAAGCCTGAAACTCTGGGAATTTAAATTGCCATTGATTTCTTCTGGTTTTTGGAGTATCAGCTACAACTATGAATGCTAGCCCCAGGAGTGCAGCCATTAACACTAGCCAGCAAGACAAGATTAGAATATGCATAGTGAATTGAGTTGGTAGATCGACTCATTCCACCATCTGCAGGTTCTCCTGATCTAAGCATCAGAAGATACCCGTATTCATCTTTAAACTTTCGCTTCATAGTCGTATTTGTCCATAAATAAAGCCGTCCTAACCCGTGAGGAGGACGGCTTTATTCAGGTTCTTCTGATTGCCCCAAATCTTCTAGTAGCGATTCAAATTCCTGGATCTTGATCTCAATTTTTTGGATCTCATCTTTTTTTGCTGCCACCTGATTGCGATATTCACTTATCAGCTGGCGAACAATTTTCCCAGGTGTTGTTTTTCTTCCGGCAGTAAAGACTGCTCTTGACGAGCCATAGTCTCTATCAGTTCGGAACGACTCATCCCCAGTCGAGTAGCTTGACGATCCAGGCTCTCTATCGATGTTTGAGTCAGAGATATGTTGACTCTGACCTTCCCTTCCTCGTACCAACCGTGCTTCTTCTTGGTCATTTGGTGAAAGCATCATATTTCTTACACAAAATTTTATCACGATTTCTTACACAAGATTATTGCATATCTTACACAAGATGTTATTATATTTCTGTTCTTACACAAGAATATAACATTGCTTTCCACCCCAAACCATGCAGAGATAGCAGCCTGCAAGCACTGAGCGAACACCAAAGACCTGCTAGGGGATGAGTAGCCAATTAAAAAGCCAGGGTGGTGTGTCCCTCGCAGAGTAAAAACCATAGCTCGTAAGAGGAGGTCATCTAGACATCAACAGCTTAATCCACTGTCAACCAAGTAAAAAGCGATCGCCTCATAAGCAAGAGCGATCGCCCATTAAAAAGTCGAATTAATGTTAAGGAGATTTTAGCAATGTCCAAGCCGCTAGGCTACTACGTCAGTTACACTCCCGGCGACGAGTCCTTTTTAGAAGACTTGCAAGAACGCTATGGATCGACATTAGAGAAAATTGGCAATCGTGAGAAGCTATATCTAATAGGGGTTTTGGCTTCCCAGCTTTCTGTGAAGACTCCTGGCGAAATTCGCACCGAGATTTATGAACTAGCCACAGAGATAAATGACAGCTTACAGACAAGCGATCGCGCCGGATTAATCGAAGCAATGATTGCACAAGTGCGCTGGGGGCAGAATGCAGAACCTGTACACCATACCTGAAGCCGCTGAACTGGTGGGAATTAAAGAAACCACCATTCGCAGTTGGCTACGCCGTCACCCGGAAGTTTTTCAGGTTGACGTTCACGTTGCTATTGAAGGTAATGGACGGAAACTGTTCACTGAAGCAGGCCTTGAAATTCTGCGTAGTCGTGCATCAAATTCCGCAACGGACGACGATGCAGAAACTGATGCAGAAAACGATACAGCCAACTTGCTTGAATCGCTCCTCGATGAAGATGCACAGAAGTTGGCACGGGAATACTGGCGACAGCTGCCCGGTCGGGTATTGCACCGCATCAAATTGATGCGTGACAATCCCACACCAGAAGACCGGGAGATTGTTGCAAAATCTGTACGGGCAGCGCTCAACGCCGGGACAGAACATCTACTGTTACCTACTTATCAGCCGATGTTACTGGAAGGGCAAGCAGATGAAGCAAACTAAACCGCACCAGACCAGTAAGGTTGTACCATTTACCGGGGAATTTTACCAAGATGAACCCATACCAGTAGCAACCAGCAGCGCTGCACCTTATTTCATATTGGTTGCAGCTGCGCTGATTGGTGGCTTGTCCCTCGGTGCAATTTCAACGTATCAAAGTGCCGACCAGGTGCAACTCAGGCAGATGAAGGCAGATGCACAGCAGCTCGAACAGGTCAAAACACAAGTTTGTAGGAATTGAAGAATGAAAAAGTTACTACGCTTATTTATTCGTTTCCTGCCAGACGCAATTGTTGAGGAGCTTAACGCCGCCAGTTTAGACGAGCTTGATAAGCGCGACCTGATTATCTGGGCAGATGACGCACAAAATCTTTAAACAGGAACAAACAAATGGGAATCCTCGCACGCATTACCAGCGCTGGTAAAAAATCCAGCAGTGCTAACAGCAACCAGTCCTCACTCAGCACCGGCGGACACGGCATAGATAAAAACGTGGTGCTATCCCCAACAGATCCAAGCGTGATCAACCCCATGAATGCGGGAACCTGGGAAACAGTGAGAACAGCACCAGTAAATCATACACCACGGTACTTTAACAAAACCGAAGCCGATGCACTCAAGCAAGTGGCAACACAAAAAACTGAAGGTGCAAGGCAGTCAAAACGAGCGTACAAATCACTGAAAAAAATTGAGATTGCTGATGCACAGGTACACGCTGCACATCGCGGTTACGTTCGCCAAGTTGCAGACAGCGAACTAACCAAAAAACGCTCAGATGCAGCCACAGGCAGGCATCTACACGCGTTGCGTCCAGAATACGCGCGATTAGGCATGGGGCTAGACCGTGCCGACAATAACGCCCAAAAACGCATCAGCGAACTCAAAGCCAAAGTTAAGGAGCAGTACTAAGCAATGGCAAAGGCGGTACACCTGGGGGCTTGGTTCCTAACAGGATGTATCGCCTCTAGCTTTGTGGCATGGCTAGGGGCGTTACATCCGGCTTTGTTTCGTGCAATGTGGATTGTGTACATTGTCGCCGCCGCGGCGCTCGGTTTAGCGCTCGTAACCGATGATGCGTCCCGGCAATTCCTCAAGCTAGCTGAACCGGACTATTACGCTTTGTTGATAGCGATCGCCGCTGCAATTCTTCTGGGGGGTCTGTTGACATGGCTGATAGGTGGTTAAAAACCAACTGTTTGCTAGCTAGTGCCGCAGCATTTTGGCTAGTGGCACTGTCGCCAGTCCCTAAAGTTGCCAAAAGCATAGGGTATGGGTTGGCCTTAGTCGCATCAGTTCAACTCGTGCAGGAATCTCGCCGGTTGATGATTCAAGATGCACGACGCGCAGCGCTGAGGGCAATGGAGCAGGAATTGGAACACGTCGAAATTGCATTGCACACCCAACAACAAGAACAAGAACTATATGAACTCTATGGCGCTGCGCCAACTTACCCGCCGGAAGTCGAGCAGGAATTAAAAACCAGCTTAGAACACTTATATAAAGAGCCAAGTGCAGATCATGCAGGTGTACTTCCAACTTCCACTTCCGACAATAAAGCCTTTTATTTAGCAGTGAAGTCACTGCTGGAAGTTAAAGGTGAGACTTACGTCATCGAGGAGGTTTTGAAGCTGGGAGGCCGTCGCTGGGATGAGGGTAAACTGCGGCTGCAACAAATTCTACAACACGGCAGACAAAGCGAATGGGACTAGGAGGAATACATGGGACTTAGATTTTCTAGAAATGAAGACAATGGTGAATTAGAAGTGGAACTAGTAAGCAAGGATGAACCGATTATTTACCCAAATGCTTCAGCATCTGAACTAAGCGAATGTTTGCAAGCCGCTAACACAGAAAATTTCCAGGTTCACTATGTAATGCAGCCTGATGGAGACTACACAGTAAACTTCCACAAAAAAAATGACTGAAATGGAATGCCCACACTGCGGATCAAACCGTATAAACTACCTCCAAACCTACGGTTTCTGGGAATGCGATAACTGCGGCAATATCTGGGCTTTGGATGAAGATGATCCAGATTATGATGAGCGACCTTTAGATCTGGGTAAGTGCTGCGGCTGCGGCTGTGCTAGTGAATCGGTGCAAAACATAGTCACACTCCCCAAAAAAACACCCGTCCCGAATACAGGCTGGGGTTGTGTTGTTTGCAATTTGCCCTATGACGGCGCGATCGCCGTGGTCTGTGATGACTGTTTGCAAAAATTGCAATCAGGGGAAGACATATTAAAATTTGCAGTCTCAGGCTATCCCACAGAAAAAGGGCGTTGTGACATCAATAGCCTAACTGAAGACTTTGATCACAATTATCCCCACGAATAGCAATGAGTGAGGACAAATGGATCAGCGTTGATAAACGGAACAACAGACTGGTGATTCGCTTTTGGGTCAACGGGCTTGATAAGCAATTTTTTTTGGGCACGGGACTGACCGACACTCCCAGGAACAGGGAATTGGTGAGAATTAAGCGCGACATGATCGCCACTGATATCACCTTGGAGCGTTTTGACGCGACGCTTACTAGTTACCGATTCCAGCCAACGAGGAATAGCATTATTCACCCGCGCAGCGCTGCATCATACAGCCATGAACTGGGTGACTTGTGGCAGCGATTCACTGAGTTTAAAAAATCACTCCTGGAACCTACGACCATTGCCACTCGCTATCAAAGCACTGCCAGGTACATCAACAAACTACCTACCCAGTCTTTGAGTAGAGCGCCAGAAATTCGTGATTGGCTCCTAAAAAACACAACCCACGGCATGGCCTGGGAATTACTGGTGGGCTTTTCTGAATGTTGCAACTGGGCAATCAATTCTGGGCTGATTACTCAAAACCCCTTTGAAAAACTCAAAATTAAAAAACCTAAGAGAACATCTCAGGATGAAGACTTTCGCGCCTACACCTTAGAGCAGCGCGATGTCATCATCAAGGCTTTTGAGCAGCACCGGGTACACGCCCATTATGCCAATTTAGTTAAGTTCTTGTTCTGGACTGGAGCGCGACTGGGAGAGGCCTTCGCGCTGACCTGGGGAGATGTGCAGCAAAACTCCACCAGAATCGTGATTAACAAGTCGTGCAATTTTTTAGATTACAAAAAAGGCACTAAAAACGGTAAACGTCGGATATTCCCCACTGTAGAAGGGTCAAGACTACAACAGATGTTGATTGCCATGCGGCCCGCCCCAGGAACGTACAATCCTAGCGAATTAATTTTTCGCTCCAAGGAAGGTAAGCGGGTCAATTCCGATATTATGCAGAATTTCTGGAATGGGGTATCAAGCCGCAGCGGCGATCGCAAATATTTTTATCCTGGGGTAGTACGTGAATTGGAATCTTTGGGCCAGCTGCATTACCTCAAGCCCTACTCGACTCGCCACACATTCGCCACCTGGGCGATCGCCAATGGTCACACACCAGACCGCGTAGCTTTGTGGATTGGGGATGAAGTCAGCACGGTTTTAAAACACTACTGTCACCCCAACGTGGTAGATTCCGAGTGTCCTGATTTTTAAGTTGCAACGTGGGCTTTGCTACTTATGATTTTCAATAAAAATCCTTATATTTCTGGGGTTTCGGGCTGTTGCCAAAATTTATAAGCCGTATATGCCATAGTTACAACCCCAGTGATAATCGCAGATTCATCAACTTCAAATTCGGGATGATGTAATGGGTGATTAATAATTCTATCTTTGTAGCCTACACCCAAACGAAACATCGAGCCTGGGGCATGTTCCAAATAAATAGAAAAATCTTCAGCGCCAAGAGAAGGTTCGGGTAGAACTTGGACGCGATCGCTACTCCAAGCTTCTTCGGCAGATGATTGCAATAATTGCGTTAGGGTATAATCATTTTGCACGCTAGGCACGCCCTGACGATAATTGACTTGATAACGCGCTCCGTATGCATGGCAAACATTAGCGACAATATTTTCAATCCAGTTTGGGAGCTGAGCGCGGGTTTCAGGGTGGAGCGATCGCACTGTCCCTAACAGCTGCACTTGATCAGCAATTACATTTGGCGCTCGACCACCAGTAATTTTGCCTATGGTTAATACTACAGGACGTAAAGGGTTCTGTGTCCGGCTAATCGCTTGTTGCAGTGCTGTAATAACTTGTGAGGCAATCCAAATTGCATCAATCGCCTCATGGGGACGCGCTCCATGCCCTGATTCTCCAATAATAATAATCTCTAAATCATCGGCAGCTGCTGTCAATGCCCCATAACGCACGCCAATAGAACCTGCGGGGATGGAAGGGAAAACATGAATCCCTAAGACAGCGGAGACTTTTTCCATTGCCCCATCTTTTACCATCCAGCTGGCTCCTTGGGCAATTTCTTCTGCTGGCTGAAATAAAAACCGCACCTTACCACCCAACTCCTCAGCGACCTGAGATAGCACCATTGCTGTTCCTAACCCGACAGTGGTGTGAATATCGTGACCACAAGCGTGCATCACGCCTTCTGTACGAGAGGCATATTCCAAACCAGTACGTTCTTGAATGGGTAAAGCATCCATATCGGTACGAATTGCCAATAAGCGGTCATCTTTGCCAGTACTTTGCAGCTCTCCGATGACACCAGTTTTGCCAATTCCTTCTTGTACATGGAGACCACTGGAAGATAATACACCAGCAACGAAGGCCGCTGTTTGATACTCTTGACCGCTAAGTTCTGGATGAGAGTGGATGTGGCGACGAATCTCAATTAACCGGGGTGCTAATTTTGTGGCTAAGTCTTTAATACGGGTTAGCATTGCTCAATTTCAGTTTACAGGCTTTGTTCCCATGATAAAGAAGTGTTAATGAACAAAATGCTTTTGTTCTAAGGGAACAGGAAAGGGAGCAAGTGACTTGGCGACCGAATTCATCCCTTTAACCTTTACCCTTTACTCAAGATTGTTTATTTAGTGTAGCAAGTTGTACCTTTGACATTTTCGGTTTTGAACTTGTTACACTCTCGTAGAGTTACGCGCTCTGAAGACCAGTCATAAGGCTTGTCAGAAGTAACTACACCATTAGTTAGAGTTGTCAGTCGAAAATTGGCTCCCCGGAAATTAGTGAACTGTACTCTAGCATCTTTTAAGTTAGCTGCTTCTAAATTAGCACTGATAAAACCAGCAAAAGACAGATCGGCATTTTCTAGGGAAGCTGATTTTAAATTAGTACCCGTTAAGGAAGCACCAGTTAAATTAGCAAAATTTAGCAACGCGCCTTCTAGAGTTGCACTCGTAAGATCTGCATTTGTAAGATTTACTTGAGATAAGATTGCTCTATTCAAATTAGCCCCGCGCAAATTTGCTCCACTCAAATTTAACTGAGTGAGATCAGCACCACTCAAATCACACCGAGGACAGTCACTAGTTAACTTCAATTGCTCCACGTCCTGGGGGTTAAACGCAAAAGCTTGGTCTGTCAACCCAAAACAAGCTAAAAGGGCAGCGGTAGCCACAATCTTGAATTTCATATTTTTTACGGATATTGTTATGGATGAGGAATTACGCGTCTCCTCAGTATCATACTTAACATAAACAAGTTTCTCAGTAAATCACCGGGATGAAGTGGTGGTGAAGCAGCTATAAAAATACTATAAATTCTAGTTATTAGACTACCCAAAGCTCAATCTAGGCTTTAGAATCGATTCGTAAGCAACTATACCGAACCAATTATAGACTACCAAATATATGATCCCCCTAGCTGGATAAACAAAGCGGCTGGGGGGATCTTGTTTTAGGGTGTATGATCAACGCCATCCTAAAAATCGTAGTCCGGGCACAATCAGGTAATAACTTACCCCTAACCAAAAGCTCATTAAAACGCCCACAAAACTGAAAAAAGCAATAGGCATGAGTAATCCTGAAGAGAGAGTCTGATTGGAAAATTGCCAGCTAGTGGTTGGAAACCCTAAAATGATCAAACCTGCAAAAATGCTGGCAGTACCAATGGCAGCGACTACAGCATAAACAATGTGGTGGCTGCGAAAACCTAAACTTAGGGTAAATAAGAAAACAGCAACTAAAATAACTCCCACCACACCACCACTGCTCTCTGCTGACATGATTAATTGCAAAAATAACCAGCCGAATCCATAGCTAATCAAGCCCATGAGTGAAGCTATCAAAAATCGCCGCCTTTGACCAAAACACCCAGATATTGTTAGTCCCCATGCTGTACCCAAACCTGCGGCGGCAAACATAATAATTTGTGTGCCTACAGCAGTTTGGGCATTAGGAACTAATTCAGGTATCTGCTGAAAAATATATTCGGCAACTAGATCGCCTAAAATTGTGTTACGCCCCAAAATCAAGCCAGCGATCGCACCTATAGCAGCCCCAATACCAGTTAGTAGCATTGCCCAAATTGTCGCTAGACAAGCTTGTAATACTTTCAGAATCGCTTTAGCTATCAAAAAAACTGTTGTACTTACAGCTTGGCTCAAACCTGCTAAAACTTGATCAACAGTTTGGGTTAATAGTGTAAATTGGCTAGAAGTTTGGGTTAAAACTTGCCGAACAGAGTCCTGAATTTGAGAAAATAACCCTGGCTGTGATGAGCCTTTGTTAATTTTCGCTAAGCGTTTTTGAATAATAGCTGCATTTGCTGGACGAGACTTTACATCTTGCTGCACCATTTCATCTAATAAATCTGCCAAATCCCGATTCACATTTACCCTAGTACGCCAGCGCAATTTTCCACTCTGGGGATCTTCTAAATTTGGCGGATATTTACCTGTGAGTAATTCAATCATCGTCCGGCCAAGGGCATAAAAATCAACCGCAGGCCCTACATTTCCCCCAGTTACCTGTTCTGGTGGACTGTAGCCAGAAGAAAATAACCGAGTTGAACTAGATTCTCGACGCAGCATTGCTGTGTTAAATTGTTTTGCTCCACCAAAATCAATTAGTACTAGTTGTTCCCAACCACTTCCCCCTTGGTTTAAAGGAGGTGCAGTAGGTGAAGGATTCCGCAGCATCAAATTTGAAGGTTTAATGTCGCGGTGAATAATCTGACGTTTGTGTAGTTCCTGTAGAATCTTGGCCGCCTGAGTGAACCAGCTTAATACCAATTCCTCTGGACAGCCTTGAGGATAATTTTCTAATATCTCCTGAAGAGTCTGCCCATTAATTTTTTCCATCACCAAACAAGGTAGTTGGCGCGGTTTTGGACTGATTAAATTGACTTGAAAATACCCATCAGCATCAACTCTAGGGACACCAGGATGCCGCAAATTAATTAAGACTGCTGCCTCTTGGGTGAATAATTCTAACGCCTTTGGTGAATTGTCCACCAAAACTTTCAGCACTTTCTCTGTCTGGATTTTTTGATCCCAAACTGTGTAAATTTGGGCAAATCCTCCCGAACCCAAAGGCTGGATTGGAACATAGCGATCTAGCAACTGTAACACCGCGCCACAGCTGTTGCAAAACTTGTTTCCCCAAGGTTGAGGATAAGGACGTTGACAATCAGGATTTATGCAGTGAACCGCACTCTGTGTGATGTGGGACACAACCGCGATAATACAAAGGCTGACTTGATTTTAGCGTTTCTCGGCTGTGATAGGTATCGATTAAGTTTGGCTCAAATCTTTTTGGATAAATTATATTTAAATTCTTGGAATTAACTAAATTTAATTTTAGCGATCGCCTAGCTTAAATTGTATCTGGGTCGATATTTAACTCTCGCAGTTTTGCTGCTAAACGTTCTGCCGTTTCTTCAGGTGTCGGTACTAATTGTCCATCTGCTGTAAAAAATCGCAATAGTCCATCATAAATTCCTAGATGTAACCCTAACTGATGACTCCACAAATTTCCTTGCTCATTTGCTTGTAGAGGTTGATATTCTCCATCTACTAAATGAAATCCTGCAAACTCTTGTGTAAAAGGGTCAAACCAAAAATAATCTGGGGTGCGGAAAGTCTCTTGATAAATTTTTTTCTTTAAATTTCTGTCTGTATTTGCTGTTGATTGGGAGAGAATTTCTACAATTACATGAGGATATTTGCCGTCTTCTTCCCAGACTACCCAGCTTTTACGAGTTTTGCGTTGAGTTCCTAACACTACAAAAAAGTCTGGACCACGGAAGTATTCTGATTTGAGTTGGCGCGGACTATAGTAAATCGTCAAGTTTCCTATCGCATAGAAATCATTTCTATCTCGCCACAACCATTTTAAGCATTTGAGTAAGAGCATAATCTGCTCTAAATGTATTTCTGTTTCCAAGGGAGGTTCGTCACTATATAAGTCACCAGGGGGAAATATAACATCTTGGCAGATACTTTCTTGAATATCTAACTCTTTAGCAATGGTCATAGAATCAATACGGCATCTATTATTTATGCGTTTATTTTAGCTCAGATGTTTTAAGCCAGTTTCCTCACAAACAAGACTAGATCCCCGACTTCTTTGAGAAGTCGGGGATCTGTTTCATTACGGCTTAATTAAGGATTCTTGAGACTGGCGGTATTTAGCAATTAACTTGCGTCGTTTTAGAGGCGAATAAAGCAACATGGAAAGTGCAGGTAAGCTGGTTCCGGTTAGTGTTAACAAAATCAATGGATTGAGAAAACCCGCTATTATTCCAGTTCCTACACTAGCCCCAAATCCTAATATTAGTAATATTAGTACAGTTGTAAATGAGTCTTTAGCCAAATTTATAACCCAATTCATAAGCCAAAGCACAGCCCCACTCACAGGCCAACCCACAGCCAGAAGCACAGCCAAACCCACAGCCCTACTCACAGCCCCACTCACAGTCCCACTCACAGCCAGAAGCACAGCCAAACCCACAGCCAAACTCACGGACAAACTCACAGCATGGCCCACAGAGCCTGTTCTTTTTAGTGTCCAATAACCCATCCCAGACCCACATACAAGCAAGACAATACTAACAGATAGAATCCACTCGTATCCAAAAGCTTGTAACAACAAACTTGCACCATAAGTAATAAACCAAGTCATAGCTACAGCTACCACCATAGCCATTAAAAATAGCCTGATTAAAGCACCATAGGGTATCTTTCGCTTTTTTTGAATCGGTAAAGCAGCCGTGTGTACCTTCACCGTTAAAGTGTGAGTTGCTGGATAAGCATTACTATGTAGTATCAGTTGACGTTTATACTGCTTATCTGCCATTAATTTGCTCGTATCTATATGAACCAAGCACACAGTACGATTTCCAGTAAACTTAGCAGGCGTTACCCCAATCCAAGCATGATTATTTGGTACATGGGGCGGATCTTGAAGATGAGGTGCAACTTCCCATCTACCTTGTAATAAAGTATCTGATATTGGGTTTTCAACTGTGATGCTTTGGGTTTGCTTTTCTCCCAATCGGTTCGCTTTAAACTCCAGCACTGTTTCACTGAAATCAACTCCTGCTACACGGATGACATCAAGTGGCTTAAGTGTTGCTAAAGCTGCTCTAGCATTGGCAAAACGGTTTTTTTGTAACGGTTGTATCATCTTTTCCAACCAATCTAGAAACCGTAGACTCAAGTGAGGTAACAGATGACGAAACTTAATTAAATATGGATCATCTTGATCTTAAAATTGATCTATTTTTGTTGATTTGATTCCTGTCAGTAAACAAATCAAAGTTATACCCAAACTGTATAAGTCTGTAGCGGCTGTTGGTTTAAACATTTGCTCTGGTGGAATAAAACCAGGAGTACCTCTAAATACACTACTCCCCGCAACTTCCTGGCTCCCAATCCGAGCAAAACCAAAGTCAATTATATAAACCTGGAGTTGCTCATCTACCAAAATATTTTCTGGTTTGATATCCCGATGAATTACAGCAGGATTAAGACTTTGCAGATATACAAGAATTTCTAAGGCGTTGACAGCAATTTGTTTAATTTCTTCTGGTGCAAAATTAGGGGTTTGTGCGAGAGATGGAGCGTTGATATATTCTTGCACCAAACAAAAGCCATCAAATGTAGCAAAGGAAGTCAAGTAACGGGGAATACCAAGATGCTCTAGTCCTTTTAATACATCAATTTCCCTTTGATGAGCCTGAAAACCAGACCAACTTGAACCAGCTTGAGCAAAGCAAAACTGCTTTAATACTACTTCCTTGTGATCAATATTTGATGCTAGCCAAGTAATCCTTCCTCCTTCACGATTACGTCCCAACTCTTGCAAAATTTGATAGCCGTGTTCGCTGAAGTCTGGATATGGATAGCCATTCATAATTTAAGGATAACTAATTTATGATATGCCAAATTTGCTATGTATTACGCAAATACACTTAAGGTAGCAGAGGTATTTTAATTAATCAATATTTTTCACAAGAGTTATTTAAGTGTTTCTAATGAAAATATAGAGAGTGGGAAGATAGAGGAAGTGATCTGGACTCTATAAAGTTTCTATTCGTACTAGTGGTTTAGTAATTTTGTCATAACATAGCCGATCGCCTCATCTGCCATTAAAATCAATTTGCTGGGATATTTAGCATTACTAAAATTTCTGGAGTTTTGTCACCCTGTGCTTACTTCTGCATTACCCACCATCAACGCCCTGAAACAACCCACTAGCGATGCTTGGGTAAAACAGGCGATCGCAAATTTAGATATCATCTTACTTGACCATTCTCACTGCGAACGCAAAGCCGCAGGTGTGGCGTTAAATTTGATGTTTCGTTATCCTTCCAATACTAAGATGGTTCGGGAGTTAACTGCGATCGCCCGCGAAGAACTAGAACACTTTGAACTAGTTAATCAGTGGCTAGAACGCCGAAATATACCCCTTGCACCTTTACCACCACCTCCCTACGGCGCTGGTTTAAGAGCTGCTGTGCGTCCTCAAGAACCCAATCGCTTTTTAGATTCTTTACTAGTTACTGGTTTAATTGAAGCTCGTAGTCACGAACGCTTAGGATTATTAGCTACACATTGTCCTGAGGCAGAATTAGCCAAATTTTATCGGGGTTTGATGGCATCAGAAGCGCGTCACTTTGGTACATACTGGGTTTTAGCAGATACTTACTTTGACAGAGAAGTTGTAATGCAACGACTCGACGAACTGGCTATAGTCGAAAGTGAGTTGCTGGTAAATTTGTATTCAGAGCCAAGAATCCATAGTTAGTAGAATTACGTAAGAGATATGATACTTCAGTTAACACACATCAGGTTGCTAGTCTCCAACTTCAAAGATTGTTTTCTGTTTTACCGCGATGTGCTGGGATTTGGTATTGATTGGGGCGACGAAAATAGCTGGTACGCCGAGTTGCACACCGGAGAAAATATCAAGTTAGCTTTGTTTAGAAAAGAGTTAATGGCTGAAGCAGTTCCCAGTGCTTATCAACCTTCAGCTATCGAATGTCATAACAAAGTAGCCTTAGTTTTTGCAGTGGATAACGTGGATGAACTGTATCAATACCTTAAAGAAAATAATGTGACAATTGTGACTCAACCTCAAAATCGTCCAGCATGGGGATTAAGAACAGTACATTTCCGAGATCCTGATGGTAATTTAATTGAATTTTTTAGCAATCTCGAAACTGTAAATTAAACCATCTACCAACCTAATTCATGATCGATGAGTACGAAAGAGTCGATAATGATTCACCGTGGAAAGAAATCTTAGAAGCTTACTTTCCTCAAGCCATGCAGTTTTTCTTTCCTCAAACTGCTGCACTCATAAATTGGGAACGTCCCCATGAATTTCTCGATAAAGAATTTCAACAAATAGCCCGCGATGCTGAACAAGGAAGAAGATATGCAGATAAATTGGTTAAAGTTTGGCAAATTCAAGGACAAGAAATTTGGCTATTAATTCATGTTGAAATTCAGGCTAAACCGGAAGAAATTTTTGCAGAGAGAATGTTTTCTTACAACCTGCGGATTTTTGACAGATTTGCGAAACCAGCCATTAGTTTAGCGATTTTGTGCGATACACACCTGACATGGCGACCAAATCAATACAGTTATAATTATCCCGATACCAAACTTCATTTTGAATTTGGAACTGTCAAACTGTTGGATTATCAAAACCGTTGGACAGAATTAGAGGAAAGCGACAATCCTTTTGCTACGGTTGTGATGGCACATTTAAAAACACAGCAGACTATTAAAAAGCCAGGAGAACGCAAAACTTGGAAATTTAGCTTAATTCGCCGATTGTACGAATTAGGTTTGTTAGAAAAAGATATTCGTAACCTTTACCGCTTCGTTGATTGGGTTATGATTTTACCAAAAGCATTAGAAGCAGAGTTTTGGCAAGATTTTAAGGAGTTGGAGCAGGAGCGTACAATGAGCTATATTACTACAGGCGAGCGCATAGGCTACGAACGCGGACAGCAGGAACTAGTTCTACGGCAACTACAAAGACGAGTAGGAGAGCTGCCGCAAGAGGTTACAAAGCAAGTACAGGCTCTTTCACGGGAAGACTTAGAAGCACTTGGCGAAGCTCTATTAGATTTTGCAGCAATGAGTGATTTGCTAAATTGGCTACAAGCACATCTCAATGAAACTGAAAATTAGCGATGTCTGACAACAAAAAGCAGAGCTTATATGCACTTATGAACCAATACCATTCAGTTAAGCAAAAAAGCCTCATGTAGAGATGCGACTTATCGCGTCTGATAAGACTATTTTGTGAAAGTTATTTTTTAAGTAAACGCTGGCGCATACGACTCACAAAAATATTCACCTCTGGTATTTTCATCAGTGCAACGATCGCAGCAAATACTAAAATTCCTACTAAACCAGATACGCACAATTGCAAAAGTTGAATTAGTAAACCTTTTGTACCTAGCAACTGCTGACAACCAACCAAAGTAGCAAAGCTAGCTACCCCAGCGACAACGCTACCAGCCATCAAACCTAAAATCGGTACACTCCACTCACGCCAAGGTAAGCCATTGAGTTTGCGATCAAGTAACCATAACAGCATTAACATTGAACTACAATTAACACCTACCGTTGCTAACACCAAACCAGGAGCGCCAAAAGGTTGCACAAAAAACCAATCTAATACGACGTTGAGGAAAATGTTAAAAGTACTAATACGAAAAGGTGTTTGTCCATCGCCTAAAGCATAAAATACCCGCACCAAGACATCACGCCCTAAGTAGGCAAACATGCCAATACCGTAAGCAATTAACAACGAAGATACTAATTGTGTAGCTTCTTGCTTAAAAGCACCACGCTCATACACTACCTGGACAATTGGTACAGATAAAGCAACCATCAGCGCCCCTAAAGGTAGCATGGTGACAGCAGTGAGGAGTAATCCTTGGCGAATGCGTAATTTTAAGTCTGGCCAATTTTCTGGCTCAGAAAGTTTGGCAAACATCGGTAATAGGGGCAGCAAAATAATATTAGAAATTATCCCTAAAGGAGTCTGCACTAACAGATTGGCATAGTTAAAACCAGCAGCAGCGCCAGGAATTGGACTAGCAAAGTAGAGGTCTGTAGCGACGTTAATTGGCATCATCCCCGAAGAAATTGTGGCCGGAGTCATGATTCTAATTACTTCTTGAACTGCGGGAGATTTAAAATTAAATCGTAGCCGTAATGTACCAAGTCCTAAGCGCCACTGGACAATTAGCTGCACCAACCATTGGAGAATTGCTCCTGCTAAAGTTCCCCAAGCTAACACCATGCCACCGATGAAAGCGTATTCTGGTTTGATAATATCTTTACCTAGTTGTCCAGTTAAAATAGCAATACCTGCAACAACGGTAATACTGGATAATAAGGGACTAATAGAAAGTAACCAATATTGATTAGCTGCATTGAGAGTGCCAAAGCCAATGCCAATTAATCCGGCAAATAAAGCCATTGGTGCCATAATTCGCAGCTGTTGAATAGCGATCGCCCTGGTTGTTGGTTCTAAACCATAACCGACAATATCAACGATCGCATCTGCAAAGAAAATCTGAGCAAATGTCACCACTAATAGCAATGCACCTACTAGTGTTGTCACCGTTTCTACTAAGGGAGCAGATTCTTGTTGCTTGCGCTTGGCTAAAACGCTAACGATCGCACTGTGTAATGGCCCATTTACACCACCCAATAAGATTAATAAAAAACCAGGAATAATATAGGCATAACTATAAGCAGTAGCAGCAGCACCGACACCAAAAGCAGCTGCGATCGCTTGCTGCCTTACCAAACCAAATACTTTACTAATTAATGTGGCTGCGGCAACAATGCCAGCAATACCAGCGAACGAACGAGAGGGTTTTGGATTTTCTTGTGTCACAAATATCTAGTAGGGAATAGGGAATAGCTATGATACCTGACAATTCTTGCACAGTGTATATCTGTTGAACATTTAACCTGAATATTGCAGTCTGTCAGGCAAATTTTGAAAAATTACCCTAGCCCCTAGCCCCTAATTCCATTAATCTTTATTAATCAAACTAGCGATCGCTTTAATCAATACTTCTGGGTCTACAGGTTTGGATACATGCAGTTGAAATCCTGCTGCTAGCGCTTGCTGTTGATTAATTTCTCCAGCATAAGCTGTCAGGGCGATCGCTGGTAGATTGCCTCCCTGTTGGGGCGATCGTTGTCTCACTTGACGCATGAGCATATAACCGTCTACTTCTGGCATCCCAATATCACTAATCAAAATGTCTGGTAGCGATTGCGACAAATATTCTAGTGCTTCTTTAGCTGATGTTACGGTATTTACTTCTACACCATACTCTTGCAAAATAAAAGATACTAAGTCTCGGATATCTGGTTCATCATCTACTACCAGAATTTTAGTGTGTTTCAAAAGCAGAGGATGAGGTGTAGGCAAGGGTTTATTATCCTCATTTTTAATTTGTTCACTTCTGACTAAAAGTGGCAACCTAACGGTGAAAGTAGCACCTAATCCTTCTCCTGGGCTTTGGGCTTTCACTGTTCCCCCATGTAGTTCTACAACTTGACGGACGATCGCCAATCCTAATCCTAGCCCACCAAATTTACGAGTAGTTGTACCATCAGCCTGACGGAAATAATCGAATACATAAGGCAAAAATGCCGCCGTAATTCCCTTACCTGTATCACTGACCTGAATTTGAGCTTGGAAATCAACCTCAGCCAGTTTAATTTCTACCCGTCCTCCAGGTGGTGTAAATTTGACTGCATTAGATAGCAAATTCCAAACGACTTGTTGCAGGCGATTGGGATCGCCCATAACTTGCCCTAATGCTGGATCAAGTATGGTCTGAATTTGAATTGATTTGGCTTCTGCTGCGAGTCGCACTGTCTCTAGTGACCCTTCCACTACCATTGCTAGGCCTACTGGACAAACATTTAGACTCAATTTTCCTTGCAGGATGCGAGATACATCTAATAAATCTTCAATTAATTGAGTTTGTAATTTGGCATTACGTTCAATAGTTTCTAAGGCGCGGTCAGTAGTGGCGGGATCAAATTTGCGAGATCGTAGCAACTTTGACCAGCCCATAATAGGGTTGAGTGGGGTTCGCAGTTCATGGGAGAGAACCGCCAAAAATTCATCTTTAATGCGGTTAGCGGCTTCTGCCTCTTGACGGGCTGCACGTTCTGCTTGGAATAAGCGATCGCGCTCTTTTTCGGTATGTTTGCGCTCGGTAATATCTAGTACACAAGCGACTCCATTTTTTTGAGAGTCATTCAGTAGCGCAACTCCTAAAACAACTGATACTTGCTGACCATTACGGTGGATATACTCTTTTTCATAAATTCGAGAGACTCCAGTTGCTTGCGCCTCTTTAATCGCGCGATCGTCTAAATGCTGATATTCAACAGGAGTTAATTCTCGCCAATCAATTTTACCCAAGGCCGTAAATTCATCACGAGTGTAGCCCACCAGTTGTAAGTAAGCGTCATTGGCATCAGTGATGAAGCCATCTACATTCCAAAAAGCTATCCCTACAAGGTTAGATTCAAACAAGCGCCGAAATCGAGCTTCACTGTTGCGTAAGGACTGCTCAGCCCGTTTATGTCCTGTAATATCGCGTGAGACAGTGATCACGCCCTCAATTTGTCCTAAATTTCGTAAAGGAGTGAGGATATATTCATAGAAATGCACCCCATCTGCTGATATGTACTCACATTCATCCTTAATTGGTTGGCCAGTCGCCATGACAGTTTGGCGTTGATTATCTACTCTATCTACAATGTTGGCGGATAAATCCAATTCTTGGACAGTTTTGCCGATAACATCTTCAGGTTTGAAACCTAATACAGCAGCTCCACCATAACTGACGTACTGATAGCGGCCGATGCGATCAAAGATAAAAATGTGATCTACAGATGCTGAAAGGATGGCATTTAAGATATTTGCTTGTTCTTGAACTTGAGTTGTCAGCTTGCGATTACTATCTTCTGAGAGTTTGTGGCTAGTAATATCCATACAAACCCCAATCATCCGTACTGCTTGGTTTTGCTCATCATAGAGAAATTTTCCCTTAGCGAAAATCCAATGGACACTCTTATCTGGCCAAATAACACGAAATTCATCTCTGTACTCGGTTTTTTCTTCTAATGTATGGGTGATAACTTGCATGACAGATTGGCTGTCTTCTGGATGAATGCAACTCAGAAAAGCTTCATAATTGCCAGCAAAACTGCCTGGAACCAAGCCAAATAGTAGTTGATGAATTTCCGACCAGATCAATTTATTAGTGATAATATTCCAGTCCCAAAAGCCCATTTGGGCAGCATCTAGTGCTAGCCTTAGCCGTTCTTCACTTTCCCTTAGAGCAATTTCTACATCCTGACATGTGCCTTGCTCAAGATGCCATTCAATGGCACGCCCAGCAACTTGAATCTGAGGATTTTTATCTATGTTTGCTAATTTTGCATCTAGGTCTATTAGTTGTTGCTCCAGTGCTGCTTGCTTTTGTTGATACTGTATTTCTGATTGTTCTAGGTCAGTAATACGCTGTCGTAGAGCTGCTAATTCATCAAGTTCACAGTTAGGTTTATCAACGTCTGACATCTGGAAAACAACTCACAATAAACAATACCAACTTGAATTGTATGCACCTCATAGATCTGATTGAGTATGAATTTTTTCCTCAAAAAATTCAATCCCTCGCAAGGTACATAAGAGTTTCAGCCTAAAGGCAGATATTTATCATCATAGCGATGTCTCCAGACGCAACGCCATAGATCTAAGCTTTTAGTTTAGTGAACAACAAGATCCCCGACTTCTTAAAGAAGTCGGGGATCTGAAATTCGTATTTTTTCATTTCTTAAGTCGCATGAAAGCCCCACCCATGAATAGTCCTACTACCTGCGACCAGTAGAACATACTAGATGAATTCACCCCAGACGGGGGAATGTTTAAACTACCAATACCGTAAAATAATTGTTGCATAAACCACCAAAATAAATAAACAAAGGCTGGAACTTCAATAGGGACATACACAATTAATAAAGGTAAAATTGTGTCAATTTTGGCTTTCGGGAACTTCATAATATAAGCTCCTAAAATAGCTGCGATCGCCCCATTTGCACCAATTAATGGTAATGTCAAATTCGGCTCGGCTAAAATTTGTGCTATCCCAGTTAAAATCCCAGCCGTTATATAAAATCCTAAATAGCGTCCATGCCCCAGAATGTTTTCTACAGTTTTACCAAAAACCCACAAAAAAAGCAGATTTCCTAAAATTTGGCTAAAACTGCCATGCAAAAACATTCCTAAAATTAGTGAAGCCGAACGCCAAATCACAACTATCCAAGCTGCGGGATTAAATAATAGTGCATTTGTAATTGCCCCACTTATTTGGGCTGGAATGACTCCCCAAGTATTGACAAAATAGCCTAATTCCCCACTAAATTCTAGTTTTAGTTCCCATAAAAACATGGGAATATTAATGCCAATCAGCCAATAATTAATAATTGGTTTACTACGGCTGCGAATGCGATCGCTAATAGGAATCATTGTTAGTTGTTAGTGGTCAGTTGTCAGTTGTCAGTTGTTAGTAGTGTTTTTTCTCCTTGTTCCCTGCCCTCTGCCTCCTCACTCCCCACACTCACTGCTAACCTGTGGCAAGATTGGAATCAGACACAACGCGTTCAACTAGGCAACCGAGATGCTAGGAAACATACTTGTTGGAAGATACCAAATTATTAGCCACTTGGGAGGTGGAGGATTTGGTGAAACTTTTGTCGCTTGTGATACTCACTTGCCTGGTTTACCTCAGTGTGTTGTGAAGAAACTTAAGCCTCAGGCGACTGACCCAGTAACTTTAGAAACAGCTAGGCGTTTATTTGATACGGAAGCGCAAGTACTGTATAAGTTAGGTACTCACGATCGCATCCCGCAACTTTTAGCTTATTTTGAGGAAAATGCGGAATTTTATCTTGTACAAGAACTCATCGAAGGTCATGACCTGAGTAAAGAATTAGCAGCCGGAAAAACGCTAAGTCAAGACCACGTGATTTTGTTATTACAAGAAATCTTAGAAATTTTAGAATTTGTTCACCAACAAAAGGTGATTCACCGCGATGTCAATCCGCACAATTTACTGAGACGGCAGCAAGATGGCAAGTTAATTTTAATTGACTTTGGAGCCGTTAAACAAATCACTACTCAAGTAGTTACTCCGGACGGTCAAACTAAGTCTACTGTTGCGATAGGCACACCCGGATATATTCCTGGAGAACAGGCTCATGGTACACCAAAATTTAGTAGTGATATCTATGCTGTAGGGATAATTGCGATTCAAGCGCTCACGGGAATATCTCCTGAACAATTAGATAAAGATGCCGAAACTAATGAAATTATTTGGCAAAATAAAACTATAATTTCGCCAGAGTTAGCCCAATTTCTAGACAAAATGGTGTGTTATGATTTCCGCCAACGCTATGCTTCCGCTACTGTGGCATTGCAATATCTAAAGGAGTTAACACAGTTAACATCTAGCACTATAGCCTTTAGCCCTCCTGCCTTACCAATTCAGCAAATAAAAAGCAGTAAACATAAAAAAGGACTGTTCATTAAGTTATTATTATCCTTGTTTTTAATTGGTGTCAGTGGAGTAGCATCGATATTTGTTGTTAATAGTATTAATACTAGTAACGCTACAGAATTATCTAAACAAGGCAATACTCTTTTTGAACTGCAACGCTATAAAGATGCGCTAATGGCCTATGAACAGGCAGTTGAAATTAGACCAGATTATGCTCAAGGATGGAATGGTCAAGGTAAAACTTTATTTAAACTAAAACAATATAAAGCAGCACTGGCAGCTTACGATAAAGCAATTCAAATTCAGCCTAACTATGTAGAGGCTTGGAGTGGACGGGGTTTTATTCTCCAAAATTTACAGCGATATTCAGAAGCGATCGCCTCTTTTGACAAAGCCTTAAAATTACAAAATAATTATCCAGAAATTTGGAATGCTCAAGGTGAAATCTTTAGTAATTTAAAACAGTATGATAATGCCATAAAATCTTATGAACAGGCGATAAAACTGAAGCCAGATTATTATGAAGCTTGGTATCAAAAAGGGCTAGCTCTACAAAATCTCAAACAATATGAAGAGGCGATCGCAGCTTATGATCAAGCAATTGATATTAAATCAGATTACGAACAAGCTTGGTATAATCGAGGTAATGCACTAGTAAATTTAAATCGCTACGAAGATGCTTTTAAAGCTTATGACCAAGTGGTGCAGTATAATCCCAATTATGAGCCAGCTTGGTTGTCTAGAAGTAATGTTCTCATGACTTTGCGCCGCTATCCAGAAGCAATAGAATCATTTAATCAAGTAATTAAAGATGACTCTAAAAATTATCAAGCTTGGTATAGTCGAGGTTGGGCACTACATCAAAGCCAACGTTATGACGAGGCTATACAATCTTATAAAAAAGCGGCAGCAATTGAACCAAAAAATTATCAAGTTTGGTACAACTTAGGTAACTCTCAATATATTTTACAGAAATATGAAGAGGCGATCGCATCATATAATAAAGCGGTTCGTTACAAGCCTAATCATTATGAAAGTTGGTATAGCCGCGGTAATGCCTTATCAAATTTAGAACGATATAAAGATGCGATCGCTTCTTACGATCAAGCACTTAAATATAAACCTGATTATCAACAAGCAATAGATGCTCGTAATCAAGCTCAAAGTCAACTAAAAACCGAAAAACTACAACCTGTAATTGTACCAACTATACCAATACAAGAAAACACTGAAGATTAAATCATTTTTCAGTAGCGATAATATGTAAATCTATTTTTTGATGTCTAATTAGCTCCATCAATCTTTGTGTGAAAGAACCTTTGAGCCATCTTTTCCATAAAGACTGCTGGCTTTCACCAATAATAATTTGAGTGATGTGATAATCTACTGCAACTTGAGCAATTTTTTTGGCGATACTTTGGCTCTTAAAATGTAAAAATTCGCCACCAAAATCTCGACATAATTTCTCGCATGTATCGATATGCAAACTCTCTTCTTTAGTAAGAAAACTTTCGGAACGCGCTACAAACACAGTATACAGTCGCGCATTCATAGAATTGGCTATGCGTGCGCCTCGACGTAGCAATTGCACTGAATCCGGATAAGTAGATACACATACTAAAACTCGTTCGTGAACATTGCAATTTTGTCCTATTAAGTTGGAAGTGTTTGCTTCTTCCTCAACGGTATCTGCTACTTCTCTTAATGCTAGTTCCCTTAAAGCAATGAGATTACGACGCTGAAAGAAGTTTTTCAGAGATTGTTCGATTTTTTCAGGAGCATAAATTTTCCCTTCTTGTAAGCGTTCTTCTAGAGTTTCTGGAGTAACATCAATCACAACAACAGCATCAGCTTCATCAAGTAGATAATCAGGAATGCGCTCTCGCACCACCACACCTGTAATTTTTGCCACTAGGTCGTTTAAACTTTCCAAATGTTGAATATTGACAGTGGAATAAACATCAATTCCAGCTGCCAAAATTGCTTCCACATTCTGATAGCGCTTTTCTCGTTGAGAACCAGGAACGTTAGTATGAGCAAGTTCATCCACTAGAACCAGTTGGGGAGAGCGTTGCAGAATTGCGTCTGTGTCCATTTCCTGTAGAGTAACGTTCTGATGGATGCAGGCTTTTTGGGAAACTACCTCTATTCCAACAGCTTTCATTGCCGTATCTTTACGGCCATGAGTTTCTAATATACCGATAACTACATCAATTCCATCTTGTTTGAGTTGATGTGCTTCTTCCAGCATTTTGTAAGTTTTGCCGACACCGGGAGCCATACCAATAAAAATCTTATGTTTCCCGCGTCGGTTAGGACGAATATAAGAACTATCGGGAGATGAGGTATGAGAATGAATCATGAACAAGATATGGGTAAGTTTTCAATAGTCTTGATGAGAATGGTTAATTAATAGTAGAAGCTTCCAACTTAATCTATAGGATTAATCTAATAGCCAAAATTTTTGGTCAGTATTATTTTTTCTGCTTGAATTGTTTATCGAGAGTATAATCAGCACAATTATGTGCTGCTTTTGTTAAAACAATATCAGGATGTACAGCACAATGAAGATACTGGTTATCATTGTAAAATATACATTTTTTACAAGAAAAATTGCGGCATATTTTAAGTTTTGAACTTTGGGTTTTCTGGATTTTTATTTTACGTAAAAATGTTCTAAAGATCAAAGTACTTTTTCTGGCAATAAAGCGGGTAATAACCAGTAAAAAAAAGCTTGTATTTCTTATTGTAATCAATATAAACCTAATCATTTTAACTGCTGAAAGTAACGTCGTATTTTTAACAAACTAGTTTTATATTCTTAGATATGATCCATAAAAGTGTAGTCAGATAATAGATCATCAAAATATAGTTAATTATGAGCATTAGTCGTAAATTACACTAAGATGGCAAGATAGAATTTTTATATCTAAGTTACAAAAATATAAAAGGCTCTCCTAGACTTGCTATTTAATACTTAATACAAGCTTAAATTCTTATATGCCAAGGAATTCAATACAATCAAATTTAATTTGTATTAAATCTGTTGTTTTGTCTGCACCAAAGCTTATCATATAAATGTTTTCAGGTTTTTTAAGTATTAATTTATCATACCCAAACTGGGAGAGCCATATAAAATAGCTATTAAATAATTGCTGATGAATCACTGTCGATTGCTAATTGCTGATAACTACTTTGTAAATTTTGCCAGAGTAGTTCAACTTGCTTGTATGCTTCATGAGGACAAAGCTTACCAGATGTTTCTAATGCTGTAATATAACCAATTTTTTGAGAAAATTCTTGTAGGTTGGCATTAAACACTAAATTCTTTGGTTGTACTTGCCCACAATAGCGGCTATAAGAGTAAAGAAAATTATTTTTATCTAATTGATTGGATTTTTCCATAAATTATATTTGCTAAATTACTAATAAATTGATAGTACCTGATTATATAGGTTAGGCATAATCAAAATATTTTATCTATAAGCATAACCTATGTACTAATTACAAAGAATGCAAAATGTTTGTTAAATTCAAGCTTTAAGTTTTTTATTTTTAACCAAGATTTGTGGTAAGTTCTTTTTATCCTTTTGGAGATAGCATATTTCTACTAAAGTTGGCCATATTTCTAAAGAAGCATGAAACTGGCTAATTACATCATCGACAATTCTAGAAACATTTTGTTGAAAAAAATCAGCTTCAAAACCATAAAAAACTCTTGATAAATTATCAGAAAATAGTTGCAATGAATACTTGCGTTCTTGATTTTTAGTGGATTCTGAAGCTTTGATAATTTGGGTATGAATAGTGCTAATTTTTTCTAAAATTTCCTCAGATTCTTGCAAGGTAACTTCCCCATAATAATCAAACTTAATCCCCATGTCATCAAGATGATATACACTATCTTTAATTCTCCTTTTGAGTAGGTTACATATTTCTTCATTAAATATCTCACTAGCCAGAGGATTACGCATATAGTTATTTCTGGTATGATTCTGTACAGCATCAACGTGTGCTGCTACAATGCCTTCTTGTTGTATCCAAAGTCTATAAATGTAATCCTCAAATCTGAGACGAGTCGGAAAAAAGGGTGGTAAACCTAGCCGATTATCATATCCAGCTACTCCACAATCCATGCGCCAATTTTTGTTGGTGATTACTGGTCTAAAATTGGTCAGGATATAAAAATTATTTAGATCATCTGGATTGATTTGGTTCTCATTGTTGAGGTATATATGAACAAAATCAAGTGTATCAATGTCGTTTGTTCCTGTGCGAAAGGTTTGAGCAATTTTCACAACACATTCATTTGCTAATTTCCCTTTTTGTAAAAATAGGGAATTTTCGTGAAAATAACCTTTGGTTGTGTTAGTTTCTAAGTCCATTGCTGTATCAATTATTAATTCTCCTATTTCAAAATTTTTTGGTATGTGGTTGATATCTTGCCCTAAAACATCCTCAAACGCAGTGAGTATGTCAAAAGATTTATGAATGAAACATTGTTCATGCGGTTTGATTAATCTACCTCGACAAATCTCATCTTCGGATAAAGATTCTCGACTAGTTTCTATCAGAGCATCTGGTCGCATATCGTCATCTGCACTGACCATTAAATGTCCGAGAGTGTACATTAATGTGAAATTTCGATTCCCTCCGTAGCTGGGTCTAAATAAGTTTTTGACCAGTGATTCCAGTTTGCGATCGCGCAGTCTTTCATTTAAAAAACTTATAAACTGCTCTTTTTCACGAGGGCCAACATAAAATATGTCATTGAATGTTTTAGTTTGTTCTAGTAGTGGATAATACTTCTCGTGATTGCTAACACTAGAATCATCAAAAACTATAATTTTGGTTGCGTGTCCATTTGCCCAAAAATTCTTGTCATATTCTTCAATTGTTTGGGCTACATCTCTGAGGCGACAAGTGGGAATTACAAAGATAGTTTCTGGTTGTCTCATAATTGATTTAAATGATTTGTAATACAGTTGATAAAACGTCAAGAAATTTGGCACGAATTTATATTAAGGCTTGTTCCAAATCCTTTCTAAAATTTCAATTTGGCTTTGGGTTTGGGGCGTTAACTTTTGGATAGTGTCTAAAGTTTTGGCTTTCCGGAAAATATAAATTGCTTGTCGTTTTTTATACCTATTGTGTTGAAGCAGCCATCCTAAGATGAAGCCGATGAACAAGAAGGTCAAGAAAATGCTTGTGACAGATTTGATGTTATGGTCAGGTGATGCCAACTGAGGCGGTTGATTATATTGATTTTCCTGGAGAGTAATCGCCACTCGCAGAGATGGTATATCTCTGGAGTTGATAGCGTGAAACATAATTTATTGACTTCCTCAATAAGTCAACTGACAGGCTGTAAAGCATCCAAAGCCATATTTAGCTGCAAAACATTGATTCCAGGTTCACCAAAAATTCCCATAAATCTGCCATCTATATTTTGAGATACTAGAGTTTGAATTTGGGCTGCATTCAGATTACGGGCGCTGGCGATACGCCGCACCTGTGCTTGGGCTGCTGCAACGCTAATGTGAGGATCTAAACCGGAGCCAGAAGTATAAACTAAATCAGCAGTTGGTTGTATGTTGGCTTGTTTCAGCCGTGCTACTTCTACTTGAATACGTTTGAGTAGTTCAGGATTGCCGGGTGCGAGGTTGCTGGCTCCTGATACACCAGTTGTGGCAACTTCTGGGCTTATACTGTATTCTACAGTGCTGGGACGGCTCCAGAAATAGCGATCGCTGTTAAAGGGTTGACCAATTAAGGTAGAGCCTACAACTGTACCTTGACTGTTAGTAATTAAGCTGCCGTTAGCCTGAAAGGAAAATGCTATCTGTCCACAAAGTAGCATGAATAAAGGATAGAGGAAGGCTGTTAGTAGCCATAAAGCTAAAGTAGAACGAACAGCTTTATTGAGTTGGCTCATTAGAATTTCTCCGGTTGAAAAATGACTACAAATAAATAAATACTCACGCTCAGAGTCACAAGTCCTAAAAGGGCAATAGCGTAAGATGCAGAACGTGATATTGCGAACGGTGTTGCGGCTTGTACTGCTGGTGCTAGAAGTACATTCAAGCAAAGCAGTAAGAATAGAGATAAGGGAATGCGATTTGGTTTTTCACCAATCAAGTCAAATACATTCTTCATAATTAAAATAGTGAATTGCAATGCAGATTTTTGGACTAAGCTAGACCTATGGACACAATCAAAACATCAATTATTTTGATGGCAAAGAAGGGAATCAAAACGCCACCAAGTCCATAAATAAAAATATTGCGTTGCAAAAGTTGATCTGCGGTTAATGGTCGAAATTTAACCCCAGTCAGTGCTAAGGGGATGAGTGCTGGAATCACTAAGGCGTTATAAATCAAAGCTGATAAAACCGCAGATTGGGTACTTGCCAAACCCATAATATTGAGAGTGCCAACACCAATGCCCGCAAATATTGCAGGAAGAATGGCAAAATACTTGGCGATATCATTAGCAACAGAAAAAGTGGTGAGTGCGCCACGGGTAATCAGTAATTGTTTACCAATAGTGACGATATCAATTAACTTGGTAGGGTCAGAATCAAGGTCTACCATATTAGCAGCTTCCTTTGCCGCTTGAGTGCCTGTATTCATTGCTACACCTACATTTGCTTGAGCTAAAGCTGGGGCATCATTAGTACCATCTCCAGTCATAGCTACGAGTTTTCCTTGGGCTTGTTCTGTCCGAATCACCTCAATTTTGTCTTCAGGTGTAGCCTCGGCAATAAAGTCATCAACTCCTGCTTCTTCGGCAATCACAGATGCAGTAATACGGTTATCTCCGGTCAGCATAATGGTTTTAATTCCCATCCGCCGCATTTGGTCAAAACGTTCTCTAATTCCCGGTTTAATGATGTCTTTGAGATAAATTACACCGTAGATTTCATCATTTTTACAAAGTGCTAATGGAGTACCACCTAATCGAGAAATTCGTTCAAAGGTGATATCAAGTTCGGAGGTTAATTTTCCATTTCGGGAGCGCACAAATCCTTTAATCGCGTCCACTGCACCTTTACGAATTTGCACCTCGTTGGCTAAATCAGTGCCACTCATCCGCGTTTTGGCAGAAAATTCGATGCCTTCTGCTTGTTTGGGGTCAAAATCTAATTTTGCCCCTAATTTTTCTGCCAGTTTGACGATGGATTTTCCTTCTGGAGTTTCATCAAATATGCTTGATTCTAGAGCAACCTTTGCTACCTTCTCCATAGAATGACCATTAACGGGAATAAATTCCTCTGCCAAACGGTTTCCCAAGGTAATCGTACCTGTTTTATCCAATATCAGGGTGTTGATATCTCCGCAGGCTTCAACCGCCCGTCCGGAAGTCGCAATTACATTAAACTGGGCGACTCTATCCATTCCAGCAATCCCAATTGCACTTAATAATCCGCCAATAGTGGTAGGAATCAGTGCCACAAGTAAGGCTATGAGTACGGCAATACTAATAGGTGAGTTAATGTAGACTGACACTGTAGGTAAAGTGGCAATCACAACCAAAAACACTTGAGTGAGAACTGCCAACAAAACCGTTAGGGCAATTTCATTAGGTGTTTTGCTGCGAGAAGCTCCTTCTACTAAACCAATCATGCGGTCAATAAAGCCTTGTCCAGGGTCAGCAGTGACCCGGATTATCAGTTCATCGGAGGTGATACGCGTTCCTCCAGTCACGGAACTAGCAATATCTGACCCTGGTTCTTTCAATACTGGTGCTGATTCTCCCGTAATGGCAGATTCATCCACAGAGGCAACACCTTTAATCACCTCCCCATCAGCAGGAATAACATCCCCAGCAATTACCTTGATTTGGTCGCCACGACGTAAGGCTGTAGAACTAACCTCTTGGATGGAACCATCAGCAAGGAGTTTTTTGGCTTTAGCATCAGATTTTGCCGATCGCAAGGCATCTGCTTGAGCTTTACCTCGTCCTTCAGCTACAGCTTCAGCAAAGTTGGCAAAGACAATGGTGAAGAACAGAATCAGGGTAATTAAACCATTGAATAATCTGGGATTATCACCAGGTGTTGCACCAAATAAATTTGGTGCAATTGTAACCAGTGCTGTGATGATCGTACCCAACCAAACTACAAACATCACTGGATTTTTCAGCATGTTACGCGGATGTAGCTTAACAAATGCTTGCTGAAATGCGCGTTTGTAAAGTCCGGCTGATTTGGCTTTGGGTTTATGTTTGCGTTCTTGTCGCAATTTTGTAGATGGTGTCATTGGTGATTAATTAATTTAAAAAAATTAGGCACAGGCGCAAACAAGAGAATATTTCGCGTTGCATAGTTGCGAGATGATTTACCAACTTCCAAAATTCTCCCCCTGCCTCCCCTGTCCCGGTTGTTGAGCGTAGCGATGCACTGCTCCCCCTGCTCTCTTCATCCACCTCTGGCAATCAGAAATGCCTCTGCTATGGGGCCTAAAACAAGTGCAGGAAGGAAGGTAAGAGCGCCAAGAATTAAAATCACTCCGCTTGTAACTCCCGTGAAAAGCTTAGTGTCAGTTCTGAGAGTGCCAGCGGTCATAGGAACAGGTTGCTTGCGGGACATATTATCTGCCAAAAGTAGCAGTGCAATAATTGCGATATAACGTCCTGCCAAAATACTGACACTCGTGCTGAGATTCCACCACAGAGTGTTATCGTTTAATCCTTCAAAGCCAGAACCGTTATTAGCGGCGGCGGAAGCGTATTCGTAAACTACCTGGGAAACTCCATGAAAACCTGGATTACTAATACCTGAAAGGGTATCGGGAAAGCCAAAGGTAATAGCCCAAGGAATGAGAATAGCAAAGGGGTGAACTAATAAGACAACGCTGGCTAGGACAATTTCTGGTTTCTCAATTTTGCGTCCTAAAAATTCTGGTGTTCGTCCCACCATTAACCCAGTCAAGAACACCGCCAAAATAAGATAAATAAATAGGTAAGCTGTACCAGTTCCTTGACCTCCCCAAATAATTTGCAAAAACATATTAAAGAGAGTGGCAAATCCACCTGGAGGCATTAAGGAATCGTGCATACCATTAACAGCACCACACATAGTTGCTGTAGTCATGACTGCCCAAAGTGCTGTTTGCGCCCATCCAAATCGTACCTCTTTGCCTTCTAAGTTGGGTTGCTGTTCTCCTAGTAGTGGGTTAACAAGGGGATTTCCTTGAAATTCGCCTACTGCGGCAACACCTACTAAAAACACAAAAATGACAAAGACCATCCAAAACACTAGCCATGCTTGTTTACGGTTATTAGCAAATATGCCGTAGGTATAAATCAGCGATGTGGGGATGGCAATCATGATGCAAGTCTCTAACAAATTTGTAAAGCCATTGGGATTTTCGTAAGGATGGGCTGAGTTGATACCAAAAAAGCCACCACCGTTTTCTCCTAGTTCTTTAATAATTTCAAAGTGGGCAACCGGACCACGGGCAATTACTTGAGTTGCACCCTCTAAGGTAGTTGCTGTAGCTGGGCCTGCTAAGGTTTCGGGTACACCTGCCAAAATCAATAACAAGCCACCAATTATAGATATGGGTAACAAAATTCGCGTGATTGACTTAATTAAATCGCTGTAAAAGTTGCCTAATGGTCTACCAGTTAAACCACGAATAAAGGCAATTCCTACTGCTAAACCAGTCGCCGCTGAAGTAAACATCAAGAACCCAAGGGCGAAAGTTTGACTGGCATAGGTATAAGTTGTTTCACCAGAATAATGCTGTTGATTAGTGTTAGTGACAAAGGAAATAGCAGTATGTAGCGCTAAATCCCAACTTGGCGCACCTAAGTTTGTGGGATTTAGCGGCAACCACCCTTGCAACATCAGGATTAAAAAAACTAAAATCCCCATGACGAGATTGCTATACAGTACAGCTTTGGCATACTGCCAACCTGTCATTTCTTCTTGGGGACGTATACCACTAAAGGCATAAATAGCTTTGTCTAAGGGATTTATTACTGCATCAAGGAGTGTTTTTTCTCCCATGAAAATGCGAGCTATATATTTCCCCAGTAAGGGAGTAATTGCGATGACTATCAGTAATGTCAAAGCAATTTGTATCCATCCTTGTAACATAAATTTAAAAAAGCTCCTGATACATTTTTATATTGTCGAATTTTTGATGAAACACTCTTTAGGCGAATAGTGAATTGGATGCTTTTTATTCAGGACAAAACTGAGCATGGGAACTGAGGCTGAATTTAAAGCAACAGCTAGTATATAATCTCCATACCAAATTATGGGTTCAGCACTTGCTTGGATAACTTGATTATTTCTAACAATGCCGAGAACTATGCAACTTTCTGGCAACGATAAGCTAGTTAAAGCTCTACCACAATGGTAACTGTTGCTCAGAATTCTTACACTGATTAAACTTAATGCCATAACGCATTTTTGCGATTAAGAGAACAATAGAAACAATGTTCTCTAGTTATTACTAATTAATATAATCAACGAATTTATGAGCTAAAACAAGTAATAGAAAGGTATAAAATAGCGTTTATTTTTTATTTATGGTGTTTATTGAGTAATATATATTAAGCGTTTAGGACGTTTATTTTTAGGTAAACGCTTCATTGATTGGTTAATAATCTGGTATACTCTATTTTAGATAAAAGTAATTTTTAGTGGAAAAAATATATAGTAACCATCATGTCCTAAATGGGAGATTTCAAAGTTAAATTACTTCATAAAGAATCGCCTTTAGGGAAATTTTTGCTAATTGCAGGTCTATTCGTAGTTGCACTAATTCTGGAGTACTCTACACCTACTGAATATGTGTTTGGCTATCTTTATACAGGGCCGATTTTGTTAGCAAACTCCTGGTTAGGGAGGCGTGGCACTTTTCAAGCCACTTTCTTTGCTGTGTGCCTAACCATGCTGAATCTTGTAGTGCCAGGAGGCGAAGTCATGAAGGTTGCGACGATCGCCAGTAGAGCGATCGCAGCGATCGCCTTGATTGTCACAGGTGTTTTGAGCGATCGCCTGCACCGTTCAGAAGAAGCGATCGCCCTGACTCGTGCCAAGCTAGAAGCTCAAGAAGAATTGTCTAGAGTACGTGAAGATTTTGCTTCTACTCTTACCCATGATCTCAAAACTCCATTACTGGGAGCAATTGAAACTCTCAAAGCCTTTGAACAAGAAAAATTTGGTGCTGTCTCATCGGCACAACAAAAAGTTTTAGCCACAATGACGCGCAGCCATCAAACTTCCCTACAACTGCTAGAAACTTTGTTGGATATCTATCGCAATGATACAGAAGGCTTAAAACTCAACTCAGCACCTGTAGATTTGGCTATCTTGGCAGAAGAAGCTGCTAGCACTCTCTCGGAGTTAGCAGCTAGCCGCCGCGTTTATCTTTCACTTAACTATGGTGACTCTGATTGGCGGCGATCGCTATGGGTTCAGGGTGACGCTTTGCAACTTCAACGAGTTTTTACCAATCTTTTAGTTAATGCTATCAACCATTCTCGGCGCGGTGAGCGTGTGGAAATAGTATTAGAACCGCAAGTTTCTTATCAAGTTGTGAAAGTTTTGGATACGGGTGCAGGTATTGTACCCGAACAGTTCTCCCATTTATTCGACCGATTTTACCAGGGACATAGCGATCGCCAAGCCAAAGGTTCTGGATTAGGGCTTTATCTATCTCGGCAAATTATTGCAGCCCACGGCGGTATAATTTGGGCAGAGAACAGAGTACCTATCGGTGCGATGTTTGCTTTCAAGCTTCCCGTTTACCCGTCTCAATCTTCTGTTACTGTGTGAGATGCCATCTACCCCAATCAAAATTCTCCTAGTAGAAGATGATGAACTTTTTCGTTTAGGTTTGCATGTGCGATTGCAGCAAGAAACTGGCTTAGAGATTATTGCTGAGGCCGAAGATGGAGAAACAGCTATTGAGTTAATTAACCAAAAATCTTTCGATGTGGTGTTACTAGATGTGGGATTGCCAGGAATTGGCGGAATAGAAGCCTGTCGCCAAATTAAACAGCAAAATCCTCAGTTACCAGTTTTAGTTTTGACTTCCCACTCCCAAAAGTCTCTAATTGCAAGATTAATTGAAGCAGGCGCTCAAGGCTATTGTCTAAAAGGAGTGGCAGCAGAAAAATTAGTGCTGGCACTTCGTTCTGTTGCTGCTGGGGCATCCTGGTGGGATGAAACTGCAACCAAAGAAATTCGTTCTACTTTTGCATCTGATCTTGACGAACCCAACTCAGAAAATATCTCAAAACCTTCCAACCCCCTAACCCAACGCGAACAAGAAATTTTGTCGCTATTAGCAGCCGGAAAAACTAATCAAGAAATTGCCCTGACACTCTACATTACACCTGGAACTGTCAGGGTGCATGTTCATACGATTTTGCATAAATTAGGAGTAGGCGATCGCACTCAAGCTGTTGTTGTGGCTTTACAAAAAAGGTTAATTAAAACTGACTTGACTGTAGAAGAGCAGTAATTTCACAACTTTTTCTAAACTTGAAATTACTGAATTCACATTAATTCTGAGAGGATGTCTGAAAAGTTTTTAATAGGTAATTTTAATCACGCAAGTGGTTTGAGCATCAAACGAACCATCGCAATGTAAACAAAGGTTTCTGTTGTTGCGGGTAAGATTTCATAATCCTTACTTAATCGCGGACACCAATTAAACCAACCAAAAGTTCGCTCAACTAACCAACGTTTAGGAAGTACAACAAAACCTTTTTGTTCTTCGTGGCGGGTAACAATACTCAAAATCCATCGGTAGACATCCATTACCCAATGCAGAAAATCCTGACCACGATAGCCGCCGTGAAAAAAGCAGGGGAGCAGGGAGCTCTTAGCAGGGGAGAAAAACCACCCACAAGGGGGAGCCAGTCTCGTGGGCGGGTTCCCCGACTTGAGTGAAGTGGCATCAAGGTTTGTACCTTTCCCCCTGCCCCCTGCCTCTTATCAATGCGCCATTGTCGGAAGTAATGATACACCGTTTTCCATTTAGGAAAATCGTTTGGGAGCATTTGCCACGCACAACCTGCACACAAAATGTACATGATTGCGTTAACGATCGCCTGCATATCGACACTTTGTTTGCGACCTCCAGTTTTTGGCTGTGGAATCAGGCTTGATAATAGTTCCCATTGCTCACTAGTCAGATTACTTGGGTACGATGGACTCATAGCTCTCGTAACGCTGTCATACTTAAGTACTTTTTCTACTGACAGGATACCGTTATGTGAGCTTTCTGACTTTTCAGACATCCTCTAATCTTGATTCTCGCTGTGCATTAAAA
>NZ_JAECZB010000003.1:0-175896 GCF_016056295.1 Atlanticothrix silvestris CENA357
GGGAAAGGGGAAGGGGTAAAGGGTTTGTTTCTTCATCCTTTACCCTTTAACCTTTTCCCCCCTCTTCTTGCTCCCCCTGTTGCCTATTGCCTATTGCCTCAAGCAGTAACTAATTTGTCATACCCATCAGAAGTTTTAATCTCAGCATCCTGATAAATTTCTGCCCTTAGAGGCTGGTGAATTAACTCGTACCAAAGATGACCTACCCGCGCATCAAAACCCTCTGGTTGACCACGCATGAAGGTATGCATACACTTTGCCGACTGACCAGGTAACAATTGCCAAGAGAAACAACTGGGATTGCCTTCATGGGGATGGGCGATCGCGTCTATGTGCAAATTTGTCGCCAAGCCATAAGCAGCGTAGGGTGGTGCAGTAGAGCCGACAGCAAACCAATCGGGTACAGGGAATACCTGTTGAATATCCTCTGTTTGTCCCATATTTATATGGGCAAAGTAATGCAGTCCCACGGGGATATTAACAACTTCTTGAGCATCGCCAATTCTTTCTGCTGATTTTTTGGGTTTACCTTTCACAAATAGTTCTTCAATAAGGTAATCTGCACCAGCGTACAAACTAATGACCCGATAAAGTTCACATACTAAATGCCGGTTATGACCTGTAACTGGATCTGCACCAATATAATCAAAGGGTTCTGAGGCAATGGTAATGCTAGCTCGCACAGGGCCACTAGATTGGGCAACTAGCCGATAAGCATGATTGAACAGAGAGACTTGATAATAAGGCGATTTAGGATAGGAAGACCCAGGTAATTGTAGTTCACTTACCTGCATACAACGCTTTTCTGGATCTTGTCCCAACCATTCACCCATTGCTGCTAAAAAAGGATCGAGAATTTCTTGGTGGTCAAGCTGTACACTTGTCGCTGAACCAGAAAACCAGTTCCGTTCGTCATCTTCGGGTGCAGGTATTAAATTGAACCAAACAATCAACCGATTATTGACAAGTCTGACACCGCGCTCCCGTCCATCACTTCCATAAATAACTTCCAAAGATGGTTCACCCAGTTTTTTTGGGATAGCCTTGCCTTGCTCTAATCGAATTAAAGCTGAGGCGAGGACATCATCTGGGGAGCCCGGTGGAATTGGATTTGCCAGAAAAAAAGTGAGAGTATCACGGGAAGGATCTTCTGGGTCAATTATGTCTACTTGAGAGCTGATTGGTGTATGTGCAAGATCGCGCAGTTCGCTTAATACTAGTTCCTCTGGTGGAATTGGAAATTGTTGGGCGATCGCTTGCCAAGATATGGTGATGTAGCTCTTTCGCCAGTAGTTGGATGGATTAAAAACAGCTAATAAATTAAGGGATGGCATGAATTTGCCCTCCTGAAGTATTTTTATGAAACTGTAAATTTAACAAGTGCGATCAACTTCACTAGCTCCATGTTTGAACCTAGGAGAAAAGTTTGAGGAACTTGTGAGGAAATAGAAAATTTCTGCAAAGAACTATGTTTATCATTGGACAAATTTATATTGGTTCTGTCTCAATTTTGTGCATCGGCGGTTTTATGATTATTTGTGTGATGGCACATAACCAAATTGACGAGACAACCTGTGAGGCTGTTATATGTCTGAATTAAATGCTCAACAGCCCATCAATACGGTGGCTGCTCTCATAGAGAATTACGCTGCGGGGATACGAGATTTTAGTAAAGCGGAACTAGGTAATGCCGATTTGCAAGGCTTAAACCTGAAAGGTTCTGACTTGAGTTATGCCGATTTGAGTGAGGCTAACTTAAGTGGTGCTAATCTCAGGGGAACTGACCTCAGCTTTGCGGATCTTAGTCAAGCTGACCTGAGGAATGCTGATTTGAGGGGAGCATTGTTGATGTCAGCCAATCTCCGCCAAGCAAATCTCCAAGGAGCAAATTTAGAAAAAGCAGACTGCGATCGCAGTACCAATTTTCCCCAAAATTTTGATTTAATTCAGGCGGGTTTGCAGATTAAATAAATCAACTAATTGACATTCAATTTACATATTTCAACCGAAGCCAATTTTAATGCACAGCGAGAATCAAGATTAGAGGATGTCTGAAAAGTCAGAAAGCTCACATAACGGTATCCTGTCAGTAGAAAAAGTACTTAAGTATGACAGCGTTACGAGAGCTATGAGTCCATCGTACCCAAGTAATCTGACTAGTGAGCAATGGGAACTATTATCAAGCCTGATTCCACAGCCAAAAACTGGAGGTCGCAAACAAAGTGTCGATATGCAGGCGATCGTTAACGCAATCATGTACATTTTGTGTGCAGGTTGTGCGTGGCAAATGCTCCCAAACGATTTTCCTAAATGGAAAACGGTGTATCATTACTTCCGACAATGGCGCATTGATAAGAGGCAGGGGGCAGGGGGAAAGGTACAAACCTTGATGCCACTTCACTCAAGTCGGGGAACCCGCCCACGAGACTGGCTCCCCCTTGTGGGTGGTTTTTCTCCCCTGCTCCCTGCTCCCCTGCTCCCCTGCTTTTTTCATTTCTACCAACTACCCATTACTAGGTTCACTACATATCAAAGTATATTGATACTAACTTGATATTAGATATCTAGATCAATGAAATTGAGTTTAGAGCCATAGGTTTCAATAAATTCGCGTCTAGGTGCGACGCGATCGCCCATTAAAATTGTAAAAATGCGATCAGCTTCGGCTGCATCCTCAATTTCCACTAGCTTAAGGGTGCGGGTTTCTGGATTCATTGTAGTTTCCCAGAGTTGTGTTGGCATCATTTCACCCAAACCTTTGAAGCGTTGGACGTTGTAGTTGGCGTTGCTGGGAAACTTGGCTATTTCCTGTTGCAGTTCACGATCGCTATAACAATATTTTGGCTCACTGCGTCCTCGTTCTAATTTGTATAGTGGGGGACAGGCAATGTAGATGAAGCCTTGTTCGATGAGCGATCGCTGATACCGATAGAAGAAAGTTAACAACAATGTACGGATGTGCGCCCCATCCACATCAGCATCAGTCATGATCACGATCCGGTGATAGCGCAGTTGAGACGCGTCAAATTCCTCGCCTTTTACACCCAAGCCAAGGGCAGTAATTAAGGATTGGACTTCGTTGTTTTTATAAATCTTGGCATCGTCAGTTTTCTCAATGTTGAGAATTTTACCACGTAGGGGCAGGATTGCTTGAGTGCGGCGATCGCGTCCTTGTTTGGCACTACCACCTGCGGAATCACCTTCCACAATATAAATTTCCGATTCGCTGGGGTCACGAGAACTGCAATCTGCCAATTTACCAGGTAATGGCGAAGATTCCAGCACGGATTTACGCCGTACCAATTCCCGTGCATGACGGGCTGCTTCTGCGGCTTTAAAGGCTTGGATAGCTTTATCTAAGATGGAGTCTGCTATGCTAGGGCGAAATTCTAAGTACTCAGTTAGAACTTCTCCTACTAGAGAGTCAACAATACCCCGGACTTCGGTGTTACCGAGTTTGGTTTTAGTTTGTCCTTCAAATTCCGGATCTGGGACTTTGACAGAAATCACCGCTGTCAAACCTTCGCGGACATGTTCACCACTGAGATTGGATTCACTTTCTTTAATTTTATTGCGCTTACGGGCGATCGCATTTAATGTGCGAGTCAGAACCGCTTTCAAACCTTCTAAGTGTGTACCACCATCAACGGTGCGAATATTATTGGCAAAACCCAACACATTGTCTGTGTAAGCATCAGTACACCATTGCAAGGATACTTCCACTTGTACGTTGTTGCGTTCCCCCTGCACATAAATAATTTCTTCGTGCAGCGGTTGCTTCTCACGGTTCATGTAGGCAATATACTCTTTGATACCACCCTTGTATTCGTAGGTTTCTACCTTGGGTGTGTCACTTTTCAGCAGTTCTAAACGGTGGTCGGTAAAGGTAATTTTGACACCTGCGTTTAGGTATGCCAACTCCCGCAGGCGACCTGATAAAGTGATGTAATCAAATTCAATGCCATTAGTAAAGATTTGAGTATCTGGCTTGAATCTTACAGAAGTTCCGGTTCTCCCCTCTTTTTCAGGTTTGACTTGCAGTTCGGTAACTGGCAAACCTCGTTCATAACGCTGGACATGAACTTTTTGATCTCGCCAAACCGTGACTTCCACCACCTCAGATAGGGCGTTAACTACAGAAATACCAACCCCGTGCAATCCTCCAGAAACTTTGTAACCGCCGCCGCCAAACTTTCCTCCGGCATGCAACACGGTTAACACGGTTTCTAAGGCCGATTTCCCCGTTCGCGAGTGAGTATCGGTAGGAATCCCCCGACCATCATCTGTTACAGTCACGGAACCATCAGCATTGATATCCACCTCTATATGAGTGCAGTGACCCGCTAAAGCTTCATCAATAGAGTTATCTACTACCTCATAAACTAAATGGTGGAGTCCTCGCGGCCCAGTAGTACCTATGTACATCCCTGGTCGTTTGCGGACGGCTTCCAGACCTTCCAGAACTTGAATCTGATCGGCACTGTAACTGCTCGTCATGAAAATTCTCCTGATGCGTGGGGTTGAAGTCGCCCAAAGGCAAAAAGTCAAAACATACCAAAATTCTAACACAAAAGCCTTACTGGCGACTTTAGGTCAATTTTATGAGAAGTTTACGTAGGGGATACAACCCCATAAGTTTTTGGAATGAATTGCCTCAATTTTAAGCTAGTTTCTCAGTTAAGTATAAATACTATATTATTCGCAATGTGAATCTCCGATCACTTATGAATAGCTTCTAAAATGAGAATTTGGCTGATATTGTAACTGCTTGTCATAAAAATTGTTATGAACAGTGGGTTTCAAACCGTCTCTAGTCAAAAAAATGCCAAAAAGCTTCAAGATTTTAACACAAAAGCCTTACAAGCGACTCTAGGGCATTTTTATCAGAAGTTTATTCAAGAGATTTAACTATTATGTGAGACAAGTAAACAAGGCGAAAATAATTAATGACAACTGACTATTGACAACTGACTATTGACAACTGACAACTGACTAATGACTAAATTGATTGTGATTTGTGGAGCAACAGCAACAGGTAAGTCTGGGTTGGCTTTGAAGTTAGCGATGCGCCTCGGTTCTGTAATTCTCAGTGCAGATTCTCGTCAGGTTTACCGCGAGTTTGATATTGGTACAGCAAAGCCAACATTGATAGAACAAAAATTATTACCACATTATTTAATAGATATCTGCAATCCAACAGACACAATGACGGTAGCGGATTATCAAGAACAAGCACAAAGTTTAGTTGCTTCCCTTGGTGTTTCGCCATTGTTACTAGTTGGTGGCACTGGTTTATACATACGTTCTATTGTTCAAGGCATGAAAATCCCCAGAGTTGCACCAGATAAACAACTGCGATCGCAACTGGAATCTCTTGGTCAAAGCACGCTCTATGGAATCTTACAACAAGTTGATACCGTTGCTGCACAAAAAATTCATGCTAACGACATCGTGCGGACTTTGCGAGCTTTAGAGGTATTTTATATCACGGGAAAACCTATTTCAGAACAGCAAGGGGAAAATCCACCCAATTATCCTATTTTGCAAATTGGATTGGATTGTGATGTGGAAAAGCTAGAGCGACGTATTTACAGGCGCACTGAGCAAATGCTCACAGATGGCTTAGTAGCTGAGGTGGAATATCTTTGTCAGAAATATGGTGCTAATTTACCTTTGTTGAATACTTTGGGATATCAAGAAATTAAGCAATATTTAGCTGGTAATATTTCTCTAGATGAAGCCGAAGAATTAACAGTTTTGCATACGCGACAATTTGCTAAACGACAACGCACTTGGTTTAGAGCATATTCACAAATTGAGTGGTTTGATGCGGATGATCCTAATTTATTAGAGAAGGTTTGGCAGCGAGTAGAGAATTTTTGCTGTTCTCAATGAGTTCAGAGGCAAGAAGTTTTTTGGCGCTCATACATCTGTATCCTAAAGAGTATCAGGATCTATACCCATAGCTCGTAGCCTTTCTGCCAGTAATTGCGCACGTTCTTCAGCCTGTTCAGCGCGTTGTCGTTCTTGCTCGGCGCGTTGTCGTTCTTGTTCTGCGTGTTCATCTCCAGTCAGCAAAACAGTTCCATCTTGGTAGCACCAGCGTAACCAAAAATCTTGTCTACCTTCAAATTCGCCTTCCCATAAGGTTATACCTAAACCCACTTGTTCTAACCAAGTTGCTGAAGTTTCAAAGTAGCGCATTCCTCTTAGTTCATAAACGCGTAGTACTTGCTCTCCTAGTTGCTGGTTTGGGTCATATACAATATAGTAACTAGCCCGCATGTGTTCATAAATTTTTAGTTTTTTTCCCAGTTCGTCACCTTCTTTGTTAGAGACAATCTCAATGACGACTTCTGGTGTTTTACCAAAACGCCACACCATATAACAACGGTTTTGCTTCTCCCACCAATTTTGAGGTAATTGGACATCTAAGCTGAGAAAAACATCAGGTACAATGGGGGGTTGAAGATCTGTATAGTAAATACCTACATTAGCTTCGGCTAAAAAAGTCTGGTTTTTTACAGAACTATAAAGAGAGCCAATCAAAAGGCGTTGCTGTTTGGCAGATGCGAAATTGTCCACAGGTGTATCATCTTCAGTGACTAACTGGTTGGCATCTGGCACATAGTAATCATCATCATTGATTAAGAGTTGCTCAACCATGACTTTATCCAAATAATTGAAGGCATTACTTCTAGGTTACTTGATTAGTGGTAAAAGGATACTGAGTAACAAAAATATTTTATCTTTAGTAAATTGTATCAAATTTTATAGAGACAATGATGCCAGTAAACAATCAATTCATCACTTAATTATATGTGATGCGTAGGCGTAGCCCGTTATAGACATCGTCTACTAACTAATAAATGATGGTGAAAAAAAGATCTGTACCTATTTACTTTTAGCAAAGCTTTGATGATACAAAATGGAATGTATTATTTGTAATAATTTTTCGATCTAAATTAATTAAAATGTAAAAAGAATCAATATTATAAAAAATTAACTCTCTTCAATTTTTCCAATATCTTTGTTTGCTGTTTTGACTAAGTAACTTTATTAATATACTATCTATTGTTGTATTTATGTAAACTTTGCTATTTTTAGTAATTTTTAGTTTAAGTATTCTCTAGAGATAGCAATATGCTATTAAATCTGGTGTTTTTACTGAATTTAGCCTCTTTAAATTATATTTAATTTTAAAATAGTGAGTATTAACTACATAAGCTAGATTATCTAATTTACCAATTCAGCCAAACGTGTAAACTACGGCTAATAAAAACAAAATAGTTGCTAATTAAGCAACATTTTAGTCAAGCAAGTACACCGATAGATTAGAGATTGATTATCATAGGATTATTGACTTTCAGGTTGAATGGACACCGAAAACAATATATTAACCTTAGCAGACAGGTTATTTTAACATGTTCGCCAGCAAAATCCTAGTTGTTGAGAATGAAAATCTCCTAACATTAAATATTAAAAATAGTTTACAGAAGTTGAGATACAATGTTCGAGAAATCTTGGATTATGGCGAGGAGGCAATAAAAAAGGTAGCGGATACTCATCCACATTTAGTATTAATTGATATCTGTTTATCAGGAAAAATTAATGGTATACAAGTAGCAGATATTGTTCAGAAGATTTTCCAAATACCCGTATTATATTTAACCGAGTATTCGGAATATATAAAATTACATGAAAAACCCTTTAGTGAGCCTTTTAGTTATATTTTCAAACCATTTGCTGAGACAGACTTACATATTGCCGTAGAAATGGCTTTATACAAGCATCAAAGCAACAAAAAATTGCAGGAATAAAAGCAAATAATGGTGGCAATTATTAATAGTATGGCTTATGGAGTTGTCGTCACATATACCAATGGTTGCATCCAAATGATGAATCCAATGGCAGAAGCTCTTACTGGTTGGAATCAAGATGAAGCAGTAGGGAGAGACTTCACAGAAGTTGTCAGTTTAATTGACAAAGATATGGACGAAGCAACTGAAAATTTAGCTGTAAGAGCAATGGCATTAGGGGAAGTGGTAAATTTACCAGAAAACTGTATGCTAGTCACAAAAAATGGCAAAGAAATACCAATTGGAGATAATATTGCACCCATCCGCGATAGTGATGGTAATATTATCGGGGCTGTGTTGGTTTTCCAAGATATTACTCAACGTAAGCAGATGGAAGCACAACTACTGCGGAATGCTTTTTATGATGGACTGACAACCTTACCCAATCGAGTTTTATTTTTAGATAGACTCAAGCAAGCAATAGAGCGTAAAAAACGACGTACTGATTATCAATTTGCAGTTTTATTTTTAGATTTAGATGGTTTCAAGGAGATTAACGATCGCCTAGGACACGGAATGGGCGATGATTTTTTAGTAGCGATCGCTCGCAGGTTAGAATCATGTGTACGCAGTGGTGATACTGTAGGAAGATTTGGCGGCGATGAATTTGCCGTACTTTTAGAAGATATTAGAGACGTTACCGACGCTATTAATGTAGCTAAACGTATTCAAGACACCTTAGGATTGTCACTTAACCTCAACGGACATCAGATATGTACTACAGCCAGCATTGGTGTAGCTCTAAATTGTGGTGGTTATCATGAACCTGAAAGTTTACTACGGGATGCTGATATTGCCATGTACCGTGCTAAACAGAAGGGAAAAGCCCGTTTTAGCGTATTTGATGAAGCTACTAATTGTTAGTGGTTCTCTATTAAGTAGATCGAAAAAATAAATGATACATAAAGTCAAGTTATCTAGGTGCATTTAACCTAATTTATTGAAAATAAAACTCTGTTTTTCATAGCTAAGACTCAATTTCCAAAAATATTTTATTGATTAATTCGTAAAAATTCCTGTAATGCAACTTGCACTTTTGGTTGATTAATATAAACTTCTGTCGCCTCAATTAAATTGCAGATATTATCTTGACTTACATCATCAATATCATCATTTAAGGGTTTATTAATTAGTTCTCGATCAAGTTTGAATTGTAATCGTAAAGCTTGATTATGAATTATCTGATTAGTAATATATTCATGAATGTTTGATGAGGCATCAAACAATATACCAATTAACGGCTGTGCCCATTGTATAAGACCCCAACTTTGAGCTTGTTCAAATGGTATTACTCGTGTTCGATGTCCAGTTCCTACTGAAAGAACAGTAATTTCTTCAGCTTTATAGCCTAATCTTAAAGCTTCAGCAACAGCACAACTAGAGGGGTTGTTAGCAGCAACGCCACCATCAATAGCAGAGTATATGCATTTAATCGAATAAGTAGAGGTATTATCCGGTATCTTTGTCCAAGAAGAATCTAAAAAAGCTAGTCGATTTGTTCCTGCATACTTATTAATAGTACGAGTTTGACCGTTACCTGTGCCGTTGGTGATTCTAATTTGAGTATCGTTATATATATTCTCGATCGCAGATGCATCATCATCTAAAGTGATGGTTTGTGGCGTTCCATTTTTGACTATTCCATTTACTCTTTTTTCTAGTTTATGTGCTGGAAAATAACTTGGAGCCGATGCTGAACATAAACAAGCTTCCCACAATGGCACATCGCCATAACCTTTATCTTGTCGCCAGCTTTTAAATATGATTGGTTCTCTAGTAATTGTGTCGTAAGAAACAATTAATAATTGTGGTTTTGTAATATCTAATAGTTTTGTATCACCTAAAGCTTCTTTAAGGACTTGAATTAAGCCGCTATCAGAAAACTTGGGAGCAGATAAACCATATTTTAATATTAAAGGTATTCGTTGTAGAGAAAAACGGCTTTGATAAGGAAAGATGAGTTTACCTTTTTGCTTGTATAAATCAATGATTTCTTTGCTATGACATCCTCTAGCGATCGCAGCTGCTAAAAGTGACCCTGTAGAAGTTCCCGCAATTAAGTTAAAATATTGATTTAACGGTTGATTAATTCGCTGTTCAATTGCGGCTAGAATGGTCGCTGTAACCACTCCCCGAATCCCGCCACCATCTAAGCTCAAAATCCGAAAAGGCATATTACTCCGAATTTTCTGCAATTTTTGACTTGCCAATTTATCTGAATATAACTTACATGTTATATCTGATTAATAATCTAGATTTTTTCTATCAAAATAATTGCAAATTAATCTTATAGCGATTTCCACATTAGTGAAGTATAGCAAGTAATAATTAACCGCCGATAGAAGAAGATGAACGTAGATGCACGCAGATAAATTTGTACCTCACCAGATGAAGAAACGCTATATCTTGCTTTTTTGTTTAAAATAAATCTTATTTTAATAAGCTTAGAGATTTTGTAATGGAACAAACAGAAAAACAAAAGATGCTAGCAGGCGAGTTATATCTCGCAAATGATCCTGAATTAGTTGCTGAAAACAAACGAGCTAGTCGTCTTCTGCGAATATACAACGCGACAACAGAAGAACAGCAGAAAGAACGAAGACAACTTTTGCAAGAATTATTCCAAAAAATAGGGAATAAACCATCGATTGTACCACCATTTCACTGCGACTACGGCAGCAATATTTCTGTGGGCGATGGATTATATATGAACTATGGTTGTGTGATTTTAGACTGTAATACAGTTGAAATTGGTGATCATGTTTTGTGCGCTCCTTACGTACAAATTTATGCTGCTTATCATCCTGTAGAACCAAAAATCCGCCTTTCAGGTAGAGAATTGGCTGCTCCAGTCAAAATTGGCAATAATGTCTGGATTGGTGGCAGTGCAATTATTTGTCCAGGTGTCACAATTGGTGACAACACTACTATTGGTGCTGGGAGTGTAGTTGTAAAAGATATCCCAGCAAATGTAGTGGCAGCAGGTAATCCCTGCCGCATCATTCGGCATTTGTCCTAAAATGATTATTCATTAGAACTTGTATCCTCTAGCCAGCCAATAGTGCCAGTCTGCGATCGCTTCTTGAGTTTCACTATCGGCATCAATTGCTTCTAATTCCGATAACTTGACAGAAAACACATCTTCATCATTGCCCTCTGGATAAACCACTTCCAGATACATATCTTTTAAACATTCATCATCTGGTGCCATTCCTAGCACCTCAACTTGTTTTTCCTCAACCTCAGACGATTTGCGTGACTTCTTCTTCCACTTGGCCATGAAGGGAACGTTCAAAGTATCGTCGAGGTAGTAATACCAACCCATAGCCCGTTCTTCTTTGTCATTATCGGTATCGACAATGATCTCTGTCTCAATACGATGTTCCCGTTTTTCGTCACGTTCAACACTAGGCATAAGATAAAGGCTTGCGTATGTTGGACTTTGATATGGTATATCCTTTTGACGATTTCGTGTCAATCTTTTTTCTGCTGTTTTATCCACGCCCGAAAAGAGTTAATCATTGGGATTTCACCCATTTTCAGGCTTTCTTGCAGAAAACGGGGAATTTCAGTTGTTAAAGGTAGATTGGCAAAAGTGGGTGAGACATTACCAGGGATGTATATACCATCTCGCAACTGGTAAATCTGCATTACAGGTTCATCATAACGCCAAACCTCTGGAACACCTAAAGCAAGATATATGGAGAGTCGATCAACAGAAGCACTGGTGTAGTCTACCTCAACTACTAAGTCAGGTGGTGGGTCTTGGGTCAAGTCTAGATTCTGCTTTTGTCGCATCACGGGTTCATTTTGGATGTAAAAACTCGAATCGGGTTCTACACCCCGCAGCAAGTCTGGACGCTTACAAGTTACTGAACCAGTGCTTTTCAGGTTGAGATTGAGTTCTTCTGCTAAATTATCAATCAACTTCTCAATCAGTCTTTTGTTATGTTCATGAGGCATTAAAGGAGTCATAATTTCCAGCGTTCCGTGGTCATAAGCCAATCGAGTGGCACGATCATTCCCCATTTCTGAGAGGATGGTTTCAAAGGTCTGCCAGCTGATGTTAGACAATATGACCCGTTGAGAGCTAATCGCTTTTGCTGCTGTTGTTACCATAGGTTTTGCCCCCAGTTTTTCTACCAAGATATCAAGGAATTGGCTAGAGGTTGCAGGGGCGATACCTTCTCTACGAGACGCTACGCGCAGCCTGCTTCTTTAGAGGAGTACGATAGGCTTTGACAACGCATCTATTTGAAATCGCGGAGAATTTGCTGTGCTGCATTGATCCCCGAAATCGCAGCACCTTCCATAAAACCTTGCCATTCATAGAATGAATTAGTGTGTTCTCCTGCAAAGTAAAGGTTATTAACTGATTTACCTTCGTTACCCGCAATAGTTGTAAAGTAGCCAGGTTGGTTACAGGTGTAACTGCCTTTAGTTAGAGGATTGAAAGACCAATTTTCTAAATATGCTAAAAACTCAGTATTGTTGATTTTTGCTGCCGCAATATCCGTACCAGGAAAGATAAATTTCAGGTTACTGAGGAAATTAGCAGCCTCCCGCTGAAGTTTTTTGGAGTTGAGTCCTGCACCCAAATTTCCACCAGTATAATTTGTCAGTACAGCCCTGTTGTATGTAGCTTGGCTGGGGTTAGTTTCCCAAGTGCCTTGCAGATAAGGTAGGTCGGCGTAAGAACTACCATTACTCCCAAGAGTAGCCCAAGGACGACTATTAAAACCCACCATTAATTTGGAGTTGGTTCCATAAACTAAGTTTTTAATTGCATCGAGTTTCCATTGTGGAAGTTGGAGTCCCTGTAAATCAACTTCTCGCAGAGTTGAAAAAGGAACCGCAAAGACAACAGCATCAAATTTCTCACTAGGACTATTGTTAAAAGTTAATTCGATTTTGCCTGCGTTATCTTTTCTAGCCGCAATTAGTTTTTTCCCATATTTAATTTGTCTTTGGAGACGGCTTTCTAAAGCTTTAACAATTTGTTGGTTGCCTCCGATGGGAGCAACGCGATTTTGTGAGGTCGGACAAAAAAGTGCGATCGCTAAAACTTACATTTCTACATGAGGTGATTTTATTTGCAATTAACATACGTAATTGCACGAAAAGTTATCTTTATGAGATCTCTCAAAAAGATTGCTAGTAAGTTATTTGACGATTATTTCCAAATATATCTGCAATAAATCTTTAATGCTTGGTATCAATTATGGCAAAAAATTAATTAAATGCCGAATTGAAGTATAAAATTTATCAGGCACTTTGAGGTTTGATAAACGAATTAAAGATAGAATCAGAAAAATTATCCCAACTTTTAGCTATCCATTGACAACGGAGGTGCAACATAATTTCTGCGTTATCTTGAAGCCAAAACTTACTATTACCTTTCATCCGTAAATTAACAACTTGGCGAATTAAACTTTCAACCGCGCCACTACCAAGAGGAAGTTTTTTCAAGGCAACAGAGTTATAGTTTAAAAGCCTGCGTCGGTAAGCTTTTAAAATATAATTTCGTTCTCGTACCAAAGTTTTAAGGCGCTCTCCGTTCGCCTCAAAAATAAATTCACCCATATTTCTCATTAAATCTAGTGCCTGACCTTTTTTTAAAGTTTTTCGAGCCTTTTGAAACCATTGTTGTCGCTCATCATTTGTGCTAAAAGCAGCATCAGCAAAATCTTGTAAATGTGATGCTGCATGATAAAAGTCTAATAATTGATAAGTTTCAAGTGGGCATTTTAATTTTTTTAATAAAGGAGGAATGTGTATCCATATCCAGTCTGCACCATCAGCAATCAATAATACCTGCTTGGCTTCACTTATACCCAAATTTACCAAATACATCTCTAAAATTTTGAGGAATTCTTTATAACCAGAATACGTGCCATCATTAGTAACAGGTATTGCTGAGGTTTTAATTTTTTTACCTTGTTCATTTACTACATAAATTGTTAGTAATTTTGGCTCCATCCATTCGCCTACAAAGCCATGACGATTTGTTTTTACTTTACGCCTTCCTTTTTTATTAATCCGAATACGGGTACGACCACCGTCCGCAGCGATTACAACACGTTGGTCTTTCAGAGTATTTAAGTTAGATAAAGTACCAGATTCTAAGTCATTTAACTTATTTTTACGTAAATCTATCCCGATTTTACCAAAATAATATGTTAGCCGTTCTATTCGTTTTAGACTAATATTTATTCCCCAATCAATTAGTGTTGTACGTGCAGCTTCAAACGAGCCAGAAATTGCACCATATTTTGCAATTGTTGACCAGACTAAAGGGGTAATACTTTCAGACATCCCTAGCCACTTTAAAAACGGACAAAATCCTTGATTTGAGGTTTTGATTTTTTGCTCCTTGAGTGCAGAATTATCAAATGTTTTACTTGTCGGATTCTGTTCAAGTACATAAGGTAAGTTTAAAGTTACTTCGACATTTCCGATTGTTACTATTTGTCGCTTTTTATAACCATGCTTTTGTGTGTTTGGGCTTCTCCATCCCTGTGTTTGAGCAACAGAATAGTCAAGAAAATTTGGTGATGTTGAAAGATTATATAATAACAGAGCTATACATTCTCCAGCTAAAATTAGTGCCTGAACTCTGATTTCTTCTTCTCGCTCTTTGAGGTTTTTTCCATCCCATTCTGGGATATTAGCGAAATCCAAAAGTTTTGTAACATTCAATTGAAAAGTTCTTATTGATTTATTTAAATCAAGAGTCGCACATATATTTTTTGTCATAAAAGGCAGATATTCCCTATCTGAAAACATTATTTCAAAGGAATCTTACCTTTTTTCGTCGTCATTACAGAGCAGGCAAGAAATTTTTATGTATTTATACGCAATATTAAGTAACAAATATTTTTTTTACTGAAAAGAAGTTATTAGCGATCGCTGGTTTTTGATACGACCTCACCAAATCGCGTTGCTCCCGCCTCCGATTACGTGATAACGCTCATCACTAAATACACCAAAAGGTCGAAACTTTGATCGTTTATCTGCATGAATAAATAGTAGAAAACTAATACTACTTTGCTGTTCTATTTCTCGACCATATTCACCAATGTAAGCAGATTTAATTACGTTTTTAATTAAATTTCCTGCCCCCCGGCTATTAAGATAATCTTGGAGATTGATGAAATCTAATATTCGTTCGGCTTTTGTAAAGTTGCTAGCAGTAGGTTCTCCGATTGTGCCTAAATCGTTTCTCATTGCAGCAACAAAATTCCGAAATTCATCAACTACTGCTGACTCCGCATAACGTTGACCATTGAAGTAGTAAAAAACTTCTCCAGGTTCTTTGGATAAATCTTCTACTTCTAACTTAAATTCTTTAACATATCCCAGCATTGTTTTATGCAGGTTGTCGATAAATTCCCCACCTCTCTCGACAACTTGACCAGGGAAAAGGCTATCAAGAGAATAACACCTTCCACCTGGGCGATCGCTTGCTTCGTAAAGACTAGCTTGAATGCCCTTTTGTTGCAGTTCGTATCCACAGGCGAGTCCTGCCAAACCAGCCCCGACAATCGCTATTTTGGCATCAACTGATGGTGGTGCAGCTAGGGTACGGCGAAAGTAACCAGAACTTGTACCAATGGTTCCACCAACTAAAGTGAGTTTTCCCAAATCTGCGAGAAATTCTCGCCGTTTTGTTTTGCGAATTGACATCATTTCTTTAAAGGCAGAAATGCGTTCAATGCCTTCGCTAGTAGAAATATTATGCTTTTGACAATAGCGAACAATGTGAATTGTGTGCGCTAATTTTCTAAAAAGTTGTGAATGACTCATGACTTAGTACAGCCTGGCACTAATTTTTTGCAGTAAATTTCGCTATTAACCGTACTCAGTATAGCTTTAGTATATTTAATTACGTTAAGAATCTGTATTTATAAGGTAAATTTTCTGATAATACTATTTTTTTGAAACTGCCCTAAACATAGCTTCAAAAATCAAGTCGTAAGAATTTAGATAAGCACTCAGCTTAGTTGTCATTGCTTTCAACACAAAAGCTCACTTATGACCCAACTAAAAAGGGTTTTACAATTTTCCCATTCAAGTTTATTTTGAAATGCACCTCTGTGGTTGAGGTCAAAGTTGTAACCAATTTTAAAATTTAGTTTAAGTTTTGTAAATATCTATAGACTCTCTAGTTAACTAGAGAGATTAGGATAAAACTTAAGGCGACTTACAGCAAGAATTAAATGTCTGTGACGATGGCGTGGATGCTTCTCAAGAGGTTTCCCCAACCACAGATTTGCAACTTTGCTGAAGCTATTATCAAAGCGCAAACTGCTGAAATTCAGCAGATGCAGTTATTTTCATTCAACACCGTAAATCTATGACACTCCAACTCACAGTTCCTAACATGGCTTGTTCTGCTTGTGCAAACAACATTACTAATGCAGTGAAGACAATTGATGCTAGTGCGATCGTTCAAGCTGATCCTGCAACCAAGCTTGTGAGTGTAGATACTCAAGCTTCAGCAACAGCAATCAAGGATGCCTTAGCTGCTGCTGGTTATCCAGCAACTTAAAGCCCCGCTGCCGTCCGGTGTCAGTGGTCAGTGTTCAGTAGCAAAAAGAACTAAATACTGATCAGAAACGCGGAATCCCACCCGTTCAAGAGGTGGGATGAGCTTAATTCTTCCTGATTACCTAACTTGGATGGGGTGAGGAAACTTATAGATGACTGTCTTTTTTCAATCAATTACAGTGGTTCACCTATCATGGATACTCTCACACTCAAACTTCGAGGTATGAGTTGCGCCTCCTGCGCCAATAATATTGAACAAGCAATTAGCTCGGTTCCAGGAGTAATGAACTGCAATGTTAACTTTGGAGCAGAGCAAGCCACCATCAGTTATGAGCAACGGCGAACTAACTTGGAAAAAATCCAAGCCGCCATTGACGCTGCGGGATATTCATCTTCTGTACTCCAAGAAGAAATGCTATCAGCAGAAGATGATGTTGAAAAGGCGAGTAGGTTAGCAGAACAGCGTGAACTCACTCTTAAAGTAGTGGTAGGAGCTGTAATCAGTATTTTACTGATGGTAGGGTCGTTACCCATGATGACTGGCTTAAACTTGCCCATAATTCCACATTTTTTGCATAATTCTTGGGTGCAGTTGGTGTTGACAACACCTGTGCAATTTTGGTGTGGTGGTTCTTTTTACCGTAATGGCTGGAAAGCTTTTAAACGCCGTGCGGCGACGATGGATACACTAATTGCTTTGGGTACAGGTGCAGCTTATCTATATTCTTTGTTTGTTACTCTTTTCCCGGCGTTTTTTATTACTCAAGGCTTGGAACCTCATGTGTATTATGAAGTAGCTGCAACTGTAATTACTTTGATTCTACTGGGACGATTATTAGAAAATCGTGCCAAGGGACAAACTTCTGAAGCTATCCGCAAACTTATTGGACTGCAAGCCAGAGATGCTAGAGTCATCCGCGATGGTGTGGAAATGGATATCCCCATTGCAGAAGTTCAAGTTAACGATGTGATTTTAGTACGTCCTGGTGAAAAAATTCCCGTAGATGGCGAAGTGATTACAGGCACTTCAACAGTAGATGAAGCAATGGTAACAGGTGAAAGCTTGCCAGTCCAAAAGCAGCCAGGAGATGAAGTTATTGGGGCAACCATTAACAAAACTGGTAGTTTTCAGTTTCGGGTAACACGAGTAGGTAAAGATACATTTCTATCTCAAATCGTCAAACTGGTGCAACAAGCTCAAGGTTCCAAAGCACCAATTCAGCGGTTGGCAGATCAAGTTACAGGATGGTTTGTACCCGCTGTAATTGCCATTGCGATCGCCACTTTTGTAATTTGGTTTAATTTTATGGGTAACTTTACCCTCGCCACAATTACAACAGTAGGTGTCTTAATTATTGCTTGTCCTTGTGCTTTGGGTTTAGCTACTCCTACTTCTGTGATGGTGGGGACAGGTAAAGGTGCAGAAAATGGCATTTTAATTAAAGGCGCTCAAAGTCTCGAACAGGCACACAAAATCCAAACTATAGTGCTTGATAAAACCGGAACCTTGACTCAAGGTAAACCCACAGTTACCGATTTTGTAGCTGTTAACGGTACAGCCGATCGCAATGAAATTCAGCTTTTACAGTTAGCTGCTTCGGTGGAACGTAATTCTGAGCATCCTTTGGCAGAGGCGGTTGTTAAGTATGCCCAGTCCCAAGAAGTCAGTTTAACAGAAGCAAAGAACTTCCTAGCTAACGCAGGTAGTGGTGTCCAAGCTGTGGTTGCAGAGCGATTTGTACAAATTGGCACACAACGCTGGATGATCGAACTGGGAATTAATACCGACCCAATCCAGCAATACAAAGACGCTTGGGAAGCCGCTGGTAAAACAGTCATTTTGATTGCCGTGGATGGGGAAATTGAAGGAGTAATGGGTATTGCCGATGCGCTCAAACCTTCGTCAGCCGCAGCGGTAAAAGCATTACAAAAGTTAGGTTTAGAAGTAGTAATGCTGACTGGAGATAATCGTAAAACTGCGGAAGCGATCGCACAACAAGTTGGTATTGGGCGAGTTTTTCCAGAAGTGCGACCAGACCAAAAAGCAGCAATTATTCAATTCCTTCAGCAAGAAGGACTGGGGACGCTCAAAAAGCAGGAAAAATCCCTTGTGGCGATGGTAGGTGATGGTATTAATGATGCCCCAGCACTAGCACAGGCAGATGTGGGAATTGCCATTGGGACAGGAACAGATGTGGCGATCGCGGCTAGCGATATCACCCTGATTTCTGGAGACTTGCAAGGAATTACCACAGCAATTCAACTCAGCCGCGCCACCATTCGTAATATCCAGCAAAATCTATTCTTTGCCTTTATTTACAACATCATCGGCATTCCTGTGGCAGCTGGCATTCTTTTCCCGATTTTTGGTTGGTTACTCAATCCGATTATTGCCGGAGCAGCAATGGCTTTATCTTCAGTCTCTGTTGTGACTAATGCTCTGAGATTGCGTAATTTTCAACCAAAAATCACTTCATAATCGCACAGGAGTTTAACCAATGTTCAGCAAAAAAACACTTTGGGGAAGCCTTGCTGGTTTAGGACTGCTTTTAGGAACTACATCAAGTGCAGCGTTAGCAGCAATGCCCACTTCATCAGCTGCACCAAATAGCCAATTTCGCTCTGTTGAGCAACCTTTGGCGTTGAAAGTCGGTGTTGCGATCGGTGGTTTAGCATTAATTGGCGTAGAACTATGGTGGTTTCTTTTCAGTAAATCACCAGCACAAAAAGCTGAAGCACATCAAGGAATTCAAGAATTGACAATCACAGTAGACGGTGGTTATCAACCTTCTCGTGTGGTTGTCAAAGTAGGTCAACCTGTGCGCCTCAATTTCTGGCGAAATGACCCCAGTAGTTGTCTAGAAAAAGTTTTGCTACCTGACTTTCAAATTGCTTCGGATCTGGCTCTTAATCATGTCACACCAATTGAATTTACACCCCTAAAATCAGGAGAATACCAATTTACCTGTGGCATGAATATGTTCAGAGGAATCGTAGAAGTGCAAGATTAAAAGCTCAAGAATATACAAAATTAATAAAGGTGCGTTATGCTGCGTTAACGCACCTTACAAACTTAAGATTTACTTTTACACTTTGGTCAGTGAGACTTTATACCAATTGGGAGCATCACGTTTTGGCAGCCCGGTGTTTCTTTATTAATTACGAATTACGTTAGCGCAGCGGTAGCGAGTCCGCGAGCGTCATTACGAATTACGAATTGGTATTACTACTTGGCTGGATAATCGGACAAATTGTATCTTCTTGATTACCACCTTTATTTTTCCAACCAGAAAGTAATTCTCCAATTTCAGACCGTAAAGTTAACAGCTGATTGATTTGGTAATCAATTTGTGAAAGTTTTTCTTCCAGCTTTTCTTTGATATCCCCACATGGAGGTTGCCCTTGGTCATAAACCTGGAGAATCTCTCCAATTTCTTCTAGGCTCAGACCTAGATGTTGTGCCCTTTTAATAAAGGCTAACCTAGTGATCACATCAAATGAAAATTGGCGAAAGCCCCCCTCTGTGCGTCCTGAAGACTGAATTAAACCTAAAGTTTCGTAATAGCGGATTGTCCTGATGGGGATTCCACTCAAATCTGTTACCTGGCCAATTAAAAGTAGTTTTTCATTCTGAATTAACACGGCAGATTCCCCAATTCTTGTAACTATTATTACATATTTATCAAATTGCTAACTTTTCTAAGAAATTAGCAATTTTTTTTAGCATGAGTATCGTAATTTTTGATTTAATTAGAAATTTTACTAGGTTTTGCTTTTATTTTTAATTATCAAAGTCGTGATTATGTTTTCAGCGTTTATTCAAGAATTAACGTTTTTCAAATTTATTAATTAATTATATAGCTAACTGTCATAGTACTGAAAGTAACTGTTTTTATGAAGTTGTCATGTTACTTCTAGATCAACCGCTTCACTTTAAGCGAAACCCTAAAAATGAATTTCAATTCGCAGACATTTATCTCATCCCGTAAACCTAAAACTTTCAATAACCCAGAGCGTTTTATTGAGGGATGGTATTGGGTAATACCTTCTCGAAATCTGCGGGTGGGTGAAGTAAAACCTATAACTCTTTTGGGCAGAGAACTAGTAGTCTATCGTGGTAAAGATAGAAGAGTAGTTACTTATGATGCTTACTGTCCACACATGGGCGCTCACCTTGCTGAAGGTAAAGTTGAGGGTAATGAGCTACGCTGTATATTCCACCGTTGGAAGTTTGATGGCGAAGGGATATGTGTTGATATCCCCTGTTTGGATGAGCCGCTTCCTCTAAAGTTAAAAACATGGCCTACTGCTGAAAAATACGGCATGATTTGGGTGTGGACTGGAGAATTTCCGCAACAACCTTTACCATTTTTTCCTGAACTAGAACATAAGGATTGTGATGTTACTTTTGGCCCTCGGCTAGTGATGAATTGTCACCCTCATGTCGTGGCAATTAATGGCATTGATGCTCAACACTTCAATACAGTTCACAAGCTGCTATCAGAAATTATTTTTGAAAAACAGGAACTGAATCATAATGCTATTACTTTCAGTAATACTACATATAGTGGTGAAGATTCTTTTTTGATCAAACTTATCCGTCCCTTTTACAAAAATCCTGTCACCTGTAGTATTTGCTATTGGTATGGCACTATTGGCATGGTGACAATTGGTGTTGATTTTTTGCATATCCACGTTATGTATGCCATGCGTCTCCTTGAAGGGGGAAAAACAGAAGCTCAAACCTGGGCAATAATTAAGAAACGTAAAGGGATTTTTGGCTGGTTATACAACCGAATTTTGCTGTGGCTAACTAAAATTGTGGGTAGCCACTTTATCCAAGATGATATTAAGATTTTTCAAACAATTCGGTTTGATTTGAAAACTCCACTCAAGGCAGATCAATCCATTATGCAGTTTATCAATCATCTGGAAAGACAAAAGCCGCTAACGTGGGGGACTTGGAATTTTGTGCGATCGCGAAATGGAGAAATTAAAGAAAACCAGGAAAAATGGCGAGGTGAAATGTCTAACGATTAATAAAAGATAAGTTAAAGAACTAAAAAGTAAACTTCACTTGCTTTTTAGTTTTTTGATTACTTTTTTGCTAAACTACCCTACTTATAAAAAGAAGTGGCGAAGCCACTTCCTAATTCCCAGGTAGAACCTAAGAATGAGTATAACGACTATTAAAATTGAAAATAGTATAAATTAACACTGATTATTTTGATATCTCTGTTATGTTTGCCTGCTGGATGAAAAAATCTTAGTGATTATCCTGCAAATAACTGTACTTTTCAAAAAAATCCAGCCACAAGGGCATAGGAAATTTGGTATGTTTGGGTTTCACTTTGTTCAATCCAGCAAATTAAACTTGCCGCGCTACTACAGTGTTCTTTCCTCCTGCTCTCTGTTGCCATTACTAAGTATTTGTATCAATCTGAATGTGAAACGGTATTAATTCTCCCTTTTGCTTATTGCCTGTTCCCCGTTCCCTTTCATTAAAATTTATCTTTCATTCCCCTTATACGGGCAAATGTTTGTACTGGATCGCTACTTTTAGCGGCGGACTGTAATGATGGTTGTTCCCAACGTAAAAAGGGATTGGTGTCTTTCTCCACACCCAGAAGGGAAGGAACAGTAGCTTCTCCTCGACTGCGGTAAGTCTTCACTTCATCGAAGCGTCTTTGCAAGCCAGTGTTTTGACTATCTACAGTGAGAGCAAATTGCAGATTTTTTAATGTGTATTCGTGGGCACACCAGACACGAGTATTATCTGGTAAAGCTCGCAGTTTACTTAAGGATTCCACCATTTGCGTAGGTGTTCCTTCAAACAAACGGCCGCAACCTCCAGCAAACAGAGTATCGCCACAGAATAAATCGCCTGGTTCACTGGATGTGTTGGGAGGAAAGTAGTAAGCAATGTGAGCGCGGGTATGTCCAGGAACAAAGATAATTTCACCTATGCGATCGCCAAAATGGACGCGATCGCCCTGTTGTAAAAATACCTGCTGTCCAGGAATTCTTCCTTTATCCTCGGCTCCACCATAAACTACTACTTGGGGGAACTGTTCTATTAGCTGCCGATTACCACCTACATGGTCGCTATGGTGGTGGGTGTTGAAAATTGCTACCAACTCTGCCTGTAAGTGTGTAAGCTGTTTAAGTACTGGTTCAGCCTCTGCTGGATCAACAACAGCGGCAATATTTTGTTGAGGGTCGTGCAGCAAGAATATGTAGTTGTCTGAAAGTACTGCTAGACGAATTACCTGCATTACTTCTGCCTCCTTTATAAGTATATATTCGGTATGACTTTATAGCTGTGTACTTCAGTGAGTAACTAAACTAGATGCACTAACTATATTAACTATTTATGGCTTGTTCAGTATAGTTGTAGTACTCTGTTAGCCTTAGCTATGATAATATACAACCGTACTTACACTTAAAGTACAATAAAAAATAGCTAAACCTGGTTTGATTTATCAGTGAAATTTCTCTAGGTAAAAAGCAAATATGAAGTTAAATTTATTGTGTCGTTTTCTATTTTCAAGATACCACTAAAAAGAAATATTTCCAGATACAAGTATTCGTTTTTAACTATCTAATTTAATAAATTGTTGTCTAATTTTAGAGGTAAAAAGTATTTTAATTTTTCTTTGAATATTTCACAATAAAAAATGAGCGATCGCACATCATCAATCAAAAATTAGTTACCAATATTATATCTCTAATCAATTCATAATAATAGGTGAATGCCCACAATTATATTTTAATTATGCTTATTTATTCATCCAATTATGAAAACTGTTAAAGGATTAAACTATCTATGGCTCCATTAGTTTCATTTATTTTACCTTGCTTTAATCGAGCTAACTATTTAGAAAAGTGTGTTACAAGTGTTTTAAACCAAACATTGACTGATTTAGAGTGTCTGATTGTAGATGATGGTTCAACTGATAATACTCGTCAAATTAGTGAAAAATTAGTTAGTAGAGATTCACGAGTCAAGTATTTTTACAAAGAAAATGGAGGAGTCTCATCTGCAAGAAATTTAGGTTTTGCTAAATCTCAAGGTGAGTGGATTCAATGCTTAGATCCTGATGACTGGATTCATGAAAATAAAACCAGATTTCAACTAAATTATTTAAGCAATGGAGCGGCGGAAAATATAATATTTTACTGCGATTATGAAAGAGTATATTTAGATAGCAATCAGAATATTATTAAACGAGAAACAAATATCATTTCTTCTTTAACACAAGAACAATTGATACAACGCCTGCTGCTGCCTGATTTTTTAGCTAATTCTCCATTTCCCTTGCTCCAACAATGTCTACTGATGCATAGAAGTGTTTTCAATAAAAAAATGTTTGATGAAAGCCTTAAGGCTCTTCAAGATAGAGATTTTACATTAGATCTTTTAGTCGCAGGTGTTAATTTTGTATATACACCAATAGTAGGAGCATTTTATACAAAACATGAATCTAACAGAACTAATAATTGGTATTACATGAAAAATTATTATACGATATTATACGAAACTGTTTTTACTAAAAACAAAAATTTGATTTCTTTCTGCCAACCTGGGATAAATTTCTTACTTAAAGAAGCAATTAAGGAAGCAGATAAAAAGAGCTTTGATAGACTCATAAGGATGTTTAAACCTCCTTTTTATTTGTTGAATAAAAATATTAAAGTCAATTATATTATTTTAATTAAAATTATTTATATCATTAGATTAATCATTCCTAAATCATTACTTTATGAACAATACCGAGGGCCACGGCTAAAAAAAATTATCTCTACTTTTTCTGGACTAAAAGACCAAACAAAAATTGTATAAGAGGTGATTTATTACAGGCATAGTGAGTAAATATAATGAAAACTAAAGTTTCGTTAGTTGTTAGTGATTTATCTGGAGGAGGCGCAATTCGAGCATTTTTATTGGGTCAAGTCTTAAACAAGCTCAATTATCAAGTAGAGATTGTAGGATTATTATTCGGTAAAGAACTCTATGCTATTCCTCCGGCTAACACCTCAATTGTTTCCATTGATGGCAAAAAATATCCTGAATTTTTTCTAGCAGCTCAAAAAGTTTTAAAAAAGCTAGATGGAGATATTATTTATGCAGTTAAACCTAAGCCTACAAGTTTTGGTTTATCTTTAGTTAAAAAATTTAGCAGCAGTCGTCCTTTAATTTTGGATATGGATGACTGGGAACTCAGTTGGTATGGAGGTGACAAATGGCAATATCGTCCCAGTTTGAAGCAATTATATAGAGACATATTTAAAAAAGATGGTGCATTAAGATTTCCCGATCATCCGCTTTATCTCAAGTGGATGGAGAGTTTAGTAAATCGTGCAAATGCGATCACAATAGATACTCAATTTCTTCAAGAACGTTTTGGTGGAGTTTACGTGCCTAATGGCAAAGATACTGCCATGTTTGATCCCCATAAATATGACCCTGATGAAAGTAGAAAGCGTTATGGTCTTTCTGAGTATCGAGTTTTGATGTTTCCTGGTGCACCACGACCGCATAAAGGAGTTGAAGATGTTTTAATAGCTTTAGATCAGTTGAATGAGCCAGATTTAAGATTAGTAATTGTAGGTGGTAGTCCTTATGATGATTATGATGATCGCCTCATTCAAAAGTGGGGGCATTGGATTATCAAGTTACCAAAATGTCCGGTGGAAACTATGCCTGATGTGGTAGCAGCAGCTCACGTCCTAGTTGTTCCTCAGCGAGATAATTTGACTGCTCGCGCACAGTTTCCTTTAAAGTTGACAGATGGGATGGCAATGGCTAAACCTGTATTATCAACGCGAGTTGGAGATATTCCCGAAATTTTAGGCGAAACTGGTTATTTGGTTGAACCTGCTGATCCCGAACAAATTGCGAAACAAATTAACTTGATATTTCAGGATTTGGATTTAGCCAATGAACGAGGTAAAAAAGCTAGAGAAAGATGTATAGAAAAATATAGTGTAGAGGCGATGGCTTCTACATTACAGTTATTAATTGCTCAGCTGTAACTTGTGATTTTAGATTATCTTAAATTTAATTTAATTGAGTTCATAGATAATTTATATGGCTTCAATACCAAAGATATATTTATTGTGATTTATTCAATGACTGAATATAGCAATAAATTCAAGAAGAATGTTAATACTAATTAAAGTGTAATCTAAACACCTACCTCATGTCTACCAGAAAACTAATACTAAAATTTGCTAAACCCTATCCAGGTTGGATTTTACTAACGATATTGTTGGGATTTTCTGGAGCCTTATTTAATGGGGTAAGCACAGCTTTAATTGTGCCAGTAATTTTAAGAATTGTAGGGCAAGAAGTCGATTTAACTGGTGCGCCTCCTATTCTCAAAACTGTTATGCAGCCCTTTGATAATATCCCAGAAAATTACCGCATTTTAGTGATGTCTGGGGCAATTATATTGACAATTTGTTTAAAGAATTTGGCTAATTATGCGAGTTCATTAGTATCGAGTTCTTTATCAAGAATGCTGACTTCGGATATCCGAGAAGCCGGATTAAAATTATTACTAGAAATTGATATAGATTATTATGCCAAGATGAAAGTTGGTGATTTAATCAACCGTCTTGGTGGAGAAATCAGCCGGGCTGCAAGTGCTATAAGTAATACAGTCAGATTAATTATTTTAGGGATTACAATTTTAGTATTTGTTGGATTGTTGCTATCAATTTCTTGGCAGTTAACAATTGCAGCGACAATTTTGTTGTCCTTTGTGACATTAATAAATCAATATGCGATTTCCCGTTCCAAGAAGTTTGGTAAGCAGCTTAGTGATATGTCTAAAGCATATTCAATTGCTGTGCTGGAAACTTTGAATGGGATTCGATTAGTTAAAGCAACGGGAAATGAAGAAAGAGAATATCGACGAATTAAGAAACTAATTCGCGATCGCGAAAAAGCCGATTTCCAATCTCAGGTTAATTCCGAAGCGATCACACCTCTCAGTGAGGTCATGGGAATTACCGCCTTATTACTAATTGTATTTTTAAGTAAAACCTTCTTTGCAAACCAGATTGCTTCCCTTTCAGCCGTATTACTGACATATTTATTAATCCTGCTGCGAATGCTACCTTTAATTTCTCAGTTAAATTCTGTTCGTAGTAGCTTTGCCAATACTTCTACTAGTGTAGAAATGGTAACTGAGTTTTTAAATAAGCATGACAAGCCATTCATGAGTAAGGGTGAAGTTCCCTACACAAAATTACAAAAGGGAGTGCATTTTAATTGCCTGTCTTTTGCCTACCCTGGCCATGAAAAGTTAGTACTCAAAGATGTTGACTTATTCTTACCACAAGGTACTACTCTGGCGCTGGTTGGCGGTTCTGGTGCTGGTAAATCAACCCTAGCAGACTTATTGCCTAGATTTTATGATCCCTTATCTGGCTGTATTACCATCGACGGTAGGGATCTACGTGACTTCGATTTGATATCTGTGCGGAAGAGGATGGGAATCGTTAGTCAAGATACCTTTCTTTTCAACGACTCGGTACGAAATAACATTGCCTACGGACAACTTGAGGCTACTGAAGATGAAATTATCACCGCAGCCAAGCGAGCAAATGCCTATGAGTTTGTGAGCAAATTACCAAAGGGATTTGACACCCTAATTGGCGATCGCGGCGTGATGTTGTCTGGTGGACAAAGGCAAAGATTAGCGATCGCCCGCGCCTTGCTACAAAATCCAGACATTTTGATTTTAGATGAAGCGACCAGTGCTTTAGACACTGTTTCCGAACGCTTGGTACAAGCTGCACTCGATGATCTTAGTCGCGATCGCACAACGTTGGTAATCGCTCACCGCCTTTCAACAGTACAACAAGCTGATCAAATTGCTGTATTAGAACAAGGACAGGTGGTAGAGGTAGGAACTCACGACGAACTTTTACAAAAAAATGGTTACTACTCACGCCTCTACTCGATGCAATTTGGCGATCGGGCAGAAACTACGATTAAACAGCAACAAAGTTTAGTCCGTATCGGTCACGAAATTCGCACACGGCTGAATTCTATGATTGGTTTCCTGCTCTTATTACTAGATGATATGGTGGATAATCCCCAAGAACGGCAAGAATTAATCGAAGATTCTTATAAATCTGCCTTTAGCATTGTCAATGCAATTGATGTTTTAGAAGATATTGTTAACCTGCAAATGAAAACACAATTACACACATTTTCAGGTATCAATCGCAATGGAACTAACCATCATCAAAACTTTGCTCACTTCGCCGTTAAGTTCCAAGAGTATCTCAAGCCTATGCGTAGTTCTATCCACTCTGTAGCTGAGAATTTGATGGAGATGCCCCCAGAAGAACATGAATTAATTGCAGAAGCTTATCAACTGGCAATTCATCTACTTAATAATTTAGAGAATTTTGAAAGTATTATTAAAAATTAAAACAATGAGCAATATTAAAAAACATTATATTTTCTTTATTCAAGAAGAATTACCCAAGCCAGAGGCTCACTTGGTACAGGCGACAAATGCAGCTAATGGAGCAGCTAACTTGGGTTATTCAACCGTTTTAATATATCCCCAAAAAGGATTAAGAACGATGAATTTAGTTAATTTAGCTCGTCCTTTTCAACCCCAAAAAACGCCAGAAATAATCGTTAAATATTACAACCTGCATGACAAGTTAAAAGTTGCTACCTTACCAATGCCTTGGCCGATTGATCATTTTCATAACAAATTTACTAACTCCAATACTATTGCTGCAAAATATTATTTTCCTATTCATATATTCCCTACTACTAAACTTGTTCATAGTCGCAATTGGAATTTAGTCAAGGCTGCTATTAAACACGGCGTTCCTGCAATTTACGAACATCACCACCATGAAGATAAACAATTTGAGCCAGAAATTGTCAACAGCCCGCTGCTACAAATTGCTGTCACAGTTGTAGATTCTATCCGTGAAACCATGATTAAAAATGGTATGCCACCAACAAAAGTGATTAAGCTACACAATGGTTTTAATCGCTTATTTATGCTGAGACAGTCAGAGAAAGCATCAGAATGGCGAGAAAAATTACTGACAAGTGGACGTAGCCAATTAGTAGTTTATGCAGGTGCATTAAAACAATTTAAAGGTATTGATGTGCTAATTGATGTTGCTAGCCAAATGCCAGATGTGCAGTTTGTATGTGCAGGTGGTAAATCAATAGAGGTAGAACATTATCAACAATTAGCAACAGCAAAACAGGTTAACAATATTGTGTTTTTAGGCTACATCTTGCATGAGCAATTAGCATCTTTACTACAAGCAGCTGATGTTTTAGCTCACCCTCATTGTTCAGGAAATGCTGCAACTTTTACATCTCCTTTGAAATTGTTTGACTATTTAGCCTCTGGAAATCCGATTGTGGCCACAGAAATTCCTTCCTTAACTGAGTTTAAAAATACCCAGGCGATCGCTGCTTGGTGTGAGCCAGATAATCCCTATAAATTTGCAGAAGCTCTCAGGCGAGTTTTAGAAACTTATCCTCGAAAAGTAGAAGGATATGCAGAAATTATTGAATTTGTGCAGCAATTCTCTTGGGAAAATCGAGCCGAAAAAATTCTCAGTTATGTCGATGAATCTTTACATCCATCACTCATCGCTTAGGTTGCTATAAATAACTCATATTGCATCAAATGAATCTAAAAACCGTAGGTATGATTAGCAGCTATCGAGGTCTTGATCAAAGAGCCGATTGGTTGTGGCAACAAAGTCCCCATCAATTTGGTGTTTGGGACAATATCCAAATTCAGGCACTTGCAGAAAAACCAGATTTTCTGCTTATGTATCAGTTTGATTTTCCTCAACCTTCCCAGCAGCGATCGTGGTTAGATAAATGGCGACGAAAACCGCAAAAACCAGAATTAAATATTAACTCTAGCCTGCGCGATGTTCCCAAAGATCGGGTAATTTATCTTTTGCGGGAACCACCATTGAGTGAGGTAATAGAAATCAATAAACGCAACTATCAAGAAGCACAAAAATATTGCGGTTATATTTCTGGCCCTGATGATTTTGTTCCTATTCCAGACTATATGCCTGCAATCTGGTACCATAGCAACTCATTTCGAGAATTAAATGAAATGCCACCACCAGAAAAAATTGTTCCTTGCAGTTGGGTAACTTCTGGTATTAGTCGCACAGCTAATCATCGCCAGAGATTAGAGTTTTTACAGTTGTTGCAATCAAGTGATATTAAGTTTGATTTGTATGGACGTGACTTACCTGGATGGGCAAAAAAATCTGGAGAATTGGGTAATAAATGGTATGGCATGGCACCTTACTATTACAATCTGGCAATTGAAAATTATGCTGAAAATAATTGGTATGTCAGCGAAAAAATGTGGGATGCCTTGCTAGCATGGTGTTTGCCAATTTACTATGGTGGCCCAGCGGCTGATAAATTATTACCACCTGGTAGTTTTTTGCGCTTACCCAGCTTGGATGCCAAAGGTATTGCTTATATTCAAGAAATGACTGCTACTCCTGATGCTTGGTATGCTGCCAAAGATGCGATCGCCGAAGCACGTCAAATCATTTTACACAAACTCAATCTCCTGAATTGGTTGTCAAATTTTGTTGCTCAACACTCATAAATTATGAATGGCATTTGCACCCTTGGCAATGATTATGTTTTTGATCAACTTGTTGCTTTGCTAAATAGTATTGATGCAATATTAGGAGCCGAAACTCCTGTTTGTATCTATCCTTTTGATGAGCAAATGCAGCGCATTTCTAAAGAAATATCCCAGCGCCCTAATGTATTTATTTACGATAATCAAGATGTAATCAACCGCTGGGATCAATTTATGTTAGAGGCTAGCCCCGCTAGCATGAACAGAGATAAATATAGAATTTATGGCGGTCATCGACGATTTTGCGCCTTTGATGGCCCCTTTGATAACTTTATTTATATGGATGCTGATACTCTAGTGATGAATTCACTAGATTTGGTTTTTGAAAAGTTGAATGAGTATGATTGTGTAGTCTACGATTTTCAATTTAAACATCCAGACAAAGTTTATAACATAAATTCATCTAAATTATTCAAAGTTTTTGATGAAGAACGTATTCAAAAAGAAATATTTTGTTCAGGATTTTACGCTTCTAAAAAAGGTCTCTTTCCTGAAGAACAAATAGCAAAATTATCATTTTATCTAAAAGCCGGTGAGCAGGAAATACTTTATCCTACCGGAGACCAGCCAGTTCTCAACTATATGTTTATGAGATCGGGTATACAAGTTTATAACTTGGCTCATTACTTACCAAATAACCAAATAACTGGATGTTCCGTTACTTCTAAACATTTTGAAGAAAAAGATAAAATTTTGTACGACCAAGATAATCGATTAACTTACATCCATTATATTGGTATTCCTCCCAGAGTTAATCAAGCAGTGTGTGCTGGAGAAAATATAGATTTTCCCTATCGGGATTTATTTCTTCACTACCGTTATCTTCACGAACCCAATAAACGTCCTATCTTTAAAAATACTCCAAAACCTTATAATGCTCCACCACCAAATTTGCTAACAAGAGCTTTAAAGAAAATCAACTTTATTAACTAAGGATAATTTATGAATCGGGGAATTTATATAGTTGCTAATGATCGGGTAATTGATAATGCGATCGCACTACTCAATAGCATTCGCTGTTACGATGCGGAAGTTTTAGTTTATCTCATACCATTTAATGAAAATTATCACAAAGTTTTAGATACACTTGCAACTTTACATAACGTCCAAATTTTTCCTAATCTCCAACTTATTGAACAATTTACCAACCGCATAGGAGAAATTTTTGACAGAGATTTTTTAGCCTTACCTAACAAAATGCGAAAGTTAGTTGCGTGGTTTGGCCCTTTAGACGAATTTATTTATATTGATACAGATATTGTTGTTTTTGAAAAAATTGCTGACAACTTAGACAAACTTGCAGAAGTTGACTTCTTTTGTTGTGATTATCACCACGCTAATGATAAATTACGAAATATTTTTTCTCCTTTGGTAAAAGAACAGAAAATTTTTACCGATGAGCAATTAGAAGACGTTTTTAACAGTGGCTTTTGGGCTTCCAGAAAGGGAGTTATTACTGAGCAACAAATGGATGACGCTTTGTGCGAGTGTGCTATGCATCGCGAATACTTTGATTTTTCTGAAGGTGTCACAGACCAACCAATTCTCAATTATCTTGTTCTCAAACTTATTTCTAAACGTGGCAATCTTGTCAAAATTCCAGGAGGAGGCCCTGGTAGCTGGGCAGGTTCTCGAAATTTCCAGCAGCGAGAGTATGTCCTCTATGACCGAGGACAGCAACTAAAATATCTCCACTGGGCTGGCACACGGATGAAAACTGGTAGCCCCTATTGGGAATTGTGGGAACACTATCGCTATCTACATGAAGGTAGATTGGCCTTTGTACCAAAACTGACTCGCCGTTTATTTCCCTTTATTGTTGCCCGCACTTGATATTAGGAGTATCCCCATGATCAATGGTATTTACACCCTGGCCAATGATGTTGTCTATGACCAACTAATTGCCTTGCTTAACAGCATCGAAGTTAATGCTGGTAGAGAAATTCCTGTTTGTGTAATTCCTTATGATGAACGGCTAGACAAAGTGCGGGCAGAGGTGGCGCGCAGAGATCATGTCACGCTATTTGAAGAATCTGACTCCATCGCTTACTGGGATGATTTTGCCACCCAGGTATGGAAAAATTACCCAAGGGCACAAACAAATTGGCGAAAACGGGGCTTGTCAGAACTTTATCGTCTACCAATGCACCGCAAACTTTGTGGTTTAGATGGTTCTTTTGATAAGTTTATTTATTTTGATGCGGATACTTTATTAATGAGTCCTATAGACTACATTTATGAAAAGTTAGATAGCTTTGATTGGGTAGTACACGATTTTCAATATAAGTCGGAATTAAAATATATTTTTGATGCTCCACAAGAGTTTTTGCACCAGATTTTCAGTGAAGAAAACTTGCAAAATAAAGTATTTTGTGCAGGTTGGTTTGCAACCAAAAAACATGTTTTTTCTCAAGAAATGTTAGCAAATCTCCTCGAAAAATTAAAGGCTGGTGAAGCCGAGGTTATGGCTTTAGGAGGGCCTGACCAATCTTTATTTAACTATATGGTATTGCAAAGTGGCATCTCATACTATAACTTTGCTTATCATGACTTAGAGAGGGCAACTGGTAGCCATTGGTCTTCTAAATTTGATGTGGTAGATAACGTCTTATATGACCAAGAACGTCGGCTCACATATCTGCACTATATGAGTATAGGTGCATCAACATTTACTCAACTTTGCCTCGGTGAAGATATGAATATTCCATACCGTGATGTATTTTTACATTATCGCTACTTAAAATCGCCAGAAGAAAGACCTACAAGCTTTAAGCATCCGAGTTTGCTAATGAATCTGCAAAAAAATAGTACAAGTTTTGTCAACAAAAAAATTGGCAACATTAAGCTAAAATATCGTAATTTTAAGGATAAACTCGCTCAATAAAGCTGATTTAGCTAATTAAAACTGGATAAGTTCCCTTATATCCCTTATTTTCTCCATCTTTGCTCTGAATCCTTACTAATTGGCTTCCCTCCCCAAATATTTTGACAAGCCAAGAACTGATAGCATCCCAATTTTTGTCAAAATATTAAACAGGGTAAGGCTGACAATTAAAAAATGGGAGTATCTTTAACATGGATTCAGGAGAAAGAAATTTTTGCTTTTGTACTTATGCTGCTGGGAAGATTTATCGTGCTTTAGTAAAAAATCTCCTCAGTGACATAGAAAAATTTGCGCCCAAGATTCCTGTAATACTTTATACTGATAGACCCCAGGAGTTTGATGAATATAAATTCAATAAAAACATTTTAGTATTTGGACATCATAGACAAGGGGTTTTACATTACCATGAACGCAGATTTGCCATTGCTAAAGCTTTATTAACGTTCAATTCATGTATGTATCTTGACGCAGATGTCCGAATTTGTGCGCCAGTACCGCAATATCAGCAATGGCTACCTGGAATAACAGCAAGAAGTTGTACCAGCATGTTAAAGCATTTTCAAGAACGAATTAATAAAACAAATCCACCCCCAGCAAGTGTCATTCAACAATTTGAAATGCTCAAGAAAATGGCTCGAAAGTTAAATGTAGATATAGATACTGAGGATATTACATGGATAAATGAATTCTTATTTGTTGTGACGCGAGATTCTGGTAAAGAAGTGCAGTTTCTCAAAAATTGGGAAAAATTAGCACTTTATGCCGAATTAAATAGTCTGCATAAACATCCAGCTTATGCTATGGGATTAGCAGCTGCTAAAGCTGGTTTTTCAGTGAGGCATGATGTTATGGAAGGACTTGACTTTTTCGACGATAGGATTGAAAAGGTGAGGATTGCATCAGGACAATCACAGCGTAATACAAAGCTTGCTTACTTTGAAACTCAGCAAAGAATTGAGAACTCTCATAATTCAACTTCTCAAAAAATCAGGAAAAAACTTACTAAATATTCTGAATATTTATATTATGCAGTTAGACTGAAAATTAATACCCTGTTAAAGGATTATAAATTTTACTATCGGTAATTAACTTCATTAGTTCTGAGGGGATAATAAGTTCGTAATCAGGACTTTATTCCTGAATTTTAAGCACTAAAGTGCTTACTACAAACCAATCAAAATGAATGAGACATATCACTAAATATCTAACGATACAGCCATACTCGAAGTAGCGAAAGTAGCTGCTCAGTATCTACAGGTTTGGTGATGTAGTCAGAAGCTCCAGCTTCGATGCACTTTTCGCGATCGCCTGGCATGGCTTTGGCGGTTAAAGCAATAATTGGCAGGGTGCGAAACTTTGGTTGCTGGCGAATGGCACGGGTAGTCTCATAACCATCCATTTCTGGCATCATGACATCCATGAGGACAATATTAGTCTCAGGATTAGCTTGCAACATCTCAATACCATCTCGACCATTTTCGGCAAACAATACCTCCATTTGATAACTTTCTAAAAAGCTGGTTAGGGCAAAAATATTTCGCAAATCATCATCTACAATCAGAATTTTCCGATTAGTAAGTACCGGATCGGTTTGGTGCAATTGCTCTAATATCTGACGCTTTGGTTGGGGTAAATTAGCCTGGACTCGATGTAAAAATAAAGCAGTTTCATCTAATAAACGCTCAGGCGATCGCACATTTTTGATGATAATTGTCTCTGCTAGTCCCCTGAGTTGGGTATCTTCTTGTCGAGTCAGTTCTTTGCCTGTGTAAATAATAATTGGCAATTTCAATAGGCTAGGCTCTTGCTTAATCTGCTCAATTAGTTCTAATCCACTCATATCGGGTAGACCTAGATCTAGCACGATACAATCAAATCGCTGGGATTTCAAAATTAAAAGCGCTTCTGCTCCCGTACCCACCGCTGTACTTTGCACATCATTATTACCAATCAATTCAATAATACTTTGAGCTTGTACAGGGTCATCTTCTATGACTAAGAGATTCCTAACTTTGCGCTCAATAAAGCCTTTAATATCAGTGAAGACTTGAGTTAGTATTTCTGGGGATACAGGTTTTTGTAAATAAGTAATTGCTCCTAGCTGTAGACCCCTTTGCTCTCTGTCATCTACAGAAAATATATGTACTGGAATGTGTCTGGTTTCTGGGTCATGTTTGAGACGATCTAACATCGTCCAACCATCCATCTCTGGCATGTGGATATCTAGGGTAATAGCATCGGGCTTAAAGTGCTGTGCTAGGGCTAAACCTTGCTTGCTTTGTAAAGCAACTATCACTTTAAAGTCTTGCTGACGAGCCATTTCTAGTAAGATGCGGGCGAACTTATCATCATCTTCGACAACCAATAAGACGCGATCGCCTGGTTCAATTACTTCGCGATCGTCGGCAATTTCATTAGGGAAATTAGGTACTAGCTGCGCTAATGGTGTGGTAGGTAATGGGGGTAATGGGGAGAGAACTTCTACTCTTTTTCTTGGTTTCTGAGTCGTTCTTTGAGCATTTCCTGAATAAGTCTGGGGTAGATAAAAAGTGAAAGTACTTCCTTGATCTGGTTGGCTGACTATTTCAATTCTCCCCCCCAACAGTTGAGCTAATTCACGGCTGATCGATAAGCCTAAGCCAGTTCCTCCGTACTTACGGCTGGTTGTGCCATCTGCCTGTTGAAATGCTTCAAAAATAATCTTTTGCTTATCCTGAGGAATACCAATACCCGTATCACTAACTGCAAACGCAATCATTGGATTATCAGAGTGTTCTACTTCCGTAACCATGCTAATTTGTAACTTTACATTTCCTTGCTCAGTAAACTTAAAAGCGTTAGCCAATAGATTTTTCAGTACTTGTTGCAGGCGTTTGGGATCGTGAGAAATAACATCTGGCAAGTTATCGTCTAATTCAATGGCAAATCTGAGTCCTTTGTTTTGGGCTATTTGAGCAAAGGTTCGCTCTAGAGAACTTTGTAAATCTGCCAAAGAGATTTGCTCAATATCTACTGATAGAGTTCCCGATTCAATTTTCGCTAAATCTAAAATGTCATTGATTAATTCCAACAAATCTGTACCAGCAGAGTAGATAGTCCGGCTGTACTCTACTTGTTTGTCGCTTAAATTACCCCCTGGATTATCTGCCAGTAGCCTAGCTAAAATTAACAGGCTATTAAGTGGTGTCCGCAGCTCATGGGACATGTTCGCCAGAAATTCTGATTTATATTTAGAAGATAAAGCCAGTTGCTCTGCTTTATCTTGCAATGACTGTCTTGCTCGTTCAATTTCTTGATTCTTGCGGGCAACTTCCCGGTTTTGTACCTCTAATAATTCCGCCTTTTCTTCTAGTTCTTCGTTAAGCTGCTGTAATTCTTCGTTAGATTGCTTCAACTCTTCTTGCTGCTGCTTTAAGAGTAATTGTGATTCTTCTAACTCTTGTGCCTGCTGTTCTAAACGTTGATTACTTTGTTTTAATTCTTCTTGTTGCAGTTGTAATTCTTCTGTTAAAGCAACAGACTCTTCCAACAAATGCTGAGTTTGCCCGCTTGAGGCAATATTATTCAAAAATACACCAATAATTTCACTAAATTGCTCTAAAAATGCCAGATGCAGCTCACTAAAACGCCCAAAAGAAGCAAGTTCAATGACGGCGTTTACTTCGTTTTCAAATAGTATCGGCAAGACAATAATATTCAGTGGCAATGCTTCTCCCAATCCAGAACTGATACGAATGTAATCGTTAGGAACTTCAGTTAAGAGAATTTTTTGCTTTTCTAAGGCACATTGTCCTACCAGCCCTTCGCCTAAGCGAAACTGATTTGCTAAATTTTTGCGCTCTTGATAAGCATAGCTATTCATTAGCTTCAGTACAGGCTGGTTATCAATCGAGTCCATCACATAAAAAACGCCTTGCTGTGCCCCAACCAGTGGTGCCAGATTCGACAGTATCAAACGAGATACACTTTCCAGAGTTCTCTTTCCTTGGAGTATCTGGGTAAATTCAGCCAAATTCGACTTCAGCCAATTTTGCTCATCATTTTTTTGATTGGTGTTTCGCAGATTTACAATCATCTGGTTGAAGGTTCGCGTCAGTACGCCAATTTCATCTTGGCGATCGCTGTTTGGTAAGCTCACAAATAAATTGCCATCTGCAACATTTTCCGCCACTTCAGAAAATTGCTTCAATGGTCTAGAGATATATCGAGTCAGGATGAACCCTATCAAAGCTAAGATTAAAGATAATATTGGAATGCTATAAGTAATTATGTTTAAGGTTTGCTGAGAAACCGCTTGTGCTTTTTGAGACCGCTGCTGTAACAGCACATCCTCCTCAGCCTCCATAGCCCCAATAATCTGCCGGATTTCATCCGTCAATTGCTTGCCTTGGTCTGTTAAAACAGCTTTTTGAGCAGCTTCTAAGCCTTGGTTTTGTCGCAGATCGATTACTTGTTTCATTACAGCCAATCTCTTGCTGATTAGTGGCTGCAACCTATCAAACCGACTTTGTTGGATGAAGTTATCTGCTGTTAATTTTTGAAGTTCCTGAAGTTTTTGATCCAGCACTTTCGTCGCAATGTTATAAGGTTCTAGATAACGCTGTTCTCCTGTAATTATGTAACCGCGTTGCCCAGTTTCAGCATTTCTCAGTTCTAGATTCAGATCTTTGAGTTTACTGAGTACTTCGTATGTGTGGCTTTCTCGGCGCGAAGTTTTAATAAGTTCATTAGTACTTTGGTAGGAGATTAGACCAATCGTGGTTAGAATCGCCAGACTTATCGCAAAACCAGATCCAATCTTGGTTCCAATCTTCAAACTTTTCAACATTTAGGGCTTTTCTTCAAATTACTTTTGCTACTGTTACAACTATTTTGACATTCTCCGGGCTAAAGCCACGGTGATTATCAAAGCTTGTTACCAACAAATCTTTAACCGTAGTTGATCTACAAGCGTTCTTAACAGCATTTACGATAAATATCTCTTGCAGGCGTATCAAAATATATTAATTTGATCAACCCCCAATTTCCTCTTTGATATGTAAAATGGTCAGCGTATCTTGCTTGATTCATCCAGGCGATCGCTCATGACCATAACTAAACGTCAGCTACCGACTTTTTTACGTTTTGCCCAAAATTCTAATCTTTCTCAAAAATTAATGCTGATTGGGTTAGCCATTACCCTATTTTTCATCCTCCTAGCTTTTTTTGCCCCTGTATTCCAAACTTGGGGATGGCTGCAAAACCCTAAAGAATTTCTCTCAAACCCAATTCAAAGCCCACCTTCAGCCCAACATTGGTTTGGTACGAGTCGCCTGGGTCATGATGTCTTCTCCCGCACGCTATTTGGCGCTCAAGCTGCACTGCAAGTGGTAATCTTGGCAACGGCATTGAGTATGATTATTGGCGTGCCTTTGGGCATGGTGAGTGGGTATTTGGGCGGTAAGTTGGATAAGTTTTTGCTGTTTATTATGGATAGCATCTACACCTTACCAGGGTTACTGCTGTCGGTGACATTAGCATTTGTGGTAGGGCGGGGAATATTGAATGCTGCGATCGCCATTAGTATTGCCTACGTTCCCCAATATTACCGCGTTGTTCGCAACCATACAGTGAGTGTCAAAACTGAAGTTTTTATCGAAGCAGCTCAAGCAATGGGTGCTTCTACTTGGATTGTGCTGTCTCGATATCTCTTTTTCAATGTCATTCAAAGCGTACCCGTATTATTTACGCTGAACGCCGCCGATGCAATTTTAGTGTTAGGCGGTTTGGGCTTTTTGGGGCTAGGACTTCCCGAAGAAGTGCCAGAATGGGGACACGATTTAAAGCAGGCTTTAGAAGCCCTACCCACAGGCATTTGGTGGACTACACTTTTCCCTGGTTTAGGAATGACATTCATGGTGGTAGGGTTATCACTACTTGGTGAGGGGCTAAATGAATTTGTCAATCCGCGATTACGGCGAGAAAATGGAATCCGGAAATAGTCAAAATAGGAATTAGGGGCTAGGGGCTAGAGTGGGTGTTTTACATTCATACAGAACCGTTATGTTCTTGACTTTTGACTATGGATTTTTGAATCTTGATTAAATTTGTATTTTTACTGAGAGATTTGTGTGAAAGATAACTTGTCGTTAATTGCTGCGGCCGCTGGTGGATTTATACTTTCTGTTGCTCTGGCTGGAATACTACGAGGTACACCAGTCACGGCTTGGCAGGGACAATCTCGTGCCAATTCTTATTTGGTAGCTAATCAACAGCATGTGTCTGTACTTCGGAAGAATCAAGGAGTTACACCTAACAAAAATGGACACGGGTAATATTTCTCAAACAAAGAGCGATCGCTTTTTACTACCAAACCTTCAATATTAATCTTGCTCTGGGGTCAATTCACAGTAACTTTTCGTTCATTAAAATAAAATTTTGTTTCAGACTAAGCTTAGATGTACCCAAATTCTCATAGGCTCTTAAGAATGCCAAATTTCAGTTAGGCAAATAACTAATAGCATTTCTTAATGAAGATGGGTACATGTAAGCGTATTGGCATTCTTACTAGTGGAGGAGATTGCTCTGGTTTAAACGCGGTTATCAGATCTGTTGTCCATTGTGCTTGTGGAAAAGGTTGGGAAGTCCTGGGAATTCGTCAAGCAACTCTGGGTTTAATGGCACGTCCGCCGCAATTCACAAAACTGGAAATCGACTTAGTTGACCCGCTGTTAACCTCTGGTGGAACAATGTTAGGAACCACCAACAAAGGCGATCCTTTTGCTTTTCCTATGCCTGATGGCAGTGTATGCGATCGCTCCGAGGAAATTATTGCAAGCTATCATCAGCTAGGTTTAGATGCTTTGATTGGAATTGGTGGCGATGGTAGCTTAGCTATTCTCCGTCGTTTGGCACAACAAGGCAATATTAATTTAGTTGGTATTCCCAAAACAATTGATAATGATATTGGAATTACCGAACATGCTATCGGTTTTGATACCGCAGTTAATATTGCCACAGAAGCACTTGATCGGTTACATTTTACCGCTGCGTCTCACAGTCGAGTCATGATTTTAGAAGTGATGGGTCGTGATGCTGGACACATCGCCATTGCTGCGGGAATTGCTGGAGGAGCAGATGTGATTTTAATTCCAGAAATTCTCTACAGCGTTGACCACATTTGCCACAAAATTAAGCAGCGCCAAGATAAAGGCAAAAATTATTGTTTAGTTATTGTGTCTGAGGCAGTTCGTACCCAAGAAGGTGAAACTGTCACCATGACAAATAGCTTGGGTCAATCTCGATATGGTGGTATTGGTCAATACTTAGCCGATCAAATTAGCGATTGCATTGGTGCAGAAACACGAGTCACAGTCTTAGGACATATTCAACGTGGTGGAACCGCTTCACCACTAGATCGACTAGTGGCAGCTGCCTTTGGTGTAGCAGCGGTAGATCTGATTGCAGAAGGTAAATATGACCAGATGGTGACTTGGCAAAATCGCCAAGTTTTTGCTGTGCCAATTGCTGAGGCGATTGCTCAATATAGAACTGTCAACCCAGAGGATACTTTAGTTAAAACTGCTCGTGGTTTGGGTATTTATTTGGGGGATTAACTGTCGCTTTGCTCGAATTAAAAATTAAAAATTATAAAACGAAAAGTCTTGCTTTACTCCAATTAAAATATGCGGAATTTTTTCATAAATAAAATTGGATTTATATAGTAGGAATTTCTATCAACATATATCACCATATCAATATATATATGAAGCCTTGATTGAAGGTTTCTACCCACAGATGTACAATACAAATAGTTGCCGATAGTTCACTCTAACCCTATCCTAACAGGAAGCTGTTTATGCCTAATTGCTAGCATTCTGTGATCAATCAATATGGATTAGGGGTAGATCAAGAACAGCATATTTGTAGGCATAGGGAATATCTCGTAAAACCAGCTCTCTTAATAGGTAAAATCTGGTGCGTTAAATTTTGTCCTTTGCACAACTCATACGATTGAAGTGTATTGTCACCAAGTGACTACATACCATTTATTCCTGTGCTGATTTATCAGCATAGTAAATTCGTGGGTATTGGTAATTGAGTAGCCAGCATATTGCCAAAAAATTTTGAGTGGAGGTTTTCGCCTTTATAGAGACTGGCATACAGCTGTTTTTAACTCAAATAATTGGCATCACTCGCCATTGCATTTATTTCTCATTACCGATGCTCTAAACCCAATTTAAAATTCCGAGGAATCAATGACTATCACTACTTTTACCAAGACCAAAAATGCATATAAACGTCTTGAAGAAGAAACAAATTTGCAAGGGAAAATTTTGGTAAAAAATGGTATCAAATGCGAAGATACCAAAAAAAAGGGGACTCAGACTGACAGTTTGATTATTAATGACTTAAATCGTGGTCGAGTAGCTATTTTTATTGATGGTGTCAACTTATTTCATGCAGCTTTGCAACTTGGGATTGAAATAGACTATCTCAAACTGCTTTGTCATCTAACTGCTGGTTCACGACTATTGCGTGCCTTCTTTTACACAACAATCGATGTCTCACGACAAACCGCTACGCGTCCCCGCAGCAATGAAAAGCAACAAGGTTTTCTATTTTGGATGCGTAGAAATGGTTATCGCGTATTTACCAAAGAAGTACAGTCAGCAGATAATTCCAAAAAACCCAATTTGAATGTAGAAATTGCTGTCGATATGATCACCTTAGCTCCCTACTACGATACTGCAATCTTAGTTAGCGGCGATGGAGATTTAGCTTATGCGGTAAATGCTGTTTCCAGTACAGGTTCTAGAGTGGAATTAGTAAGTCTGCGAACAATGACCAGCGACAACTTAATTGATGTTACTGATTGTTTTATTGATCTCGATAGCATTAAGCAACACATTCAAAAGGATTCTCACCCAGGCTATAATTATCGGGCGATGTCTAACTCTAAACTTTAAATTGCGATCGCCAATCCATCGAAGTTTACATTGATTACTACCAGATCTGATGGCCAACTTCTGGAGTAAAATCACAACCTAGGGAATTTCTCTGCGTATTTTACTTAAATCCTAATCAAGATGGATATTTTAATTGTTGAGGATGAACCAGAAATTGCTCAGTTAATCCAACTCTCTTTAGAAAAAGAAGGATTTTCTTGTCGCGTTATTCGCGATGGTATCAATGCTTTGCGGATGTTTCAGGAACAACCGCCAGATTTAATCATCCTAGACTTAATGATTCCTGGGTTGGATGGATTGGAAGTTTGTGCCAGAATTCGCCAGAAACCAGGTGCAAAAGATCCCTATATTTTAATGCTCACAGCTAAGGGCGAGGAAATTGATCGGGTAATTGGCTTGTCTACTGGTGCTGATGACTACATGGTTAAACCCTTTAGCCCTAGAGAATTGGTTGCTAGGGTACGGGCGCTATTGCGGCGTAGTCTCCGCCAAGGAGGACAACATCAAGTAAATCGTACCCAACACTTTATAGTAGATGTAGATCAACGCACGGCCAGTCGTCAAATAGATTCTCAAGAGCCAGAAATTTTAGATTTAACTACCCTAGAATTTAATTTATTAAGCACCTTTGTCAGCAATCCTGGCCGAGTTTGGAACCGCACCCAATTAATTGACAAACTTTGGGGTGATAATTTTTTTGGTGATGAACGGGTGGTGGATACTCATGTCGCTAGGTTGCGAAAAAAAGTTGAGCCTGATCCTGGTAATCCCGCTTTTATTAAAACTGTTGTTGGAGTCGGTTATAAATTTGAAGACTCCCCTGTAATGTAAATATGACTAAAACGAACTGGCGTTGGACGAAATCCTTGCCTTTAGCATCGCGTCTGTTTTTTTCTCACTTGGTGGTAATGATAGTGGGATTACTCAGTCTTGTGATCATTAGCAAAGTTTCTTCACCGCGCTTTTTCGTCCTGCATTTAGAAAGACTAGAAAGTAGAGGGTTGAAATTAATCAATATTCGTACAGAATTAGTTCAAGGATTTGAAATAGCTTGGCGGCGAAGCACTCTTTGGTCAGTTATAGTCGGTACTACTGCGGCGGGAGGATTGAGTTATTGGGTATCGAAACGGATTATGCAGCGATTGACCGAAATGGAACAAATTACTCAAAAATTTGCTGGTGGTCAGCTAGAAGCGCGATTACCTTTGTCTGATATTCCAGAACTCAATCGATTAGGTGCTAGTTTTAATCGGATGGCGGCCAGTCTAGAAGGAGTAGAAGCACGGCGGCGAGAATTAATTGGAGACATGACTCACGAATTACGCACACCCCTGACTGTTGTACGCGGTTACTTAGAAGAACTTGCTGATGGAGAAATAGAACCGTCACCGGAGATTTATCAGCGGTTAGCCAAGGAAACCAAGCGCTTAGAGCGTTTGGTCAATGATTTGCAAGAACTTTCTAAGGCAGAAGCTGGTTATCTGCCAATTAATATACAGCCAGTTAATTTATCTCCTTTATTAGAATCATTGGTAGAAAAGTTTACCGATCAGATGTTGGAAGATGGCCCCATTTTGCGTTCAGAATTTCCATCCCAACTACCACTGGTATTGGCAGATATTGACCGTACAGAACAGATATTGGTCAACTTACTTGGTAATGCAGTGCGTTACACTACTCAAGGTTCAATTACCATTCGTGCTTGGACTGAAGCATCTAAACTCTGGATTGCGGTTGTTGATACAGGTATTGGCATTGCCTCAAAGGATTTACCCCACGTTTTTGAGCGCTTTTGGCGCACCGATCAATCACGCGATCGCCATTCTGGAGGAACAGGCATTGGTTTAACTATCACTCACCGTTTGGTGGAATTACAAGGCGGTCAAATTCACGTAGAAAGCGAGTTGGGTGTTGGTAGTACATTTCGTTTTTTCTTGCCTTTGGCTTGAGCTATACATACAACGAATTGTCACAAGCTGGTTGTATCTGCGTCATATCAAATTGCTAACTTAAAAAGAATTAGGAGAATACAAAGCACAGGGAGACTTCTTCAATTCTTCTTATACCCAATACGCAGCCTTTATATGTTTACTTTTATTCTGGCTACATTTTTGGTAAGTTTAGTGACTGTATCTGGTTGGACTGCAATCTCTTACTTGTTTCCTCAAAATCATTCCCAAGATTAAACAAATCGTCATAATCTTCTAGATCAAGCGCCAAAGAGTGGCGCTTGATTATTTTTGTATGCGATCGCAATTGAATATTTCAATGCGGATTGCTACCGTTAACAGTCCATACGAAAAGGTGTGCAACTTAGATGCGTGACAGCTTAACTACCAGCATTAATTAAAGCAATTGCATTTATATTGAAATTTTTCTGGTGTAGGTGGTAAATTCTCTTATGCTTCAATCTTTGCTTAAAATCCAGAGTAATAAAAAATGTCTTTAATTTTACACTTTAAAATTACTACCATATCATCCTTAGCAGGCTCTTAGTGATTCAAAATTATAATTACAAGCCTGTTAAGTTTCCCTTTAAATTAAGTAAAAGTACTGATTTATGTGTTTTCTGACTTCGCCTAATATTTATCGTATTAAGGAATATCAGGGTAGCATCAGAATTGTTAAATGTGAAATTCGTCTTGTAAATCTAGTAATTCTCGGATGAATCCAATAAACCCACAAACAAATCAGGAGTCAGAATAATCTGGCGACTGACTCCCTAACCCAGACTCAAGGAGCTTTAATCATGAATCAGATACAGTTGACTTTAGTTATTGGTTATGTGCTGATGTCCTGCTATTTTTTCAGCAACTGGCTAAGATTTTCTCTACGTCATCCTAGTTCTTTTCCTGAAGAAAAATTTTTATCGTTTGTGATGTTTTTAATCACAACTATTTTTTGGCCTCTAACTATTCCTATTTCTGTTTTAGAGATATTTGAAAAACGGAAAATAGAGTTTAATACTGTTATTCCTGTTATTCTAGCAATGTTTGCTTTGAGTATTTCTTACTATCTTAGTTATTTGCATGAGCATGGATTTTGCTATTACAATTTATTCTGCTCTTACCCTTCCTAATGTAGAAGCTTAAGTAAAGCAACCACTGCACAGCATACAAATTGTTAAGCTGACCTTAATAAGTTTATGTTTATTTTTATAAAATATATCTTCTGAGGAAAATTATAATCAGCCAATAAATAAAATTTCTCTATATCTTAAAAAAGATTTTATATGTTATTTTTGAAAGCAAAAATAAACTTTTTTTAGGGTGTGTTCTGACCTATATTTCGATATGATGAGTCACGAAAAAGAAAATTTAAGCGGGTACAGTCCTTATTCAAGATATCAATGCTGGGTCTAGTAATTCCAATCCTTCTGACTTAACTTACATCAACGGCACTCTCTATGTTAGTGCTGATGACGGTATAAGCGGCAAAGAGTTATGGGCATTAAATATTACACCTTCTGTAGCTAACACGATTATCAGTCTGACTGTAATTAATGCTGAAGCCGCTGAAACTGGTAACAAGTCGGCTGTTTTTTATCTGGCTCTAGCGTTAAGTAATGGACAAGCGATCGCAGTAATCTATAATTAATGACAATTTTGATAGCAAAATTTGGCAAAGTTGGTCAATACACCATACACTTGCTAATCCCTTGATGCCACGAAAAGACTATATTGTAAGCATTTAACATGGGTTTGTACTTACTATGTTTGCCTACTTAAATTTCAATTTATGATGTATCAAAAAAAAGTCTTACACGCCCTGATGTAAGACTTTTTTTTGTTTGTGATAAATCCCTGGTACAGCACAAGCATAATTTATGTTAATCAAATATGACGATAGTTTTTGGCTTTTTTCTACTATCATCATACAGATAGCGCTCACTTGCTAATAGCGAAACAATTAAGATTCTCAAATTAGAATTTTAATTTTGAATTCAAAATTTATATTTGACAAGGAGCAGGTTGGATGGTGGTGAGGAATAGCTTAAAAACAAAGATGATAACAAAGCTGCCAGTTTTGTGTGGGTTAGCAGCCATGATGACATTAGGGGTGAATGCCAAAGTAACAGCGGCATCTCTTTATGACCTTACCGACCTCGGTATTCTCCCAGGAAGCGATTATAGTATTGCAAGTGATATCAATAATAACGGTCAGGTAGTTGGTTACTCTGGCGATCGCGCCTTTTTATGGGGCAGCAACAGTGGCATTACCGACCTTGGTACTCTTCTAGGAGATAATTCTAGTATGGCTGCTGCCATCAATGACTTGGGTGAGATTGTTGGGTCTTCTTACAATACCAACACTGGTAGACGAGCCGTTTTATGGAGCAGCAATGGTCCTATTACTGACCTCGGTACTTTTGGTCTGTTTGGCGATGATTTTAGTACAGCAACGGGCATTAATAATGAAGGTCAAGTAGTTGGCTACTCTAACGGTACAAACATTTTCCGCACTCATGCCTTTTTATGGAGCCGCAGCACTGGCATGACTGATCTCGGTACACTGCCAAATAACACTTACAGTTTTGCATATAGTATTAATAATCAAGGTCAGGTAGTAGGGGAATCGTGGGAAATTTTCAACGACTTTGCTCTATCTCCTGTTTTGTGGAGCGATAGTAATATCACCAATCTTGGCACTTTGGCAGATGGGGATTACGGTCTGGCAAGAAGTATCAATAATTTGGGTCAGATAGTAGGCACTTCCACAGGTGAAAGCGATCGCGCCGTTTTATGGAGCAGCAATAGTCCTATTACCGACCTCGGCACTCTCCCAGGAGCCAGTGGAAATGCTGCCCAAGATATTAATGATCAGGGTCAGATAGTAGGGTCATCACAAATACCACTGAGTGACAGTCTAGCTTGGTTATGGAGCTACGACAGGGGGATGACCGACTTGAATACTCTGATTGATCAAAATTTGGGTTGGACACTTAACGAAGCTAATGCCATTAATAACAATGGGCAAATTGTAGGCAGTGGCTTCAAAGACGGCCAACAACGTGCTTTTTTACTCACTCCTAAGTCTTCTGAACCTGTACCAGAACCAATGACAATGGCTGGTACGATGCTTGCAGGAGCAGGGTTAGCCTATCGGCGTTACCGTCAGCAAAGTAATCGGTAAACTAGCAAAAGACTCAAGTATTACTCTTGAGTCTTTTGCTAAATTTTATTAAATTACTGCTACTCATTGATTGAGAAACAGCATAGGCCCCTTCAAGGTATAAAAGGGTTGATTCTATGTAGCTTAATAGCGGTTACGGGAGCCGTAGCCACCACGGTCACGGTTGCCACCGCCACCACCAAAGGAACCACCTCTGTCTTCTCTGGGTTTAGCCTTATTGACCTTCAGGTCACGACCCATCCACTCGGCACCATCAAGAGCTTCGATAGCAGCTGTTTCTTCTGCATCTGTACTCATTTCCACAAAAGCAAAGCCGCGTACACGGCCTGTTTCACGATCAGTAGGGATCTGAACACGCTTTACAGAACCATATTCTGCAAAAACTGCACTCAGAGCGTCTTGTGTAACTTCGTAGGAAAGGTTGCCTACATAAACTGACATAGATAGTCTCCAAAACCGTTAGAGTGTAGAGATTTAGATTTCGGAGAGAAGTCTGTAAATACCACAAGGAAAAAGCCTGTCAATACTAAAAACAAACGCTGTCGCCGAATTAACTCTCGTCTCCCATGATGACACAACGACTAGCAACCAGGAGGGAAAATTGCAAAAATTTTACAAAACAACACAAATATTAGCAAATACTATTTAGTTGCTGGATAATTGGGGAATATTCTGAACAAAATACCAGCAAGCCTATTTCTTTTTGCTGTTGACATTTTTTTAAATATCAGCAATAGCTTATTGGCATTACTTTAAGTATACTCCGTGACCTTGTTAACTACCTCTATAAACTTAATGATTCGATAATCAGTTGTGTTATCCCAACTTTTACCTACTTTATTACTTAAGATATAGCCACTTGCTAAACAAACGGCTAACTCTAGGCATAATAACGTAAGTTAACAATACAACCATAATAATAGTAATAATCAGCGAAGCAATCAAAGGCGGTAAACCACGAAGTAAGGGCGTTATCAACATATTCAATATATTAATCAACACATATACAGCTGCCCAAGTTAGTAATGCTGTTTTATAACGCGGTGGAGTCTTCAGTGGTTGACCAGGAAGAGAAAACCAAGCTTCTAACCCACTGATTTGTTGAACATGAGGGTCAGATTCGACCAAATTTTGGGCTTGACTTAGCCAATATTCGCGATCACGCGATGTCATCCACGCTTGCAAATTTTCAAAACCGTCAAACTTGAAGATGATCACATATTCAGATCGCACACCAGTTTGGGGACGAATTACATTTGTACCCAAATGACCAGCATAAGTTCTAGAAACACTGGTAATCTCTTTCAACCAAGCCTCGTAAGCAATTTCACATCCCGGTTTGACAACCTGTGAAATAACCACGGTTACAAATTGATCGCCCTGTTCCATCTCCATAGTTATGTCACTATCAAGCTTTTGATACATGATCGGTTTCTCGTACCAAGATAATAAAAGGCACACCCAGGTACTGATGCTCAAAGGTATCAACAGAATGAAACCCTACTCCATACCATACCTGGAGGGCACGCTGATTAAATGCCGCAATAGTTACCCGCACAATAGCAGGTGCAAACATCTGTTGAGCAAAATTTAAAACTGCTGCAACATAGCAGCGCCCCCGGCCTCGCCCTGTTAAATTTGGGCAAATACCCATACCAATATCTAGCCCTGGCGTGCTGTAATTACCTCCAGGCACTTGACCATCTTTGCCAAAACTACAATAGCCAACAAACTTTCTTGGCTCTTCAAAAATACCGTAGAAGTTGTTTTGAAGATCGAGAAAGTACTGTACGCTTTGTTCAATTTCGTTGGAGTTTAAATTATAGAAATCGTAAGGTGAGTCGTAATGCCACCCAGCGATCTCTCGTGCATTTGCTTCATCCAAAGAATGAATATTCAAGAGCATTATAAGTCTCTAATACAATTCTTAGAAAATTACTAAAAGACATACCCAGCTTTCCCCACTTCTAGCCGAACAACGTTAGCAGGAACTACACCTGTAGGAGGAGGTAAAAACATTCCCCCATTCATCACAACATAAATTGCGGTGCGTTCGCTCTGGGTTTGACCAAAAGCAACGGCTGTACTGCCAATTACACCTTGTTCTGATTGAGCAATGATTGTGGTTTTTCCGTCGGGGGTAATCTTGATGACACTGTTATAAATATGCGTTGCTCCATAAAGGTTGCCTTCCACATCAAAAGCAAAGTCATCAATATTGGTCTTTTCCACAAAGATTTCTGGTTCGCCGGGTTCGCCTGCTGTAGTCATTGGAATTTTCAACAGCAACATTTTTTCTGTATTGGAAACGTAAAGAATATCACCAAAACGCTTCAAACCATTTGCAGCTGGAATAACGTTTTCTGGATTGCTACGAGCCAATAAGGGATGTTCCAACCAAATTGAACTATGGCGTTGGGCAATATCAATTAACCAAATTGCGCCTCGATAGGAATCTGCTGTCAAATACTGAGTGCCAGAAAGCGTAGTGATGCCATTTAAAAATATTGCATCTGGCAGTGTTAGCAAGGTTTCCACAGTGCCATTTGCGTCGATTAGAGAAACCACAGGTATGGAATCAGCATTCCATCCCGTTGCTACTAAATCCCCGTTAGTAGTGAAAGCCAAACCACTGACTTTACCTTCAACAGTGGCATGAATCTGCTGATTGCCATCTGGGGTAATGCGAACAATTTGACCAACTTCGTGATTTGTGACAAAAATCGTACCATCTGGAGCGATCGCTAGATTTTCTAAAAAAGTATTTACCGGAAATGAAGTAATAATTTTGGCAACTGCCAACTCAATCGGCTGATCTACATAAATCGGCGGTAAACCTGCGGGATTTTCCATATTAATACCAATTTTAAAAAAGAATGCGACAGATGCAAAGTTGGCAATCCAGATTGTATCTGAATTTTGTTATTACGAATTACGTTAGCGCAGCGTTAGCGACGCAGGAGCGTCACTTGTACTGAGCGTCTTGCCTTGAGCGCAGTCGAAAGGAGCCGAAGTATTACGAATTACGAATTGGTATAACCTACCACTGTAATTGAATCGGGCCACCAAACTTTCGCATCTCTGCAAAAAATAGTCCTTGCGCTCCTCCATCCGGCAATGTTGCCAGATAGACAGCAGTTTCGGCTCCTTCTTCTGCCGTGAACGGGGCATTTTCACCCCCCATGTCAGTTTTCATCCAACCAGGAGAATAAGCATTTACAAGAATATTACTACCTTGAAGTTCCTTGGCAAGAATCACAGTTAGTCCATTCACTCCCACCTTAGAAAGTCGATAAGAAGGCGCTAAAGGGTAATAATCGGTGGAAACTGACACCATAGATGCCATTTCCGTGGAAATATTCACGATGCGACCGTAGTTTTGCACCTTCATCAAGGGAATTAATGCTTGAGAAATTCTCAGTACCGCTAGAACATTAGTTTCAAAGGTAGATCGCATTGTTTCTAGTTGAACAGTCAGTAAGCTAGACTCCTCTGGCTTAGTTGTGGGATTTACACCTGCATTATTGACTAAAATGTCTACTTTGCCATAAGTTTCATACAGCCAATTGCTAAACTGCTGCACACTTTGATCGTTGGTGGCATCTAACACATGATAGTCTACATCAAACCCTTCACTATCAAGCTGTTGTTTGGCAGCAAGACCATCTGTTTCATTACGACTCGTCAGAATTACGCGGTTGCCAATTTGAGATAATTGACGGGAAATAGCATATCCTAGCCCTCGATTACTGCCTGTAACCACAGCAATCTTTTTTTGAGTCGTCATTTTTATGACCTTCAAACTGCTTTTAAATTTACTGTACTGAGATGTTATAAATTAATCAAATTGATTATAATGATATATTTAATTGATGGCATTAATAGATTTATCCTCCGTTGACCTGAACCTGCTCGTTGCTTTTGAGGTGCTTTTTGAAGAACGGAGTGTTACAGTCGCCGCCCAAAGGCTGTATTTAGGGCAACCAGCGATGAGTGCTGCATTAGGAAGGTTGCGTTTACTATTCCAAGATGAGTTATTTATTCGTATGGGTAGAGAAATGCAGCCTACGGCGAGAGCAATAGAAATTGCTCCCGGTATCGTAATCGCTCTACAGCAAATCCGACAGACATTAGAAACTAGCCAAACTTTTGATCCAACCACTTCTAAACGTACTTTTGCAATTGGTAGTTCAGACTATACCAGCTATGTTGTTGTACCCAAATTATTAGAAGTCTGCCGTCAGACAGCACCGGGTATTGATTTTAGATTGATTGGTTTTGAAAAAGACTGTGTTGGAGAACTCCTAGAGCAGCGAGAGATTGACATAGCCTTGGGTGTCTTCCAAAATCCCCCTAGACAAACAATTCAACTTCCATTATTTCCAGAACAGTTTGTAGGTATCTCTCGTCGTGGACATCCTGCCATTACCCAGGAGACTATTACGCCAGAAACCTTTGCTCAACTTCCTCATGCTCTTTTCACCCTCCGTAGAGATGAGGTTGGTGAACTAGACAAAGTGCTGGCTCAATCGAACCTCCAGCGTCGAGTCGTACTAACGACTCCCCACTTGCTAATCCTACCAGCAGTCATTTCATCCAGTGACCTAGTTACCGCCATTCCCTCACGGCTAGCAAAACCATTTGCATGTCAAGGCACATTAGAAATTTTTGAACTTCCCCTGCAAACTGAACCGTGGATGATTTCCATGCTTTGGAGCAAACTTACAGATCAAGATCAAGCAAATCTTTGGTTACGGCAGATGCTTAAAATTGTTTGTGAGGGAATTTAAAATAAATTACTTCCCTCAAAATTTTCATCCAAAAATCACCTAAAGACAAGTGAGAGAATATCTCCTGACTTCTTAATTAGGGCGGTTATTATTCTTTGGTAATTCACTACCAAACAAGGGATTGGAATTTACTCCAGTAGCGTCAGAAACAATAGAACGCATTCCCTCTAGAGTTGCAGGAATACTGCGCGGATCCATAAACATTACCTTGCTGCTGTCACTACTGCCAATCTTCATGCCCATTTCCAGATAATTTTGGGCAAGTAAAAACTGTAACGCTTCCTGTGCCCCTGGCTCATTTTTCAAGGTATTAGTAATAATTTGCATTGCTTCTGCGGTTGCTTGCGCCTTGAGAACTTGCTGTTGGCGTTCAGCCTGCGCTTGCAACACAATCGTCTTTTGTTGCGCTTCTGCTTGGAGAATAGTGGCTTTTTGACGAGCCTCAGCATCCAGTATTTGCGCTTCAGCTTTACCTCTGGCGCTATTGACAGCAGATTCCCTCTCGCCTTCAGAAGTTAAAATTGCTGCTCGTCTACGCCGTTCTGCCGACATTTGCAATTCCATCGATTCCCGTACAGTTTGAGAGGGGATAATATCTCGCAGTTCTACCCGCGTGACTTTTACCCCCCAAGGATCAGTGGCTATATCTAAATCTCGCATTAACATTTCATTAATTTGAGAACGGGCGGTAAAGGTTTTATCTAACTCTAACTGTCCCATTTCCGAACGAATTTGGGTAAGTACCAAGTTGACCATTGCCGATTGCAGATGTTCTACTTTGTACCAAGCTTTTTCCATATCCACGATGCGCCAGTAAACCACCGCATCCACCTCAATACCAACGTTGTCGCGGGTGATGCATTTTTGTGGGGGAATATCTAAGACTTTTTCGCGAATAGTTTCTTGATAAACAAGTTTATCCAAAAAAGGAATCACAAAATTCAGACCTGGTTCCAGTTTTTTGTTGTAGCTACCCAGTCTTTCCACCAAAGCTTCATTACCTTGATTGATAACTCTCACAGACCCAGCTACCGCAGAACCACCAAGCGCCAAAAAGACTAGTAAAAATAAATTTTCTAACATTTATTGGTTCTCCTGAAACTTACAAGTATAATTTTTAACTAATTATTAACTTCTACTTAAGAATGCAACAGAGATTCTGGCATCACAATTAAAGTTGTGCCTTCTCTTCTGACCACATACACTCTTTGATGGGGTGCGACGCTGAGTTGGTTATCATCACATCGTGCTTGCCAAGAATTGCCCTCGTACAGTACCCGCCCTGTTTTTCCCGCAGCAATTTCTGTTAATGTTTCAGCTACAGTCGCATCCTGAATTTTGGACTTGCGTCGTTTTGGTTGCGAAAACCGCCTGGAAAGTACAACCAGTATTAAAGAAAACAATAGCCAAACCACGACTTGCAGCCACAAATTTGCCAAGCCCGTCACAGAGAGCAGCGCCACCATAAAAGCACTGATTCCCATCATGAACGCAACAAAAGCCGATGGCAAAAACAGTTCCATTAAACACAGAATTGATCCTGCTAGGAGCCAGATTAAGGTATAACTTGGCATAGTGCCATCCTAGACATTACATTTACTTAGATGCATTTCTGAGATTAGATACACCCGAAAACTAACTGTTTACAGAAAATAAAACTTGGTTTTTGACAATTTTGATTAATTTCAGTAACAAGGTGTAGCTAGGGGTACACAAACCTAGTTTATTCTAGCCTTCAAGTTGTTGACAGCTAAATTTAATCGAACTTTACGAGTTGATTTATTTTTTGAATTTATAATTTCATGATTTCTACTCAGCGAATAATTTATTGCATAAATCCAGGCTGTAATAACCCTATTAATCCTATGGGAGATAGTGTTTGTGCAAGCTGCCAAACTTCTCTAGTTCACCGTTATCTTTGGGCTAGTGGCTCTTTGGCAGCCAAAATTACACCAGGCTCGAAAGTGGAAGACAGGTATGAGGTGATTAAGCCTCAGATTTGGTTAGATACTCAACCAGGGCTACCGCCAGAAGTGCCTGAAGAGTTGCCACAAATGGTTATTCCTTATTTGAAACTGCACTCAGAGCGATTGCATCTGTCCCAAGTCTATGGGTTCGCTTCCTCCTTTAAGGAAGGTGCAAGTGATCATGATATCTTGCTACTGGAAAATGTCCCAATAGATGAAACAGGAAATATCTACCCAACTATTACTGACGCATGGGAGAAAGCAACGGCAGTTAGACAAGTTTATTGGCTGTGGCAAATTCTCCAGCTATGGAAACCTTTATTAGAATTAGGAGTTGCCCATAGTCTGCTATTGCCAAACAACCTACGTGTACAAGGTTGGTGTGTGCGACTGTTGGAACTTCAAAAAACTACCCAAACATCAACTTTGCAGGATTTGGGACAATCTTGGCAGCCTTGGATAGAGTCTGCAAAAACATCAGTAGCCAAAGAATTAGAGAAGATAGTTGAGCAGATGGGTAACGCTGAGGTACAGTTAGAAACCATTGCCACTCAACTCAATGCTTTATTACTTGCATCGGCGGCAGAATTGCCCTTAACCCTCAAGGTGGCAGGAGCAACAGATATTGGGCCTGAACTAGCGCAAAATGAAGATACTTGCTATCCCACAGTTTTTCAAGACCTAGATGACCCATTACTACCGCGTTTGTCGATTGTTTGTGATGGCATCGGTGGACACCAAGGCGGTGAAGTTGCGAGTCAATTGGCAGTACAGTCTCTGAAATTACAAATCCGTGCTTTATTTGCAGAGGTAGCAGAACAATCTGAACCTGTACAGCCACAATTGTTGCAGGAACAGCTGGAGGCCAGTTTACGGGTAGTCAATAATGTGATTTGTTCTCGCAATGATGAACAAAAACGCCAAGGTAGAGAACGCATGGCGACAACTCTTGTGATGGCAATACAAGTGCCGCAAAAAGTACCAACGATTTCTGGGTGGCAGTCAGATAATGCTCATGAACTTTACTTGGCGAATATTGGTGATAGTCGTGCTTATTGGATGACTCGTGATTATTGCCAATTACTCACTGTAGATGATGATGTGGCAGCACGAGAAGTTCGTTCTGCCCGGAGTTTGTATCACAAAGCACTCCAAAGACCAGACGCAACTGCTCTTACTCAAGCATTGGGGACAAAAGATGCTGAGTCTCTACGTCTTTTAATTAGACGCTTTATCTTAGATGAAGATGGCATATTACTGCTGTGTTCTGATGGCTTGAGTGACCATAATTGGGTGGAACAATCTTGGCAAGATTACGCAATCCCAGTACTAGCTGGTAAAGTTTCAGTTGAAGATGCTGTTCGTGATTGGATTAATCTGGCAAACCTAAAAAATGGTCATGATAATACTTCAGTTGTGCTGACACTTTACCGTGTCTCTAAAGAATACTTGGTGCCAGTGACGCGATCGCAGCAATCTGTAGAAATTGTAGAGACCAAACCACCAGAAACAGAAGAATTTTTAGCAGAAAGCTCCCAGGCACTACTAGATTTAGATTTGGATTTGGATTTGCCAGAAGAATCCATCCCAACTCCTGTTCCCAAGGCAAAACGAGTAAGTCGAGTCAAACCTTTAGTATTAGTTGGAGGATTATCAACTTTACTGGTGGGAGGTACGAGTTTAGGGTTATTTGCTTGGTGGCAACTTAATCCGCAGGGATTTCAACAGGTATGTCGCCAACTTCCCCAAGGAATGCAAGTAATTTGTCCACAAAGCCAATCTAATTGATTAAAGCTTTGGGCATTGAGCAAAAGTAGAAGAGAAAGCCTTGGGTTTTACCCTCGTCTTCTTCCTAATCCTCTGCTTTTTCAATATGCTGCTCTTAAAGCACAGCTATAGGAATAGAAATCTATTTGTTGTAGAATGAAATTTGTCGTTAAAGCGCACAGCAAGAGCAAAGCGGGTTTTACTTGCCCGTTATAGCTTATTTTTCCTTGATAAAGCACCTCTGAGACACCCGTGGGAGTGGACAAGTGCATTGAGGAAACAAAGCACTGTGGGTTTTCTCCCCGCAGAACTGCTACCTGTCGGAAGCCGTCACTCGGTTTTTTCACTTTATTGCCGTCAGGAAATAAGAAGTAAAGTTTTCCCACATAGTCTGTTAATACTAAAGTCTGCTCTGAAATTCTGATGTCTCTGACTAATTCTATCAAAGCCTGCATGGGCAGGCTTTGTTTGTGTAGCAGGTACAGAGGGACAAAATATAGTGTCTGTAAAAATTAGACCTATAAGAGTGGCTGTGGCAAGCAGTCTATTTTCCAAAATAGCAGTTCAATGAGGAATAGCTGTGGAGATACTTGTGGAACAGCAAAAGCTAGGTGTAAATGGTGTTATGAAAGTTGGCGATCGCGTCCGCGTTAAAGATTCGGTAGTGGTTTATCATGATCCTGAGCATCGAGGTCAGGCTTTTGACATTAAAGGTCTAGAAGGGGAAATTATAGGTTTTGCCACAGAATGGCAAGGTAGACCTGTAAGCGCCAATTTGCCAATTTTTGTTCAATTTAGTAAAAAATTCAAAGCTCATTTGCGTGAAGATGAGTTAGAGATTATCTAAATTGCTTAGGGGCGGCGAAACCACTGCAAAATATTCAGTTCGCCGCGCATTTTTTTTAGTTCTTGACGATGTTGTTCTGCTGTGATGTAATACCACTCACAATAGCGCTGAAACTCTGAGCGCGTCTGAACTTCGTGGTAAAACTGATGGGTTGTTTGGTAGGCAGCAAAACTTTCCTCAACTTCAGGTTGAGCAGATGGAATAATATAAGGTAAATTTTTAGACATAATGTTAAATAACTAACAATTAATAATTCCTAACTTTATTAAAGCCAACCGCGCAAGCGATAGACAAAACTACCAATATATTCTTTTAAGGCGCTAGTAAATTGGTTGAGGTTGTCGCTATCAGGTAATAAACTCAGTATAGCGGCTTTGGGGGTGCTGCCCAGTTCTTTGATATCGCCTTGAGTGACTAGAAAGTCAGTAGGTGCAGGAATCACATCAACACCTTGACGCTGAAAAATTTTTAGCGATCGCGGCATGTGCATTGCTGAAGTTACCAATAATATCCGATTAATGCCACGAGTTTCTAAAATTTTCTTGACATTTACTGCATTTTGATATGTGTTGAAAGAATCAGGCTCTTGGACAATTGCTTCCGGTGGTATACCAATAGACGTGAGTATTGTTGCCATATCTGCCGATTCTGATGAGCCACTGCCACGCCAATTGATGCGACCACCACTAAGAATAATTATCGGAGCTTTTTTTTGGCGATATAGTTGAGCAGCATAAATTACACGATCACCCGATTCACTTAAATCAACAGTTGGTCTTGGGGGAGAAGCCGATTTAATTGCACCACCCAAAACTACGATTGCTTCGGCATTAGGTATTGGGTCAAGAGGGAGATTTTGCCACTCTAGCGATCGCGCCAGGGATTTAGCCACCCAAACATTACTACAAACAAGCAATAAAGTTAGAGATAAGGCGATCGCTCCTGCTGCAATACGTGGTCTTTTCCACAGCGTTATCAATGCCACTACCAAGCTCACGCTAGCTAGTCCCAATGGATAAACAAACAGTGGTAGTAATTTGGAAAGATATAAAAACATACTTGATTATGGAGCATTGGGCATTGGGAAAGAAGGGGTAAGGGGGAAAGGGGAAGGGTTAAAGGGGAGATTTTTTCATCCTTTACCCTTTAACTTTTTCCCATATTGCTGCTCTCGCTACCTCTCTACCTTTCCCAAAACTTAAAATTAACGCTTCCACGAGTACGACGATAACGGCGGACAGGTCTTCTTTTTTGCTGTTTAGTGACCCTATCGCTAATTTGTTCATCTGCGGCTTCTTCTACAGTTTCAACTGGTAGCTGAGTTCTAGTTTCTTCTTTACTTCCCCACCAAGCAATAATCCAGCCCCCGCCCATAGCAGCTATTGCACCCAGCAAAATACTCATGGGCGCAGGATATCCCAAAAACACAAAGCCCAGCAAGAAAAATAACCAGTACTTTAATGCTGCGTCAATGCCATCAGATGAAGCAACAGATGGAGGTTGGGGACTATTTCTGCTGGCATTTGTGATCCAGCCTAAAGTGAAACCACCAATAATGCCTAGAAATATACTCAAGGATAGAGGAGAACCTGTCATCGACAATATTAAGATTAAAAATGCCCCAAATATCAGCTGAGTAAGAAAGCTAGGAGAAATACTCAGAAAGTCATTGTTTTTTGGTGCCATAAGGTAAAAACAGCTATTGGCGAATTATTTTGTTTAATTGTGATTCTTGTGGTTGAGTTGTGTCCCAAACCTGAGTGTATGGTTTTTCGGAATCAGTGGAGGGTTCAGCTTGCTGTATTTGTGATGCTAATAAATCGACAGTAGCATCAGCAATATCGCCAGTACGATTGACAAGGCGCTCTTTTATAACTTCTACAGGTGCTGTGCAGTAGATGATTTTTAGAGGAATTTGGTACTTTTCGGCTTGCTCAATCACTTCTTGCCGTAGCTGTTGTCGGTCATATTTAGCATCTAAAATTACTGAAAAACCTTGATTAGCTAGTATAGTCCCCAATTCTAACAACCGTGCATAGGTTTTCTGGGTCATTTCGGCTGTGTATAAATCATCTCCACCACGTTCAGATAAGGGAATTCCTCCTAGATGTTTTCGCACTGCATCGGAGCGAATGTGAATTGCTGCCAGTTGACGAGCTAAATATTTTGCTGTTGTACTTTTCCCAGAACCTGACAATCCCGACATTAAAATCAGTTGTCCTTGTTTGGGTTTAGTGTATTCCCAAGCCAGTTTGTAGTATTTAGCTGCGGTTTTTGCTGCTTCTTCTTTGACCGTCGTTGGTACACCAGGGTCATCTAATAAAAAGGAAGTTACTTTTGCCCTGACATAAGACTGACGGTTTAAATATATGGGTAATACTTGTAATCCTTCCCAATCACCAGTCTGCTCTATATAAGTATTCAAATACGCATTACTCAAGTCTTTTCGTTGCTGTGCTTCGAGATCCATCACAGCATAGGCAATGTCGAACATCACATCGACAAAGCGAAACGGCTCATTAAATTCAATGCAATCGAACAGCAGAATTTGATCTTGCCACAGAGCTATATTTCGCAGGTGCAAGTCTCCATGGCATTCACGAATATAGTCGTTTTGCATTCTGCTTTGAAATAGCTCTTGTCTTTCAGCAAAAAAACGCTCGGTGTATGCTTTTGTTTCGTCAAACTGCACCTGTGTCTGAGGCCCACCAATATATTTTTCGGTTTGCTCATAATTTTCGTCAAATGCAGCTCGAACTTGAAAAACTTCGCCAAAACTCCTAATGTAGTCATTAGTTGTGGTTTTAGCATGATATTGAGCCACTACCCGCCCCAACTCCTCTAGGTGTGTCTCATTTAACTTACCTTGTTCAAAAAGGTTGCTAAAAAGTGACTCTTGAGGAAACTGACGCATCTTCAGCACGTATTCTACAGGCTCACCAGTTCCACCGAGATGGTATTGCTCCCCTATTTGAGTTGCAGGTAAAACTTCCAAATACAATTCGGCTGCTCCCCGCTGATTCAGGCGCAACTCTTCCTGACAAAAATGTTGTCGCTTCTCTAAGGTAGAAAAGTCTAAAAAACCAAAATTTGCAGGCTTTTTGATTTTATAGGCATAATCTCCAGTCAACAGCACATAAGAAATGTGAGTTTGTACCAGTTGAATGGGTTCTGTTACCGCATGGGGATAAAATCCAGGCTGCAACATTTGCTCAATTAAAGCTGGAAGGGTCGCTTCTGTCATCTTTTTCCTCAGCGGTTCAAATACAAAAAAACCAGGAGTTTTCTCCTGGTATCATCAAAAATTATCACATACTTTCTGTAGTTTAAGAGGCTGTTTCGCTCTCGCTCTGTGCGGATGCTGTTTCGTCGTCAGCCTCTGAGACTCGCGGTGGTAAAACATTGACAACCAGTTGGTCTGTTCCCCCTAAAACTGTCACACCTTCAGGTAATGACAACTCATTTATATGCAAACTGTCACCAACCTTCAAATTAGAGACATCAACTTCAATTGCTTCTGGGATATTCTCAGGTGAACAACTTACTTGCAATTCGTTGATGACGGTATCTAACAAACCGCCTTCTTGTTTAACACCAATAGCTTCTCCCACAAAACGCAGCCGTACTTCTACGTTGGTGTCACCATGACCGGCAACAGCAAAAAAGCTGAGGTGGTAAGGCGTACCTTTTGCTGGATGGATTTGAAGCTCCCGTAACAGAGCTTTGCCTTGCCAAGGTACGTCGGTAACTTTTAAGTCAATCAAGGTATTGTTGACTGAAGCTCTTTTGAGCAAACGTTCAACAGTTTTAGCATTAATGGTCAAAGAGATTGACTCTGTACCCTTGTGACCATATAAATTTGCGGGTATTTCTCCAGAACGGCGCAAAGCTTTGGGCTTACTGCCTTCTGGTCGCTTTTGACATTCGACTGTAATAGCCATATCAGTTATTAGTTGTCAGTTGTTAGTTGTCAGTTGTTAGTTGTCAGTTGTTAGTTGTTAGTTGTCAGTTGTTAGTTGTCAGTTGTCAGTTGCTTTTTTATTTAAGGCTATTGTTTAATGAACTAACTACGGACTTCCCGCAAGGAGTTTTAAAACCTAGCACTGAGCAATGACTAAGCACTCAGCAAGGAGGCTGGTGTGCCATCAGGGTGCAACAAAGCACGTTTTGGCCCGTGGATGGGGTCTTCTACAATTATGGTTTGATCGCGGCTTGCTCCTAAGGAAACGATCGCAATCGGGACTTCCATTAATTCTGCTAAGAATTTCAGATAGTCCAATGCTTGCTGTGGCAAGTCTTCTAGGGTGCGGCATTCACTTGTGCATACCTGCCATCCTGGGAAGGTTTTGTAGATGGGGCGACACCGGGCAAATTGACGGGAACTGGTAGGAAAGTGTTCGCTGCGATCGCCGTCTATTTCATAAGCGACACAAACTTTGATTTCTTCTAGTTCGTCAAGAACGTCCAGTTTGGTAATTGCCATACAGTCCATACCGTTAATTCTGACGGCATAACGACCAATAACAGCATCAAACCAACCGCAACGGCGCTTGCGTCCGGTGGTTGTACCGAATTCAGCACCGCGATCGCACAGCAACTCTCCAATCTCTCCGTCTAGTTCGGTGGGAAAAGGCCCCTCTCCTACACGCGTTGTATAGGCTTTCGACACACCGATTACTCGATCTATCATTGTCGGGCCTACCCCTGTACCAACGCAAGCACCCCCGGCTACGGGGTTTGAGGAGGTAACATAAGGATAAGTTCCGTGATCTAGGTCTAAAAGCGTGCCTTGCGCGCCTTCAAATAAGATATTGCGTCGCCGCTGAATCGCATCATAGATTTTCAGCGAAGTGTCAACTACATAAGGTCGTAGACGTTCAGCATACCCCAGATACTCTTCTATTACCTCTTGCGGATCTAGGGGTGGTAAGTTATAAAGCTTTTCTAGAATGACGTTTTTATAATTAATAGTCCACTCTAACTGATCGCGTAGTGCATCAAAGTTCATCAAGTCTAAAACTCGGATGCCTGTACGTTCTGATTTGTCAGCATAAGTTGGGCCAATTCCTCGCCCAGTTGTGCCGATTTTATAACTTCCCCGTCGTTCTTCCGATGCCAGATCAATTAATCGATGGTAGGGCATCGTGACATGGGCTGTCTCAGATATTAACAGTTTGGCAGTAGAAATATTTAATGTTTCTAATTGGTCAAGTTCTGTTATCAAAACCTGTGGATCGATAACTGTTCCACAACCGATAATGCACTCAGTTTCTGGGTATAAAATACCAGAGGGAATCAAGTGCAGTTTAAAGGTCTGACCTTTCACTACTATGGTGTGCCCAGCATTGACACCCCCTTGATAACGTACCACTACATCTGCGGAGCGGCTGAGTAAGTCAGTTATTTTACCTTTTCCTTCATCGCCCCATTGGGCACCTATGACAATGACGTTAGCCAAGCGTTTATATTATAGAGGTAAAGTTTCCACAAATATCTATTATCAACATACTTTGCGAAACTTGTCAAGAATTTAAGTAATAATTGATATCCACGAATGATCATGCCAAATCATAGAGGTGCGTGCGATCGCCATACCTAAATGATGAATATGTGGAATCTGAAACAAGTTTGGTTTTTCTTCGTTTACCCATAAGAGAATTACCAAGGTTGATTGAAGAAAATCGCAACCAGGGAAGAAGGGCGATGAGAAAGGCGTGAGAGAATGGGCGAAGAATTTCTAATGTTTTGCGCAAAGGTCTTAATTGCCTGTGTCTTTGTCATTAAAATCTTCAATTAGAAACTATTTATAATCGAAGGCTTTATATATAAAGTTTGAAACTTTATTCACTTTGATGATTTTTGCTGTAAATAAGTGTCAATTTGCTTCTTTCGTCAATTTTTGCTTTATTTGACTAAATTTTAGACAATTTATGCTTTTGATACCCAAAGATGAGGGCAAATTATGAATTTTTTTATTTATGACTTTTGTTACAATTAGTAAAATTTTTATAAAAACACACCATTATGGCTTTATATGCTGAATTACATAGACACCTGGGGGGATCAGTCGTTCCCCGTGTATTGTGGCGGTACTTTGAGCGCCATGCGACAGATTTAATTGCTCGTTTTGCTGAATATTCAGAGTTTGAAGATTTTTACACCCGTCCCCGTAATACATTAGATGAGTATTTAGAATTACATACCCTAGTAGAAAGTGTACAAACTGTAGAGACGTTGCCTTACTTTATCTATCGTTTGCTACGGGGCGCTTATATTTTTGAAAATTTGGCATATCTAGAACTGCGCTACACTCCTTATTTACGGACACCTGAGCATCTGAGTCAACCTGAGCGAATTGACAAGATGGCAGAAATTGTGGAAGTTGTAGGCAAAGCTAGTCATTTGCCAGAATATCCCATTGTGACTAGCCAAATTCTCTGTATGCACACCCGTCTACCATTAGAGGTAAATCGGGCGATTATTGATTTGGCAGTGCAGAATAAACAGTACGTTTGTGGGATAGATGTAGCAGGCGGCGATCGCTATTATGAAGAACGACTAGACGAATGGATTAGCTTGTATGATTATGCGCGATCACTAGGCGTTAACACTACAGGACATCTGTACGAAACTACCGCTGGTTGCTACCCGCAATTGTTACCTTATCTGATGCGAATCGGTCACGGCATCCAAATTCCTCTGTTATATCCAGAGTTGCTAGCAGATGTAGCAAGACGTGGCCAATGCTTAGAAGTTTGTCCCACAACTTACCTCAAAACAGGCACTTTAGAAGATATCCGTCAACTGAAATTAGTTTTTGACCAGTGTTTTGATGCTGGGGTAGATATCGCTATTTGTACCGATAACGCCGGTTTGCACAATGTGCGTTTACCTTTTGAGTATGAAAATCTTTTGACTTACGACATTATTAGTTTTGGGCAATTGCAAGCTTGTCAAAATGCAGCTTTTCGTCACGCCTTTGCTTGGCCTTACGCTCAACCCCCTGCATCCCTTTTAAGTGGTTTGCTGAAGCCTGAATCTCCTAAAGTTTTGGCAATGAGGGATTAAATTGATGGAAAAGTAAGTTCGTAGTAAGGACTTCAGTCCTGCTTTTTCTAAGTACTAAAGTGCTTACTACAAACCCTCAAAATTAACATCAACAAGTTGAATTTAATTAAGCAGCAACACCTTCTGTAGCACCACCAGCTGTTTTCCAGGCGGTAAAACCACCTTCAATTTCAGCGACATCAGTAAACCCAGCTTCGCGCAATAATTGTGCAGCATGGGTTGATTGTTCGTCGTTATCGCCATAAATATAGATATGGCGTTTCGTATGCAAGGCAGATTTGGCTCGCTGTACCAAGTCTTCTAAGGAGATAGGTATTGCCCCAGTGATATGACCGTCATTGTAAGTATGGCGATCGCGCACGTCAATAATTGTAAAAGCTGGTTGACCCCATTCCAAACGAGACTTTAGATCATGAACATCAGCTACTAAATTAGTACTCATCAGCTTTTCTTGCTTATACCTTAATCAGCAATCTATCAAAAATCCCTATTCGATTGAGTTTTCAGTCTAATAAGTTAATAATTTGCGACTAGTTTAAAACAATCCCCCAAGAATTTGGGGGAATAATCATTAGTTATTAGTTCATGAAACAGCAGGTTAGACACTTTAGCAATGAGTTTGCCTTGGGCATTCGTGAAAATCAAGCCTTCGTTTGAGAATTTGGGTTGTGATAACATGAAAATTACAGATTTACCTGCATCAGTACTTGAGGAACTTTGCCAAAGCGAATATTGGCGAATCGACATTGACCCCGGATTTAATGCCAATGTGGGATTTCTGTAAGTGATAAATTCTCTTTGATTGCTGCTTGCAGTAAAGGAGCGCGTTTTGCATACTCCTCCACTTTGGCGATCGCGCTGTGGATAAAATAGGGTTTTTTCGTTGGTTGAGAATTCAAATTTTAATTTCTGATTACCCACCCAAGAAGGTAATTTCGTTATTTGAACCACGTTTAAAACTCTGTTTGAGAGTGCCCACTCATGCCTAAATAAAAAACCTACACTTGTCAGATGGTGGTGAGGAGGTGGAAGAGGTGGGAGATGTTCATTTTTTGGGTGGTTTAGGTCTTTGTATAGCAGGATGAGAACTATTTCCATCCCCTGAGTTATATCGATTATTGTTGGGTCTAGAATCTCTATTATTGTTCTGAGGTTTTATTATTGGTTTTTCAAACTTTTTTGTTGAGATATTTTCAGGTGATGAAGCTGAGGAAGTTGGTAATTTACGATTATCTGTGATATTCATTATCTGCAATGGAGTTGGCAAAACAGGACGCTCTTTATACTCGTTAGTAGGCTTAATAGTCATATATCGAGTATCTTCTGCTTTTAATGGAGAATTCCAACGCAGCATTGCCAAAAGCATTTCAATACGTGGTAAATCTTTTAGGCTGTTTAGTTCTCCTTCTTTTGGTTTATCTTCGTTGCTGATATTATCAATTACATATTCCTCAAAAGCCTTGATGAAACTAATCTGCTGTTCGTCGCTGGCTGATGTTTCGGCTTCATTCCAGTGATTTCCATCAAATAATTTTTGGTAGCGTGTAGTGCGATCGCTCAAATAAAGCTTATGCTCAATTTTAACTGCACCCATCCCTAAAGGTTTACCCATACCTAGAGAAAGGCAGTACTCTTCACCTTGTTTGCCAATGCCAAAAGCTTGTGCTTTACCGCTTGAAATACTTAATACCCACAACAATACGCCTAGCTCTACATCGCTCAAGTTTTCAAAGTTGATGGTAAACGTAAAATGAACATCCGATTTTATTGGTTTAATTTGAGTAGTTTGAGTATCTGAAGGTTCATTCGGGTTTGGCGGCAGTTTAATATCAGGATTACTTCCTTTGTGCCAGTAAAGTTTATGTCCTCGAATAACGGTTTTTTCATCATCCGGTTGAGGAGAATAATGCTTAAGTTGTTTTCTATCGGTGCTAGTTTGAACTAAATAGTGTTGAAAAGTTGTGAGTTTTGGACTACCTAATATTTTAGGGATTAAGGTTTTCTCAAAATCTCCTTGATACCAAACATTTACAGGTTGGGTACAAATAGCATCATTAAAGAAGACTCTCCCTGCACGAGCATTTTCTCGTTCTTTCCCATCTACATAGCCAAATATTGCTTCAGTAATATCGGTTATAGAAGAGTTGCGTAAATTCTCTGGTACTAAGTCATAAGGAGATAAATCATAAGGCAAGCGAAACATTTGCGCTCTACCCAAAAAACGGATAGTTTCTCCATCTTCGTTTAGTAGAAAAAATACAGGTTCTCCATTTTGAAGATATCCATCTTTTGGGCGAGAATTTTTAGTAGGTTTATCCTTGGGAAAGCTATCTTCCTGCCATTTTGTTATTTGATCATCATCATGAAAACGTTGTATAATTTCATCCGCTACTTGATATTCTCCAATTTTATCGTGCAAAAAAACAAACTCTAGATGTTTATATTGCATATCTCCTGTAATGACTAATGTTGCTGGCTTCATGTTAGAACATGCTTGTAAACTTGCTGAGTTAACATGACGGTATCGCAGGTAAATATCGGGATGACGTTCTTTTTGCTTGCCAGTTTTTGTATCTGTAGTTACTTGGCGTGGGAAAAAGTAATTTTTTTCTTCAGCATCAATATCAACATATATATGTTGGTGCTGATATTTCCAATTTGGATTACTTCCTGGTTTTTTACCAATATAGAGCGATTGACGTGGCTGATTAGGAATACAAGGAAGGTCGTTTCTATCAATACGTCCGTAGCCGAATTCCTCTATTACATAATCCTTATTATTTATTTTTCGTATAAATCCAGCACGAACTTTAGAACGGTAGCAAGGAATTTGAATACCTGGATTTCTCGGATGTATTTCTTCTGACTGTTCAATTAAATTAGATGCATAAATCTCTTGAAGTGCTTTGTCTCCCAAAGAACGATAAAAAGGCTTTTTATTTGTAACTTTTGTAATTTTACTAAAGCTGATAATTTCTATAAGGCTTCTAGTCATTCCACGTAAGCTACTACCAGGAATAACTGGTTTTTCATTCCTAGCTTCTGGCTGTGTATAGAAAAAATCAGGTAAATCTTTTGTTTCTGCACCGCATTCAAATTCTTCTCTAGTTAACCCACAACGAATATATAAAGGTGACTTGGTTATGAGCGTACATTCAATCCTACCTGTATATCTATTCTCAGATTGAGAATAATAAGAATTATACTGAGGTAAAGATTCAGATTTAACCTCAACAATTTTATTCGGTAATTCAACAAAGTTATAGGGAGCGAGAGCTTTAGGTTTATTATTTTTTGGTTCTGGAACATCATGAATATGTCTTGGCAGCATGAGCTAATTCCTTTTCTGTAGTAAGCTTAACTAAACGACTGAGATAAATATGAGCTAAACCTGTTTCTTGTTCACAATCTATATAGTGGCGAACGCTCAAACGTAACGGACGATATGTTTTGCCAGAATTTTTATCAAATTCAATATCAACTAAAGGTACAGCGTGACGTAATCCTTGTGAACCGTCAGATACTAAAGTAAAATAATCACGGACTTTTTCTGCTTGCGTTCCCAATAAAATTTGATCTTCGGGAATATAATCTTCTCTTTTCAGATGTTCATCTTTGATAAGACGAGCTTTGAAACCTTCATCGCTTTGCCAAAGCATAACTTCTGCATTTTCACCAAAAGCGCGACATTGTTGTAAAGTGCAAGAACGTAGTTTTGCAAATTGAGAAAATACGCTATCCGATGTTATTAAACTTCCATCTTGAAGAAATTTACCCCAAATTACTCCGTCTTCAGCGTGTCCTAGCAAGTAATTTAATTGATTCTTTTTGGCTTGTTGTCCTAGCCATTTTTGTAAGTCTAAATTCCTTGGAACCTCTAAATGTTCGCATGATGGTTTATTCAAGCTGCTAACTCCTCGTTTAATGCAGTAACAAATTTATCTAAAGACTCAATATCATTCACAACTAAAGGTTCATCTTTTGCAAGTTGAGAAATAGTCCACGTTGTCTTTTCCTGGGAATTATGCAAAGTAATAGTTGTGTCTTTACCATGCAATCTTCCCCGTCCAATACTGCTAGTACCACCTACAGGTAAATCCCCAGTCCATAAATCTTTAAGTAACAGCAGTAGTAAACCTATTTCGTAGCCTTTTGGCTGGCGTAACTCTAGTTTTAGTTCTACTTTTGTATTTTCACTTCCAAATACTGGCTGTTCTTGAAACAATGCTCCATGTAATGCACCACCTGTAAAGCGGTCAATGGCGATACGATTTTGGACTAAATCATTGTCTTTAGTAGCACCTTCGATAATACTTTCATCTACAGTTAAGCGGCTAGCCTTTGCTTTTTTTGCCTGCTCATTATTAGTTGATTCTAATTTTTGTTTTTTATCCTTTACAAAACCAAATATCTCATTAACTATTTGTTCGGTGATCAGTTGTTTCTTACCTTGTGTCAAAGTGTTAATAATTCTTTCTGCACGGTGACGCAATGCTCCTGTTAAAGCTGTACCAGATAAAATTGGTTTCAGTTCCTCGTTGCGTCTAGATTTCAAATGAACAACATCAGGAGCTTTATCGCTGGAAGCTTGACCTGAACGAATCAGTAAGGGACTTGCGAGGATGAATGTGGCTTGGATGGTTAGGCGATCGCGTTTATCTTTTGCATCCAGTTGGACTTGGAGTGCTGTTTCAATTGATTTACTTATATTGGGTGATTTTGTGTAGGATTGCGCCCAATCACGATCTAGAGTTAACCATTGAAAACGTTGATTAGGGTTGGTCATATCAAGTTCCCAAACTTGCCATTTTTCTACATGACAGCGACCAAATCCCCGCCGCTTTTTTATGCCAATATTAATTTCACCATCTTTTAAACCTTTAAGAACAATTGCTAATTCTCTAACTAATTGCTCCTTATTCTTATCTGCATCAATCAACAATTCAAAATACAGGTCAAACTTTGTTCCTGCTTCTAATAACTCTAGGTCATATTTTGCGCCTGGTTCGGCTGTTCTAGTAATGCTATTAATTTTGACACCATCTCTCAGTTCTGCTTTGATATTTTCTCTGCTGAGTGCATCATTTATTATTAGAGGACTTTGCTCACCCTCTTCATCACTACGCAGACCGCCAAATAATAAAGATTCTTCTATAGCACTATAACCATTTTGATATTCTCGCAAATAGTTTCGTAGCGCTCCGGCGATAGATGAACCCATCAGTAAAGCTTTATCTTCTCTACTGTCTCGCAACAAAACTAAATCAGTATCACCATCAACATCACCGCTTCCTAAACAAGTAGGAGTATTTAAAACCAAAGTGCCTTTGACTATAATGCGTTCGATTATATGGCGTTGATTACGATTTTTGAGGCGATCGCTATTCATCAAATTTCCTCCTTCATTGCTTTTTTAGCCACAGCCATAATTAGACGCAGGGTATATTTTTCAACCAGCTTGTTGTTAATTGCAAATTCATCTGTAATACTTCGCTCTATGTCAGCAATCTTGACTGTTAAATCCTGTGGATTGCTAATCCAAGACATAGGGGTACGCAGCCATTCATCAAGTTTTTGCTTCAGAGAATCTTTGCCTGTACCTATTTTGGCTTTTTCAAATTGACCCTTAGCATTAGCTGGTAAATTATCTAAAAGTGACAATACTAAATCACAGTTGCCAGTTGCTAGTGCCTGTCTTGCTACTAATTGCAAGCGTGACAATTGGCTGTTACTAATGTTACCTTGGATTGCTAAACGTCCAATTTGTTTTTGCAATAATTGTTCTAGTTTTTTGTGTAGTAGTCTCTCGGCCATGTGTGCTGCTAAAGTACGTGATGTTTCTTGTTTTAATGTCGGCTGACTAGTTGATTTAGTTGGTTTTGGATATACCTGAAAATGGTTTTCTTCTAACCAATTCACAACAACTCTGCCAAAACCTTCTACTCTTCGTTCTCCAATACCTTGAGTTTCCAGTTGTTGAATTTGCTCTGAGGTTAAAGAAATATTCTCAAAAACAAATACGCTTCCTGCTGTAAATGCTGGAACTTGAGGTAAAGGAAGTCCCCATTTACGATTAAATCCACCTACTAAAGTGCTACTAGTAAAACTTCTTTTTGACTGTAGTTCTACACCTAAAATTTTTTTTAGTTCTTCTATTAATGGTACTGGGACTTGATGTTGTGCTGACGGAGGAATTACGGCATATTGCCCCCATTCATCACGTAAAACCATGTCACTTAGCAGTGTAATTGTAAAACTCTCTCTATCAATACGGTCTTCAATTGGAATACTTACTTCATCCCAAGCGTCGTGACAATTGATCTCAGAAATTTTTGTATGCCCGTAACCTGCACTTTGAGAACCACCTAACCAAAGGTCTTGTGATTTGTGGAGTAATTTTTTCAGAAAAGCTGCATCTGCTTCTTTACAGAGAATGACAGCTTGAAACGTTTGTCCAGCATCAATAGCTTCGTAGCGAAAAATTTCCCCTTCACCTTTGAGTTGCTTGGTTTGAGGGTCGCGTTTAATTTGAGTAGATCGTCCTTGTTTGCGATCGCGTTGATTGTGAATATTAATCCGTCGTTTTTCTTTATAGAATCTGACACAGCTACCTTCTTCTGTGCAAAAGTATTCACCCACAAACTTGGAGTTTTCTAGATCATCCCCTCTATCAAGACTGAAATCATAAACCCATATCGTTGAATCATCTGTTACTTCTGCATCCTTATCCTTAAACCAAGAACGGGGTACAGGTAGTGTCCGGTTCCCGTCCTGACTTAGCAAATAGGCGTTTAGATAGCGCGTGCTTTTAGCATCAAAAAATAGGTGTTTGACTGTATCATTGCTCAAATCAAGCTCTGATAATTGATGCTGCTTCATGTACCGACCAATTATTGCACCCCGAATCATGCTACCGGGAATAAAACTATAAGATACATCACTATTTGGATCGCCTTGAAATGAAGTAGCAAGCAGTGGTTGTTGAGTATGCAATGAAAAAGTAATTATCTTCATGCAACTTTCTCCTGAATTTGACCAAACAAGCTTACATAATCTCGTGTAACTTCTTTACCTGCATGATTATGCAGCGTACATCGCACATATCCTCGACCTCGATTGCGTCCACTTCCTACACGCCGAAGTGCTAGTACACCCACTGCTAAAATTGACAGCATTTCATCACTAGGTTGACCTTCAAATATTAAATCAGCTTTGAATTCAAGCTGGCGTATAACTACTCTAAAAGAACATAAACTTCCTTCGTCTGCTGTACCAGTTTGGGAATCAATCGCAGTTTGGCGACGGATAGTAGTAAGAGATTCTAGAACTTCCTCTCTTTTCAATGACTCATCTTGAATTTGCCAAGCAATAGCTTCCCGTAAATCATCTGGTAAGCAAGCATCTCCTACGTGCATTGCTGCTATTGTTCCCACAGTGCTACCGGGTGTACCAAAAAGAGTGCAAGCGAGATTTTCCCAATATGGGCGACTATCATGTAGAACTGCAATTAAGTTGTCGCATTCTTCACGCAACAAACCCTTAAGTGTGCGTCCGCGTAAGTAAGGAAATCCACAGGAATCATGCTCAACTTCTTGATCGATTAAACCTGCAACACCATCCCCTCTGCCGAAAGTGGTATCACTTAATAATGTAATTTTTAGTTGATAAATAATCACCTAATCCCCCAATCCAATATAAAAATCCATAGCTTCAATAGCATCAAAATAACCACATTCTCCGCTTAACCAACCATCTGTAGACAGTTGTTCTCTTTGACCACTAGACTCAGTAAATAACGGTAGCTGCGGCAATTTATACGCAAGCAAAAATTCTTTAGTAGCATCAATAGAGCCTTTGCGTAAAACTTCTCGCAAAGCCATTACTTTATTTTGTCGTTCTTTCCAGTCTTTTCCTTCCTTAAATTCTTTAACCACTTGAGTGAAACCTTCCCAAGTGCGCCACTCACTGTTATTGTTTTGCAAACGTACAGGACGCATTGCTAAATTCCAAGGTTTATCATTAGTCGGGATTTGATATTCACGTTTGCGAATTTCAGACACTGAACCAATTAAACCACTTGCTGCTAAATGCCAATCAATAGCAGAAAAATAATCTACTCCATATTTTTTGCGCTCGTCTTTAACAAATTTCTTAGCTTCTTTACATAAATCTTCACTCATCTCATAAGCTCGTGCAAAAGGATAATGAGTTTTGACTATACAAACACCTGCACAAGCCGTTAAAGGTTTACCATCAGCTACAGTCTGTTCCTCAAATTTTTTCAGAAATAATGCAGCTAACTCTAAACCTAATCTTCCTTCACAAACAAAGGTAATATCATCACCACCATAAACTAAAGGACGGAAAGGAAGGTAATATTTAGCATTTAAATTAAATTCTCCAATTTTACCAACAACTTTTCCTTCTTGAATTGATTTAGTTAAAATACTTGCGACAGCTTTTAGTGCATTAATACCAGCTTGGTCAACACTTTTAGAAAACTTTCGCATTCTGTGAATATAATCTCGATTATTTTGTGCATCCTTACCACACTTTTGAAAACGCTTTCCCATACCATTACCATCAGCATGAACAATAGCAGCATAGCTGGATTCACCTTTAGAACGGCCTAAATGGTCAGTTCGATAGGGAAACTGATAAATATTTTGGTCAACTACTTCTGCAAAAAACTTTTGTAGCTTTTGATTAGCTTCCTTAACTGCTTGTAATTTTTGCTTGGTTTCTGTAGAAATCAAATAGCTATCTGTTTCTTCTTCACCGCCATAATTGACGTACTCATCACTTCTATCTACAGCAGGAAGCTGAGTTGAGTTACAACTAGCAGTTACACCTAATCCCAATAACGGAACAGAAGGAATTCTCTCGTATTTTTGACGTTCTATGTCATTTTTTTTCAGGCTTTCAACTATTAAATGTAAATTTTCTCTTTGCCAATCAAAGTCTGCATGAGCAACTAAAAGGTTAACTCCTGCTGCTTCTTCCAAAACTCGCTTACTCAATATATGAGTAAACCTAACAGCAGTTTCGCGTGATTTAAATACAATAAGTGCATTACCACCAGCCGCGTATATTAGTTCTGCATTAAGTTCACTGGTTTCTATTGCTTCTTCTTGGCATTTTTTCGGAACTTCTAATTTTACTAATGTTTCTTCAACCCATTCTTTTGTAGCTTGAGATAATAAGAATGAGGCTCCAATGTTTTCACGGAGACGGTTGCTGCTGAAGATATAATTCTGTTTACCTGTTGTATCAACTACAGTTACAGTAAATTGTGTCATTTTGTCTCCCGGTCAACTTGAGTAATCCACTCAGCAATTTCTTCAGATAGATTTATTAAATGTTCGCGTCCAAACACAGCGATTTTGTTATCTTTACTTGTTGCATCAGGCTCTAAGCTAAAAACATTAGTAATTTCAGTTCTTAAAGCAACTATATCCTTGGTATTAGCGCAACACACTAAAGCAACTCGCGCCTCTGAACCACCTAACTGTTGCGCTCTGATATATGCCTCAAATAGTTTAGACTTGCAAAGTGTCTTCGTTGCATCTGTAGTGCAGGAAATGGCAAATAGTTGATAACCTCTCATGAAAGCTACATCAAATTGAAACTTATTTTGTTTTGGATTATTATCACTACTCATCCAAAATGAAGTTGCGCTATCATGAATCAAGAATTTTTCAGAAATTTCTTTAATCTTGTACAAAACGTAGTGTTCTAACCATTCACCATCAAGCCATTTACAGACTTGCTTAATATTTTTAAATCCTTGTTCTTTTAAAGCTTGGAGTGATAGTTCTTCACTTGTTAATCCTAGTTCCATTAAGGCATTATTTATTTGAGGATCTGATTTGATAGTCTCTAAGCTTAAAGGAGGAACTTTTTCAAGCTCTTGTTTTTCTAGCCAGTTGTCTCTTTTATCTTTTGTTACTGGGCGTAGAACCTGGTAGCACCAACTTTTCCATTTGTGTAAGCTATCTTCCTTGGTGTGAAAATCAGCAAATGCTTGCGCGGCTTTAGCTTGTTCTGGCTCCTGAATAGGTTCAGAACCCCATTTCCAACCATGCAACTCAAATACCGTTTTTATGTCTACTTGCAGTATTTCTGGCGTAACTTTAATACGAACACGTTCATTATCTTCTTTATCAATGCACATCTCTAATCTGCGGGGGTCGAGATAGCTAAAAGTAATACCTTCACGCTGTTTGTATGTTTTATCTTTAACTTCTTCGTAAAACAATGTTCGGTAGGCGTGTGTGGACATCGCCTTTGTCCCGCCTGTATAATTTAGACCTATTTTTCCGCTTTTAATGCTTTCTAACTTTCCTCTAATTTCTGTTTGGATGTAATAAGCATCAGACTCATAATCATTGAGCGATCGCAATTCTACATCTTTAGAACCATTTGACTCACTTTTGAGAATATTTTGCAGCCGCTTTGCCTGTTCTACTGTATCCGCTGTGTGTACTAAATATGCAGTTCCACCATCATTCAACAACAGCTTTGCTGCAACATAGTTGGGTAGAGGATTTTCACCAATCAGCAAAAACAGGTGGTCTACTTTATACTTGTCAAATTCAGATGTATTCATAGGGTAGATGTATCCGTTTTTCAAAATTGCCATACCTAGTATTACATAGCATCGGAAATACGCTCTTCCGAATAACTGCTACCTTGGAAAGTACAACTGAGACATCTTAACCGACCGTGAATGCACTCTTAACGAACCCTCCGCACCCCAAACTTTTACAACAGCTAGGTCAATCGCTCTCTAAACCAAAGTCCATAATCTCACTCGCGCCATAGGGCTTTGGGCATTTTTCTGTTAGCTCTATAGTGGTAAACTACACACTATTCTCGCCAGCAGTTTTACTTACACTGATTGGTGACAGGCTTTCTTGACCGAGACTCACAAGGATAAAAAGCAAGCAAACATCCTCAACTATCAAGACTCACTCAATTCATGCACACGGAGTTTGGGGCAATAATTAGGGTTGACCCCTCATGGGCATTATTTTTTGGAGTTCCAATAAAACTCGACTTCAGGGAGACAATTTGTAGTAAAATTAACAAGCTAACGCACCCAGATGTTCCTATTAGGACAAAATTGGTGGTTCTCGCCACATGAAATGACCGACCAAAAGCAAATACCTGAAAACAGGGGCGGCATAGTTCATGAATGAGAAATCGACGCATAAAAGTAAGTATTGTGTTGTTTGCTGCCGGGCAATCAGTGAAAATTAAACAGATGCTTGTGGAGGGAAATCTGGACGGGGTTTTAAGACACAAATGACTTAAAACTAGACAAACTCGATGAAGCAAGAATCTCCCACGACAGGCGAGGCCTTAGTGGTGAGAGTGTCAAAAACTATAATTTATGGCATCTATTATTCAAGCTTTACCAACAGAAGTCGTATATCTGATTACAGCTGGAGAGGTAATCGACTCTTTCGCATCGGTGGTGCGGGAATTGGTGGAAAATTCCCTAGATGCTGGTGCGACGAGGATTGTAGTTTATTTGTGGCCGCAGCAATGGCGAATCCGTGTCGCAGATAATGGTTGTGGCATGAACCTAGAAGACTTGCAACAAGCAGCCACAGCCCATAGTACGAGTAAAATCCGTTCTAGTGACGATTTGTGGAAAATTAACAGTTTAGGGTTTCGTGGCGAAGCGTTGCACAGTTTGACAACTCTAGCTGAGGTGGAGATTTTGAGTCGTCCACCAGGAAAGTCAGGATGGCGGGTTGTCTATGGCAATGGTGGGAAAGCGATGCAAGTAGAAGCTACTGCGATCGCTCCTGGTACAGTTGTTGCAGTATCTAATTTATTTGGTAATTGCTCATCTCGTCGCCAGGGATTACCGACAACAGCACAGCAAATGAAAGCTGTGCAGGCGACAATTCACCAAATTGCCCTTTGTCATCCTCAAGTCACTTGGCAAGTTTGGCAAAATGATCGCCAGTGGTTCACTATATGTCCGGCTGGGACAACGGGACAACTACTACCGCAGATTCTCAATCAGGTACGACAGGGTGATTTGGAAGAGGTGAAATTAGAACTACCTCACCCGCCAAATTCTGTACTAAACTTAGTCATAGGATTACCTGACCGTTGCCATCGCCATCGTCCAGATTGGGTACGAGCAGCTATTAATGGGCGGATGGTAAACTCACCGGAAATAGAACAAGCGATTTTATCAGCATTTCACAAAACATTACCACGCGATCGCTATCCAATTTGCATCTTACATCTTGCTATTTCCCCCGATCAAATTAACTGGAATCGCAATCCAGCCAAAACAGAAATTTACCTCAACGAAATCTGTTATTGGCAAGAACAAATTACCCAAGCAATTGACCAAGCACTGAAGATTTCTCCTACTAACATTAAAGAATCTGTTCATACAACCAGAGTTAGTAAATTACTCAAAGCCGCAGAAAGCAAAGGCGGCTACAACTTTAACCCTCAAACTCCCAACGAAGATAACCAAACTCTTAACTCATTGAAAGCTGTTGCTCAAGTTAGCAACACTTATATTGTTGTAGAACATCCAGGTGGGATGTGGTTAGTAGAACAGCACATTGCCCATGAACGAGTTTTATATGAGCAATTGTGCGATGAGTGGCAACTTGTCCCCGTTGAACCACCAACTATTCTTTATCAGTTGTCGCCAGCGCAAGTCTCCCAACTGCAACGTATAGGTTTAGACATTGAAACCTTTGGCGAACAACTTTGGGCAGTCCGAACCTTACCCGCAATGCTACAGCAGCGAGACGACTGTGCCGAAGCAATTTTAGAACTCAGTTGGGGAGGCGACTTACAAACGGCTCAAGTAGCTGTCGCTTGTCGTAGTGCTATTCGCAACGGTACACCAATGAATCTACAAGAAATGCAAACACTTTTAGATAATTGGCAACGCACTCGTAACCCCCGCACCTGTCCCCACGGACGACCAATTTATTTATCGCTAGAAGAGTCTGCTTTGGCGAGGTTTTTCCGGCGGAATTGGGTAATCGGCAAAAGTCACGGGATTTAATCACCCATCTTGTGTTGTAGTAGCGTCGCAAGTCTAATAAAGCGTGTTATGCCGCAATACGGTTCAGTTAAGAAATTGCTCCGTTGAGACAGGCAGGGGATGCAGGGGAAGCAGGGGGGGAGAATAAAAACTTATCCCAAGCGTATTGTGTTATGCCGCACTCTTAGCACCATCCTAAATTTGCGGTGCGTTATGGACATTAGTCCTAACGCACCCTACCACATAAAACTAATACCCAAAGTTTAGAGACATCATCACATAACGAACTACATTCTGCTAGGATGAGGAGTCGCGGCATTCGCTCTCAGTCTTGGCGCTTACTGCTTAATTTTAGCCCTTCAAACCATCCGTCCGCCTAAGACTGATGCCGCCACTGGCGACAGGCCGATGTTATTTCTGGAGTTTTATGTCATTTTCTACTCTCGGCTTGTCAAATGAGATTATCCGTGCTGTCACCGAGCGAGGGTATACTAAACCCACTCCAATTCAGATGCAGGCGATTCCTGCCGTATTATTGGGTGGTGATTTGTTAGCTGGTGCCCAAACTGGCACTGGAAAAACTGCGAGTTTCACCTTGCCCTTGCTGCATCGTTTGTCGTCCGACAAGAACGTTAAAGGCGCGTCTTATGGATGTCCCCCAATTCGGGCGCTGATTCTCACCCCGACTCGCGAACTCGCTGCACAGGTAGAAGAAAGCGTGCGTGAGTATGGCAAGTACTTGCCGCTGAACTCGATGGTGATGTTCGGTGGGGTCAGCATTAATCCGCAAAAACGGCTTTTGAAGGGTGGCGTAGATATTCTAGTGAGTACCCCAGGGCGACTGTTAGACCATGTACAGCAGGGCACAGTTAACCTGTCACACGTTGAGATTTTGGTGCTAGATGAAGCAGATAGAATGCTAGACATGGGCTTTATTCGTGATATCCGCCGCATTCTCTCGCTTCTGCCTAAACAGCGGCAGAATTTACTATTTTTCGCCACCTTTTCGGACAAAATTAAGGCACTAGCCGCCGGTTTACTCAATCGCCCAACAATGATTGAGGTGGCACGCCGCAACGTTACTGCTGACACAGTGGCACAGAAAGTCTATAAGGTAGACCGTGACAAGAAACGCCACTTACTAGCTCACTTGATTCGACAAGACAATTGGTATCAAGTATTAGTGTTTACTCGTACTAAGTATGGTGCTGACCGTCTGGTTAAGCAATTAATCGATAATCGCATCCAAGCCCTGGCTATTCACGGAAATAAGAGTCAGTCTGCCCGTACCCATGCTCTGGAAAAGTTTAAAAACGGCAGCCTACAGGTATTAGTAGCTACCGACATTGCGGCACGGGGTCTAGATATTAGTGAATTGCCCCATGTAGTCAACTTCGATTTGCCCAATGTACCTGAGGATTATGTTCATCGCATTGGTCGCACTGGTCGTGCTGGGGCATCAGGTGAAGCCATATCGCTGGTATCTGTTGATGAATACCCGTTGTTGGCAGATATCGAAAAACTGATTGAACAACGGTTGCCATTAGGAGTAATTCCTGGCTTTGGAGCCGATCAGACCAAGCCTGAACCAGTCCCAAATGGAAACAAACCCAAATCTAGAGGTGACAAACGTCCTACTCACTCTACTACTAAAAAATCAGCAGCGCGAACCGTTGCAGGTGTTAAAAAGTCTGGTGGACGAACATCCACACCTCGCCGTTCTGCTAAAAGCGATCGCTGATTCAATTAAAGACAGGACTTACGCAAAAATCACCAAAAATCTTAATTTATCGAACCGCCAAGACGCCAAGAACGCCAAGAATTCGTAGAGTGTGCGTAAGTCCTAAAAGATACAGGAAAATTAGTCTTAACCTCTGACTGTTTAATTGTCTAATCAGTATTATTTCGGCTGCGAATAGAAAAATTTAACTATCTCCTGTCCCTTGTTACCCAACGTCAATAAATACTTCTACAGATAAATGAAAATATAAATCAATAGTTCTAAATATTGGAAGTGTATATTCTCGCATTAATATCAATGCGTCAATTTTTATAGCTAAAGTTGAAGAATTTGTACCGACCTTCATCATACGAGGAAATTAGTATGACCAATGTCATCACTTACAATAATGACAAAGGACTTCTTGCCTACATTCAATTTTTAGCAGATAGGGCTTTGAAACCCAGAAATGGTAACACTGACCCAGTTTTTGACTTCGAGGATGCACTTGACCAAACAGAAATGGCGCAGTTAGCTGTTGATAAGTTGAAAAAAATTCCTGAAGTGAACGCCTTGTTTGCAGAACGCTGGCTACCAGCACCTTTTAATTTAGATGATTTAGCCAAACTCCCAGAGGGAACATTAGGCAATGTCTACGCCAACGAGATGAAAGCTAGAGGTTTCGATCCTTATTTTTATAAAAAAGTGCCTGTTGTTGATGACATTTCTTATCTCAAAATGCTTTGGCGGTCTACTCATGATATTTATCATGTAGTCACTGGATTTGATACTGATGGGATTGGTGAAATTGGTCTCCAAGCTTTTGTTTTGGCTCAAACCCCGATTCCCATTAGTGTGATGCTTGTAAGCTTTGGGATGGTGATGACTAGTCTTTATCAACCAGCTAAATTCCAAAATTTAATGACAGAAATAGCTCGCGGATATCGTTTAGGTTCTCAGACTCCGGGGAAGTTTATCGCTCAAAAATGGGATCAACTTTGGGATGTACCAGTAAATGAAATTCGTGGGCATTTAGGAGTAAATTATGATTTAACTACATCTTAATTAAACCTAATTAATTTACAACCGAGTCATTTCAAATAATTGTTGAGCGTTATTTCCTAAAAAAGCATCAAAAAGCTTTGTTTTTCCAGGTTCAACTTCTACCATGTAACGCTGGGCAATTTCATAATAGGCATAAGTCCAAGGAATTTGAATTTCTACACCATTAATATCATCAATTACTGTTACTAATTCTGTAACTGCTTGAGTTGCAGTTTGCCGCAACCCACAGGTAATATTGCCTTCTATTTCTGCCTTCATCGGTACACCAAAATTAGCTAAACCAAGAGCAGTACTATCTATATCTGGATACACTGCTGTGTTCTGGCAATTGACATAACCGGTAAAGTGGTTAACAGCATAACCATGCAACAATACCCAAGCACCATATTGACTAACTTGATTCACCTCTTGTACAACAGAACGCCGGGGAGGTTGCCAAGGACGGGTGAAGATTTTCTGGAGTTGTTGAGCAATAATTTGATAATTATCTTCAGTTTGTGAGAAAGTTGGAATTTCGTATTGAATTGAAGCTACTGTTTGATAAATTAGTTGGGCAATATTAGCAGGCAATTCATCTACAATTAATTCGCTAATAAACAGCTTAGGTAAGTCGAATTCTTCTTGTTGGGGATGACGATAATGACGGGCATAAAGATGAGTTTCATTAAAAAAATACTCTCCAGCCGCGACATAACCCAAAGCTTCAGCTATTTGTCCTAGGTAATCAATCCCTAAATTTACCTGATTTGGGCAACTATCAACCAACAGACGCAAAGACCGAAAGGCAATATGGTCATTAGCAACAGTCCCACCCGCTGTAGTGATCATTTTTTGATAAGTGCGGGCATGACTGACCCTAGCACTATATTTTTGCCAAAGTAAATCCCACAGATCAAGAGCAATTTCTGGTTTCATAAGTCGATTCCTCTAAAAATCGTTGTGGCTAGGCTTAAATATGTGAGGAATGTAATATTTCTGAGAGAATATCTACAGCAATTTGGATTTGGGCAGTGTTAATTACCAGAGGCGGACAAAAACGAATTGCTGCCTTACCGCAACCAAGTAATAATAGACCCCGTAAGAAAGCTTCTTGGATAATGCGATCGCGCAGTGTAGGATCAAAGTTACCCTCTTCATCTAATAAATCTACCGCCACCATTAAACCTTTACCTCTAGGCAGCGACATTTGAGGGAATCTATCATGCAACTTAGTCAAACCAGCTTGTAATAATTCTCCCATCTGAGTAGCGTTTGCCATCAAGCCACTTTCTAAAAGTCGCAAAGTGGCAATACCAGCCGCACAAGCTACGGGATTACCGCCAAATGTGGTGGCGTGGGAACCAGGAGGCCAAGTCATTAACTCAGGTCTAGCTAGAATTGCCCCTAGAGGTAAACCGCTAGCAATACCTTTGGCGGTGGTAATAATATCAGGCATTACACCCCAGTGGTTAATTGCAAATAAGCGGCCAGTACGCCCCATGCCGGCTTGTACTTCATCGACAATCATCAATATGCCATAGCGATCGCATATATCCCGAATTCTTTGTAAAAAACCATCTTCGGGGACGATGTAACCCCCTTCTCCTTGAATTGCTTCTACTGCGATCGCTGCTACTTCATCTGGTGGTAATATTGTCGCAAATAGCTGTTTTTCTAGGTAATCCAGGCTAGCGTGAGTACCGTAGGGAATATGAGTCACACCGGGAACTAAAGGGCCAAAATTTGCTCGTTGCACTGCCTTAGAACCAGTGAGAGACATAGCCCCGTAAGTGCGTCCGTGGAATGCTCCTAAGAATGCCACAATTAGCGATCGCTTGGTGTAATATCGTGCTAGTTTAATAGCTCCTTCGTTAGACTCTGCCCCGGAATTGGTGAAAAATACTTTTGCTGGAAACGCAGTTCCACTAATAGGAAAAGGCGCACGCATCGCTAATTGTTCCGCCAGTTCCACCATCGGCTCATAATAAAAATCAGTCCCCGACATGTGCAACAGACGCGCCGATTGTTCTTGAATCGCCTTGACGACTTCTGGGTGGGCGTGTCCGGTGGCGGTGACAGCAATTCCTGCGGTCATATCGAGGAACACGTTGCCATCGACATCTTCCACCATACAGCCTTCACCGCGAGCTACGACTAGGGGATAGTCACGGGTATAAGAAGGAGAAGTTACAGCGCGATCGCGTTCTATAATTGCTTGAGCGCGATGTCCAGGTAAGGCAGTCACCAGGCGAGGTTCACTAGGTAAAGATAAGTTAACAGGGATACTTAACATTTTTTTTAAGATGTTTTTTAGATTACTGATGATTAAACTGCCAAGTGCAAGTAGCTACAGTAACATTTGATTCTATTTGGACAAAATTTACACATTGGTAGCAAAACTCAAAACAAATATGTTTCATGAATCTTGAGCAGAATTTAGCAAAAAAGTTTCCGAAATTTGCTACTACTGAGTGTTGATATTGCTGGGTAAACAAGAAAAATACTTTTTAATTCCAGACTTGGCTACTGCTTTTATTACTATTATAGGTATCAGTTTTTACCGTGCTGACTCAACGCAAAACCCAATAGTACGGAAGTAATTAAAGGTGTAGGAGGTATAATGCACTGTTAGACTAGTTTGCTACTTAAAACTGAATGATGTATTATGCCCCAATTGTATACACGGTTGGCGCGTTGTCAAGTTAATATCGTTCAGATATTGAGCAGGTAAAATTATTATTTATTATTAGAGATCTATCTGGCATTTTATGAGTATCAAATTCAATCAGAAATTCCGCTGTATAGTAAGTATTATTACTTTATTATTTATTAGTTTAGCTGGTAGCTATGTTTATAAACAATCAACAAGTCAACAGCTAGCTCAACAAAAGACTGCATTAAAAGAAAATTCTGCTTTTGCTGCTAACACTACACTTGCCGCAACTTTTGAAAATCCTGCGGTTGTTCCAGAAACATCTAATCAGGCTATCAATAAACCTAATATAGTTATATCGAGAAAACCTCCGGCATCAGTACCTGTCACCTATCCAGTCATTGATGAGTGGAAAAAATATAAATTTAGTATTAATGGTAATAAGATTTTCACTCCAGTCAAATTGCCAAAATCTCAGGTAAATTTTAATCAAACAGATTTATTAACTGTTCTAATCAATACCAGAAAATATTTCCAAGACCACGCCTCAGAAGATCCAGATATTTTTCGTAAAGGAATATTAGGAACTCAAGGTGTGAGCATACCAGATATGCTCAAAACTTTGGATTTTATGATTACTACCTTAAACGAAGATATTGCGAATAAACGAACAACTCGGTTACAAGATCCTAATTTTATTAATGCCAATTTTCGAGTTATTAAATGGTCTGCCCATAACCCCCAAAATAAAAAGCAACAACGATTAAGAATTACAAAATATGCTGTGTTTACTCATCCAGGTTCTCGGACAAAAACTTCTACTTTTAACACACCAATTTATAGCCTAAAAGAAAACTCGAATACCGATACATTTTACACCAGATATACAAAGCAAGATGTTTTATCAGGTATTTATGAGCCAGGAGGAAAAGAATTTGGTAAGGTGAAACCCTTAGCTTATTTAACTCGTAATGGTTTAGAAGAAGCATTAATGCAGGGAACAGTACTGATTAATTTTACAGATGGTTCTAAAGCATTTTTTAATGTAGATAAGAATAATGGTATCTCTTACGTTCGAGGATTAAAAGCCACAACCCAAAAGCGTTATTGGTATTTTAGGCAAGTTGACGCAATTAAAGGATATGGACACACAATAGATGCAAAAATTTCTATTAAACCAGGTGTGACTTTTGCTGGAGATGTCCTCAACATTGGTTTAGGTAAAGTGATTGTGATTGAACATACCAAAAATGGACGTAAACATCTGCAAATGGGAGTTATTGCAGATACAGGCGGAGCTTTTTTACCCAATCTTTATCAATTGGATTTTTTGGCAGGTATTTTTCGGAGTCAAAAAGATTTTAAACAGCATATTCAGCAACTACCTGAATATGCTAATGCTTATGTTTTAGTCAAAAAGTGAATTACGGCCTCCGAGGATGTTTGAAAAGTCCTTAGTGATGTAGCAAATGCGATCGCACTTTCGGGAAACTTTCTAGGCGATCGCTCAAATCCAAAACCCTCAACAAAACAGAGAAAGCAAGGGGCTAAAATCCTTCGTATACCAAAAAATTTTTCTGTTTATTTTTCCTGTAGCAACTTCCGTCTTCCTTGCAGCAGCTTCTGCTTTCACGTTTGGGTGTTTCGCACAGCCTGTAGCAGCTTCCGTTTTCCCTGTAGCAACTTCTGCTGTCAAGTTTGGGTGTTTCGCGCAACCTGTAGCAGCTTCCGCCTTTAATATAATGGGAGTTTAATTACTGCGATCGCTCGCATACATCACCAACCAAAATTACTGATTTGGCTTTGTTTGGAGAGCGATCGCACTCCAATGAGTATTAATGTCTGGGGGAACCTGGAACCCTTGTATCGACGTTTCAGCAACCTATCTCCATTCTTTCACGGATATATAAATTCTGTCTCCAGAATACGGCACAAACACCTTTAGGAAGATGTGCATTACTAGGAAATCAGTATCAAATATAGCAGAAGGATACAACCTTCCTAACTATAAGGAGACTAAACTGAATGAAGTTAAAGGCATTTTGGCAGCTATTTCCAGAAACATTTAAAGAATGGAGTGAAGATAAAGCCTCACGCTTAGCGGCTGCATTAGCTTATTACACGATTTTTTCTATTGCACCTCTGCTGATTATTGTAATTGCGATCGCCGGAGCAGTATTTGGCGAAGAAGCCGCTAGGGGTGAAATTGTTAGTCAAATTCAAGGTTTAGTCGGCCCAGATGGTGCCAAATTTATTGAAACAACTATCCAAAATGCTAGTCAACCACAAACAGGAACTATCGCTTCAATTATTAGTGTTGTCCTTCTGCTTATAGGTGCTACTGGTCTATTTTCCGAATTACAAGATTCTCTAAATACAATTTGGGAGGTGAAGCCAAAACCCGGACAAGGAATCATTAACATGATTCGCACCCGCTTTTTATCATTTACGATGATTCTGGGTATTGGCTTTTTACTGCTGGTGTCTCTAGTAGTTAGTGCCGGTTTATCAGCGGTGGTAACTTACTTTAGTAATTTGCTACCAGGCGCAGATTTTATCTGGCAGATACTTAACTTTGTCCTCTCTTTTGCTATTACCACAGCTTTATTTGGGTTGATTTTCAAAGTTCTTCCAGACGTAAAAATTACTTGGAATGATGTTTTTATTGGTGCTGTTATTACTTCCTTTTTGTTTACTATCGGTAGATTTGTATTAGGACAGTATCTAGGTAATGCAACTTTTGGCTCAACTTATGGCGCGGCTGGTTCGTTGGTAGTTATCCTCGCTTGGGTTAACTATGCTGCCCAAATTCTCTTTTTTGGTGCCGAATTTACCCAAGTTTATGCTAGAAAATATGGCAGTGGAATAACTCCTACCAAAAATGCTATACCTTTAGATGAAAACATTCCTAATAGTCGAAGTAGTACGACTAATAAAAAAAAGCGTTCTTCTAACTTAATGAGTCGCGTAATTCGTTATTTTCAACAGCCCAAACGCATTAAACGTAGAAGAAACAACCAAAGTTTTTAGTCATGGGTAATTTTTGGAAAGCTATGCCAGTATTGAATTACGAGTAGAAGCGATATACCAAAAATTTGGGTACTAAATATTCGTAGGCTGTTAGTCTTCATCCATCTCATCAATTTGAATATTAATTTCTCCATCAAAAAATAAAAAAGAAGGTTCTACAGACACTGAGTCAGAATAGATTCCTTTTGGTAATTTTTTAAAGACTTCTAAAATTTCTAAGGCAAAGTCTTTAACGTTCTTTGCAATTCTCAATTTTGCAGCATCATGATCCATACTAAAAACTCTATATATATCATATCGTTCTGCATTAGCCATACAACGTAGTTCGCCAAGAGACACGTGAAATAGTTGTGTGAAATCTCTACCAGTAGATTTAACGTCAATTAAAACTCTGCTACCGTCAGGTAAATCTAATGAAAAGTCATACACTGACACAGGATTTTCATTAGATTGCCAGATGTAATCAAGAATATTTCCTAATGTTTTTTGAGTAGCAAGATATTCGTTCACAAATTCTTCGCATCGTCGTCCGTTTGCTTGAGCAGTTTCTTTTGCTTTCTTCAGGTCGATAGGCGATAATTTTCTATTTGGTGGTCTTAATAACAGCTTTTGAAGTCCTTGGTTGCCACCTTGAACGAAATCTTCTAAAGCATCATCTAAAACAAGTTCATTGATTGGATGTTCTGAAATAACAAAATTTTCATTAATAATTTTCCTGATATCTATAGGTGTTAAGCTCTCCATTTTAGAGTTTCCTAAAAAGGAATCAATGGCAACATGAAGTGAAGCATCTGTTAAGTGCTTCCCTGCAACAAATATAGCTTTTGCACTAACAGGAACGCTAATCCCATTAAAATCAAAAATTATAAAATCACCAGGTTCTAGAATATTAAATCTTTCAGGGCTTTCATCAGGATTTGTGACAAATTCACCATTCAGCCGCCAGTTTTTATATGTATTGCCCCTAACTATCTTTCGTTGAAGATTATATTCACCCTCAAGACCCGGCCCATAAATTGAAAGATCAAGGGGTATTTTACTTCCTGTTTGAGTTTGTACATAATCAAGTAAAGTAGGATATAGCCTCTTAATGAAAATATCTGCATTCAAGTTTATCGCTTTTTGTTTTCCCGCAGGACGATTCTTAAAATGCCATTCAAAAAATGTTAGGTCTGAGGCAGTAAGTCTTTTAACAGCAAGCTTTCTTTGCATAAAATAGCCGTTTGTATTTGCTCAAACATTTGATTTGCAATAGCCTTTGCCAGTAGGGGAGGAACAGCATTACCAATCTGCCTAAAAGCTGAGTTCATAGTACCAACAAAGGTAAATCCATCTGGAAATGACTGTAGACGCGCTGCTTCTCGTACTGAGATAGTTCTAGCCTGTATACTGTCGTAATGAATATGAGAATAGGTATCTTTACCAAGATGAGCCATTAACGTTCTGGCGGGTTTATCTGCTTCTATTTTTCGCCATTTATTGGGAAATTTAAATGGATCATAAGGAGGGACAATCTTTTTCTTCAAATCATAAAATTCTACACTGTTAAACTCCACTTTTATACCAGCTATCTTTAACTGCTCCAGTTTTTCACTCAATATATTCAACGATTTAACATAATTTAGATATCTTAAATATAAATTTGCTCTTGGGTCTTGCCGGAAGGCTTCAGGATGATCAGCTATTTCTCTTAACTTTGATCGTCCAACTCTGGCAAAAGCTTGACAAGGTGGGCCACCAATTATTACATCGATTGCAGTTTCTACCTCAGAACTTATTTGCAACTCGCTAACAAGTTGATCTGGTTCTGTAACAGTAATATCACGAGCAATGGCATGAACTTTACGGAGTTCTTCCGATATATTCTTGCAGAAGTTAACAGCATGAGATTCAGATGCAAGAGGATCACATTCTATGGCTCCTAAAATCTCAAATCCAGCATTTTGAAACCCAAGTGAAAGACCACCACACCCTGCAAAAATATCTAAAACTCTCGGTCTATTTCCTAATTGCAGGCGTTTAATTTTTTGTCTTATTGGGTCTTTAAACACAATATCCTCTTTGCTAGTATCACTAATTTTCTTAAAAAATCAAAGTCTTGCCTGACAAAGGTTACATAGTACAGTTAGCAAAACTGTATGGGTTTTATATATACACAGAGTTATCAATATAATTATTATTTGTCTAGAAATCAAGAATCATAAAAAGTTACAACGTCGCTAAAATTCTCAATAGCCAACGAATAGGAAAAATATTTCCAAAATATATATTGTAAACTATCACATAGTCCTGATTGCTTGCTGACAAAATAATTTATTCAGTTGTTTGTTACAATTAATTACATTATATAAACATAATTGATTGTTCTTCAAAATCGTCTCTGTGGTTTCACCCATGCCGATTTACCTCTTCATCTGCTAGAGATTCTAAAGGTTTACCTTTATAGAATAAATATTTAGCCAATGCTTGCTAGAGTCTGGAGTGCATCAATTGTGGGCATCGATGCCGTTAAAGTAGGCGTGGAAGTCGATGTGTCAGGAGGATTACCAGGAATTGTGATCTTGGGACTACCAGATGCAGCAATTCAAGAATCAAAAGAAAGGGTGAAAGCAACTTTGAAGAATGCTGGTTTTGCCTTTCCGATGAGGAAAATTGTGATTAACTTAACTCCGGCAGATTTACGCAAGGAAGGGCCTTGTTTTGATTTGCCTATTAGTGTCGGAATTTTAGCAGCTTCTGAACAAGTGAGTGCTAATTTGCTCGGAGATTATCTGTTTTTAGGCGAAGTTTCTTTAGACGGTAGTTTAAGGCCTGTAGCAGGTGTTTTACCCATTGCTGCAACGGCTCAAGAGATGGGAATTGCTGGTTTAATTCTCCCTGCTGATAATGCCCAAGAAGCAGCAGTGGTAAAAGGATTAGCTGTTTACGGCTGCAAAAATCTGGGTGAGGTGGTTGATTTATTAAATAATCCCGGACTTTACAAATCTGTACAACTCAACGAGTTAGAAAAGTTACCACAAACATTCTATCCTGGTGCCGATTTGCAGGATGTGAAAGGACAAGCTCATGCTCGGCGTGCTTTAGAAATTGCTGCTGCTGGTGGACACAATTTAATTTTTGTTGGGCCGCCTGGTAGTGGAAAAACCATGCTAGCACGACGCTTACCAGGGATTCTGCCGCCGTTAGAATTTGCTGAGGCTTTAGAAGTGACTCGGATTCATTCAGTAGCAGGTTTATTAAAAAATCGTGGTTCATTAGTACGCGATCGCCCTTTCCGCAGCCCCCATCATTCAGCATCTGGGCCTTCTTTGGTTGGCGGTGGTAGCTTTCCTCGTCCGGGAGAGATTTCTCTATCACACCGGGGTATTCTTTTTTTGGATGAACTTACAGAATTTAAACGTGATGTGTTGGAATTTCTGCGTCAGCCTCTAGAAGATGGCTGCGTGACCATTTCCCGCACCAGACAATCAGTGATGTTTCCGGCGCAATTTACATTGGTGGCGAGTACCAATCCCTGTCCTTGTGGTTACTATGGCGATACCATCCAGCAGTGTACTTGTTCACCAAGGCAACGTGAACAATATTGGGCTAAGCTTTCTGGCCCTTTAATGGATCGAATTGATTTGCAAGTAGCGGTGAATCGCTTAAAACCAGAAGAAATTACCCAACAACCGACAGGAGAAACATCCCTGTCAGTAAGAGAAAGAGTACTACAAGCTCGCGATCGCGCCATTGTCCGCTTTCAAGGAGAATCAAATCTGCGTTGTAATGCCCAAATCCAAAGCCGTCATCTCCAGAGGTGGTGTAAGCTAAATGATGCTAGTCGAATTTTATTAGAAGCGGCAATTAAAAAATTAGGTTTATCAGCCAGGGCAAGCGATCGCATTCTCAAAGTAGCGCGGACTATTGCAGATTTAGCTGGTGATGATCACCTAAAAGCTAACCATCTGGCCGAAGCGATTCAGTATCGCACAATAGATAGAATGCAATAATTAAGTTGAGACAGACTACAAACCTCGTTATAGATTAATAAATGTATCTATAACACCTAACTAATTCAGGCTTGGTTTTTCACAGCAAAGGGTTTGGAAATGTTTTCTTCGTCAGAAGCTCCCATAATTGGGACAATTTTACTAGTAGCTTTGGGTATTGTAGGTTGGGGCTTTTATCGCGCCAGACCTTTTGGTAAACTGGGAATCTTAGCCTGGTTGCAGTCTGTGGTGTTAATGACTCCCTGGCTGTTGTTCTTTGGTTTGTTTGCAGCAAGAATTTACATCAACATCGCGGGTATCTTATTTTTGGTAGTGGTTTCCGCTGGATTGTACATATATTTGGGAAGACAGCTACGCTCAGCTGGGCAGGATGCCATACTTAAGCAGCGAGCAACAGAAAGGTTAGCTGCTGATTCCGCCCCGGAAACAAATAACAATACTCCAGCGATCAATGAGGCACTAAAAGCCGATGTCTTAACCATTCCAGAAGAAGACTTAAACGCCATTAAAGGCATTTTTGGGATTGATACATTTTTTGCCACAGAAACGATCGCCTACCAAGAAGGAGCCATTTTTAAAGGTAATCTCCGGGGAGAACCAGAAGAGGTTCACAATCGCTTAACTGAGAGTTTAAAAGAACAAATGGGTGATAAATATCGCCTATTTTTGGTAGAAAACACAGATAAAAGACCCGTGGTAATTGTCCTACCTAGTAGCAATGACCCACGTCCAACATCGTTATCGCAAAAAGCCTTTGCTGCTATCCTTTTGGTGGCAACGATCGCTACCAGCCTTGAAACTGGGGGGTTACTGCTAAATTTTGATATATTAGCTAATCCAGAACGATATACAGATGCCTTACCTATAGGTGCTGGGCTATTGGCAGTTTTGATTGCCCATGAAATCGGGCATTGGTTACTTGCTCGTCGCCACAAAGTTCGTCTAAGCTGGCCTTTCTTTTTGCCTGCTGTCCAAATTGGGTCTTTTGGTGCAATTACTCGCTTTGAGTCTTTGTTACCTAATCGCAAGGTACTATTTGATATTGCTTTAGCAGGGCCAGCCTTTGGTGGAATTGTTTCTCTATTAATGCTAATCACTGGCTTGCTGCTTTCCCATCCAGGCAGTTTATTTCAATTGCCCAATCAGTTTTTCCAAGGCTCGATTCTTGTAGGCAGTTTAGCGCGAGTTGTGCTTGGTTCGGCTTTACAGTCGCCATTGGTAGATGTTCATCCCTTGGTAGTGATTGGTTGGCTGGGTTTGGTAATCACCGCCTTGAATTTGATGCCGGCTGGACAACTAGATGGCGGCCGCATTGTTCAGGCAATTTATGGGCGCAAAACAGCAGAAAGAGCAACAATCATCACTTTAATTTTGTTGGCGTTAGTATCTTTTGGGAATGCTCTTGCCTTGTACTGGTTAGTCGTGATTGTATTCTTACAACGGGATTTAGAACGACCCAGCTTGAATGAAATCAGCGAACCCGATGATGCTAGAGCCGGTTTAGGTCTTTTGGCGTTATTTTTGATGATTAGCACCCTCTTACCCTTGACCCCTGGTTTGGCTGGGCGTTTGGGAATTGGTGGTTAGCAGTTCTAGCTCAAATCTCAGACATAGAGCGCCTCCTATCAGTTAAAGTTCTACCGGATGCTGCCCATAATACGGCAAAGCTTCTGACCAATTAGGACACTTGCCTTGTTGCCATTCTAGATAAGCTAATTCTAAAATGCTTGTCACTGTTGCTGCTAGCCCAGATTTAGCCTCAACTAGCTGATAATCGGTATTCCAGTTAGCTAAAGTTTTCTGCCATGCTTCTGGTGTGAATACTGTATCTGGCAATAAGGCTGTTAGTCCACAAGTATCTGGCATAAGCTGATAAATAGCAGCAAAAATTTTACCCCGTTGTGCTGGCATTTCTACAGCGATCGCTTGATTCCTGTTATGTTGATTAACAACAGGGGTTGAGGAAATCTCCGATATATATTTTGACCAAGCCACTGCGGCTAAAGTAGAAATAGCAAATACAGGAATATCTAACTGTTGTCCTAAAGTGCGGGCAAGGACAACACCAATGCGAGTTCCTGTAAATCCTCCAGGCCCTTTAGCGACTGCAATAAATGCCAAGTCTGCCCAAGTTTGGGGTTTAATAAATTCAATCAGATATTGATGTATATAACTAGATACTTCACGCCCCAAATTCCAAACATCGGTGCGAGTTTCGCCAGCAAAATTACTAATTGCTAAGCCCAATTCGGGAGTAGTGGTATGTAGTGATAAAGCGTATTTTTGAGATGTCGGTTGTTTTAGTTCAGTTGTCAAAGCTATACCAATTTTAAATTTATATAAGAAAGAAGCTGATAAGCAATTTATCAGTGCTGGAATCATACTCCACTTTTGATCCCACACCGAACACCTCTGGTATTAAATCAGTTATCAGTTATCAGTTATCGCGGTTGGTAACTGACATAGCATAGCAATCCTAAATGATTTATGAGAAAACACGTTAAGTCCCCTAAACTTCCCAAAGTACTCACAGTTAGCTGGGCCGTTGAAGCCGTTGCTCCAGAAAGGTGGCTACTTAGAACATCGAAGTCAAACACCTATCGGTATCCAGGTACTGTGGCGAGGTTGGTTAAAGTTACACGACCTTTGTGAGGGTTGGCTGCTTGCAAAAGAGACTTAGGAGCCACGCAAAAATAACTTGAACACTTTTGATTGGGAAGTAAAGCTAACAGCTTATCCCAGTTGAATTTGTACAACTTATTTTTACATGATGCCTTAACGGGAAAAGTCAGGTTGTTGTTGACGATTGAGAATATCTCGCCCAATTTGCCAGTAGAGCAATACTAACTATTTGTTGACAGCAACCGCTGCCCGTAATTGAGCGCTAGAAATTCGTGTTTTTAATTCTTTTAAAAAGTCATCATAACCAACGATATTAGATGCGCCACTTTGTGAAACTTCAGACTTATCGCTTTTAGTCAAAAGAGGCAGGGGAGCAGGGAGCGCTTAGCAGGGAGAAGGATTGGACGGAGCTTGTACCCCGACCAATCAAGAACGTCTTAGGAAGACGGGGCTTGATACCCATGTTCCGCTGATTAGAATATCTCTGGAAGGTAGAGGGATGGGCTACCCAGATAGATATGACCAAGAAAAGCTATGGAACGTATATAAAGCTAAGTTGCATCTAGAAGAAGTACTGAGTTTGCTGGATAATTAATCGCCCATCACATGTTTATAGAATCCCCTCAAGTAGAGGATTTTTGATACAGAGGCTTAACACTAGAGGCTCAGATCCCCAACTTTTCAAAGAAGTCGGGGATCTTATTATTCGCATATCAGCAGGGAGAAAAATGAGTAGCCTATACTTGAAATTAGCTAGAATGCTTGTAAGATAAGGATTTTATACTAGTTCAAAGTATTAAAATATAATCACTAAAAGTATTGATATTATGTCGGTTTATCGTAATCTACAAGAAACTCACCTAAACCGTGCCCGTGCTAGTCTAAGGCAAGCGCTGTCTTGGTATGGATATCTTCGTAAATCAGGACATTTATCATCCAATCCAGAATTAGCAGGCTTGGTAAAACCAGAATTAGAAGCATTAAGCTCGACACTCAGCAAGCTAGACTCGAATGTAATTAAAATTGCTGCTTTTGGTTTGGTGAGTCGTGGCAAATCAGCAGTATTAAATGCTTTATTAGGAGACAAAATTCTGCAAACTGGGCCTCTAAATGGTGTCACCCAATGGCCGCGTTCGGTGCGGTGGCAACCAGGTGGTAAGGTACTGGTAGAGTTAATTGATACTCCCGGATTAGATGAAATTGAGGGTGAATCGCGATCGCTCATGGCACGAGAAGTGGCGCGTCAAGCTGATTTAATTTTATTTGTCGTCTCTGGTGATATTACACGTACTGAATATCAAGCATTGTTGGAATTACGGCAGTCGCAAAAACCCCTGATTTTAGTATTTAACAAAATAGACTTATATCCAGATGTAGATCAGGCGGCGATTTACGAGAATTTACAACAATTGGGTGCAGGAAATATCCAAGCCAAACCCCTACTACCTGATGAAATTGTCATGGTGGCGGCGGAACCAGCACCAATGGAAGTACGAGTTGAATGGCCTGATAATCGTGTTAGTTATGAATGGGAAACACCGCCCATCGAAATAGATGAACTCCAGCAGACAATTTTAAATATTCTCAATCGGGAAGGGCGATCGCTTCTGGCTTTAAATGCACTCATCCAAGCACGGGATGCAGAAGAGGCGATCGCTCAAAAAACTATCGACTTACGCGAACGAGAAGCCGAAGATATTATCTGGCAATTTACTAAATATAAAGCTTTGGCAGTCGGATTAAATCCCATCGCCTTTTTAGATATTTTGGGTGGAACTGTAGCTGATTTAGCTTTAATTCGCTCTCTAGCGAGGTTGTATGGTTTACCAATGACTAGCTATGAAGCCAGCAAAATTTTAAAAACGATTTTATTAAGCTGCGGTGGCTTACTGCTAGGAGAATTGGGTAGTAGTTTCTTATTAGGTTTAGGCAAAAGTACCGCTGCTTTAACTAGTGGTGAGAATCCCACCAATATTACTGCTTTTGCCGGCAGCGCGATCGCTCAAGCTGGTATTGCTGGTTATGGAGCATATTCTGTAGGTAAAGCTACTCAAGTTTATCTCGAAAAAGGCAGCACTTGGGGACAATTGGGCGCTAGTACTGTAATTCAAGAAATTCTCTCTCAGGTTGACCAAAATACAATTCTGTATCGTCTGCAACAAGAATTAGGAATTAAGTAATAAATAAAAAACTTTACACTAATTGTAAGAAAGATTTTTTGTTAGTGGTTAGTGGTTAGTGGTCAGTGGTCAGTGGTCAGTAGTAAAGTGAAAAGTGCGGTCTTAAGATATTAAACCAGATCAAAAATACCTGACAACTGACAACTGACACCTGACAACTGACAACTAACAACTGACAAATTTCTATCAAATTGTTCTATTAATAGCAGTAATTAATAGTCTGGTATGCAACATTGAAAAAATGACCGCATCAGGATAGATGATCAAGGCTAAAATCTCAGGTTTTAGACTTCATAATTCGGATTTCATCCTTTAATGGACGGTGTTCACCACCGCAGTTTTCAAGTCAGTCTATTTAAACTGGAAATATGAGCTTTTTGCGGTCATTAAGGAAGCTCACAGTCAATGTTTATATCAGTCAACACAGGTCAAAGTATCATGACAACAACCTTAGACACAGTTCAAGCTGCTGTAAATTCCGGAGCCAAAACTATCGAACAAGCAATCTTAGATGCTATTGTTGAAGCCCGCGAAACTTGTGAGATTGGTGGTGAAAATTCTGCTAACTGCGCTGTAGCTTGGGATATTGTGGAAGAATTACAAGCTGAAAAAGCTCATCAAAAACAAGCAAAACAACGCAAAACTGCTTTAGAAAGCTACTGCGATCGCCATCCAGAAGCGGTAGAGTGTTTAATTTACGATGTTTAATGCTCTCGGAAATCAGCAACAGCTGATTGCGTCATTTTTTGAATCTCCTCTAAATTAGGCGATGGTGTTTCACTTTCCATTCCTAACCATAAGAGATACTCAATATTCCCTGCGGGGCCAGTAATCGGCGACCAAGTTAAGCCTTGATATTTCCATCCTAGTTCGTGAGCTGCTTGCAATACGAGGAAAATGGCATCAGCTTGGTCGTTAGGGTCGCGCACCACACCTTTTTTGCCGACGCGAGATTTTCCGACTTCAAACTGTGGTTTTACTAGTAACACCACTTCTCGGTTAGCTTGAGTTAATCGCCACAAAGCAGACAAAACCTTAGTTAAAGAAATAAACGATACATCCACCACCGCCAAATCAGGGAGAGGATCACCCTCACCATACAACTCATCAGGTGAGAGATGACGCAAGTTAGTACGTTCCCGCAAAACTACACGCGGATCATTTCGCAAACGCCAGTCAACTTGCCCATAACCGACATCAATGCCATAAACTAATTTTGCCCCGGCTTGTAGTAGGCAGTCTGTAAAACCACCTGTAGAAATACCACCATCTAAGCAAATACGTCCGATTGTGGGAATGGCAAACAATTCTAGGGCTTTGGTTAGTTTCTCACCTCCACGGGAAACAAACCGCGATCGCTCTTTAATTTTAATTTGAGCAGCAATATCAACTTCTGTACCAGATTTATCAACTATCTGGTCATTAACCATCACTTCACCCGCTTGAATTAGCTTTTGTGCTAAAGCGCGAGAAGTGCATAAATTTAGCTCTACTAATAGTGTGTCGAGTCGTTGTTTAGCCAATTAACTTTTTAAGCGTCCTAGAGTAGTTTCTTTCATTTGCATCCGCCAATTATAATAATTGCTAAAATCAATGCGATCGCTTTCCACTTCAAAAAAGTAAACGCACTTTGTTCCTAAAATCAAAGTGCGATCGCAACACTTAACTTTTACAGGGCAGACATTTTGCCCGCCCAAACTTTCCTAAATATCTATCTCACTTAACTCACGACTTAAATGGTCAAAAGGTTCATCTACAAAAGTAGTATCAGCCACACCCGCCGCAGCTACTTTTTCCTTAACCATATCCTTGAGAATTTGGATACCGCGAACCGTTGGACTAATAGGTACTCCTAAAGAATTGTAAGTTTCTCGCAGTCCTTGCAATACTCGTTCATCCAACACATTTGTATTACCAGCAACTAACGCATAAGTAGCGTAGCGTAGGTAATAATCCATATCCCGTAGGCAAGCCGCGTAACGACGAGTTGTATAGGCATTTCCACCAGGGCGAATTAACTCTGGTAATTCTTCAAATAATTCCAAACCAGCTTGCTTAACAAGTGCTGCTGCATTAGAATTTATCGCTGCTGCTGCTTGTATTCGTGCTGTGCCACTTTCAAAATATGATTTAAGGCTGTCGATCGCATTCCGGTCAAAATATCGACCAGTAATGTCATAATTCTTAATCAAGCTTGTCACTGCATCGCGCATTCCTTCTTCTCCCAATTGTTGCTATCTATGGTTTGATATTAATTTGGCTGCATTGATGCACCAGTAAATTTTTGTGCTATTAAAAATAGATTCGGCACAAAAATAATCATCCGCTATTTAAGGATTTTATGTCAAAGTTGCCCCCCTCTGAGATGAACTTTCCAGTTTTGTGTAGATGATCAGGTAAAGGTTAATATAAGCTGTAATCCAGATCATCTGTAACAAAAACTACAAAATTCTCTAATATCTAGAATTTATGATATTTCAGGTGTGTCACAACTGGGTGTCAGATCAGCAGGGTGAGGATGCTTTGGCGGATTCTGATTTTACTTTAGGAAATTGGTAGAGAAGGAGTAACAATGACAACCCCACAAGAAGTCTTGAAGATGATTCAAGACCAAAAAATTCAGATGATTGATCTGAAATTCATCGATACACCAGGAACTTGGCAGCATCTAACGGTTTACCACAACCAAATTGATGAAAGCTCATTTTCTGATGGTGTACCTTTTGATGGTTCCAGCATTCGGGGTTGGAAAGGCATCGAAGAATCAGACATGACAATGGTTCTTGATCCCAACACTGCTTGGATCGACCCATTCATGAAAGAGCCAACACTAAGTATAATTTGTAGTATTAAGGAACCCCGCACGGGTGAATGGTATAGCCGTTGCCCACGCGTTATTGCCCAAAAAGCAGTAGATTATCTAGTTTCTACCGGCATTGGTGACACAGCCTTCTTTGGCCCTGAAGCTGAATTTTTTATCTTTGATGATGTTCGCTTTGACCAAACTGCTAACCAAGGTTACTACTACGTAGACTCTGTAGAAGGTCGTTGGAATTCTGGTAGAGAAGAAGGCCCCAACTTGGGTTACAAACCACGCTTCAAAGAAGGCTACTTCCCTGTATCGCCAACGGATAGCTTCCAAGATATGCGTACAGAAATGCTGCTAACAATGGCAGAGTGTGGCGTACCCATTGAAAAGCAACACCATGAAGTTGCTACCGGCGGTCAGTGCGAATTAGGTTTCCGCTTTGGGAAGTTGATTGAAGCTGCTGACTGGCTGATGACCTACAAATATGTCATCAAGAACGTTGCTAAGAAATACGGCAAAACCGTCACCTTCATGCCAAAACCAATTTTTGGCGATAACGGTTCTGGGATGCACTGTCACCAGTCTATTTGGAAAGATGGCAAACCTACCTTTGCAGGCGATAAGTATGCTGGTTTGAGTGAGACAGCGCTTTATTACATTGGTGGTATCCTCAAGCACGCACCAGCACTGTTAGCAATTACCAATCCCACCACCAACTCTTACAAGCGTCTAGTACCTGGTTATGAAGCACCAGTGAACTTGGCTTACTCCGAAGGTAATCGTTCTGCTTCTGTGCGGATTCCTCTGTCTGGTACTAACCCCAAAGCTAAACGGTTAGAGTTCCGTTGTCCAGATGCGACTTCTAACCCTTATTTAGCATTTGCTGCCATGCTTTGTGCTGGTTTGGATGGGATCAAAAACAAAATCCATCCTGGTGAACCCCTAAATAAAAATATCTATGAACTTTCTCCAGAAGAACTGGCGAAAGTGCCTTCAACACCGGGTTCTCTAGAAAAAGCGTTGGGACATCTCGAAAGTGATCACACTTTCTTGACAGAAACAGGCGTATTCACAGAAGACTTTATCCAGAATTGGATTGACTACAAATTAGCTAACGAAGTTGAGCAAATGCAGTTGCGTCCTCATCCTTACGAATTTTACCTTTATTACGATTGCTAATTGCCGTAGGTAAAGCTGTCACACATTTAACTTGCATTTTTCCAGCTTGAAATCTTTATTCAAAGGCTTTCCATCTGGAAGCAGCAATCAACGATAGTGTTATAAATTTTTTAGCCACCCTTGGGGGTGGCTTTTTTTTAAGAGTTTTTTAGTTGGGACTCTCACTCAAACAATCAAGCTGAGAAATCTTGCAACCTAGCTCATAGCAGCGTTGCTACTTCCATAAATCATTCGTGTAGTAGGTTCTACCTTTCCTTGAATGGGATTCCAGTAATGAGATGTTTCTTCAGGAAGACCGATTTCTTGTGCAGCACGCATTAGCATTGATTGTTGACGATTTTTGACTTGTTGATGTTGACGCACCATTAACGCACGAGATTTATCTTGAATAGACATAACTACAGTCCTCCTTAATTTTTTTAGATATATATGATTGATTAGCTAGTTGCCCTTTCATTAACCAGAATAGCAAAAATTCTGTAACCAAAGTTACAAAATGAGGTTTATATGGCTATTTCTTGACAAAACTTTATATTTTTAGAGTTTCAATTGCTTTGAACTGGTCAAAAATTAGAAAAAATCTCTCTAATTTAAACAAAAGAAGTCATTAGCTGTTGGCATCTGGCTTAAGTTTGGTCTTGTCTTGAAAGACACACCATTCCCAAGATTGATAATTTATTCATTACATTTGTTTATATTAAAAATATTGAAGATAACTAATTTAAGTAATTGTTGTAACTTTTGCCTGAAAGTTTTTTTGGCGATTAAGCACTAATGCTGTAGTTAGAGCAAACTAAGTTACCATCAAAAAACATAAATTAACAAAACTCTACAAAAATTATGACAGTTGTTTATCCGCGTAAATTTCAGAATGCTTTGAGTGCAAGGGATATTTTAAAGCGGACAGTGAGCGATCGCGAACTCCATCTTATAACTCTCAATCGCTATCGCTACAGCGAACAACGCAGTTGTAAAGACCTAACTGAGCTAATTGAACAACTGAATGGCAAACCACGAGAACTGATTCAGGATTTATCCCACCACATTAGCGATGAAGCTCGTCATGCTATGTGGCTGACCGATTTGTTGGTGGAATTGGGGGCCGACATTGGCAAGCCACCAGGCTCATCTTACATTGATGAATTTGAACGCCTACTTGATAGTGAACAAAAAGATGCAACTAAAGACCTGGAAGATGTGGTAATTTCTGCCTTAGCAGCAATTAACATCACCGAAAAACGAGGTTGTGAGTATTTTTCTGCTCACATTTATACGCTTAAACAGCAGCCCCAAACTGAAGAAAACATCAAAATTCGGGAAACGATCGCTAAAATTTTGCCAGAGGAAGCAGGACATGTCCGTTGGGGTAATCGTTGGTTAGCCCAAATAGCCGATAAGAGTCCAGAGCATCGGCAAAAAGTAGAGCAAGCCAAACGCAAATATACTGCAATCGAGCAGGCGGCCTTTGAATCGGGAATGGATATTACTTTAGGTGCAGAACTGCGACGGGTTGCTAACCTTGTGGAAGTGGCAAATACTATGTCACCTTGGGAACGTCCTCAATACCTAATGGAGCGCTTACCGCAAACTTTGCTAGCACCTGAGTTACAGTTTACTAGGATTCAAGTTGCCCAAAGAATTTGGCAGCGCAATCCACAAGAGTTTATGGAAAAGTTTGTACCCATGTTCCTCAAAGGTATTCAGCGTAAGTCGCAGACTTAACAAAAGTCCTCTAGTTCCATTACAGATAGGCAATAAGAAAAAATAGGTCATTTTGTCCTGAATTTTTTCACCCAATCAAATACTAGTCCTATACCAAGCTTGATACCATTGTTGCATCTGGTTAATTTCAGCCGTTTGAGTTTTCACAATGGACTGAGCTAAGTTACGAATTTCTGGTTTGGCAGCTTTATTTGTAGCCATCTGCGACATCATTACAGCCATGCGATGATGAGGAATCATCTGACGGATAAATTCTTTGTCGAAATCTGGTGCATTTTTCAATGCTGCCAAATCTATGTTCATGCCTCTCATGTTCCGGTTCATCGGCATTTTCATCATGCCTGAGTTCATCTGTTGATTCATGCGCTGATGCATTGCCATCATTTCTTGATCATTCATGGTTGTTACAGGTACTTCTTTGCCGTACCATGCTTTATACCAAGTTTGCATCTGTTGAATTTCACGGGCTTGGTCTGTTTTAATAACTTGAGCTAGTTTTTTGATTTCAGGATGTTTCGCACGCGTTAAAGCTAGATTAGCCATCTCCACAGCTTGCTGATGGTGAGGAATCATCATTGTGATGAAATGCTGATTAACCTCACCCATCATCCCTTGTTGGGAAGGAGTAACCTGAGGAGATAGGTGATGAATATTATGTTGTGAATTTGGAGACTGAGCTTGTGTGTTATTAATTATTAATAATCCTCCAACAGCACCATAGCTTAATAGCGCTATAAGACCATAAATCAAATTTTTGTTTTTCATAAGTTCACCTCTTTGAGAGAGTGAAGATTTAATAAATTGCTTCTCTTATTAAATTTAGCTGTAATTTATGAGGAAGTTGTGAGTATACTGTTTTGTTTGCCTTTTTTCCTCGTTAATGGATTTTTTTAAATTGCCAAATTTCTGCTAAATTATAAATTCAATTTATAGTAACAAAATTTTACTTATCAAACCTAAAATTTTATTTAAGTTTTTTATTCTATAAATTGGCACAAGATACCCAACAAGTGCCGTAATGAACATCAACTATATTTCTAATTTGAATAGTCAGCTGCTCGATGGATGATAAAACTATTACAAACAGGATTTGAATTTAGATGCTCTTGATTTGAAGTGATAGCTTGAGTAGCGACATCCTGTAAGTAGAAGTGAGAGTAGAGTTTTGTAGCAGTTGGTGATGCTGTCGATACAAGCAATGGATTGGCTGTAAATGCCAAAGATAAGGATGAAAGCAGACTCTGTAAATAAAGTCTACGAATTGAAAGACTGAGTGAATGTTGATGTTTTTTGTGTACCAATGTGAAGTATTTGGTTTCCTTAAGAACTTACGCAGAAGTCATAGAAAAACTAACCACAGAGGACGCAGAGAAAACAGAGAAATTAAAATTTGAGAGATTCTTTGTATCAGTCCTGTCCTAGATATCAGAAGACAGCTGTGATTACAAGAGGGTGACAATGAAATGGTTCAGTAGTAAAAGCTTATCCGCGAGATTGGATTAGATCTCTGCGTCCACTACCTCGATAAGGTTTTGGGCTTTCTGGCTCGTTAGATTTAGGTTTAGCTGAAAGCAACTGTTGTGAACCAGAAGAAGAAAGTCGTACTAAAGATAAGCTGTTTACCGTTTCTTGGTAGTTGTAAGCTAAGGAACCGACTACCAAACTCGAAACTAAAAGTGAAATGGGAACACGCATAGCAGATGTTTATTTCAGAACTCTCTTATCTACTGCTACTGAGTTTCTTGATATGTGTCCGGAAAGTTTACTAAAAAGTATTGGTTTTTACTGAAATAAAACTACTTTAGTAATATATCAGTATCTTCAACTAGTAACCAATGACCAGAATGGTTTAGGCGACCCCAAACAGTGAGCAGTTGCCCATCTAAATAGGCTTGTAGACGCTGATCTAGATGCGATCGCCAGGTCACAAGCTGCCAAGTTTGCCCTTGATAGGTGGCTGGGGTGGTGATAGTGAATCTGTAATCCTGCTGATTTAGACGGTGAAATATGCCTGTAAAACAGTCACTTTGCCGTATTAATACTTGGTCAAAATCCGATTTTTTACATGCATCTAAAGATGAAGCAGGATAATTGCCACTCAGTGGGTAAGTTTGAGGATCGTTTAAATAATACAGTTGCCAATCCAGCCATTCCGGATGTTTGGGTGATAAATCTAAATTAAATAAAGGGATAATTGCCGCAGGCGATCGCTCGTCTTGAAGTAAAGCTTCTTGCAATGTTCTTACGGGTAAATCTCTAGGCTGAATATTTAACTCAACGCACATAGCCGCCGCCATTCCCGCAGCTTGGCCGATACCCATCACCACGGGTTGTAATCTAGTCGCGCCGTTGGCAATATGAGAGACAGAGATATTCTTTTCACAGACTAATAAACCATCTGTTGCAGCCGGAATTAGACAATTGTAGGGAATAGTGAACGGTGTCCCAGTCCAACGCCCGCCCCAACGGATAGATTTGGGTTGCAATGGTAAATCGAAACCAGGATAATGATGGTCATTGGCGTAGTTACCAATAGCGATCGCATCTGGGTAAATAGATGCCACCCTACCCCCTGGCATTGGCAAAATATCCTGTTCTTGGATAGTAGTTAGTCCTACTAAGCGGCGACTTTCTCGGTAGTAGGGATGCAGTGCAAAAGCAGGATCAGTACAAGGAAAAATTTCTTTTGCTAATCCATAGTGATCGCCTAGCTGATTTTGGATAAAATGGGCAAAATTTTGACTATGCCAGCGACTTTCTTGAAAAAATTTACCTTTGGCTGTATCTGACTCGATTAATCGTCCCACTCCTTCGCCATAGTCATTACCACAAATAGGCCAATTGATCATAAATAGATCTCCTGGCAAACGTCCGTAATTTAAAAACTTTTCTGCACCATAATTATCCCAAGCACCAATAAATTTAGAAGGATCATAATTAGAAGCAGCAGGAATTTCTGGTGCGAGAGTTTCACCGAAGTCTTGCATAATCACAACCCAAGTCGGCGACTGCACTGGATATTTATCGGTGATGGAATTAAATACATCTGGGGCGCTGAGTTCTTGCCATTGCGATCGCAATTCCCAACCCCAGCGGTAAGGTATTTCCCCCAGAGCTAATAAATCTCCTAATTCTGTACCATCGAGAATAATCTTAGCGTTGACGGTAAAATCTAAAAACCGAACACCAGTCACACAATTTCTCTGTTGCACAACCTCTAAAGGTACTCGTCCACAAATCCAGTGCAGATTTGACAACTCTTTTACCCAATCTGCAAAAATTTCTGCTCCAATGCGGGGATCATAACTAAAAAAGCTTACCCAACTGTTATCTAATCCTCCTGGCTGTCGTTGTCGTAATTCCTGTAAAAACGCACCCCATAACCCTGTCTGAAAAGCAACTAACTCATTGCCATCAGGTGCAGATACTCCAGCAGCAGTTAACATTCCTCCCAACCAAGAAAATTCACTCACCAAAATAGTTTTAGCTCCTCGCCGTGCTGCTTGGATTGCAGCAGCAGTACCTCCAGTTCCCCCGCCGACAACTAAGACATCAGCTGTATACGTCTGATTAACCATTGAATTCTAATGTCACACCTACTACACCCGCAACAGCGAGTCTGATTACAATACTGCCAAATGGTTGCACAATCAAATTAGCGGTTGTGAGCATTTTTTAGCACTCTCCCATAATTTTTTGAGCCATGTTTCGGATATTGCGTTTGTGTAAATTTAAATGTATACTAGTGTATTATGAAGACATGTGAGAGTTCACCACAATGGCTATCGTATCTAGGCAAAACTTGCCTGTAGAGTCAGTGATGGCTCAAGAACAGGAAAAGTTATCTATCAAGCAGCTTGAAAGCATTCTCCAGTTTGAAGGTTCCCAAGCAAGATTAGTAGTAAATGGCGAAGAAATTACTATACCTGATTCGGTTTATCAGGTATTGCGTCAAGCTGTTCATGCAATGGCATTAGGTAAAGCTATATCTATAGTTCCTCAAGAAAGGGAATTGACGACACAGCAAGCAGCTGAATTTCTCAATGTTTCACGCCCCTATTTGATTAAGTTATTAGAACAAGGTGAAATTCCTTACGTTATGGTAGGGACACATCGACGCGTTCGTTTTGAGGATTTGGTTAAATATAAGAAACAGCGCGATAGTAAGCGTAGCCAACTTTTGCAACAGCTAATTGAGATGAGTGAAGAAGCTGGTTTATATGAGTATGATGAGTAAGTACTCAGAAAAATTGCTATGTTTAGTGTTATCTTAGATGCCTGTGTTTTATTTCCAATGTATCTAAGAGATACCTTATTATCTACTGCTGAGGCTGGTCTGTACTTACCTTATTGGTCACAGAAAATCTTAGATGAAGCAATGGGCAATCTTGTTGTTAAGGGTAGAATTTCAGCCAAAGTAGCTAAAAATATAGAAGAGACAATAAAAGCGGCTTTTCCTGAAGCAATGGTTCAAGAGGTACCTTGGCAGCTATAAGCAGCCATGACAAATGATTCTAAAGATCGTCACGTTCTTGCTGCTGCAATTATAGCCAAGGCAGATATTATTGTTACCAACAATATTAAGGACTTTAACGCTAAAGCTTTAACTCCTTTAAATATCAAAGTACAGTCACCAGATAATTTTCTCAGTGGCTTATTCGACAAAAATCCAGAAGAAATGGTTCAAGTCGTGCGAGGGCAGTCCCAAAAATATAAAAAAAGCCCCCGTACTTTTATTGAACTACTTGAGCTTCTAAGTAAACAGATACCTGAATTTACCACAAAGGTTTTATGTCATGAAGACAGGTAAGCTACTAGAAGTTGAAAATAGTAGAATCGAGGGATATCTTTTATTAGTGGGTGTTGAAGCATTCCAAATTTTTGAACAAAGCCTAGAACAAGTTAAAACACAAAAATTTCAAAGTTTATAGCTGAACGTTGACCGCTAGTGTTACATCTAATAATGTTGAACGGTAAAAAATTAACGTGAAAGCACAGGTATTTAGAGGCGTTAATCAACTTTCCTACGAAGAGATTCCAGTGCCGACTCTGGAACCGGGTGAGGTGTTGGTACAGGTAAGAGTAGTGGGACTGTGTCAGTCAGATATCAAAAAAATTCGTTATCCCCTATATGAACCACCGCGGATATTTGGACATGAAACGGCTGGAACGATCGCAGCGGTAGGTAATCAAGTCAAAGGTTGGCAAGTCGGACAACGGGTGGCGGTGATGCACCACATTCCTTGTATGCGTTGCGCTTACTGCCTAAATGATAATTTTTCGATGTGCGATGTTTACAAAAATATCTCCACCACAGCAGGATTTAACGCCAGTGGTGGCGGTTTTGCTGAGTATGTCAAAGTTCCCGATCATATTGTGCAAAATGGTGGGTTAATTCCCATTCCAGATCATATAAGTTTTGAAGAAGCCAGTTTTGTAGAACCAACTAATTGCTGTCTCAAAGCAGTCAAAAAAGCCCAAATTGCCCCTGGACAAACTGTTTTGGTGACAGGAGCCGGGCCAATTGGGTTAATGTTTGTGATGTTGGTAAAGTATTTTGGAGCGAAAGCGATCGCGACTGATTTACTACCCTCTAGAATTGAAAAAGCTTTGCATGTCGGCGCAGAAGCGGCTTTTGATGCCCGCGATCCTGATTTACCTGTAAAAATTCATACTCTCACTGGTGGTATGGGTGTTGATGTCACACTGCTGGCTGTTCCTAGCGAGAAAGCTTTCACTCAAGCACTAGATTGTACCCGCAAAGGCGGCAAAATCCTATTTTTCGCTGAATTTCCCGATGAGTTAGAAATTGCGATCAATCCTAATATTCTTTATCGCCGAGAGATTGACTTGATGGGTAGTTACAGTTCGTCTTACCGCCTTCAGAATCTGTCGGCTGATATTGTGTTTAATCGGCGCATAGATGTAAAAGCGTTAATTAGCGATCGCTACCCCTTACAAGATTTATCAGCGGCGGTAGAACAGGCGATCACTCCTACACCAGAAACTTACAAAATACTGATTTATCCCCAGTAATGAGAGGGATTAGGGATGATCATCTGCCTTAAGCGACAGTCGGTTGTCGCCGATGCTGCAAAAACCATTCGTATAGCTCTGGATTATTATATGTCTGCGTCCACGAATCATGATCAGCTTCTGGGTAAACTGTAAACTTCACATTCCCACCACAAGCTTGCAGCACAGAAACCATATTTCCAGACTCTCTTAAGGGTACAACATGATCTTGCGCTCCGTGAAATGCCCATACAGGAAGGTTTTTTAAATTCCGTGCTTTTAATGGGTTGTCGCCACCACAGACGGGCGCGATCGCGGCAAAGCGCTGTGGTTCAGTAGTAGCCCAACGCCATGTTCCATAACCACCCATGCTTAAACCAGTTAAGTAAATGCGATCGCCATCAATGGGATAAGAAGCGATCGCCTGATCTAAAAGAATGCTCAAGGGAGGTACTGACCAGTATTGGCCTGGAAGACATTGGGGAGAAATCACAATGAAGGGAAAGTTTGGGTGTTCTTCCACAATCTGGGGAATGCCTTGCCTTTTCACATTTTCTAAATTAAAGCCTCGTTCCGCAGCACCGTGTAAAAATATAATTGTTGGTATAAGTTGTTCTGGCGTTTTTTGGCGATCGGGCAAAAACAGCAAATAGTTGTATGTATCAGTGCAATTAACTTGTTGTTGTCTTGAATGCATAGTATTTACAACTTGGGCTAACTTAGCGGCTGCGGACAGTAATTGTATAACTCGGTCGCTGTTTAGCTTCGCGTTGACTTTTGACTAGGCGAAAGTCATGATCTATATATAAATGCTTCAAAACAGGAGTAGCTAGATAGGCTTTTTCAAATTTTTTGACGGTACTTCTGTCCATGTTTTCTAACTGGAGTTCTTGCCGTAAATCAACCTCAGCTGCAATTTCCTGAAATTTAGATTTTGCGATCGCTGTAAACCACTCGTCTGCATCATCAATTGTCAGTGGTTTTTCTCTATTTTTCAAAGCTTGGAATAGCCCCACATTTTGAATACACCAATTATTATCTTCAATTGCATACTTTTGCATCACCATTAAATCGTAAGCTGGCAACTTTGAGGTAAATCTTCTCCAAAAAGTAGATTGTCCTGGTGCGTAGCGAGCAATATTAGCATAGTAGCCATTATCATGAAATATTTGGTAAGACTGCTCGTGTAACCTACCTGGCAAAATATCTTGAAATGGGATGGTAGACCAAATTGGTATCCAAACTCCAATCACAATTGGCAATTGCTCGACAACATTTGGGAAGGGGTTGCGTCGGCTTAATTCGCCAAAATATGGTGATAATTCATTTTGATAAAATTTTACCTTATCTCTCAAAGGTTCTATATCTCGTCCTGCTACTAGCTCTAAAATTTTATTTTTAATTTCCTGCGTATTCCAATCAGTTAATTGTTCAATATCTATAATATTTTTCATAAATATCTGCCCTCAATTCGCTGCGGGAATGGATTTATGATCAAAAGAATGAACTTCCTGGTAATCGAATCGAGGGCATCAATAATAGAGACACAATTAATTAATCACGCCTCTACTTAATTAGCAAATAACCTACCACCAAATTCGGTTTCCATTTTCGTCAACTCGCGCTTCCCGAATTACATCAGAAATTTCTTCAGCATCTTTCACATGGTGAAGTGCTTTCTTCTCGCCGTCGGGTTCATCCACCACAAAGTAAGTCGGTACTGTAATATGGTCGCCTGTAATATCTGGAGAATCTACAGCAACCTGTTTTGCTTTCTCTTCAACTGATTGCGGCTGTTCGGCGATCACATCTCCTGGATTGGCGGTTAAATTTCTTTCTTTAGGTGTTGGCTCTTGTCTAGAATGCCGATCTTCACTAACTGGTTGATGAATCTCGGATTGATTATTTTGATTTTCTACTTCTTTATTCATGGTGCTTTCAGGAATTAAGATTATGTGCGTTTTCTATACCTCAATTTAGACAATTAAAGCTGTAATTTGTTCTTTCTTCGGAGGGAGTTTGTAATTAAAATAATATTTCCACGTCTGAGGTTATATGTTTTGTTTATGGGAATAGGGCATGGGGCATAGGGCATAGGGCATAGACTAATTTGGCATTTTTAAAATGATGCCAGATTTATTTATTTAGTTGAAACTCTGTATATTTACCGCCTAGCGCTTCTACAATAGTTCGGGTGTTTGCTTCAATCATTTTTATATAAGAATCTCCATCACTACCTTTTGCACCAATGGAATCAGAATATAGTTGACTTGGTGCTAATTTCACACCTGCTTCTTGGGCAACGGTTTTAATTAAAGCAGGGTTAATTGTAGTTTCAGCAAAAATTGCAGGCACACCGATCTTTTTAATTGACTCTACCAATCGCTGCACAGTTTGAGCGCTTGGTTGTTCTTCGGTGCTAATGCCAATTAAAGTACCTGCGATCGCTATGCCATAAGCATCTCCATAGTACTGAAATGCATCGTGCGTTGTCACAAGTTGGCGTTTATCTGAGGGGATAGTTTGAATTTGTTGTTTCGTCCAGCTATGCAACTGCTGTAATTCTTGAGTAAGTTGTGATGCATTTTGGGTAAATTGTTCTTGATCTTCCGGCGATAACTTGATTAAAGCATCCCGAATGGCATTTACCATTGCGATCGCATTTTCTACATTACCCCAAACGTGAGGATCTGGCACAACTTCGCCTTTGGCTTTTTCTAAGCGCAAAGGTTTGACAACTTCCCCCACAGGTAATTGTCGCGCCTTACCACCAGAGGCTTTCATTAACTTAATCAGTCCTGGTTCCAAGTTGTAACCGTTGTATAAAATCAATTCGGCTTCTTCTAAAATTCTGCTGTCTGCTGGTACGGGTTCGTAGACATGGGGATCAGTACCCGGTTTCAAAATTCCAGTTAGCTGAATTTCATCTCCCCCAACTTCTTGAGTCAAATCAGCAATAATCGTGCTAGTTGCAACCACTCGCGGCTTATCATCTGTCGCTGGAGAGGTAGGTTGTACACATCCGCCTATCCAAAGTCCTAACAACACTCCAACTATCGTCTGGCAGTAGTATCTGGCTTTTGAGTGAGTGATTCCTCTCATAGACTTGTTACACTTGTTTTCATATTCTTCTCATTTTTTAAGGTACATTATTCTCATATTCTTTTCATTTTTATTTAATTTTATTCTCGAAAAAAACACGATGAAAACTATTGATTTTTCCTTAGAAGCCAGTTACAGCAATGATTCGAGCTACTTTATGAAAGACACCCTGAAAACCACTGCAACTATTAACATTGCCCATTTAGGGGTGGTTTATCGTACACAAGAGGCTTTGAGGGACATTAACTGCATTATCCAGCCAGGAAGGTTAACAGGAATTTTTGGCCCTAATGGTGCTGGTAAAAGTACTTTAATGAAGGCAATGCTAGGCTTGGTTCCTCTAAATAGTGGCACAGTGCTTTATCAGGGAAAACCCTTAATGCAACAAAGGTCAAAAGTTGCTTATGTACCCCAGCGCAGCCAAATAGATTGGACTTATCCCGCCACAGTTTGGGATGTAGTAATGATGGGACGGGTAAAGAAAACAGGTTGGTTGCGTAGCTTCTCAGCAGTGAGTCGCCAGCTGACAAAAAATGCCCTAGAGCGTGTTGGTATGATTGAATACGCTGAGCGTCCCATTGGACAACTTTCAGGAGGACAGCAGCAACGGGTATTTTTAGCTCGTGCATTGGTACAGCAAGCAGATATTTTCTGCTTTGATGAACCTTTAGTAGGCATAGATCAGAAAACCCAAGCAGTAATTTTTGAAGTCTTCCAAGAACTGACTGCTGCCGGTAAAATCGTGTTGGTAGTCAATCACGACTTAGGAGAATCAATCACTCATTTTGATGATTTAATATTATTAAATTGCGAATTAATTGCCACAGGTTCACGGCAACAAGTCCTTACAGAACAGAACCTACATCGCGCTTACAGTGGTAAAGTCATGTACTATTCTGATGCGGCATAGACTAGGGGCTAGGGACTAGGGGCTAGAGTGATGTATTCGATCAAAATCAAAACTGCTAGAGAAGTTACTAATAAATCCTTATGTTCCAAGCATTAATTGAGCCGTTGCAATATGGCTTTATGCAACGATCACTCGTCATTGCCATTTTAGTCGGCTTATTGTGTGCTGTTGTAGGCAGCTACTTGATGGTTCAAAGGTTAGCTTTGTTAGGTGATGCTATTAGTCACTCAGTTTTGCCAGGACTAGCGATCGCCTTTATGTTAGGAGCAAATATATATATAGGGGCATTTATCGCTGGGGTTGTAAGTACAATGGTGATTGCCTGGATTAGGACGCGATCGCCCATCAAAGAAGATGCAGCAATGGGTATAGTATTTTCGGCATTTTTTGCATTGGGAATTACCCTAATCACTGTCATTCAAAAAGATAATAAAATCGACCTCAATCACTTTTTATTTGGTAACATTCTCGGCGTAACTCTTGACGAAGTGCGAGACACCGCTATTATCGCCGCTATTGTTTTAATAGTCGTTTTTCTACTATATAAAGAACTCTTATTTTACACATTTGATCCTTTAGGCGCTCAAGCGGCAGGTTTGCCAGTTAATCGGCTAAACTTTGGATTAATGCTGCTAATTGCTTTAACTATTGTCGCTAGCATGAAAGCTGTGGGGGTAATTCTCGTACTATCGCTTCTCATTACACCGGGAGCAACCGCCTATCTTTTAGTGAAACGCTTGCATGAAGTGATGATTTTAGGTGCGGTAATTGGAGTAATTTCTAGTATCAGTGGGATGTATCTCAGTTACTTTTATAATTTGCCTTCTGGCCCTGCGATCGTTTTAGTAGTATCGGGATTATTTTTATTGGCATTATTATTTAGTCCTAAACACGGTGTTTTGATACCAACTGTGAATCAGAAATAAATCTGAAGTAATCAAAATTTTCTATTGATTATACAAACCATAGGATGAATTTACTAGCCATTGCTCATCATTTTTTTCTAAATATAGTAAACTTCCATACTGGGGTGGCCCGCCTAGGCAACGAGCAGTTATTTGAATCAATGCTTGAGAGAAATTGTGAGAAAAATCTGATCGAGTCAACCCATAGAAAACACATCACCGATGATCAGGAATCTCACAAAGTTGGTTATACTTTTTTTGAGAAATCAAAGTAACTTGATGATTTTCGATGAATGGAATTAATAAATTATGTTGATTGTTTATGAAAACCCAATCATCATAAGTATCTTTTTGGAGATTGTAGGAACCTTCAGGGAAAGTTAGAGAAAAAATACTACTAGATGTTTCAATTAGATATTCTCCCTGCATATGAGAATATTTAATGACAGCAGAAAAAACCTGTGTTTCATATTGCGATCGCATATTCTAATCGATTAACTAAAATATATTACCTATGATCTAATTTTTAATTACAAATTCTTAGAGGATGTTTGAAAAGTAGGGAGTTGAGTAAAAAAAGCTCTCAGGGCATAAGCTGTAAATACGTACATACAGCACCATTGAGAGCGATGAGTAAAGCATACTCCAGTAATCTGACTTTAACCCAGTGGGAATTATTAGAACCGTTAATTCCAGTAGCCAAAACAGGTGGTCGTCCTAGAGTGGTAGAGATGTGGCAAGTTATCAACGCAATTTTTTATGTATTGACACAGGGATGTACATGGCGAAATTTACCAGGGGACTTTCCCAATTGGCAAAGCCCAAACCTCGGAGACTTTTATCTATCTTGCTATGATTCGCATCATGGTGAGGCGTTTGGCATAAAATCTCACCTCTGATTAGTTTTCAAGCACCCTCTTAGGTATGTTAATAAAATTAAATTGTAGGGTGTGTTACCGCTTGAGCATAACGCACCTTAACTTGTTGATAGTGCGTTATCTTTGCCATGCCACTATATCTACAAAGGTAACAATACAACCATAATTTTTGAGCAAGCTATAAATTATAAAACACTAACAAAAATTACTGCATAATTTTAATTTGTCAGGTAAGCTGACAACAGCAGTTTTAACCCTCGAAACAATGACAGCAGGTAGTCCCACAATTTTAGCTTTAGATTTTGACGGAGTAATTTGCGATGGACTAATTGAATATTTTGAGGTAGCATGGCGTACCTACTGTCAAATTTGGTCGCCTGCTAACGATACACCACCAGATGATTTAGCTTTGAGATTCTACCGCCTGCGGCCTGTAATTGAAACAGGCTGGGAAATGCCTGTTTTAATCAAAGCATTGGTAGATAAAATTACTGAGGAAAAAATTCTTCAGGAATGGATAAATATTACCCCACAAATTTTGTTAGACAGCAATCTACAAGCAAAAGAAATCGGTGCGAAACTAGACCATGTGCGAGATGAGTGGATTAATATAGATTTGAATGAATGGTTGAGTTTACATAGATTTTATTCGGGTGTCATAGACAAAATAAAAGTGATTGTTGACAGTACAGTTAAGCTATACATCGTCACTACTAAAGAAGGGCGTTTCGTACAGCAGTTGTTGCAACGAGAAGGAGTAAATTTACCACCATCAGCAATCTTTGGTAAAGAGGTGAAACGCCCTAAATACGAAATTTTGCGAGAATTAATTCAGTTAGCAGAAGCACAACCAGTCAGCTTATGGTTTGTAGAAGACAGACTCAAGACATTGCAGTTAGTTCAACAGCAACCAGACCTTGGGGATGTGAAATTATTTCTGGCAGATTGGGGCTATAATACCCAACCAGAAAGAAAAGCCGCCCAAGATGACCCGCAAATTCAGCTATTATCCCTTTCTCAATTTGCTAAAAATTTCTCAAACTGGGGTTAAAAAAGTAAGATAATTTCATGCAGAGGCGCTAAGATAACCTCTGCGTGAAATATTAACTGTAAAATTTGTAATCTTCGTCTAATATAGCGATTTTCACATTCGTGAGGTATAGCAAGAAATAATTAACTGCCGATAGAAGAGGATGAACGCAGGTGTAGGTAGACACGTAAACGGCTTGCCGCAGGCTACGCAGAGAAATTTCTACCTCAGCAAACTAGGAAACACTATATAAATAAAATTTAAAAACCTATGCTTGATCTGAATAAATTAGCGCGGCAAATGCAAGGTTTAAGCCAGCATCTTACCTTAGAAGCTGTTGCCAGTCGTCAGCGTTTAGAATTAGCGCAACAATATCTAAAAAAAGCTTACGATTGTCAACAAGATTTAATTGAACGTCAAGAAAAATGGCGCGATCGCATTATTTTTGGTAATGCCACTCCCACCGAACCACTAGAAACCTGCATTGATATTCCAGTTCCCCCAAAAATTCATACTGTTATTTCTACTGACGGTTCTCAAATTGCCCCCAACCACCACGAAATTGCTTATTGCTATCTATTAAATATTGGCAGAGTCGTTTTGCATTACGGGCAAAATCGCCAGCCTCTATTAGATAGTTTGCCAGAAGTATTTTATCGCCCCGAAGATTTATATATGTCTCGGCAGTGGGGAATTAGAACCGAAGAATGGATGGGTTTTCGGCGTACTGCTAGTGAAACAACAGTTTTAGCAGAACTCGCCTGTGCAGTCAAAACAGAAGCACCAACCCTAGCAATGGTGGATGGTTCGTTAATTTACTGGTTTTTAGAACAGTTGCCCATTGATGCCCGCGATCGCATCTTACCTCCAATTTTGGAAGCTTGGCAGCAAATGCGTGATGCTCAAATTCCCCTGATGGGCTATCTCAGCGCTTCTCGCAACATCGAAGGTATGAACTTTCTACGTTTGTTAGCTTGTCCCCATCCCGTACCTGACTGTCTAAGTTATTGCCCAAATCAGTTAGAAAAAGTACCTTGTAAAGTTTTTGAACCTTTGCGAGATACTGCCCTTTGGGTAACTCAACTTAAACCGGGACAACGCGGCCCTCTGTGGCGCAGCAATAACCGCATTTTAGAACTCTATGGCGACCAAATTATTTACTTCTGCTACGTTCATGTTGGTACTGAAATTGCCAGAATCGAAATTCCCGCCTGGGTAGCTGAGAACACAGCTATGTTTGACCAAGCACTAGGATTAATGTTGGCACAAGTACAAAAAGGCTATGGCTACCCTGTGGCGATCGCTGAAGCCCATAATCAGGCTGTAGTACGTGGTGGTGATAAAGCACGTTTTTTTGCCCTTTTAGAAAGACAAATGATTAAAGCTGGTTTGAGAAATGTGGGAACTTCTTACAAAGAAGCTAGAAAGCGAGGCAGTATTGCTTAAACAGATAATTTGCTAGATTTGGAGTAGTGAACTTTGCTGAAAAAAAGTGCGTCAATAATTATTGTTGATTAAGCAAGTGAATTTGGAGGAGTGTGACTCTGAAAGGCTTTGAACTCAAAGGAGTTGAAAAATTAATTGGCCCCATAGCCGCACTTCTTGGCTTTATATGTTTGTTGCAGTGGTACATATATGGAGAATTGCGATCGCATTCCGATCCTGTCTTTAACGTCAAACAGCCACCTTTAGTCATGAAAGGTGGTGATCCTCACATCCGCGCTTTAATGCGAACCATCTCAGCCAGTGAAGCAAATGGCAACCGTCCCTATTCTCTGTTGTATGGCGGACAGCAGGTCAATGATCTCAACCGCCATCCTGAGATATGTGTCACCATCGTTACTGGGCCAAACACGGGTAATTGTTCTACAGCGGCTGGCAGATATCAAATTATCAATACTACTTGGTTTCAAATTGCGCCACGCTATCACCCAAGTCCGGCACGATTGATGCTTTGGACTTCTTATAGTTTTGAACCAGAGTATCAAGACTTAGTAGTTTATCGTTGGTTGAATGATTCGCAAGTTTGGGGAACTAATATTTCTCAACTGCTCAATCAAGGAAAATTAAATGAAGTGTTACGGCGGCTATCCCCCACTTGGACAAGTTTGGGATACGGCATAGAAACTAATTCTATAAGTAGCTCATTACCGAAGATTTATCAGAAAATGTTGGCAGAGGAATTAACAGCAGCTAATCAACCAGCATCACCAAATGTTACCCCAACTACTCGACCAGCCCGAAAATGATAAGTGCAGGGGAGCAGAGGAGGAATAACAACTGACAACTGACCACTGACAACTGACCACTAACAAAAACTCTCAAAGCGCAAGTGGCGTGGAATTTTTTATTTTGGAGTTAATTTTGTTTTTGTGTTTGGAATCGCCATAATAAAGCGATCGCTAGAATTACAATTGGCAAAAAAACAAAAATCAATCCATTGGTTGCTGTAGCTGGAATCGAGAAACTTGGAGCTACATACTTAATCAATAGTGATATCAAAGCAGAAAGCACAAACAATTTGATCACAAATCCTAGTTGATTTTCCATATAAAAGTACGGCAATACGTATTTTCCTGTGGGGTATGTACTAATTCGGGCTGTTGCCTACATTTTCTAGAATAGATCTACAGAGACATGCCTTGACCAAACCATGCAAAGAGCAAGGGAGCAGGAAACAGGCTTGAAAGTCTCTTGGTGTGGAGGTTTTATGAGCAGTGTATGTCCTAAGCTACCTGGTAACTGCTATAAAAATTCAATAATTCCTAATTCATAACTCTCAACTCATAACTCATTTGAGGGTACATCAAAATGCCTGTTGATACTAACAATAAAAGGCAAGTCAAACCGCCAAAAGGACGGCAATTTGGGGGCGGTTTACTGATTTGGTTAACTCTGCTATTGATGCTTAACTTGATCGTCCCCAGTGTTTTTGCCCCGCGATCGCCACAAGTTCCTTATAGTGAATTTATTGCTCAGGTGGAAGCTGGTAAAGTACAGCGAGCAGTTGTGGGTAACAATCGCATTGAATATTCCATCAAAAATGAAACTTTAGATAGTAAACCTAGTGAAGAAGTATTCACGACTACGCCAGTCGCGCTGGATCTAGATTTACCTAAAATTCTCCGTAACCATAACGTAGAGTTTTCTGCACCACCGCCAAACGAAAATGGCTGGATTAGCACTTTACTCAGCTGGATTGCACCACCATTAATTTTCTTTGGAATTTGGGGTTTTTTAATCAGTCGCCAAGGTGCCGGCCCTGCTGCACTAACTGTAGGTAAAAGCAAAGCCCGTATCTACTCAGAAGGTAGCACTGGGGTGAAATTTTCAGATGTGGCTGGTGTAGATGAAGCCAAAGCCGAATTAGAAGAAATTGTTGATTTTCTCAGGAATGCTGGCAAATACACCACATTAGGAGCGAAAATTCCCAAAGGAGTGATGCTAGTTGGGCCTCCAGGAACAGGTAAAACCCTGCTGGCAAGGGCGATCGCTGGTGAAGTTGGTGTTCCTTTCTTCAGCATTTCTGGTTCGGAATTTATTGAACTATTTGTAGGTGTGGGTGCTTCACGAGTCCGCGATTTGTTTGAACAAGCCAAACAACAAGCTCCCTGTATTGTTTTTATCGATGAATTAGACGCATTGGGTAAATCTCGCGGTGGTGTTGGTGGTTTTGTTGGTGGTAATGATGAACGCGAACAAACCCTCAACCAGTTACTGAGTGAGATGGACGGCTTTGACGCGAACACAGGTGTAATTATCATCGCCGCCACCAACCGTCCCGAAGTCCTCGATCCGGCTTTACGCCGTCCCGGTCGTTTTGACCGTCAAGTTGTCGTTGATCGCCCTGATAAAATCGGTCGTGAGGCTATTCTCAAAGTCCATGCTAGAAACGTCAAATTAGCTAATGATGTTGATTTGGGCAAGATTGCTGTGAGAACTCCAGGCTTTGCTGGGGCAGATTTAGCTAACTTGGTGAATGAAGCTGCACTGTTGGCAGCTCGACAAAATCGCCAAGCCGTGACAATGGCAGATTTTAACGAAGCGATCGAGCGATTAGTGGCTGGTTTAGAAAAACGCTCTCGCGTCTTGAATGAAACTGAGAAAAAGACCGTAGCCTATCACGAAGTTGGTCACGCTATTATCGGTGCATTGATGCCTGGTGCTGGTAAAGTCGAAAAAATCTCCGTTGTACCCCGTGGCGTGGGTGCATTGGGTTACACAATTCAAATGCCGGAAGAAGACCGCTTCTTAATGCTAGAAGATGAAATCCGTGGTCGTATTGCGACTCTTTTAGGTGGACGTTCTGCCGAAGAAACTGTCTTTGGTAAAGTGTCTACGGGTGCTGCTGATGATATTCAAAAAGCTACTGAGTTGGCAGAACGTGCCATTACTCTTTATGGAATGAGCGATCGCCTGGGGCCAGTGGCGTTTGAGAAAATTCAACAGCAGTTTCTCGAAGGTTATAGCAACCCGCGCCGTGCTATTAGTCCTAAAGTTGCTGAAGAAATTGACCGTGAAGTTAAGCAGACATTGGATAATGCTCACCATATTGCTTTGAGTATTCTGCAATATAACCGTGACTTGTTAGAGTCAACCGCACAAGAACTGCTAGAAAAAGAAATCCTGGAAGGTTCCCAACTGCGCGATCGCCTCAACCAAGTAAAAGTACCAGATGAAATGACAGAATGGTTACGGACAGGTAAGTTATCAGAAGATAAACCATTGATGCAATCACTGTTGGTTTAAATTTCACGCAAAGAGTTTTGTTGTAGTTTGTTGATTGAAAAGCGTAGCGTCTGGCCTACGCTTTTTTGATGATCAGTTTATCAACTATACGCTGGCAAACATTTATTCATATTTCACATTTGTTGGCAGAACCTTCTTCAATTGGCAGGACGTACCACACGAATCAGTTTTCCTTGTAAAATTTCCTCTGCTGTCACAGCCTCATCTATCCGTGCTGCAAACTGTTCCCAGTTCCGATTATTGGTGCAAACAATAATACCGAAGTGCTTGGAGTTACCACGATGCAAGCGGATGAAATCATCTCGGTTGATAGTTAATATTGAGCGTTCTTGGCTGATGGCAAATGCGAGTACTTCGTCATCAGATATACCTTGATATGCATTACCTGCTTCCTGAACTGTCAAAACATCATGTCCCAAAGTACGTAATAATTCTACAACTGGAAACGGAAACTGCTCATCCGCATAAAAGCGTGTCATCGGCTAGGCTACCTGATTGCGTTTGATCGCCTCTTCGATTTCATCAGGGTAAGCTTTTGCATATACCCAAGCATTTGCCAAGTCAGTGACGGTAATAGTTGGATAGCTTGTCAAAATGTCAGCATCACTGTATCCAAGACGATGAGCTTCCACAAGTACCCAGATCGGAATACGAGTATTAGCGATGCGAGCTTCTCCACCACAGACTCTAGGGGTTTTCTCAATTCCTTGCCAATTGCTACCGAGACTTTGAGCGAGTAACTCAATAGCTTGCACCTTTTCGTTAGGGCTGAGGGCAAGAAGTTGTAGCTTTAAATCTTTGAGTGTCACGGATATAAATTATTTGATGTTGTAGAAGGCTACATTTTAAATTTTATCTTTACCTCAACTCAAACTCAACCAACCAAAAACCTGATCTACAGTTAGTTCTAATTCGATCCCCTCCAGGATGGGTAATTTATCAGCACCTTCGTATAATTCCACTCGCTGACCAGGAAAAATGCCCAGCACACTTTCGTCTTCTGGGTTGATTAACCAGCCGAGTTCAGTACCATTGCGCGAACAATGGAATAATTTACTCAACACTTTTTTTAATCTTTGGTCTGGGGAAAGAATCTCAATTGCCCAGTCGGGATGAATTTCAAAGCGGTTAGCAATTCTGCCAGATGGAGTTTTAGGAATCCTATCCCAGCGAAACACAGACGCATCAGGGACGATAGAAGCACCGCCAAAAGTACAGCGTAATTCGGGCAAAGCGTAAGCAATTTTTTGGCTTTCAGTTAAGTTATTAATGACATTACAAAATTTAGCCTGTAGTCGGCTATGTTCACCTTGAGGCATAGGTTTTTGAATGATTTCCCCGTTGATAAAATCTGATGCTGGTTCAGTTTCCGGCTGTTTGAGGAAGTCGTTTAAAGTTAGTTGGGGTTGACTAGCAATAGTCATAAGCAAATAGCATAGAGGGAATAGTTTTATTATGGGCGTTAGCTTGCCTCGCATCCTTGGTTGCTGATGACGCTGAAAATTATCTTTTTGGGAAACCTATGAGGCGCTGAACTTGGACAGATACATCAGGAAAAGATAGGGGGACAATAGTACCTGTGGTTAATGTCAGTTCTGTTGTGTATTGCCCATTTTTTAAATCTCGAAATACCAACAACTGAGAATTTTTGAGATTGACAACCCAATATTCAGCAATGCCTGCTTCTGCATAGATGTCTTTTTTATCACCTAAGTCTTTGCTCAAGGTGGACTGAGAAAATTCGATAATCCAGAATATGTCTTCAGGGTAAGGATGATGTTCTAAGTAGACCTCGCCTAAAGGTTTGACAATAGCAACATCGGGGACGGGTTCTGAGTCGTTAGGTAGGGTGATGGGTTTGGCATCGCGGATTTTTGCTCGTTCACCAAGCAGTGTGCGGAGATAATCGGCTGCTTCGGTATTGTAGTAGGCATGGGGTTCTCGTTCTGGGGGCATAACTATGAGGTCGCCGCGCAATAGTTCAATGGGTTGGTCATCAAAGATCCCTGCTTCTATTGCTCGGTGATAGCGTTCAATTGTCCATTTATAGGTAGTTACCGTCATAGCCGCCTTTTTTCTATCGCTTCGACAATAGCTTTAGTTTGATTTTAGTTTATGGGGAAATTTGTATAAGAGGACTTTTGTCTATGTATGCACCGGACATCTTGCAATGAGCCAGAACGACTGGAAGTCGCGGCTAAAGAAACGAAGTCCGCCTGCGCGGACTATGAAAAATTAAGGGTTTTAGAGCCTGCGTTCGCGTAGCGTTCCGAAAGGAAAGGCAGGCTTTGTTCGTGTAGCCGCGACTTCTAGTCGTTCGGCATTTATTTTTACTCCCCACTCCCGATTCATCCCTCAACTTGCCGCAATTCCTCTAATTCTTCTGGCGTGAGGGGATTATTTCCTGACTTCAGTGCTTCTATCCAGCGTAGCCGTCGCTGCTTGACATCTTCTGAATAATCGATTGCGCCACTGTTTACAGCAGCCTGAAAGTCTTCTAATGCCCCAACTAAGTCGCCTGTCAAAACTCTAGCCAGCCCCCGGCTGTCTTGATAGTTTTTATTGTCAGGGTCTAAAGTGACAGCTTTTTCACATATGGGGAGAACATTTTTAGCATAACCATGTAAACAACCAACCAAGCAGATGCTATTACAAAATTCAGCAGAATTTATCAAACTAGGGTCAAATATTTGGGCTTGCTTGAAAGCTTCCTGTGCTTCTTTTATTTTGCCTTCTTCCACCCAACTGATGCCTTGGCTTAAGGAAGCCGCAGCTGCAAAAGCTGAGTCTTGGGCCAACTCTGGAGATACAGCAACTGCTTCATGCAGCCCTTTTGCGTTTAGCCATTTTGTGTCACTGTTCCATACAACTGCTTTGAGGTCGGCATTGCTGAGGTCGGCATCGTTGAGGTTGGCATCGTTGAGGTTAGCACCGCTGAGGTTGGCACCGCTGAGGTTGGCATCGTTGAGGTTGGCATCGCTGAGGTTGGCATCGCTGAGGTTGGCACCGTTGAGGTTGGCATTGCTGAGGTTGGCATCGCTGAGGTTGGCACCGATAAGGTTAGCATTGCTGAGGTCGGCATCGTTGAGGTTGGCATTGTTGAGGTTGGCACCGATAAGGTTAGCATCGCTGAGGTCTGCATCGCTGAGGTCTGCATTACTGAGGTTGGCAGAACCTAGGTATGTATCCCTGAGGTTAGCACGCCTGAGGTCGGCCCACCTGAGGTCGGCACGTCTGAGGTGTGTATCGCCAAGGTAAGTATCCCTGAGGTCGGCACCGCTGAGAAATAATCCTAAGTTGTCGTTAAAGGCAAAGACACCCAAGCAATGGCTATAGCCGATAATACGGAGTAAGCGTTGTGAGTCAAATTGATCGCTATCAAGTTTACCGCAAGGGTGAAAGCTGATTTTGTCTTTAAGATCGTCTTTTGTTTTGGCATAGCGATGCAACTCTAACAGCACAATCATCACATTCAGCCCTGTACAAACATCCACCTGTCGCAATCCCAAGTGATTTTCTCGCTCTGGTAACTGCTCCCGCAATTGTTTTTTCTTCATCTGGGGCAGATTTACATCTTCTGCATCAATAAATTCCCCATCGCACCAACACAAGTAGAAATACTCCAATCGCTGAAACAGTTGACACAAGCGTTCTACGTCTTGAAATTCTGAACTCTCAGCCAACAACCCCATCAAATATTCGACAATCTCACGGGTTAAGTTCCCATAGCCGAATAAATCGTAAATCTGCTTATCCATTTCGGATGTAGTAACTGAGTCTTCTTCGCGCTTACGCTTGGGTATCTTCGTTGTCCAATCTACAAAGCTTTCTAGTAACCGTTCTGCAAATAAAAACTCGCTAAAACTCTTGTGGACAAATTCCACAGAACCGCCTTTATCGCCTGAGGCTGGTTTGATATAGAATGCCGTCAACAGGTTATTGAGTAGTTTATCTTGTTGATTTTTTTCCGAGTCATTTCCTTGTCTGGCTTGCTGAATTAACTTTGCTGCGGGGTTGTTGCTATCTTTGAGTCGTGTTTCTAACATCGCCACTCTCGCGGATTCATTCCCAGACTGCACGACACACAAAGCGGCTTCAGTGAGAAACTGCCGCAAATCGTCACTCTCCAATCCAGTCAAGCGGTAGTTATCATTTTGATTTTTACTGTCGCGCTGTTTTTCTAATACCCACTTCACCGACTCATCATAGATGCGGATTTTTGCTTTAATAGCGTCTGCGCCTGCAAACATTTCGGAGTTGAGACGTTTGTCTCGGTGCATCTGTGCCAGTAAATAGAGTAGTAAAGGTTCTCGTGCTAATTTATTTTTGACTTCATCAGGGCAAGCCTGCAAAAATTCTTCAAATTCATTCTTGTTAACTTGAGCTGCAATTGCCCATTTTTTCAGCCATGTTTGCCGAAGTGAGTCATCCATTGGCTGAAGTTCGACGCGCTTCAAGCTTTTGGTTTGTGAGAGAAAGCGCTCATTTCCTTGTAATGCTAAAGGACGACCTGTAACTAAAAACTGATGATGACAAAGGCGGTCTTTTTGAAACTGCTCTACCTGTTCCAAAAATTCTTTTAAGCCGCCGCTGGCTCGTCCTTCCAGCAACAGCTCATCAAACCCATCCAATAAAAACAAAAACCGAGTATTTTTATCTGTTAGCCAACCTGAATCACTGGTGACAAAATCAACGTGTTGTAAATAGTTTTCTAAAGTATCAGTTAAGTTATCTTTTAGTACGCGCAAATCTCGCAACCGAATCAGAATTGGTGTAAAGCTGGGATGCAATTCGCGCTGTACCCAATCAGCAAACATCCGGCAAAAGACACTTTTCCCACGTCCCGCTTCGCCCTGAATAAACAAAACTTGTTTGTGTTTTGAGTCTGAGTCATTCAGTATTGCCTTAACCCATTCCTCAATTTCGAGATTTGCATCGTCTTTGGTATCTAATTCTTTGACTTGCAAAGGTACATACAAATCTCGAAAGGTAATATCACTTTCTTCAAAAATGGTTTCTTCTGGCTTGGGTTTAATTACCTGTTCCAAATAATCTTCAATATTCAGATTTTTCTCTAGCTTTTCTTTGCCTCCGGCGCTGTACCATTTCCAAAGTTTGTCTGCTTTCTCTCCGACTTCTACCAATGCGTCTTGCATATTGTCATCGGTGTGACGCGCCACCCGTTCAGTTAAGGTTTTGGCTTCTGTCTCAGTTAATCCGGCTTCTTGTAAGCGCTGCTGTAAAATCTGATTAAATGATTCTGCTAGTTGAGATTCGTGAAAATAGAGGATGGCTTTTTTTACTTCCCGCTGCTCAAATTCTTGCTCACCTAATTTCTGAATCTGCAAAGCTAAAGTATGAGAAGCTGGAAGGTTGGAATCAATTTTCTGGAGTAATGCGGCATCTTGTTTGAGAATGTCCTGAAAGCTATCTATATACGCAGCTTGACTAACGAGAATCACGCAGCTTTCTAAACTTGGTTCTTTGTGGGTTGCATCAATAATGAACTTGAGGATAGTAATGGCGATGGGTGCAAAGGGAATTACTTCTTTAGTAATTTGACCGAGAGGAGAATTAAATACATCTAGTAGCGACGAAATCTGTTCTACATAAGGTTTGAAGTTTTTAACGTTGGGTTGTTGCTCTTCGATGGCTTTTGCCAAATCAAGCACGGCTTTAGCTGCTTCGGCTCCAGTCTTTGTTACCTCTACGCTTTGTCCCCAGTTCAATTCCTGAATGTTTGTCCAAAACTTCCACAGCTTCGTCATTGCCATAGACTACTCCACAACACCATTAATTTGGTAAAAATGCACCTGGTATTACTTAATTCAGCATCAACCAGCCAATAATTTGGTATCACTGAATGTAGGTAACTGATCAGCTATTGTATATAATTTCACTCGCTAGCTGGGAAACACTGTTGGTAGAGGATGAAATCTCACGCAGAGGAGCCAGTGCGTTGGGCGGCTAGCCTTCGGCGCCGACTTGTAGCAACTGGCGTAGCCCAGAGGCGCGGAGAGTTTTTAGAGTTTGTTGGCTACGAGTATCAAAGACTCATCCACGAATATAAAAGACTCGCCCGCGAGTATTAAAGGCTCGCCCACGAGTATTAAAGACTCTTCCGCGAATATAAAAGGCTCTCCCGCGAGTATTAAAGGCTCGCCCACGAGTATTAAAGACTCGCCCACGAATATAAAAGACTCGCCCGCGAGTATTAAAAGCTCTCTCGCGAATATAAAAGACTCGCCCACGAGTATCAAAGACTAGATAATTACGAATTACGAATTACGAATTACGAATTAACTCCGTTGCCAGATTTTAATTGTCTTATCCAAACTGCCGCTTACTAACATTTCGCCGGAATCGGTAAAGGCTAATGCTGTAACTATGTTGCTATGGCCTGTAAAGGTAGCCAGCAGTTCTCCTGTTTGTACATGCCACAATTTGATGGTTTTATCTGCACTACCACTGGCGATAATTTGCTCATCAGGACTCAAGGCGATCGCATATACTCTATCTGTATGTCCTTTAAGTGTGCGAATTAATTCTCCCGCCTCTAAATCCCAAATTTTAATTGTCTGATCCCAACTACCGCTGACGAGTAATTTAGCATCGGCACTCATAGCCAGGGAACCAACGATGTGAGAATGACCCATGAGGGTATGCTGTGGTTCTGCATCTTTGAAAGTTTTGGCTTTTGTGGGGAGTAAGGTCTGCCAAACTTTAATTTTGCGATAGCTACCTGTAACCAGAGTTTGTCCATCTCTGCTTAAAACTAGGGAATGAGCAGCTGTATCATCTAGAGAAAGGGCGATCGCTACTTGACGACGCATTAAATCCCAAAATAAAATTCTTCTGTCATCTCCACCAGTTGCTACCATTCTGCCATCGGGGGTGAAGGCTACGCAGCGTACCATGCCGTTATGCTTGTGCATAATATCGATCAAGTCTAGTGCGCCTACATGCCAAATCTTAATTGTGGAGTCTGCACCGCCACTAACTAAAGTCTGTCCGTCTGCACTAAAGGCTAGAGAATTAACTTGATCTACTAGCCCAGATACCACCCAAGGGTACTCTGATAATGTCTCTATTAATTCACCCTTGGTTAAATCCCAGAGTTTTGTTTCTCCCAGACTGCCACTTGCTAATATGGGTGATGTTTTGGCATTCTTAGACCGAGAACTCTTGACTGTAGAGATTCTAGAAGAATAGGCTAGGCAATTAATGCCTTGAGTATGCCCTTTTAATGTCTGCCAGCATTCCCAATCGCCAATTATATCTTTTTGGGGATGCTCTGATGGTAAAGTCTGAATTATGGGAGCGATCGCTTCTGCATTAACTAATGACAGTGCATCCTTTTCAGCAATTTTCTTATTGCTTAGTGATTCTAAATACCAACTCAATCCCCCCGCATACAACAAGTTACTCGGAGTGACATAGAGTTTTGCTTCACTAGATTCAACTTGATTAGTAGGTAAAAAACCAGTAATAATTACGTGTTTTTCGTAACCTAATTTACCTGTAAATGGATAAAGTAAACACAGAAAAATTAATACTTGGTGATTATTTAAATCTTCTTGAGTAACTGACCACCTAATTTTATCTTTCTTAATACCGTTAAAGCTTTCTCCATCAGCAACGTAAACTTTAATACTTACATTAGGATTATCTGTTAACAAATAACTAAATTTACTTTCACCACGTAAATTACCCTCATCGTCTAAAACCATATTTTGCAAACTGTCTTGGGGTAATTTTTTTACTAGTTTCCCCAGACGTTCAGCCATGACTCGTTCAACAATTTGCTCTCGTACAATATAATCTTCTGCTTGTTGCTGGAAGTATTTAGGAAATGGGATCACCCAGTCGGGAGGTTCCGGATATTCCGGCGGTATAGGAGGCGGGTTTTTGGCGATAATTTCAGCTTGTTGGCGTGAAAATTCCAAAATTTCTGCCAATGGCTCGCCCAAAAATGCCACAATCTCACTGTGGCAACCTTTGACTTGGCTTCCCAGTAAAGATAGGTTATTAGTTTTGGGTTTCTTAACACGTTGAATGAAGTCAGCCTGTTGTGCCTTTAATAAGCTAATCCAATCCATCTGCATTCCAGTGGCAAAATATTGCATACCTAAGGTAAGCTATACCAACACAATTACTCAAGTTTATAACCTCTAGTTAATTAAAAATTCAGTGATCATCGCAGTCTCACAGAACACAGTTATAAACATGTATTTTTGGTCAGTATCAACCTAGACAGATGATATGACTGAGGTATAGACGATTTAAATAATGTCAGTCAATTCTAGCTAACCTAGATAGCAAGATACTGTTTCTAGGAAAACAGTTCGATCTCTAAAATCTTTTAATCCAACAAGTGTTGGTATAGTTATCGCCAAGTAGTTTAGAACAGAAACTAATCATAAAACCCTGACACCAAAAAACTTTCAATTCTGTTCCCTGTTGCCTACTTATATGGTATATATAAAAGCACGGTAATCCTAGCAATGAGCCGGAGATTTTAGTTGCAGAGGTACAGCACCAGTGGGCATAGTAGTTGAAAGTGTATCCAAGCATTTCGGAAGCTTTAAAGCAGTCGATCAGGTCAGTTTGGAAATCAAGAGTGGTTCCTTGGTTGCTTTGCTGGGGCCGTCAGGATCTGGGAAATCCACCTTGCTGCGGTTAATTGCGGGTTTAGAGATGCCAGATAGTGGCAAAATCTTGCTCACTGGTAAAGATGCCACATATCAAAGCGTGCAAGAACGAAATATTGGGTTTGTATTTCAGCACTATGCTTTATTTAAGCATTTAACTGTGCGCCAAAACATTGCTTTTGGCTTAGAAATTCGCAAAGCCCAAACAAAGAAGATTAAAGGACGGGTAGAACAGTTATTAGAATTGGTGCAATTGAGTGGATTAGGCGATCGCTATCCATCACAACTTTCTGGTGGTCAAAGACAACGGGTAGCCTTAGCCAGGGCACTAGCGGTAGAACCCAGCGTATTATTGCTCGATGAACCTTTTGGCGCACTTGATGCCAAAGTCCGTAAAGACTTGCGGGCATGGTTACGCCGCCTCCATGATGAAGTTCATGTTACCACTGTTTTCGTCACCCATGACCAAGAAGAAGCAATGGAAGTCTCTGATGAAGTTGTGGTAATGAATCAAGGGCGTGTAGAACAGATAGGTACACCAGCTGAGATTTACGACAATCCTGCTACGGCATTTGTAATGAGCTTCATTGGGCCAGTCAACGTCTTACCCAATACCTCAAAGATTTTCCAAAGCAGTGGATTTGATTCGCAACATCCTCAAGTATTCTTGCGTCCCCAAGATGTAGTGATTGAAAGGCAGGCCAATGGTACTACTGCACCTGCGACAGTGACTCGATTAATACATTTGGGTTGGGAAATTCAGGTAGAATTAACCTTAGACGATGGGCAAGTTGTAGCAGCACATTTAACACGCGATCGCTTCAATGAGTTACAAATAGAACCACAACAGCGGGTATATGTGAAACCAAAAGATGCAAAATCTTTCCCTCTGTATTATTCCATTTAGGAGACAGGAGCTAGAACAGAGAATATCTCATTTTCTAACTCCTGAATTATTGCTACTGAACCACCGATTGCATATTTTGCAATTGACACTTCGCTTCGGCTGTACTCAAGCGATCGATTACCTGTTCTGCACTCATTAGACGCTTCAGTACTACTTGACCAATTGTCTTACTAGCAGTAATTGCTGAGGTTGTAGGTTTTACTTCCACAGTCAAAATAGCGTCTTCCACTCGATAAAGCCACAGCAATTCGTTATTTTCCACTAAACAAATACTTATTCGCTGAATATCTGGCTGCCGTCGCCACGCGGTTATCTGCCATAGACCTTCAGATGCCCACACTCTACCGACAGCCCATCCCTCAGAAAGAAAGAAATACTTCACGTTTTTAGTCTCTCACTATTAGACTTTTTAATCTCGTATTCACAACCTTGAAATCATCACCAGTGGATGATGTATAAAAATGAGATTTGTAACTAAAGCCATCACGACGAACTTTGACGAGAAGTCACCCTGCTTACGAATTTACGACAAATTTAATGAATGTGTGCAATTTTAATTAAATAAAAAGTTTTCAGCAGTTACCAAGAAGCGAAGGGGCAGGGAGCAGGGAGCAGGGGGAGCAATCCCTGCCCGGAGCCGTAGAGCAGAGCGGAACATGGGTATAAAGCCCCGCCCTTGGCGGGCGCTCTTGCTGGGGCGGAGTAACAAGCTCCGTTTCAGTTTTCTCCCTTGCTCCCTGCCCCCTGCTCCCCTGCCTCTTTTGACTAAGACTACTCTCCATACTCCCTGCCCCCTGCCCCTTTACCTCTTCTTTGACGGCGACGTTTGAAGAATACTAAACCCGCAAGTGCTAACCCTGAACTTGTAACCGTATAAGGTTCAGGTACAGCGCGGGTGGCGACGTAAATGCCCTTAGTTCCATCAGCAAGTGAAGCACCGAAAGCGATTTGACCGCGATTATTCAGTCCCCCTAATCCAAAAGAATTAATTTCTGTGACTGTGGAACCAAAGAGTTGATCACCAGTAGCAATGATTTTGTTGTTAACTGGATCTGACCCAGTAAAAATGCCTTCTTCTCCAGAGTCCAAAAAAGCCCAAAAGGCTACTGTTCTCTGGTTGTTAATCGCCGGAGAATCAAAAAAGGTGGAAAAAGCACCATTTGTGTCAGCGATGGTGTTGAGTGACCCACCATTACCAGTAAAAATGCCTTGACCTCCAGAATTTAAATAAGCCAGAAAGGCAACAGTACCCTGATCGTTAAGTGGGGAACCGTCACCAGACAGGGAAGTAAAGGAACTTTTGGTATCAGCAATGGTAGTAGTAACTTGATTATTGCGAGTTACGAGACTCGCCCCTGGTAAAACCAAGGATACTGTTCCTTGATTGTTGATTACAGGAGTAGTACCATTGCCGTTGGCAATTAAGGTAAGTTTTCCATTCTTGCTAGTGTAGATGTCGCCAGATTCATTATCTGCAAAGACCACCGTGCCGCTGTCGTTGATTGAAGGTTGCGACACGAGAAAGCTGCCAGCATTAGCATTGAAAGAAATGGTGTTCAGCGCCCCGCCATTGCCAGTGTAGATGCCAACACCAGGGCCGACACCATTTAGCACACCTCCTTTGAGGGCAGCTCTAAAGGCTACTGTTCCAGAATTATTGATGGCAGGATTGCCAATGGTCTCAAAAGAACTATTAATAGTGTCAGTAATTTTAATAACAGAGCCGCCGTTACTGGTGAAAATGCCTCTACCTGTTTCATCCTCAGCAATAAAGGCTACTCTCCCTGAGTCATTAATAGCGGGAGAAAATAACTCAGGATAGGAACCATTAAAAGGACTACTGGTAGTATCTACAATTTTTTTAAAAGTAATGGCGGCGGCTGTGGCTTTGCTTGTAGGAAGCAGGTTTACAACTATGCCCAATACCATTGCTGCTGCTAAGTTTCTAATTACAGTCATAGCTTTTGTCAAGATTCCTCACTAAGATTCTTCTGGGAGCTGAAGCTTGCTGCGGCTTTTATATCATCACCTTATATTAGGTTTGTCATGCCAGCTACAAGGCACTAAAGTCTTGATTATTTTTTGTATATATGTAAATATACATAATCACCCATTAACTTTTAATTAACCTTTACTTAATCTTTAACCCTTGCAAAGTGAGGTTTTAGTTTAACAATGGTTAAAAAAGTAACATTAAAGCTTACAAAAAACAATCTTACTTAAATAAATGTGAATTTTTGCGTTCATTTCGTTAATATCAAATGTGCCAATTTAAACAAACATACTTTTATAAATGATTTGTATTAATTGCATTGTGAATGTAATAATTTTTGATAATAATGAAAAACTTAATTGAAAAGAATTTAAGCTACCCAAATCAAATAGATCTCAGCAATCAACTTAAAATTGTTGCTTTAATAGTTTTATTAACAGTCATACCAGTTACTTTAATTTTTGTATTTTTTAAACTAGTAAAAAATACTAGCCTAGATATTTTAACAAGAGATCCATCAGTACTTACTAATACGCCTTTTTAAATAGGATTATTTTCAAACATTGGTATATTATTATGGTGTTCTTGTGCTGCAATTTGTCTATTTAGCTATGCAATAATCAAACATAACAATCGTTCTAGAGATTTATCTAAGTTTTTATTATTTTCAGGATTGTTAACATCTTTTCTGATGATCGACGATTTATTTCTGCTTCATGAAGTTGTTTTTCCGGAATATTTAAACATCAAAGAAAAATTAGTTTATGCATTTTATGCAATAATTCTACTATTTATTTTTGTAAAAACAATCAAAGTTATAAAAACAACCGAGTTTGTTATTTTATTGTCTGCAATAGGATTTTTTGCTTTATCAATTGTGTCTGATATAGGTGATCATTCTTATGCTATTTCTAGACTAGAAGATGTATTCAAAATAGTAGGTGTTGCTACTTGGTTTACTTATTTCATAAGATTATGTATGCGAGAAGTAAACAGTATAGTTCGTTTATCATCTGCAAATTAGCTTACCGAGAGGATGATAACAGTCCAATCTATCCATTTCCTCAAACTTACGAGGATTTGAGGGAAATGGAAGAGATTCGTGACTGCGATCGCCTTTATGATTTCTCCTCCAATATCAATGTAGAATCAGCAGCGCGGCCAAATTCTTCTGGTGTATATTGCAGGTGAACTTCTGCACCAGGATATCTAAATGTACCGGGAGTAACAGAACGAACTAAGTAATGTAAGCTGTAAACTCCTGGTTCGAGGTGGTCGGCGTAAGCGATAATGCGATCGCGGTAAATTGTTTTAAAGCCAAGTTGCCAACTATCTGCTTGTGCTTGTAAGGCAGTGGTAGCTGTTTGAAAACTTTCATCTACGGCTTCAAATCCTGCGGGTAAAGGATCTTTAATGACTAGGTGATTTACAGGATGGTCGGCGATAATTTCTAAACCAACATCAAAGACTTGTCCTGTTTGTAGACTTAATGGTTTATCAAAAGCATAAAGACCAGTTTTTTGCAGAACTTTTTCTTCACCTACTTGGCTAATTTCTCTTGTAATTCGTAAACCATTAAACCTCCCTGGTTGATTTCCCTGCAAGCGATAATTATAGGCAACTAAATAATGTAAAGTACCATTACCAGATTTTTGCAGAGTTAAATCATGTCGTCCACGGGGTAATTTTGCCATTGGCACTTTTACCTGTAAGCTAGGATTTTGATAGCCGTTAAAACGATTTTCTCCTAGTTTTTGATTAGCTAATTTGACTGTAGCTACAAAATTAGGCGGTGTTGGTTGTAGTTGGCTATATTCTACTAAAGCTGTCAAAGCTTGGGCATTATCAAAACTAGTTTGCCATGTGCCATCTATCCGCAGTGCCAGCAGACTTTGAAATAATTTATCTATAACTTCTGGTTGACTTTTTTGAGCAATAAACAGCCTTAATGCTTGGGCTTGGGCTGTGGTAGATGAACTCATCCATCCCCAACTCGGAGGCAGACTAATAACGGCTGTGCGACCAATTTCATAAATATTTTGTTGCAACTGCTGCATCATTTTTTGTGATTCATCTTGCCATTGCGAGAATTGAGATAGATATCGCGCTAATTTAATTTGAGTTACAACATCAAAATTGTTGCGCTGTTGATAAATATCCGATAAGAAGGTATTGCGTTGATCTCCTAATTCTGCTAAAGCAATTAAAGTGTGCAGTTGCAGTTGTCTTTTACAAAGTTGCTGTTTACAGAAGTCATATTGACCTGGGTTGGCTAGAACTTTCTGCAAATATCCTTTGACACGAGATAGCATTGCGGAATCTATTTGATTAGCTTTAACTAAAGCTTCTGCTGCATAGCTAGAAATCCAAGGGTCTGATTTTTCCTGTCCTGGGAAAGCAGCAAAACCACCATCTACAAGTTGGAGTTTTTGCAATTGTGTAATTGCTTGATTTGCCTTTTGACTAGGATTAAATTCTGCAAATGTCTGATTGTATTGTTTACCCAAAGTTTGCAGATTAGCCGCAATGATTAATTGACTCGCCGCCGGTTCTGCGAATGGTAAATCATTATTTTCTAAAACCTGCTGTGCTGGTGCTTTAATTTCTGGAATTAAGGTACTAGCTAGCTGTACATCTAAACCTCCCGCCTCCGAGAAGACATTTTTATCGACGTTTAGAGGAATCTTTACTTGTTTCTCGGTGACACCAGTTTCAACTATTTGTTCTGTAATTTCCAGTGGCTTAACATCTAAAGGTACTTCAAAGGCATCTGCTGCATTATTTAGCTGCGTAGTAAAGCGAACTTTTCCAACTCCCACATTCTCTGCCAACATGGGAAAACGATAAGCATGGGTAGCGGATTCAGCTTTGGTTTGTAAAGAAGTAGTGGTGGGATTCTTTTCACCAAACTTCACAGCGCCACTCAGTTCGCCATTAATTGTAAGATTTCCGGTGTTACCAGTATTGTTAGTTACAGATAGCCCGCCCAAGATGCGATCGCCTGGACGGACAAACTGTGGCAATATAGCATTAGTTAGCAGTGGTTTTGTAGTGATAAAGGTTGCATCTCCATTGCCGAAACGCAGATTTCCATCAGTCGCCACAGCCATGACTCGCCATGTAGTTAAGTCATCTGGTAATTTAAAGGTTATCTGGGCATTACCAGTAGTATCAGTCAGCACAGAACCGTTGTAGTAAGCTAAAGCTTGAAAATCTTTGCGGACACGAGTATTTGCTAGACCAGATGATAACCCACCGCCATAACCCCAGCCTTTGGGTTTAGCAACATCTTGTGTTTGTAATATGACATCTGGTCGATTATCGCTAAAGCGGGTAGATATTGGCTGTTCTGCATAAACTGTGTCTACCAAATTCGGCGGACGATAACCAGAAAGTTGCAGTACTGCTTCATTCACTACCATGACTGTAACTTGTCCTGGGGTGGGATTGCCTTGATTATCTTTTAGTTCTAGTTGTATTGTTTCTTCTGCACCAGGCGAAAGTGATGGTTGAATTGGCTTGACTTGCACTTTTAAATACTTATCTTCTAAGTTTACTTTAAAAGGTGTAAAGCCAATTTTGACCAATTTATCTAAACTTGCTGGTTCTACTTGATTAAGAGGTGCGCCTTGTCTGATTAATACAGCTTGTACTGCTGCATTAGGTAACATTTCTGGTGTAACTTGAAACTGAATTTGTGGCGCGCCTCCCTTAACTTTGATAATCTGCTGATAGATGGGCTTATCTTTAATTACAGCAAAGTATAATTCTGCTTCTGGATAGGGAGATTGAATTAGTGCAGTAGCAGTTTCACCGGATTTAAATTCTGTTTTATCTAATTTAACCTCAAGGATATCTCGTTCTCTAGAACCCCAAAATACGGGATTGTCTCCAGTCGCCCAAATTTGTAAATCTGTAGCGCTTAATTCATTATTGGCATCACTAAAATTAGCTCGAATCCGATAAGAACCTGATTCCGGCGGTGTCAAATTGACAGATTGGGGACTATTTGTAGATCTAATTTCTGCTTGTGCAACTGTCTGATATTCGACTTGGTTTTTTGGGGTTCGGCTACCTTCTACTACCCGCGTGACGCTGCTGTATTTAATCTTTTGTAATTCCAGACGTACCCATTGATTTTCGAGGATTTTTCCTGTGGGATCAGTAACTATAACTTCTACAGGTAAAGCTTTCCCAGCATCAACAACAAAATTACTTTTTAAACCAATCAAACGATTAGTTGGTAAGGCTGTAAAAGTTTGAGAATTCGCTACAGACAAATTAGAAACATCTGCAACTTGCACATCTACACGGTAAGTCATGGGGTAAGGCAAATCTTCAGCCACTATTATTGTTTGCTCAGTTTTACCATTAGCATTCAGTTGGGTATTAGTTTGCAAGACATCTGTAGGGACAGTAGGACTTTCTTCCGGCCAAAACCATTGTCTACCAAAAGCAAATTGTCCCCAATCTTTGGGAATAAAATTCGTTTGCTGGCGTGTGACAAAATATTTGGCTTCTCCTCCTTCTACTGGCGCGCCAAACAGATAATTACTTGTCGCTTTCGCCTCAATTTTTTCACCAATTAAGGCAAATTCTTGATTTAAGTTGAGTTCAACTTTAAAATTAGGCGGTTTGAATTCCGCTACACGAAACTCGCCAGAAATTTCATACCCATTCTTGCTTTTAGCTTGGATTGTATAGTAGCCTAATCGCTCAGTATTATTAATTGGCAACTCTAAAGAAAACGTCCCAAATTCATTTGTGTTTTTTGTACCTAAATCGGTTTTTTGTCCATCAGGATTGACTAAAGTTATTTGGTAAGCAGCATTTTTATCTTGCAGAAGATTCCCGTTTTGTAAGTAATCGGCAAAACCAACCAACCAAGCCTTTTCACCCGGTTGATATAACTGCCTATCCGAGAAGATGACACCGCGCGATTCTGGCTTACCATCTTGCCAGCCTGCATCAATTCCATAGCCATAAACACCGCTATATTCTTCTGTTCTGGTAAATGCCCAATCTTGATTTTCACGGGCAATTACTAATAATTCTGGCGATTTGATAAAGCTTGATTTACCAGTCAAGCATTGCTGTAAGTTATCTTTTTGCAGCTTGAAATTTCCATTTTCATCTGTTTGACCTGTGGCACAAGGTACAGTTTCAGAACGAAATTTCGCTGCTAATTTTGATTGATAAATTTCAATAGTAGCGGCTTTAACTGGTGAACCATCACTGAGATGATTGACACGAATTAATCCTGAATCAGGAAACCACTGGGAAAATACACCTAAGTTTGTTAATTCAACCAAACCGTAAGTTGTAGGTTCCCGCCAGAGTTCTTTACCATTATCTTGATATTTATTTGTCCGTGCTTGTACCCCATAAGCTAACATCCCCGTAGCACCGTTTAGCTTTTCTCGTAGCGGAACAGTCACATCAACTGATTGATTTTTCTTAGTAGGTACTTTAAAGCTTTGCCATTCACTTGGTTTTGGAAGTAAATCGTTACCGTTACCTTTGGGATAGGCAGAATTAAAATAAACTAAATCTGTAGGTTGAACTACGCTATAAGCGGCTTTATATTTTGATTCTGGCAGATTTACTGTATTAATATTTAGCTTTAAGTCTTTACCTGCGGGAAAGATGTGCAAATCTGATGGCACCCAAATATCCCCTGCTAAATCTCCAGTATCATATTTAACGGTAACAGGTTTACCTAATGTTTGCCCAAATTTATCTTTAAGATTGCTGTCGATAGTAATTTTATAAGTAGTATCTGGTGCTAAAGCATAAGGATTGATGGTAACAATTCTATTTTCATCGTTGATTTGCAAAATGCGTGCAATATCTTTCGGCGCTGGATTAATTTTTATATTTTCTCTAACTGAATCTGGCAATAAAATATTATTAAATTCTAATTGAGGACTACCTTTAAGAAATCGTCCGTAGGTTCCGCCTGCATCTGGCTGTCCATAAAAGTTAATGCCCTGGAATGCTAAAGGAGAATAAGTAGTTAACTTACTCACAAATTCTTTTTCACTAGGTAAATTACCATAAGCTGGCAAGATTCCTGGAGAAAAGACTAAGCGATAATTGGTTGCTTTAGCGAGAGTTTGCTGCGGTTTGAGTTGATAAATCCAATTGCGTGCTGAAGGGTCAAATTTTTCTAAAGGATCGGGATTTTCTGATGGTTTTTCTTCTTTGGCTAATTCAACTTGGAAACCTACACCTTTATTTTTACCTTCTGGCGTTAGCTGGAGATGTTTTTGCACAGAAGCTAAATTCAGTTCTACATTAGAAGTAAATTGTAAATTTTGCTGCAAGTCAATTGGTTGAATGTCAGCTTTTTCAATGGGGTTAACACCTGGTAAATTAGTTATTTGAATTGGTTCAGTGTTAAAAGTCCAAGCTAAATCTTGATTTAATCGATGATTTTTTAAATCTGCCAAGCCTGCTTTTAAAGTGACTTGAAATCGTGTGGCGTTTGGCAATGCTTTATCAGCTTGAAACCCAACCATACGGGGTGTTAAAAAGCGAAATTGACCGGGTAAAGGTGGCCAGAGTGCAAATTTTTGTAACAATTTTTGCTGTTCTGGACTATCGAGACTTTCAACTGGGATTAAAGCTTCTTGAAAGCGGATGCGAATTTGATTTAGAGATTTGGCATCACCAATGGGACTAATTTGTTCAATCCATGCTGGTAAATTTGGCGGGGTAAGTGGTGAAACTGCTGGTAGTTGTTCTTTGCCTGAAATACCAAGCAGATTACATCCTGATATTTCTAGTACAAGTATGAAGACAAGCAAGCATTGGATTAAGAATTTAATGATCATGTTTAATATATTTTTAAAATCAAAATTAATATGAATCTGATGCTTAAGTTTACCGGACTCTAGTTTAATGTCTCGAAGGCAAGATTATGCCAAAATAGCCGCAATATGTAACTTAAAATCAAAAAAATTCACCTGAGAAGGCTAGAGAAATTGCTAAACTGAGGAGCATAAGTATAATCTCGTAAGATGATTGCTAACTTATGGAACCAGTAACCTTGACGGCTGTAGCAACTGCGATCGCTACTATAGTTTTAACTAAAGCTTTAGAAAAAACTGGCGAAAAGCTGGGCGAAGTTGCATTTACTCCAGCGTAAAGGTGAGGGAGTTTACCAATTGCATCCACTGTTGTACGAGTTTTTCAAATATAAGCTTACAGGTTTAGAGCAGGCAGAGGAATTTAAGCGATCGCTGGCGTTGCATAATAGAGGGATGATTAGGATTTACTACTGTGCATTGTCCATACTGCAAGTCTACGGGGATAAGAAAAAATGGGAAACGAAGAGGTAAACAAAATCACATTTGTGTCAGTTGTGGTCGTCAATTTATAGATGTATACAGTCCACCAAAAGGATACTCAGATGAGATTAAACTTGAATGCTTAAAAGTATACGTTAATGGTGAGGGATTCCGAGCTATTGAGCGCTCCAAAAGTGTTCACCACACAACTGTAATTTATTGGCTAAAACAAATTGGTGAAAAAGACGCACCACCAACCGAAGAAATTCCCGAAGTAGGAGAACTGGATGAACTAGAAACTTTCGTAGGGTCAAAAAGCGAAAAGTTGCGTGCGGGGGTTCCCCCCGTTGAGCAACATTTCTAAGTCACAAGATTTTACATCACTATAATTTATCAATTTGAACAAAAATAATGTTTGTTTTTATCAATTAACTTATTTACAGTAAATATTAAGCAATCGATGAATAATTTCTACAAAAGTAAAGCCGAGATTGTAAACTTAAGTAGCGAGAGACTCATGCAGAAATCAATTTTTCAGAAAATAACTAATTGGGTAGTAGCAGGAGTGTTTTTGGTACTGGTAACAGGATTTTCTCTGCTAGAACAGCCCAGTGCTAAAGCTCAATCATTAACACCACCCACATCCATAGAATCCGCACCTACTTCAGTCACATCTGTAACAGATAATGTAAGGCATTTAATAGCAACCAATGAGTGTACTGGATGCAACTTAATAGGAGCAAAACTCAAAAATACAAACCTGCAAAATGCAAATTTAGAAAATGCAAACTTGCAAGGTGCTGATTTAGAAAGAGCTAACTTACAAGGAACTAACTTGCAAGGCGCAAACCTTCAAGGTGCTGACTTAGGAAAGGCAAGTATCATCGGCGCAAACTTGAAGAATGCAAACTTATTTGATGCGGATTTAGAAAAAGCCAATCTTACTGGAGCAAATATAGTGGGAGCAAATTTCCAAGGGGCTGATTTGGAAAAAGCAATTACACCATTAGGATTAACAACTCAATAAAACATATTCCAAGTGAATACCTCTCCTCTATGTTTACCCCGATTACTAAACTTGGTAGTTGGGGGTTCATTAATTTTTTAGATGAGATATCTACTTATAAATAGAGTATCAATAGCTCAGTTGCAACTGATTTTCCAAATTTACAAAAATTGCGTCACCGGGTTCAACATGAGCTAGCTCAAATGTCTTCCGAGTTAATCTCCTCTTTGACCTGTTATGACTTCATTCTTGAAGCTCTATTTCACGAAGCTTTATTCTATGCATCTTCATAGAGAATTGGTATGACCACGGTGATTCTGTTAAAAAATGGTGTAATGATTGCTGATTTTCTAAACCTACTACCTTGGCTATTTCTGGTAAAGATTTCCTTTTTATCTCTGATATCATTCCCAAATGTAAATCTCGGAAATTTTCAAAACTCCTAACTTCTGGAAATATGTTTTGGTAGATTGCATAATACTCGTCCACAAATTTTATGCTGGGTTTGGGGCTTCTTGGCTGTGTCATCCTCCCCTCCTGCCTTTCAGACTTCTTTTCTGATTTTACTCTTCCCCGAGTGACAAAAGAAAGGTTAGCCATAGGTCAATCTTTATGCCGATGCTGGTGATAAAGATTCCAACTTTCTCTGTAACTTTAGGCTGATGTAAGTAGCAATAGATTTAATTAACCTTGTATCATTGACTGCCTAAGCGTTACTGTGAGGATATTTGCAGATGGCATCTCAGTTCAACTTGGAAAAAGTTAATGTACCTGAAATTGTCGAAGGTCTGACAGCAATAATTTTGTCACCCATAATTCTTCCGGTTGCGGAAGCTATGAAACAGCCTTTAGTTCAAAATGTCATCAAAGAAAGTATAGTTCTGTCTGAAAAGTATCAAGAATCAGTTACAGAAGCAACACAGGTTTGGAACAATGTAACGGCTGATGTGACTAGAGAAAGGCGAGAACAATTTAGGTATAGAACTTACCAAGCCTACCCTGATGGTAAATCGCAAGTAGCTCAGGATTTGATAAATGTGATGTCTGATTTCAATACAGATGTCAAACAAATGACAAATGGTATGGCAGATTTACGTTTGTTAGTACCTTTAGCTCTCAGCATACTTGCTATCCGACAAGTGTTAGTGAAGGGACTAGAATTAGAAGATATCCCTTGGTATATATTGGCTTGGTTTGCCTTTGATAGTTTTGTAAAACTTAACAATACAACCGAATCACAGCCAACAATTTATTAAAAGATTAGCTACATTTACTTAATTGAGAACTTTAGAAGTCTTAATAGTAAATGTTATTAAAAATGAAACCTATGAAAACTATAATTAAAAGGTAGATTGATTTAATTTTTATAGTTATTCAGGGGTATAACAGGAGTTACGATCGCTGTGATTCAGGCAATACATACCAAGGTCAAAGGGAGAGCTAGATACAAAATCGAAGAACTTTACCGTTCAGCATCTTTGAAAAGATATTTAGAGCGATCGCTTGCGAATTATCCAGAAATTATTCAAGTTTCTGCGAATCCTCTAACCAGTAATATTCTTGTCTTTTTCAATCCAGAAACTAGCATTCATGAAATTGGATTTTTAATTGACAAGACTGTATTAGATTATAAAAAAAAATCTCAATTAATCCACTTAAATTCAGGAAAATTAACCAAGGTTTCCAAACCAAATAAACAATCTGTTATCCATGCACAAGAACAAAGAGCAGAAAACTGGCATTTAATGGCAGCAGATAGCACCCTAGAGGCACTTAATACTTCTAAAGTGTCAGGATTATCTCATGAATCTGCTACAGCCAATCTGCATAAGTATGGTTACAATGCTTTATCAGAAACAAAAACACGCTCTGATTTAAGCATCTTCATTGATCAGTTTAAATCTCTACCAGTCGCTTTATTAAGTGTTGCTGCTGGAGTTTCCATCTTCACCGGGGGATTAATCGATGCTGTAGTGATTATGGGTGTTGTCGGTCTGAATGCGGCAATTGGGTATGCTACAGAAAGTCAATCAGAAAAAATTATTCAATCTCTTAAAAATCATGGGCAAACCTCAGCTGAGGTAATTAGAGATAGCAACCAGATAGAAATCTCTACAGAAAATGTCGTTTTGGGAGATGTTTTAATTCTCCAACCCGGTAGTTATGTAGCAGCAGATGCCCGATTGATCGAAGCTGATAATTTGAGTGTGGATGAGTCTGCTTTGACTGGTGAGAGCATCCCCATTACTAAAAATACTGCATCTTTGACTGATAAAGATGTGCCATTAGGCGATCGCCTGAACATGATCTATAAGGGAACTTTGATCACTGGTGGTCAAGGACTGGCTGTAGTTGTAGCCACAGGTAAATTTACCGAAATGGGCAAAATTCAGCAATTAGTAGGTGAAGCAACTGCCACAGAAACCCCCCTAGCCAGACAACTAGATGAAGTAGGCGGTCAACTCGTTTTAATTGGTATGGGAATCTGCGGTCTGGTCTTTAGTTTGGGATTGCTGCGGGGATATGGTTTAGTGCAAATGCTGAAATCATCCATATCTTTGGCTGTGGCTGCGGTTCCTGAAGGACTACCAACAATTGCAACTACAACTTTGGCTTTAGGTATCCGAGACATGAGGAGAAATAACGTCCTCGTTCGGACTCTAAGCGCCGTGGAAGCTTTGGGATCGGTGCAAACAATTTGCCTAGATAAAACCGGGACACTGACAGAAAACCAAATGTCTGTAGTGGAGATAGAGACAGACACCCGCCACATTCAAGTCTTGAATGGTGAATTTATTGCTGGGTCAGAAAATATTAATCCCTATACCTTTGATCAACTATTAAAGCTGATTCATGTATCGGTATTGTGTAATGAAAGTGAAGTCAGCCAACAAGAAGATGGTGAATATATAGTTACAGGTTCAGCCACAGAAAATGCCTTGATTTATATGGCAATTAGTGCTGGGGTGAACGTAATTGAACTCAGACAAAAGTATCCTCTGCTGCACACCAACCTGCGATCAGAAAATCGTAACCTCATGAGTACGATTCATGAGAGTCATAATCATCAATTTGTCGCTGTTAAAGGTAGTCCCGCAGAAGTCATTCAGATATCTCAAAATTGGGTCAAAAATGGGCAAATAGTGCCTTTGACAGCAGAAGACAGGCAAGCAATTGAAATAGAAAACGATCGCATGGCAGGTAAGGCGCTGCGGGTGTTAGGCATAGCTTACAGTCATATTGATGACCTGAATACTGGCAATAATTATGAGTCAGACTTAATTTGGCTGGGTCTTGTGGGAATGGCAGACCCAATTAGAAAAAGTGCCAAACAATTAATAGCTGATTTTCATCAAGCAGGTATTGACACAGTGATGATTACCGGCGATCAAAGTCCAACTGCTTATGCGATCGCTAAACAATTAGAATTAAACCGAGATCCCCAACTGGAAATTCTTGATTCCACTAACCTCAGCGACCTTACGCCGGAGGCTTTGACAGCACTCAGCGACAAAGTAGACGTTTTTGCCCGCATTAGTCCTAGCAATAAACTGCAAATCGTCCAAGCTTTGCAAGCAGCGGGAAAAGTAGTCTCCATGACTGGTGATGGTATCAACGATGCACCCGCACTCAAAGCGGCACAGGTTGGTGTAGCTATGGGTAAAGGAGGAACCGATGTAGCGCGGGAGGTAGCAGATATCGTCCTAGAAGACGACAGGTTAGAAACAATGATGATTGCCGTCAGTCGGGGACGGACAATCTACAACAACATCAGAAAATCTGTGCATTTCCTCCTAGCCACAAATCTCAGTGAAATTATGGTGATGACTACCGCCACCGCAGTTGGTTTGGGTGAACCTTTAAACGCCATCCAACTTTTATGGCTAAATTTGGTAACTGATATTTTCCCTGGTTTGTCTCTAGCTATGGAAGCACCAGAACCCGACGTTTTGAGTCAACCACCCCGCAATCCTGACGAACCAATTATTAAAAACTCCGATTTTGGCAGAATTGCGTTTGAGTCAGCCACATTATCTGTCAGCACCTTAGCAGCTTATAGTTACGGCATTTCTAGATATGGCATTAGCCCCCAAGCCAGCACCATTGCCTTTATGGGTTTGACATCAGGACAACTCCTACATACTATTAGCTGCCGTTCAGAAAAACACAGCTTATTCAATTCAGCAAAACTGCCGAATAATGCTTATTTAAACGCTGCGGTAACAGGTTCTTTTGCTATACAACTCCTAGCTATCATTGTCCCACCACTTCGGAGTCTTTTAAAGATTACACCACTTAATTTTATAGATGGCGCTGTGATTGCAGGTAGTGCTTTAGTGCCTTTACTTGTAAATGAAAGCACAAAGAACATTAACCAAAGTGAACATCTTGCTTTACCAACTAAACTTCAGACTTAGCCAGTAGTCGTCAGCTATTTTGATAGCCAAGGTGAGTAATTATGAAAAAAGACTTCATGTTTACATCTGAATCAGTCACCGAGGGACATCCTGATAAACTTTGCGATCAAATTAGTGATGCGATCGTAGATCGTTTTTTGCAACAAGACCCTTATTCTAGGGTAATTACAGAATGTGCAGTATCTACAGGCATAGTTTTTATAGCTGCCAGATTTGAACCTAACAGCAACGTAGATTTTACTAATGTAGCGAGACAGGTAATTGAAGAAGTTGGTTACAAACAAAAAGAATTTAATGGTAAAACCTGTAGCATTTTAACTAGTCTTAGAGAATTACCTACTAAAAAACATCATTTATTTGATGAAAGAACTCTTTCGGATCAAGAGATAGAGCAAATTACTGTCACCAATCAAGCAACGGTATTTGGATTTGCGTGTAATCAAACTTCTGCTCTCATGCCTATGCCAATATGGCTAGCCCACAAATTAGCCAGACAAATTAGTCAAGTTAGATCCCAACAAATACTCTCATATCTGACTCCCGATGGCAAAACCCAAGTAGGAGTTGAATATAAAAATCGCCGACCTGATAGAATCCATAGTATTACAGTGATTGCCAGTCAAAATAAATCATCAAAACCTGCTTTACAGCAATTACAAGATGATATTAAAGAAGCTGTAATTTACCCTATTTTTGAGGATGAAGAAATTAAACCGGATAAAAACACAAGAATATTTATCAATCCTGATGGGCCATTTATTAAAGGAGGGCCTGCTGTTCATTCCGGGTTAACTGGCCGAAAAAACGCTATAGATACTTATGGCGAATACTCCAAGCATAGTGGTTCAGCATTAAGTGGCAAAGACCCCATTAGAATAGACAGAGTCGGAGCCTATATTGCTCGTTATGCAGCTAAAAATATAGTTGCTGCTAAACTTGCTGATGAATGTGAAGTACAGCTAAGTTACTCTATAGGACTTGCTCGACCTGTGAGCATCCAGGTAGAAACTTTTGGTACAGGCAAAGTTTCTGATGAAGAAATTACGATTCTTCTAGACAAGCATTTTGATTTTCGCCTAGCAGGTATAATTAAACAATTTAATTTAAGATATTTGCCTTCACTAACTCAAGGCAGTTTTTATAAAAAACTTGCTGCCTATGGTCATGTAGGCAGAATAGATATAGAACTTCCTTGGGAAAAATTAGATAAAATTGATGTTTTTTAACATTTAGGACTATGGCGCATTTTCATACTCACTGCATCTGTTCTTTTTCTCAGCGTTCTTTGCGCCTCCTGCGGTTCAAAAGTTATTTATAATAATTAATCAACATCATTGTGGGAATGGGCATTTCGCCCACTCCCACGATTAGCTATTTTTTACAAAAACTAACTAATTCTACTTAACTGCCTGCTTACCTAATCTCTCTTGAATTTTGGCTTTAGCAGCTTTAAATTGTGTAGCCATTTGCTCAGTTTGATCAGAGCTTAAATTATTGCGAATTGCAGCAAACATTGTGCTTTCTTCTTGACGAATATGATCGCCAACAGCATCCATCAACTGTTTGACTTTATCTTTAAATTGAGAGGTAGAAGGGCTAAGAGCCTTAATCTCCTCTAACATGCGCTTCATTTCGGCTTGTTCGTCAAACAATTCTTGGGTGTCATTCTCACCATAAAAAGAACGCACTCTTGGGTAGACCACTTCTTCTTCAGCTTCAGCGTGAGCAGTTAAATCTTTGTAGATTTGACCGAAGTATTCTTGAATCTTTTGGGAATCGTTGCTTTGCAACAGTTCGGTAAACAGAATATTAACTTTGTTATGATCCATGCGGATAACATCTTGGATATTCATATCCTGTTTGTCAGAGCCTTGGGTAACAGCGCTACCTACCGCACCACTAAATGCAGCCATAGCATCTTGGACTCTTGCCCAAATTCCTTGATCTGCATCTTGTCCAGTCAATTCACGAACACCCAAAATCTCTAGAATACCTTTGAGTTGTTCTTGGTGAGCGCGGTTTTCAAAGTTAACGGTATTTAAAGGGGTAATTGCTGCCATCACATCAGCACCAACTTTTTGTGCTGCCTTATGTACAGTTATTCCACTCATTACTTGCTGATGTTTTAGCAATTCGTGCTGAAATACTTTTTCATACAAGCTTAATTCAGAGCCTTGCATGAGTTGGCGGATTTTTTCCACCATTTCTTGAATTGTATTTCTTGGCTGTTTTTGGATGCCATACTGAACAATTACAGTTTCCAAAATGCCCAAGTTCTTTTGATCATCATCGAGCATCTTCCGAATACGATCAGAGATTTCACTATCAGTTGATTGCCTCGAAAACAGTTGTTCATTTTCAATGATTAACTGCTGAACTAATTTAATATCCGCTAGTTTTTCAGCAATAGCATTGCGTTTTGTATCATCTAAAGTAGATACCATTTGGAGTGTCTCCTCGGAAAAGTGTTCATATCATTGCTCTTTTAAGATTGACATACCTTTAATGAAATTTCCCTCTTTCTTTTGAACGATTACTTCGTAACTCTAGATATAAAAACGACCATTTTTATCATCAACATTTATACTTACTCTTTTAGATAGATCCCTATTTCATCTGTACTCCACCGCCAGATAGATAAAATTTTAAGATTAGTTTCTTACATTGACTCAAGGATATTCAAACAGGAGATTCACTCATAATGCCCGACAGTCCTGATCTAGGAGAACAGGCGCTGAATAAAGCCGCAGAAATAGGTTTATCTAGCCAATTAGATGAAGTAGAAAATTTAGATGTAGATATTAAAACTAATCCACTTAAATTAATGCAAGGAGAGGTAGATGCAGTAACCATTGAAGGTGACGGTTTGGTCATGCAAAAAGACCTCCGTATGGAGGAAATGGATATGAAAATTAGTGGTGTTGCGATCAATCCTCTCAGCGTGGCTTTCGGCAAAATTGAACTTACCAAACCTACTGCTGGTACTGCACGAGTGGTTTTGACTGAGGCTGATATTAATCGTGCCTTTAACTCTGAATATATTCGCTCAAAACTTCAAAGTCAGAAAATAAACGTCAATGGCCAACCTGTGACCATCGCACCCCAACATGTAGAGTTTTGCCTACCTGGTGAAAACAAAGTGGCATTAAATGCCGAGATACTTCTACAAGAAACAGGCGAAACACAACAAGTTGCCTTTTCAGCAATACCCCGTATTAATGCTAATGGACAAACAGTTTCTCTAGAAAATATTGAATATAGCGAAAGCGAAGAAATCTCACCAGAATTGACAAAAGCTTTAACCGAGCAAACTAGCGAAATTTTGAATTTGAGTAACTTCGATTTAGAAGGTATGAGCCTGCAAGTTAAAAAACTAGAGCTAGAAGCAGGCAAACTAACACTGCAAGCTGAAGCTTACGTCGAAAAAATTCCCTCCGCTTAAACACAGGATACTAAATAATGGAAACTACAGATACACAAACAACTTCGGCTTCTTCCCCTTTCCCAAATATTCCACCAATTATTGAAAGTAACGACAGTGAGTATCGTGATACTGGTGTACCTAGTACAGTTGCGATCGCCGGACATCCTCTACACCCCCTGAGTGTCATTTTTCCCATAGCCTTTTTAGCCGCAGCCTTAGGAAGTGACTTCGGCTATTGGTTAACTCGTGATTTTTTCTGGGCTAGGGCTTCTTTATGGTTAATCGGGCTGGGATTAGCTGGAGGTGTGATAGCAGCAGCGATCGGCCTAAGTGATTTTGTGAAAATTGAACGAGTTCGCAAGCGTAGTGCTGGTTGGGCGCATTTAATTCTTAATGTTTCTCTACTCGTTTTAACACTCGTCAACTTTCTTCTTCGTATAGGCGACGCTGAAGCACGTATCCTACCTTGGGGATTAGCAATTTCGCTGATTGTTGGTACACTAACTAGCCTTTCCGGTTGGTTCGGCGCTGAACTCTCTTATCGCCACAAAATTGGTGTGGTGGGTGCTGGTAGCAGACGATATCCATAATTCGTAATTCGTAATTCGTAATTCGTAATTAAGATCTTAGTAGAGACGGCGATTTATCGCGTCTCGTCAACTAGATTACGAATTATTGAGAGAGGTCAGTGCAGAGATTAAAATTTTCCTTAGTCTCAAGCCTGACAATAATGCTCTCAAACCGTAAGCAAGGAATATTTATTATCCTGTCTCTACTAATCGTTGTAGTGATGGGTTTTTTCTTTAAGTACTACACTGGTCTTGCCCATCAATGGTTCAATAATTACGGAGCAGCTATATTTTACGAAATATTTTGGTGCTTATTCGCGTTTTGGTTTTTTAGGAGCCGAATAGCTGTAAAGCAAATTCCTATATGGGTTTTTTTCATAACCTTTATCCTAGAATTTTTGCAACTTTGGCATCCACCATTATTGCAAGAAATTCGCGTTACATTTATAGGTAAATGGTTGCTGGGTACTACCTTTGCTTGGTGGGATTTTCCTCATTATTTATTGGGTTGTATTTTAGGTTGGTTGTGGCTGCGACAGTTACAGAAAATAGGTCATGCAAAAAAAAGTTAAAGTTAAACCTAACTCAAAACAGCAAAAGATTGCAGAACAACCTGATGGTAGCCTGATTGTACATTTAAAATCTCCACCAGTAGATGGTAAAGCGAATGAAGAGTTAATTAAACTACTATCTGAAAAATTTGATATGCCCAAATCTCATATCAGGATTAAGTTAGGTTTATCCTCTCGGCAAAAGTTGATTGAAATTGATACAGATATTTAACTATGGGAGTCTGAATTCAGGAGTTAGGAGTTTGCTATATTCTACCTCTTAAATAAATAAGTACCCCTCTCCCGATTCATGCAAGCTAAATACATCTCAGCTTATTTGTCTTGTGTAATACTTATATAACTAGGTTGAGCTTTGACTCGTTCTATCCAAGCTTGAATAGCAGGAAATTTCGCCAAATCAAACCCACCTTCATCAGCAACGTGAGTATAAGCAAATAAGGCAATATCGGCGATAGTATACCGTTCATCAACAAAGAAGGTACGAGAGATTAAATGGTTTTCCATCACTTTTAGGGCTGCGTAGCCTGGTTCACGCTTTTGCTCTATTGCTACATGATACTCCTTAGCTTTACCTAAAATAGAAGTCAAAAATCGTGATGTAGCAATAAAAGGTTCATGACTATATTGTTCAAAAAACAACCATTGAAACACTTGCGCTCTTAAAAAGCGATCGTAAGGTAAAAATTCTGTGTATTCACTCAAATACACTAATATAGCATTTGATTCTGCCAAGTACTTGCCAGATGCAACTTCTAAAACTGGGATTTTACCGTTGGGATTTTTACTTAAAAATTCCGGTGTTCGAGTCTCTCCCTTCAAGATGTTAATCTCTATCCTTTCAAAGGGCATACCCATTTGTGTCAATAAAAGACGTATCTTATAACCATTACCAGAGGGTAAAAAATCGTACAATCGCAGCGTTTCCATGCTCACAAGATGTTGAAGAAGGTATTGAATATTGAGGGTCTAAAATACAATATCTTACAAAACTATTCTTTAATAACAGGATATTTTTATTTATTTTATGTATCTACCTAAAAGATAGAATTATCTGAGAAAATAATAAATAATAGTATTATTTATCTCTGTATTTAAAGGTTTATTTTTATTCAGTAGGCGGAAATAAATGTATGTGTGGAAGATTTACTTTAAACCAGTCAGCAGCAGCTTTAGCCCAAGTTTTCCATGTAGAGCAAATCCCAGATTTGGCGGCTCAATATAACATTGCACCTACGCAAGCTGTGGCAACAGTGCTACATAATCCTGAAAAAGATCAGCGTGAATTTCAACAGTTGCGTTGGGGATTAATTCCTTCATGGGCAAAAGATCCAAGCATAGGGGCAAAGCTAATCAACGCTAGAGCCGAAACTGTTGCCGAAAAGCCTGCTTTTCGTTCGGCTTTCAAACGCCGACGCTGTTTAGTCTTAGCTGATGGTTTTTATGAGTGGCAACGGCAAAAAAGCAAGAAACAGCCATTTTATTTTCGATTACAAGATGGACAGCCCTTTGGCTTTGCAGGATTGTGGGAAAAATGGGAAACGCCTGAACAAGAAGAAATAACTTCTTGTACAATTTTGACAACGACAGCCAATGAACTACTGCAACCAGTCCACGATCGCATGCCAGTGATTATTGCTCCAAAAGATTACGATTTGTGGCTAGACCCGCAAGTACAAACACCTGAAACACTACAGCAGCTATTGCAGCCCTATCCAGAAACAGCAATGACTGGATACCCAGTCAGCACCTTAGTTAATAAATCTCAACACAACAGTCCAGAATGTATCATGCCCCTCAGCGAGAAGAATGACCCTTCAAATCAGTTAAATTAGCTATTGAGTGTAGAAATTAGAGATTAGGGACTAGGGGTTAGGGGCTAGGGACTAGGGAAACAGAGAAAATAACAATGCCCCATCCCCAATGCCCCATGCCCAATACCCAACGCTCCATCCCCAATCAATAAGAGACAAATATGCCAAGAACGCAGAAAAACGATAACTTTGTTGATAAATCTTTTACAGTGATGGCGGATCTGATCCTAAAGCTCCTGCCAGCTAACAAAAAAGCTAAAGAAGCATTTGTTTATTACCGAGATGGCATGTCAGCTCAGGCAGAAGGGGAATATGCCGAAGCACTAGATAATTACGAAGAAGCCCTAACACTAGAAGAAGACCCGAACGATCGCGGTTATATTCTCTACAATATGGGGCTAATCTACGCCAGTAACGGCGATCATAGAAAAGCTCTAGAACTGTATCATGAAGCAATTGAGTTAAATCCACGTTTGCCTCAAGCTTTGAACAATATCGCCGTAATTTACCATTACCAAGGCGAAAAAGCCAAAGAAGAAGGGGATAACGACGCTGGCGAAGCACTGTTTGACCAAGCAGCCGACTATTGGATTAGAGCTATTCGCATGGCTCCCAATAACTACATCGAAGCCCAAAACTGGCTAAAGACCACCGGGCGATCGCAAGTTGACATATTCTTTTAGTCAAGAGTCATTAGTCATTAGCTATTGGCTAATGACTCTGGAATGTTAACCATTAACTCTTGATTTAACCATGATTGATCGTGAGCAAGTTCGTAAAGTAGCCCTTCTCGCTCGTTTAGAATTAACATCACAAGAAGAAGAGCAATTCACCACTCAGCTAGGAAGTATTTTAGATTATATCGAACAGCTGAATGAACTAGATGTTAGTGAGGTAGCTCCCACAACGCGGGCAATTGATGTCAGCAATGTGACACGAGAGGATGAATTGCAACCCTATTCTGACCGTGAAGCCATCCTCAACAGTGCGCCTGAACAAGAAGGTGAGTTTTTCAAAGTACCAAAAATTCTCAATGCTGATTAGTCAATAATCTCAATTGGTTGACTGTTACTCAGGAGATAAATATGGGTTTGGGAATCCTCAAAGATGGTAAATGGATATCAAAACGGGATCAAGAAGATTCCCAAGGTAGATTTGTTCGTCCATCAACTACTTTCCGCGATCAAATTACAGCCGATGGCTCTAGTGGGTTTAAAGCCGAACCAGGACGTTATCATTTGTATATTTCTTGGGCTTGTCCTTGGGCGTGTCGTACTGCAATTATGCGCCAGTTAAAAGGACTAGAAAATGCCATTGGCTTATCAGTAGTTGCAGCAGAAATTGATCAAAATAGTTGGGAATTTAGCGATGAGCCTGGGAGCATTCCTGATACTGTTAACGGCACGCAATATCTCTGGCAAATTTATCTTAAAGCCGAACCTAACTACACAGGAAGAGTAACAGTCCCAGTTTTATGGGATAAACAAACCGGGACAATTGTCAATAATGAGTCCCGCGAAATTATCCGCATGTTGGATACAGAATTTAATGCCTTTGCTCAGAAAGATATTGATTTTTATCCAGTACCTCTGCAAAAAGTAATTGACGAAACAATTGATGCAATTTATCAACCCATTAATAATGGTGTGTATCGGGCTGGATTTGCTACTAGTCAATCAGCTTATGATGAGGCAGTAACAGAACTCTTTGCGGCTCTTGATTATTGGGAAAAAATATTAGCAACCCAGCGTTATATTTGTGGGGATCAAATTACTGAAGCTGATTGGTGTATGTTCACTACTTTGTTTCGTTTCGATGCTGTTTATTATGTGCATTTCAAATGTAATGTACACCGAATTGTAGAATATCCCAATTTATGGAATTATCTCAAAGACCTCTACCAATTTCCGGGAGTGAGAGAAACTTGTAATCTTGATCACATCAAACGGCATTATTATCGAAGTCATCCCCAGGTAAATCCCACACGCATTGTGCCGAAAGGGCCTGTGATTGATTTCGATGCACCTCATAACCGCGATCAAGTGTTTGAGTGATTAATATTGATCATCTCTTACCTCTGTGTTCTCAGCGCCTCTGTGGTTAAATAAAAGACTTGAACCGCAGAGGCACAGCGAAAAGTTGTCAGGAGGGTTTCCCTCCGTAACAAACTTTTCAAGACAGAGGACACAGAGAGAAAAATTTATATAGAAAATCACTCTTTCCAGAGTAAATTACCCTTTTCAATGCTCAAAAACTTCAGCTACAAACTTGTTGTAGGGTAGCCGTGAAGTTGGGATAAGAAATTGCAGCTGCTTCTGCGCGGTGAATTGTGGTTATCCCCTTAGATACCAAAGCCGCGATCGCTAAGCTCATGGCAATGCGATGATCTGTATAGCTATCTACATCAGTACCCGCTAAAGGAGTACCGCCAGTAATTTCCATACCATCGGGTAACTCGGTGACTTGCGCTCCCATTTTATTGAGTTGTTGCGCCATCACAGTAATGCGATCGCTTTCTTTAACCCGTAACTCTTCAGCGTCGCGAATAATGGTTGTACCTTCAGCAAATACGGCCGCTACTGCCAAAATGGGAATTTCATCAATTAATCTAGGGATGATATCCCCCGCAATAGTGCAACTTTTTAAACGACTAGAACGCACCCTTAAATCGGCTACTGGTTCACCAGCAACTTCTCGCTGATTTTCCAGTTGGATATCTGCTCCCATTAACGCCAAAGCTTCCAATATGCCTGTGCGCGTAGGATTAACGCCAACATTTTCCACTACCAATTCCGAACCTGGGACGATCGCCCCAGCCACTAACCAAAAAGCAGCTGAACTGATATCCCCTGGTACAATTACTTTTTGTCCATACAATTGAGCAGGGCCAGTTACAATAACGCTGTTAGTTTCCGGCTCAATAGTGAGATTAGCACCAAAAGCGCGGAGCATTCGTTCGCTGTGGTCACGGGAAAGGGCGGGTTCTGTGACGATAGTTTGTCCCTCAGTCATTAAACCAGCAAGTAAGATGCAAGATTTAACTTGGGCCGAGGCGATAGGAGATAAGTAGTGCGTGGGCTTGAGGGCTTGTCCTTGAATTGCCAAGGGTGCTAAAGAATTACCCTTACGTCCCCAAATTTGGGCCCCCATTTGCAACAAAGGTTTAACTACACGCGACATAGGGCGCGATCTTAAAGAACCATCACCCGTGACAGTAAAAAAGCGTCCTGAATGAGATGCCAAAATCCCCAACATCAGTCGCAGTGTTGTACCAGAGTTACCAGCATTCAACACATCCACTGGTTCTTGCAGATTCCCCAGACCAATACCTTTAACCCTTACCAATTCCGTATTGAGTTCCGAAATTTCTGCACCCAAAGCTTGAAAACAGCTAGCAGTACTGCGGGGATCTTCCCCTAAGAGAAGACCTTGGATTTCAGTCTCACCTTGGGCTAAAGCACCCAACATCAAAGCACGATGGGAAATAGATTTATCCCCCGGTACTCGGATACGACCCTGTAAAGATAGCCCAACAGAAGGTTGTTGGATAATCAATTTATCAGAAAGGTCTTCTTGCGTTTCTACGGTAATAACAGAAGCCGACATTAGGATACACTGGCTTTTGAATACATTTAAAGTTTATCAGTAACTTAGTTGACTGCCACTGAAGACTTGCCATTTAATATCGTATCCCTTTTGACTCTCTAAAATTTAATCAAATCTACCAAAAGTTATTCTTTGAGCAGGTACTTAATTACTGTTTTGTCGTGCTGTAATAGTTTCCGTTCCTCGGCGCTATCACTTAATTTATTCACAAAAGTACAAGGACTCACAAGCTTTACTGATCTACTACATTTCTGTAGAAAAATTAAAGTATCGTTTTTAATATCTACATTAATATTTCACTTGTTTTCATTTTTATTTACCTAGCTTCCTCAATAAGGATATTCAGTTAATATTAAGCATGTTTTATTCTTTTAGTTACTTACCCTGACCTGCTAGAGATACTAAGTGTTGACTGCACCTTGTTCAATAGCTTTTAGCCCTTATCGCTCCCATGCTGACCCATCACCGCAAGCCCGTGTGCTTATCAGTTATTTCCACTGACCTGCCATTCTGGTCTGTTGTTGAAACTGCCGGGACACTGTATCAAAAAGATACTGACCGCTTCCATTTACTGTTGACTGCGCCACCTTTAATTACCTGCGAACTAACAAATTCTGTCAGTTCCGAAAATGCATTTCTCCCCAAAATAAGCGATGCTTACGCCCCAAGCAGCCCCAGAATTTTATGGCTAGAGATTTCTCCTTACAGGGTAATCATGACTATGCAAGGTAACGGTCAAGTCAGTTACCGTCACTTTTGGGAACAAGGCGTTTATGGCATTAGCCGTTATTGGTTGCCAACTGAATCATTACAACCTAATAATCCTATCCGCTTACGCAATTTTACAAAAACTCTAACCCTTAACGGAAACCACTTGCCAGAGCATTTGCGGGTAGAGTACGAATTGTGGGCAGAGAAAGTCCAATTAGGAAGCTACATCCTCAATCTGGAAATTCAGCACTGATTATCACATTTTTTACCTCCTCCCCTATAAAAATATATGACTGACAGGGGAGGATATTCCTGAAATTCATTATGCAAGATGTACAGCAAATAAGCATTCATTATAATGGTGCTTATTTTTTTATCGCCAAGATTTCAATTAACCGAAATAACTGGGTTGGTTCCCTGGCTTCCATTTGATATTGCAACCAACACTCGGCTTTTGTTCACCTTCGATAGGTTCACTTGCCAATACTGCTTCAATCGCTGCACGTAAATCTGCACCAGTTACAGGTTTACCATTACTAGGACGACTATCGTCTAATTGTCCGCGATAAACAAGTTTGCGATCGCTATCAAAGAGAAAAAAATCAGGAGTACAAGCTGCTGTGTAAGCTTTTGCTGTTTCTTGAGTTTCGTCGTAGCATAAGGGAAATTTAAACCCTAGTTCTGTTGCCATTGCCTTTAAAGATTCTGGCGCATCATCTGGGTAATTTTTCGCGTCATTGGTACTGATAGCAGCGATCGCCAAATCACTTGTAAAGTAATCTTCTCCTAACTGCGCCAATTCTTTTTGAATATGTTTCACAAATGGGCAATGCCGACAAATAAACATTACCAATAGTGCTTTTTTATCTGCAAAATTAGAAAGTGAAATTGTCTTCCCAGATATTACTTCTGGTAGATGAAAATTTGGTGCTTTTGTGCCTAAAGGCAACATTGTCGAAGCAGTTAAAGCCATAATTTACCCGATAACCTATCTTCAAAACGGCTTTTGCTATCAATACATTGCCAAAATAACATAAAAAACTACGCTCTTTTTCAGCGTAGTTTGGACATGGAGAAGAGAAGTTAATATTGCTTGTTCCTTCTTAAAGGCTTGTCAAAAGACCGAAGATGCCGTGTCCTGTCACTACCTCTAATACGATCAAAGAGACAAAACCAATCATTGCTAAACGACCATTGAGCAGTTCTGCATAGTTCGTGAACCCAGTGCGATCGCCTTGCTCGTCTACATATACCCTTGGCTCAATCGCAAAGTTGTTCAGCTTGCCTTGGTCATCAATGATGGAAGCATTTGTACGCATAAGATTTTCCCAGTTGTTTATCTTGTAACAAATTGTAACAACCATATTAAAATTTGTAAAGTTAATGAATCTGCCTAAAGAGATAAGATGATGAATCGGGTTCACAACCACGTTTAACAAATACGTACTTTTAGCCAATGCAGCGATTCCGAGTAGAGGTTATTGCCAAAACACCAAACCCGCAGCAGGTGATTTATGCTGCGATGCACCAAGACTATACCGACGGGTTCGTGTGTGACGAGCGTGACTCATGGCCTTCAGAGTCAGAATGCGGCGAAATTATTGTTAAGCGACTTTTAGCGGGTGAAAGAGGACATTATGGGCCCTTAGAGCATCCCCAGATTATTTTCAACTGTGGCTATTTTCCCCACAGTGTCATGCAGCAGGCGCGTACTCATCGCGTGGGCGTAAGTTTTGATGTTCAATGTCTGAGTGGAGACAGTGAGGTGACTTTTGTTAAGACTTCGGGAAGTTTAACAAAGATTAAAATTTCAGAACTTTACGATTTATGGACTAATGGACAAAAAGCAGTCCGCGAAAGAAAAATTCGAGGACGTAAGGGAGAAGAACCAGGAACGTATCGCAGAGATTGTAAAACCTGCCTGCGAAAAATGAAACTGCGTGTCCTGAATGAAGAAACGGGTATTTTTGAACTCGGCCATATTAAAGAGGTTTTTGCTCAAGGAATACAACCTGTTTACCGCTTGACTCTAGAAGATGGCAGGACATTAGACTGTACAGAAAATCATCGCCTGCTGACTAAGCGAGGTTGGCAGACTATGGGAGAAGCTTTAGAGTTAATAACAGACACTAAAAGAGAAATTATTACATATAATCCAGATTGTTATTTAATGACCAACGGAGTCATCGTTGGTGACGGAATTTATCTAGAATTTGCCCAAAATTTTGTTTCTATTGTTGCTCTTCCTCAAAAACCTAAACCCGCAGGACGAAAACTCAAAGCGCACCCCATGAAAGTTGTACAAGTGCGATATTTGGGGATGCAAAAAACTTACGATTTAGAAGTAGACGGAAAATGGCACAATTTTGTCGCTAATGGCGTAGTTGTTCATAATTCATTCCGTTATACAGGTAATCAATTTATTGATGTAGTAGAAGGAAAAAAAGACATAGAAGATGTTTTCTACTTGCGTCCCGTTGATTATTACACTGATAGACAAGGCAAAAAATACTACTATTCACCAGAACAACGAGCCGCAGATTTACAGTGGTGTCTTGAAGCTGCTAAGAAATACAAGGCTGATTTTGAGTTTGGGATGTCTGAAGAACACGCCAGAGGTAAAGTACCTTTTGATTACCGCCAACATTTTGTAGTAAGTTTCAATTTAAGGTCTTTCTTACATTTTTGCGATCTGAGAAATAAGAAAGATGCTCAGCTCGAAATTCAAAAATTGTGTGAATTGATGTGGCCGCATTTTGAAGATTGGGCCCCAGCGATCGCACGATGGTATGAAAAGCAGCGTCTCGGTAAAGCCAGGTTAGCGCCTTAGCCATTTGATAACACTTGCGTACAAATAAAAGTCGCTTGCAAAGTTTCCCTCCAAGCGACTTTCAATATCACCTAAGTTATGAAATAGATTTGTATTATTAGAAAGTTACAGTTTTCCGAGCTTTCCGCCTGAGAACAACTAGACTACCGACAGCCATCAAACCAACTAGTCCAGAAGGCTCAGGTACAGATGCAATTGTGTAAGTCTTATTCCAGGAGTAGATACCAGTGTGAGATGTGTTGTCAGTCGCCTTGTTGCGATCACCTGCGATCGCACCTGAATCTATGGCTGCAAAGCTAAAAGCATAGTCAACCTCGTTATTGAAAGTGACTTTGGCAATTTCACTTATTTGGAATGGTTTGTTTTGCAAGAATGCTGCTTTTGCTAAACTGTACACCATCAAATCCAATAACTGATTGCCTGTGGAGTTACGACTAAAGTTGGGCGAAAACCCCAGATAATTCGGGTTAGCTACAGTTTTGTTATTGACGACAATCGTTTTGCGAGTGTCTACATAGTTGCCAGTTACATTTAAGTGTCCAACTAAGTCAACTTTTAGATTCCCAGTTTCTTGATTGTATGTAACATCTCCAATATTTGGATCGCCCGCGGAGTTGAAACCGTTAGTGCTGAGATAGGTGACTAAAGAAGAAAAATTAGAATTAAAATTGTTGAGCAAACTGGAACCACCAGTGGTTGGGATGCTTGACATTACTCCACTGTAAGCATCACGAAAACCTGTTAACCATCCTGTTGCTAATGTTCCATTAGCCCAGTCCGCTTTAGTGACACTCTCTATCTTGATAGTTTTATCGTCTAGATTAGCGGTAAACCCAACATGGTCTGTAACTGCTTCACCTGATGTAAACAGTTCAACATTGGTTGCACTATCGTTATCTGTTAAAGCTGCGATCGCTTTATTGATATTGCCAGTATTGCTGTAATCGTTTAAAACGTGTCTTGGTACACCACCGATGCCAGTACTGTCATACACAGCAGAACCCGGAGCATAAGTCCAGGTATTAATATTGGGTTGATTGGCAGAGGTGTTAGCAACACCGTTAGTAGTGAATTGAATATTAGTAGGTCTGGTCAGATTGACAGCGAAAGCTGGAGCTGTGGCGATCGCACTCATGCTTGCTGCTACCGAAGTACCAATCAACAGTTTTTTGATATATCCTGTCATCTTTATTACTTGTGAATAAACTAACTATTTCATTAGCTACTTTAATTTTTGTCTACTCTAATTAGGTAAAGTTATGGTGAATTTATAGAAAGTTTTAGTTTAATAAAACCTCTTAAAATACTGACAGTATTTAGTAAATTTACGGTAATTAGCCATAACCTATTGAATAGTCATTTTGTTAAAATTAGGACTTATGCAATAACTTTATGAAACTCTTATTCCTCTGCGTCCTCTGTGGTAGCCTACGGCAAGTCCTTTGAGCGTCTACGATTTTCCGTTACCTATGCAGCTTTGACTATTCATGCTGTGCAAAAGTTTAAAATCAAAAGACTCAATATTATTAGCTTTCTCACCATTTTTAATGGTAGCTTTGGCTTTTACAGCAGGCTAGGCAGATGGAAAAAGATCTGCGGATTCCCGTTCATACACAAAATCTGAGTTGCCCATGATGTCGCTTGGAAAGTTAATGTAATGAAATCATCTCTCTACACCAAAGGTTTTGAAGATTACACTCTTCTAACAGACTAAAATCCTATTTTTTCGTATGGTAATCTAAAGAATAAGTCTAAAGGGAGATTGACAACACATTTATTCACTAAAAGTATCCTCCCTTCGTAGCAAACTGGTTATAATTGTCTTCCATCACTCTCAGCAATCAACTTCTAATCTGCAACGTATTTATATGGGACGCGCCCGTTCTAAATCTGACTTGCCAACAAAAATCTGTCCGGTATGTCAACGTCCTTTCACTTGGCGTAAGAAATGGCAAGATTGCTGGGACGAAGTAAAATACTGCTCAGAACGTTGCCGTCGTCGCCGTTCTGAAGCCGAAACTTAACCGAGACGGGATACGGGAGATTAAAAATTGCCTAATTTATCAGCCTTATTGATACTAACCGCAACTGAGACGCAAATAGCGCAAAGGATAAATGAAGTTACAGGTGCAACCTAAATTAATTATTCATGGAGGAGCAGGTAGTTCTCTCCACGGCAAAGGAGGATTGGAGGCGGTGCGCCGATCGCTCTATACAGTAGTAGAAGAAATCTATGCTCTTTTATTGTCAGGAGCAACTGCCTCTGTAGCAGTGGTGCAGGGGTGTCAGATGTTAGAAGATGACCCCCGCTTTAATGCTGGTACTGGTTCAGTGTTGCAATCTGATGGTCAAATTCGCATGAGTGCTTCCTTGATGGATGGGGCATCAGGGCGTTTCAGTGGCGTAATTAATGTGTCACGGGTCAAAAATCCCATTGAGTTGGTGCAATTTTTACAAAATTCGCCTGATCGCGTACTGTCAGATTATGGCGCAGCTGAACTAGCACGAGAATTACAAGTTCCCAGCTACAACGCTTTAACCGAGTTGCGGTTACAAGAATGGATGCAAGAGCGTCACGATAATTTTAAAAGCACAATGGCTGGCGTGGTGGCAGAACCCGAATTAGTAGAAAGTAATAATGCTGGACGCGGCACTATCGGCGTAGTAGCTTTAGATGCCTACGGGAGGTTAGCTACTGGTACTTCTACTGGCGGTAAAGGCTTTGAGCGTATTGGACGTGTGAGCGATTCAGCAATGCCAGCAGGTAATTATGCTAACAGCCAAGCGGCCGTTAGCTGTACTGGAATTGGGGAAGATATTATCGATGAGTGTCTAGCACCACGGATTGTGGTACGCGTTACCGATGGCATGTCTCTCAAAGATGCCATGCAGCGCTCATTTGCCGAAGCACATAAAAATCAGCGAGATTTCGGAGCGATCGCCTTAGATGCCAAGGGAGCGATCGCTTGGGGTAAAACCAGCGAAATCTTACTCGCTGCTTATCACGACGGCGAAAAACTTGGCGATACATTAGAGTTGCCAATTGAAACACAGATTGGCTGTCTTGAATAACCAAAAACAGGGCGTGATATTGAAAAAAGAATGCGACAGATGCAAAGTTGGCAACCCAGATTGCATCTGAATTTTTTAATTACGAATTACGAATTACGAATTACGAATTACGAATTACGAATTAGTATCACTTTCCTGCTTCTTACGCCAACCGGGTTTCACTACCTGACGCGCACGGGCAACTACCAACGAGTCATTAGGGACATCTTCTGTAACAGTGGAGCCAGCTGCTATGTAAACATCATCTCCCAAAGTTACTGGAGCTACCAAAACACTATTGGAACCAGTTTTAGTGCGATCGCCGATTTTAGTAGGATGTTTATTTACACCGTCATAGTTGGCAGTAATTGTACCTGCACCAATATTGACCTGATTGCCTGTGGTGGTATCGCCTAAATACGATAAATGTGCCACGTTAGTGCGATCGCCTAAGTGAGTATTTTTCAATTCTACAAAGTTACCCACGCGGCATTTAGCCCCTACTTGTGCTTGACCGCGTAAATGAGCATAGGGGCCAATTCGGCTCCCCGCTTGCACAATACTATCCGTTACTACAGAATACTCTACTGTAACATTTTCACCTAACTGACTATTTTCGATTAAAGCCCCAGGCCCAATGCGGCTCCCTGTTTGAATTGTAGTGTTTCCTCGCAGGTGAGTTTGGGGTTCAATAATCACATCTTTTTCTAGCTTTACAGTGTCATCAATCGTAATGCTACTAGGGTCTATTAAAGTGACACCAGCCACCATCCATTTTTCCTTAACTCGCTGCTGTAAAATCTCGTAGGCTGCTGCCAATTGTAGGCGATCGTTGATACCCAAAATTTCTTGATCATCTTCTACATCCACTGCCGTCACTTTGCCGACTTGAGTGACAGCATCCGTCAGGTAATATTCTTTTTGGGCATTGTTTGCCTCTAAGTAAGGTAATATCTTTGCTAAATCCTGCCAACGAAAGCAGTAAATCCCAGCGTTAATGCGATGATTTTGTCTTTGAGCAGTAGTACAATCTTTTTCTTCCACAATTTGTTGCACAATATTTTCACTGTTACAAAAAACCCGCCCATAGCCTTTGGGTTCGCTTAGGTGCGCGGTGAGAATAGTGGCAGCATTGTGGTTTTCTTGGTGAGTTTGTAATAACTGTTGTAGGGTTTGGGTGCGTAACAACGGTACATCACCATTGAGTACCAGCAAATCTCCTGTGTAACCTTCAAGGTGGGGAAGTAATTGCTGGATGGCATGACCTGTTCCCAGTTGTACAGTCTGTTCTACAAACTCTAAATTAGGGATTGACTGCATGGCTGTTTTCACTTCTTGGGCCTGATAACCCACAATTACCATCCGTCGTGAAGGCGAAAGCGGTTCTACACTTTCAAGAACTCTTTCTACTAGCGATCGCCCACCCAATGAATGTAACACTTTCGGTAAGTGTGATTTCATCCGTGTGCCGCGTCCCGCTGCTAGAATTGCTACAACTACCATAATTAGCCATTAGCTGTCAGTGAACTGCGCTTTCGCGCTTGGTACTTTAAGATTTAGGCTCAAATCATACCAGCTGATGAAGTGCAAAGGATGAAGTATGAAATAGAAAAGTATAGTTCTTTATTCTTCAGCCTTTATCCTGGGAAAACTGAATAAAATCTACAAACTGCTGCATTAGTTGGGGATTGCGCCAACCTAAATTAGTTTCTTCTAGCATTACAGATAATGCTTCTTTTGTGTTGAAAGCTCTTTTATAAGGTCGTTCGCTTGTTAAGGCATCATAAATATCAATCATCTGAAATACTTGTGCTAAGTAGGGTATATCTTCTGCCTTGAGTCCATCGGGGTAGCCTGAACCATCCCAGCGCTCGTGGTGATGGCGGATGATGGGCACTACACCCCGCATACTACGTAACGGCTGACAGATTTTTTCCCCTATGACAACATGCTGCCTCATAATTTCCCAATCTTGGGAGGTAAGTTTACCTTTTTTCAGAAGTACATCGTCAGGAATGCCCACTTTGCCGATATCGTGAAGATAACCGCCCCACATCAAATCTCGAATCTGGTGGCGTGATAAATTGAGGTATTCACCAAAAGCTTGCCCTAGTTGTACCAGTCGTTCACAGTGATCACCAGTATTGGGATCACGACTTTCGATGGCTCTAGCAACGGAAAACAGTACTTGTTCTGTATGATCTAAATCTTCATTCAAACGCTTTTGCCGCACCAAAGATTTAACACGCGCGGCAAGTTCTACACGGTCAAAAGGTTTGGTGAGAAAATCATCTGCTCCAACTTCAATTCCCCGAATTCGCGATCGCCTGTCATTTAAAGCTGTAATAAATATTACCGGAATTAGTCTAGTATGATTATCTTGCTTGAGCAACTGGCACACTTCAAAACCATCCATTCCCGGCATCATCACATCCAGCAAAATTAGATCCGGTTGTTTTTGTCTAACTAGTTCAACTGCTGTTGCACCACAATCGGCCTCAATAACTTCGTATCCTTCCATAGACAAGAGGGCGACGGCAGTCATCCGACTGGCAGTATGATCATCAACCACTAAAACCTTCGGTAGTTCTAAATCAGAGCCGTTCACTGTAGAACCTTTGGCTTGGAGAATTCTAGAGCTTAATGAATCGTAACCAGAATTAATCTCAGGTTTTATCCAAGAAGACTCTGACTGTTTCTGTTCAACTAAAAAGTCTTCTTTAGGTAAACCCAAGGAATAAGCGTCTAAATTTTGCCATCCTAAGCCGTTATTGGAACTCAGACTATTGACTGCGCTTAGGTGGTTTGACTCACTAATATTTTGTTCAGTAGAGTCTGTACTCTTGGAACTCCATGGAATCACAAAGGCACCCCAATCTTTTAGAGAAGTTAACAGTGTTTGACTGCAAAAATAAGTTTAGTGTTTGACCATATTTTCGTTTGGCATGACTGCAAGCTTTATGAGCTACATAAGGCTGCTTACTTAAATAAGTAACATCATAATTTTTTGTGTTTTACGAGAATACTGAGTATATTACTACAATAATTTTGCTGCTAAGTTTTCCAGCTTCTCAATTCCAGTATGATGAATTCGCGCAAATGTTAAATCAGGTTTTTTACTGAGATTTTCTCATATAGTAGCGCCAAAAAGTCCTACATTTGTTCAATCTAGCTCAAAGTAGGTGAATTGAAACTTAAAGTTTTTATACCGAGTCTAGTCAGCTACGTATTTTTATCTCAGGATTTATGTAAATCATAATACTCAAAAAATATACGCAGTTTTATGTAGCTGTAAACACTAAATTTACATTTTGTAATTACGATTACAAAAACTCTTCATCTTCAGTTTCAAAAAAGTCAAATAATTGTCAAAATTGTGAAATTTAACCTGTAATTGGGGATTTGAATATGATATTTGGAGTTATTATGGCCGCATCACTAAAAACTAGTCCTCAAAAAATTTTAATCTTTTCTTTTTCTAACAGCCATCGTTTTCGCCAACGGGAAGTCGGCTCCAGTAAACAGGACTGTTGTTCTTGTCGTCGCCGCATTATGATCATATCGGCAGGATCGATCAATTGGGGATCGCGGTAAGGAATAGCAGCACGAGTTTGCAAATGTTCTTCTTCTTCTGAGGATAAAGGAGAACAAGAAGATGAGGAGGATATTGTTGCCATATCTTTCTTCGCTACAGTACCGGGCGTTCGCCTTCCCATAGGTGGGGTAGAACCTATCTGTAAGCCAGCTGCCAAAAGTGCTGTACGTACAGCAGCAGCGCAGGAATAAGTTGCGAGAATACCATCAACGTGTAAACACATTGAAACTTGTTTAATAAATTCCACAGTCCACAAGTGAGGGCATTGAGGTGGTGAAAAGGGATCTAAAAAAATTGCATCTGCTTGAAAACCTAATTGATGCACTAGTTTAATTGAGGTTCTCGCATCACCAATTAGTAGTTTTGCTTTGAGGCGATCTGTTTGTACTTGCTGCTCAAATGCCAGTTGGGTCAAAATTGCAGTGTATTCGTAGTTCCAATTGTCGAAAAAGTGCTGAGCGATCGCGGCTTGTGGTACTGATGAATTCAGTTCTAAACCAATTAATTCAATATTACAACTGGGATTAACTGCCCAAATAGTCTGTAAAGCAGCAGCTGTGTTGTATCCTAGACCATAACAAATATCTAATAGCCGCAAAACTGGTTTGTGGGCAGATGTAGCTAGTTGAGTAGGAGCAACAAACTTCAGAAAACTCTCTTGCTTAGCTCCAAAATGACTATGAAATGATTCACCAAACTCTTGAGAAACGAAGGTAAAAGAACCATCTGCTGTTAGCTGAGGTTGAAAATTTTTGAAGTCCGACATTTTGTAAATAATATTGATATTGACTAATGACTAACTACCCATTTGTTGTTTCGCAAGCGTGGCTTTTTGAACACCTCGATGATCCACAAGTCGTCATTGTAGATTGTCGTTTTTCTTTAGCTAATCCACAACTAGGGCAACAACAATACCAAACAAGCCATATTAAAGGTTCTTATTACTTAGATTTAAATCAAGATCTTTCCAGTCCTGTAGGTCAACATGGTGGAAGACATCCTTTACCTAACCTTAATGATTTAACTAACAAGTTGGCAACAATTGGGATAAATTTTCAAAAAACTTTGGTTGTAGCCTATGATGACTTTCGCCTGGCCTTTGCATCTCGTCTTTGGTGGTTGTTGCGCTATCTAGGACATGAGCAAGTAGCGGTACTGAATGGAGGTTTTACCGAATGGCAGCAAGTTGGATATCCTATTACTAGTGACATTCCTCAACCCCAAAAAGCCACCTTTGTCCCTCAGATTAACCCAGAACTGTTAGTAGATATTGAAGTTGTCAAAAGTCGCAAAGATTTACCGCAGGTAGTTTTAGTCGATTCTAGAGAAAGCGATCGCTACCTAGGAGAACGAGAGCCAATTGATAAAATTGCCGGTCATATTCCTGGTGCTGTTAACTATCCTTGGCAGGAAGTTACAAACTCTTCAGGACAGCTACTTTCTCCAGCAGAGCAAAACTTGCGATGGCAAAAGCTACAAAACGCAGAGGAAATTTTAGTTTATTGTGGTTCTGGAGTTACTGCTTGTGTAAATTTACTTTCTTTAGAAATAGCTGGTATTCATACAGGCAAACTTTATGCTGGTAGCTGGAGCGACTGGATTAGTTATTAGTCAAAATTCCACCATTGACTAATTTTAAAATCGCCCTAATTCTAAATTGTAATTGACACTGAAAAACCAACCATCAAAATCAATATTATTATCTGTAGAGTTTCCAAAAGAAATACCACTCTGCAAATTTATATTGCTGGAGTCAGATATTTGATAATTTAAGTTCCCAAACAATCGATGATAGTTGTCATCTCGTTGGCGCTGTGTGAAGTCTGACAAATTAAATTGGTAGTTCAAACCAATCCGGAGAGGTTTTTGTAAGTAATAGTCTAAAGAAACCGACCAATAATTGATTATACGATTCCGATTATTTGGCTCGCCAAAATTTACGCTAAATGTGTAAAAACTATCTAGCATTAACTTTTGAGTAAGTGAGTCTCGCCTTCCCAAGGATAGCCTGAGAGAGTTTTCACCCAAAAAGCGATCGCCAGCTTCAAAGCGATCGCTGTTGTTAGCATAGAATAAATGCTGATTGCTCCAACCGATTTCTCCATAAATTCGCGATGATAACTGTTGATAAATCCCAAGATTGAATCTGACTTGGTTGTAATTATATTTTGATTGATCTACATAACGAATCAAACTACCATCAATTGACCCATTTAAATAAGTATTAGCTCCCAATGGATAATATGCAGAAGCTAAACTTAATCCATAAAATATTAAACCATCTTCTATAGGATCAATATTTGACGAAAAAATATTACTTGTATGGAAATAGCCTATACGAGCCTTAAGAAAACCTATAGGTTTCAACTTAGGTATAGGTTGTTCTATTGGTGGTAAGGGTAATTGTTCTAAAGGTGGTTGTGGTATGGGTAGTTGCTGCACTCTAAGCCCCAGTTCCGGAAGAACATTTGCATTAGAGTTGGGCTGTTTTTCCTTTTGCAGCCGTCGCTTCAGCCTTTCTAGCCTTTCAGCATAATCTACCTGGGATTGCTCCAATAATGGTTCTATAGGTTTTGGAGAAGATTCAGGAAAATCACTTGGCTGCGTTTCTAGCTGTGGTGACTCTGGTGGTGCTGGATTGGATTGAGCAACTAGTGATTTTGGCAGTATCACATTTAATGGTATTTGTTCTGTGCCTGCTAACTCTAATAAATATAACTGTTGCGATCGCGAATTAATTGCCTTTTGTTTACCCTGATCACTTGACTGATGAGTTTTCTGTATTATTGCCAAAGATTTTTTTGATACTAGCTTATTTTGAGAATCCCACTCATCTATACTTGTAGCCCAAGCAGCATCTAACCTGAAGCAACATATATTTGCACCACTAGAAGTTAGCAAAATCACCAACAACACATTTTTCCAACCCTTGATTTGCATCTTTAATAGCGTTAATTAAGTTTGGCAAACTTAGACCCACAAGCTGTATATAGAAGTTGGAATAAGTAATATTAAACTCCTCTTATATTCGTCTCTAAATGTGTCTAATCGTTATAAAAACAGGAAATAAACACTTATCTATGCACGTAGCATATATATTTTATTATATAAATAATTATAATTATTAGATTTTATTATTTATAAAATTGATGATTCATCACGTAGACTCTATATACTATAGAAGTTTAGTTTCATCAGTTAATGTAAATCCATCAATTTCAAATAAATAAGTTGAGCTTATGAAAATATTTTTGGACAATTCATAAATGAATTTACTTAAAGCTTGGCTATAAAATTAACCAAATCGAAAGTTAAATATTCAGATTTTATTGTCATGCCAATTCTATGTGAAGCTGTGCTTTATACACACATACTTTGTACGGCATTGCTAGAAGACTAAAGCTAGCGGGTCAAAAACAAAGCTTTTAGAAGCAGGCAAATTATGCACATCTTCATAAAGAAATGGGTTCAACCACTTTGGTATCAGTTAAATTTTCTTAAAATTGCAACTATGTCTGCTAAATTATTCCCACTTTTGGCTATTGGTTTATCGGGGCTGATAGTGCTGCCTTTATCACATCAGGCAAATGCCCTGACTCCTCTAACTCGCGCCGAAATTCAAAACCTCCGTAACTTAGTACAACTGATTCCCAAAAACACTAAAAATAAGCGTCCAGCCCGCAAATTAGATGCAATGATTCCTGGGGATGGACTTGCTACTGGCCGGGCTTCTTTAGCAGATTTGCGCTTCAACGATGGCTCTTTAGCAAGGATTGGGGAACAGGCAATATTTCGATTTTTGCCCAAAACTCGGAATTTTAGACTGTCAAACGGAACTGTGTTGCTGCTTATTCCACCTGGAAGAGGGCAAACACGTATACAAACACCGAGTGCCGCCGCAGCAATTCGCGGTTCAGCTTTATTTGTGCGCTACGACCAACAAACAGACACCACAATTGTAGGTGCGTTAACAAATAGCGGCATTGAAGTTTCTAACGAAACAGCTTCTCAAAATCAGGTGCTGAAAGCAGGACAGTTGATGGTTATAGTGGAGGGCAAATTTCAAGGCTTATATAATTTTGATCTGAGGAATTTTTATGAAACGAGCGATCTAGTACAGGGACTGGATTTAACTAGGCAAAATATTTCATCTACAACAGATCCAGCGATCGCGAGTGTTCAAGCTGAAACCGCCGCAGCTGTCGCAGCACAGTCGCCAGTCACTGGTAAAGGAGTAATTGAAAACCCATCTTTTTTACAGTTATCTACTAGTTCCTCAAACTCTGCGAGCACATACAATTCTTCCACAGATTCCATTAAAAATAATTCTTCAGTAGGCTCTTTTGTAGAAACAGGACAAGTCCTGTCAAATACTACTAGTAAACCGATAAATGATGCTGATATTAGCAACGATAACAAAGTAAATACCCAAAACAATAAAGTTGATAGTGATTTTAGTAAAACCCCAACGCCGGAACCAACTCCAACACTAGAACCAGAACCACAGCCACAGCCGAAACCATTACCACAACCAGCACCAGAACCAGCGCCAGCACCAGAGCCACAACCAGAACCAGAGCCAGCACCAGAACCAGAACCAAAGCCACAACCAGAACCAGAACCACAACCAGAACCAGAACCAGAACCAGCACCAGAACCAGAACCAGAACCAGAGCCAGAACCAGAGCCAGCACCAGAACCAGCACCAGAACCAGAACCAGAACCAGAGCCAGAACCAGCACCAGCACCAGCACCAGCACCAGCACCTTAAATTATGCAAAAAAAGTGCAACCAAAAAAGACTTTTATCAGCACTTATTACTAACTATCTACAGCCTTGCAATACATTTATCTCCACGGCTTTGCTTCCAGCCCTAAATCTGCCAAAGCGCAAGACATAGGCGATCGCTTTGCTAAAATACAGACAAAACTAAAAATTCCCGATTTAAACGCTGGCGACTTTTCTCAATTGACTATTACTCGTCAGCTAACTCAAGTTGCATTAGAGTTTCCTGATGATTCTCTACCAGTAACGCTAATTGGTTCAAGTTTGGGTGGTTTAACTTCTGTTTATTTGGGGCAAAAATACCCGCAAGTACAACGTCTTGTGCTGCTAGCACCAGCTTTTGGCTTTTTATCCCATTGGTTGCCTAAGCTAAAAGATGAAGAGTTGCAGCGTTGGCAACAAGAAAAGCATCTCATGATCTACCACTATGGGGAAAGGCGATCGCTGCCTCTAAGTTACAATTTCGTAACAGATGCGACTCAATACAAAGAGAAAATTTTACAACTTCCCATTCCCACCTTAATTTTGCATGGAAAACAAGACGAGGTGATTCCGATTGTAGCCAGTCGAGACTTTGCGAGATCACGTCCTTGGGTAGAATTAGTTGAACTCGATAGTGATCATGGTTTGGGTAATGTTATGGAAGAAATTTGGCAAGCAATTTGCCTCTTTTGTCAGTTACATTGAAGCTGTAAAATGTGAAATTCTAAACTAATGTCCTTAGTCAGTAGTCAAACATAAACAACTGACAACACTTCGACCCTTCGGCAAAGCTCAGGGCAACGCAAGCTACTTCGGCTGCGCTCAGTACAAGTCAGTGCATCGCTGACAACTAACAACTGACAACTGACAACTGACAATTAATTACTATGCTTCCTTTCATTCGCTCAGATTTAGCTCAATTAACAGCTTATAAGCCCCACCCTAGCAGCGATAACGCCGAACCAGTTCCCACGCAACTAGATCGACTAGATACGAATGAAAGCCCCTATGATTTGCCACCTCAGTTAAAAGAAAAGCTGGCCTGGACATATCAGCAGGTAATTGAAACAAATCGTTATCCCGATGGTGGACATGAGACACTTAAAGATGCGATCGCTGAATACGTTAATGAGTCAGCTGCTCTTTTAGCATCTTCTTTTACTGCTGCGAATATTTCTGTTGGCAATGGTTCAGATGAACTGATTCGCTCTTTATTAATCGCTACTTGTTTAGGGGGAGAAGGTTCAATTTTAGTTGCCAATCCTACTTTCTCTATGTACGGAATTTTGGCCAAAACTTTGGGTATTCCTGTCATAGGGGTGGGTAGAAATGAAGAAAATTTTGAAATTGACTTAAAGGCTGCACAATCTGCCATAGAACAAACTCAAAATCCTCCAATACGGGTGGTTTTCGTTGTGCATCCTAATTCTCCTACTGCTAATGCTCTCACAGCGGCAGAGTTAGCATGGTTAAAAAGTCTAAGCGCAGAGATTTTGGTGGTAATTGATGAAGCTTACTTTGAATTTAGCCAAAATACCTTAGTTGGAGAATTAATACAGCATCCGAATTGGGTAATACTACGTACTTTTTCTAAAGCTTTCCGGTTAGCTGCTCTTCGAGTTGGCTATTGTGTTGCCCATCCAGAAGCGATCGCTATTTTAGAAAAAGTCCGCTTACCCTATAATCTTCCTAGCTTCTCAATAGCCGCAGCCTTAGTTGCTTTGCAAAACCGCCAACTTTTGCTTGAGTCAATTCCCCAAATCCTGAATGAACGAGCCAAGCTCATCAAAGTTTTATCAGATGACCCAACATTACAACTCACCCAAAGTGCTGCTAACTTTATTTTCCTGCGTCTTAAATTAAATATCTCTCACCCCAAAGATGCTACTGTGAAAAATATTCACTCTCAACTCAGGCAACTTGGTACTCTTGTACGCGAGATTAGCGGAGGATTACGAATTACAGTTGGTGCGCCTGAGGAGAACACTCGTACCCTGAATCGAGTACAAGCTGTTTTGGCAAATTTGAAATCTTAAATTTTATTTATAATGTCAAGTTAAATTAATACACTCTAAACAATTGTAATAATTACTTGAGCCATAAACTCTTAGGAATGTAGTTAGTAATTAAGCCTACAGTTTACATCGTTGCCTATACGACGAACTAATCCCACGGTTTGTGGTAGTACACCAACTAAAAGGGCAAAGGCAGCATCAGGAAGATTAGCCACAATTTCTGGCGGGAAGTATTGTTCAAATTGATCTAAAATTTTCTGAACTCTCTGCTGGGGAATAGGGTTTTCTGTAATTTGTTTAATCAACCGAATCCATTGTCGCCTAATCAAGTAAGCCTTTTGGCGCTCCTCATAAGATTCGGGAGTCAACAAAGATAGGTTTCCTATAGACAACACCCTTTGGCAATCACAATCGTAATCTCCGCCAACCGCAGCTCCTGGCCCAGCAAATTCTGCATGGTAGCGCTTAAAAAGTATTAACCCATTACGTTTACGACTATTGACAATGAAAATTTTTCCACTGTGCAGAGTTGTAAGTATATCCGAGCCAGGTGATTGCTCAGTTCCATCTGGCATGACAAGATGATGAAGGAAACTTGTGTCAGGGTAATAAGTTGATACCATAGCGGTTCGATAGCGTTGGCGCTTTTCGCTATCCATGTTTTCTTAAATTTTTGAGTAATTTGGTAGTCTTATGCACTTACAAAGGGTGGTTGCTATTAAATTAAATCCAGATTTTTAATTTGCCTTATTATCAAGAATTTATCGGTCAATTTGAACTGACACATAAATAAATAGGCATCTCCCAAGTAATTTAGGCAATTATTATTGAGTAATCATATTTTATGAGATCTAATCGGATTTGTCTCCAAATTAAAGTTTAATTTTATTAAAGTTTTTATAAAGACGAATATCTTAAATACAAAGTTATCATGAGGAATTAATTTTTTATCCAGTGTATTTCTACTGAATAACTTTATTATAGTCTATTCTTAATCATTTGAAAAATTTACATTTTTAGCCATTTAAATAAATCAACATAATATGTTATGGAAGAGTCAAAATATTTGAGCAGACTATATTTTTTATATTTTGTAAGGATAATTATATGAAGACTATGAAGGTGAGACACAAAACATTGGTTGAATAGCTAAACCGACTTATATTAAGGATTTTAACAGATAGAAGCTTCAGGTAAACGCCGCATAGCTAAGCATGAAGTAAGATTATTGAGTGAAGTAATGAGGGGCAATAATCAAACCAAGGAGGTTTGACATCATAGCTTCAATAATTAAGCTAAAAAATAGATGATAGTTTTTATTTACCTATAGTTTTATTCTTTTTTTAAAATTAAATAAATTCATATACTGTATTGCCCAGATTGTCCAAGCTGTAAATTGTATATCTAGGCAAGGTAATGATAAAATAATTCATAGGAATTAACTTAGTAGTTAGCCTTAAGAGTGATTGCAACACTGATTTAGCATTAGAAAATACTTTAAAAGCTGAGTTTGGCTCTATTCTTAAATCGACTCGGCACTCAAAGGCTTATGTAGTAATATCTGACGAGAGCGTCTGAGAAGGAAGGGATTCCAATTAGACTCTACTTTATCTACCTTATATCCCAGCTTGAAATAAAGCTGTCGTGCCTGACAGTTATTTTCTAAAACATGTAGATACAAGTCGTGAAACCCCCATTCTTGGGAGACCTGTTGGCAGCTAGTAAGTAATCCTGAGGCCACACCATGCCTACGATATTTAGGGTGAACAGCTAAATTAGAAATATAAGGAAAACTTCTGCCAACTTGCATCCACGAATCAGTAAAGCGCACACCTAGTTCTACAGTTCCTAGTAATTTGTGAGTCGTGTTAGTAATATCAACAGCTACCAAGCAAACTTGATGGGGTGCTGGTGATAACAGGCGATGTCTGAGGTCTTCGTAAATTCCTAAACGTAGTAAGGGAAAAGCCCATCCCCACAAACCATCTTGGGAGTGAAAGCTTTCAGCAATGATTTGAGCAACACCATTAAAATCAGCAGGTGTAGCCGCACGAATTTGGAATTCGCAAGGAGCTTGTTCGGCAGCTGCCACTCGCTCTTGGTAATATGGATCAAAAAACCAGGATGTCAAGATTAGTTCAGTATTGATGAAATTCAACGAAAATATTTTCAAATATCCTAGAACATTGCATGAGCTATATGAAAACTAAAATCAGCCTAAAACATTGAAATTACAGTAGCATTAAAATTTAGCAGTTGGTTTAGCAAAACCAACAGAGTACAAGAGTTGGTAGGTTGCACTCCAAAAACCTATAAGCTTCTTTTCAAGAGCTTTAAGTCTATTTCTTTATTTTATAAGCATTATAGAGACGGGCAATATCGCTACTGGCTGTTCTGCTCCTGTTGCTAAAACCTACTCAAAGACATCCTCTTGATTTAAACAGGTATAGGAGCATGGAAAAAAGGGAAAAATTTGTTTTTAGATGAGTCAGTAAGATAAATAAAATGTCTTGTCTTTACCCTAAGCCACCGCCTTTAGGTTTGGGTTTATCTTGCCTGCTCCCCGGCTTTTTTTGCTGACATCCTTGAAGCTCATTATTTTTCCAATACTCGGTATCCAATCCCTCTTAAACGTTCTCTGTTGCAGTCCTTAATGATTTCGGAAATTGCCGCTACACTAATACCAGTTTCGATGCTCTAGCAATTTACTGAGTTTCGGATAAATCTGGTATTGAGGTAAAAATTCCCAATTTCCTAGCTCGTGCCACTGCTATCACTCATATTTCTAGTTGCTAAATTGGAAAGGGGTACTTGTCTAATAGTATACTTTGGCTTTAAATCTGATTGTTGTTATATTGCTGACTATACCAAATGAATGCCATAAATAAAATTCACCAGAAAGTGTTAGTGCAACAGCTGCAACGGGAAAACTTAATATGCAGCTTTATGTGGTTTTTTCAGCCAGTCTTAAAGGCTGTGTACCTTATTGAACAGTTATCGCCGGAAGTGAGGAGAGATTTGGCAAGCAAGTACCAGCTTTATAAAACGGAAACTGATTTTGATCTCAATTGCCCTTTACTAGAGCAATTGACAATCAGTACAAGCCATTGAGGCAAATCACTGTGAGTAAATGCTTTTACACTCAGCAGTCATGTAACCAAACAGCCTTATTGGCCGAAATGCTCTGCTCTTACCTGACTCAGAAACATTCCCACCTGATCAGATTATTCTTTACCCAACTGCTGTTGCAGCAGGAAAGCGGTGCATGAAATCCCAAGTAAACAGTAAGCCCAAAATTTTGGTTGTTGATGATGAACCAGACAACCTTGACTTGCTTTACCGCACCTTTTATCGCGACTATCAGGTGCTGAGGGCAACCTCTGGCCCCGCAGCACTGGATTTACTGGCGCAAGAAGGAGAGGTTTCAGTGATCATCTCTGATCAGCGGATGCCAATCATGAGCGGTACAGAATTTTTGAGCCTGACAGCTACTCAATATCCCGATATTATCCGAATTATTTTAACTGGCTACACTGATGTCGAAGATTTAGTGGAAGCAATCAACGCTGGTAAAGTATTCAAATATGTAACAAAACCGTGGGAAGCAGAGGAACTCAAAGGTGTTGTACGCCAAGCTTTAGATACCCACAATGTCCTTAAAGCCCGTACCCGTGAGTTGACCCGCACACTACGCCAGGAATCACTGCTGAATACCGTTACAAATACAATTCGCAGTGCCTTAGACTATCGACAAATTTTGCAAGCAATTGTTGATACAGTCGGTCACATGTTGGAAGTAGATGTCTGCCTTTTACGTCCCTTTCAAGATGAACAGTTGGTGGATGAAGGATTCATTTACCAGAAGGTTTACAAGGAGACGGTAGAAGGAGTAGAGGAAGATAGGGAAGTAACATCTTCTTCATCTATTTTTCCTTCTTCTTCTTTGCTAGCTCAAACAGTTTGGGAAACCCGCGAAGTTCAGGTAATTCATGAAGTAATAGGTGACGATCGCCTCCAAGGCGAAACGCCCGAATTACGTCAACGAGCAGCAGCTTTTACTATCGCTAATATCTACTCTAGTTTAGTTGTACCCCTAATTTGTCAACAAGAATTGATGGCAGTGTTGGCATTGCACCAATGCTACCAGCCACGCATTTGGGGCAAGGAGGAAGTGCAATTAGTATTGATGGTAGCGGATCAAGCTGCTTTAGCTTTGTCTCAAGCTTATGCCTACGAACAGGTACGTGCCCTTGCCAAGCGAGAAGGTTTAATTAATACAATTACTACTGCAATTCGCTCTAGCCTAGATCCTGAAGATATTTTTGCGGCTATTACTCATCAACTGGGACAAGCTTTACAAGTAGATGGCTGTATATTGTCTTTATGGACAGAAGAAGATGAGTTTGTCCATTGTGTGGGCTTATATGACAGTTCTCAACATTTTGAGAATACCCAAGCGCCAGCCCAAAAGAAAAATTTAAGTAGCAATCATGATATTGTAACTCAAGAATTACCCCATTCTCAAGCACCTATAAAGGAAAATCCCATCCTGCAAGAGATTTTGCAAACACATGAGCCGGTGGTAATTGCTGATATGAGTAATTGTTCCTCAGCAATTAAAGGGTTTGATTTGCCTTTAAAAATGCCAGCGCGATCGCTCATGGTCGTCCCCTTATTGGCTGATGCCAAATGCATTGGTAGTATTACTCTGCGGCAAGGAAACAAAGCAAGACAGTGGGTAACATCTGATATCCAGTTGGCTAAAGCAGTAGCAGCTCAAGCAGCGATCGCTGTACAACAATCACGCCTGTACCAAAAAACTCGTGAGCAAGCTGAACGTTTGTTACAGCTAGATAAACAAAAAACCGAATTTTTTCAAAATATTTCCCATGAATTCCGTACTCCCATTACTTTGATTCAAGGGCCTTTAGAGTCAGCAGTAAGTTCTGGTGAAGGATTATCTTACGCCCAAAGTGCGATCGCTCTACGTAACTCCCGCCGCTTACTAAGACTGGTAAACCAACTACTAGATCTACAACGTCTGGATGCTGGGAGGATGCAGCCTAATTTCCGTCCTTGTGATTTAGTCGAAGTTATCAGTCAAATTGTTGAGTCGTTTCGCCCCTACTGTGAAAAAAAGGAATTGCATCTTGTTACTGAGATGGATGAATGTCCTAAAGTTTACTTAGATATGGAAAAATTTGACAAAGTAGTTTATAACCTACTGTCAAACGCCATGAAGTTTACTCCAGAGAGAGGCACAATCAGCATCAAACTTCAATCCACAGAAAATCATTGCATATTGCAAGTACAAGATACAGGAATCGGTATTGTTAAAGAGCAAATTCCTCACTTATTTGAGCGTTTCCGCCAAGCTGAAGGTTCAGAGAATCGCTCTTATGAAGGTAGTGGTCTGGGTTTAGCTTTAGTCAAAGAATTAGTAGAATTGCATGGCGGCAAAGTAACTGTAGAATCAGTTTACGGCGAAGGTACTACCTTTACTTTATGGCTGGTTATTGGAAATTCTCATTTACCCATACAACAAGTATTAGAAACTCCTGTTGAACTGAACACAAGTCGCGCTAGCGTGGAATTGGCTGATTTAGAACTGGTAGAGCCAACCACAGACAATATTGAAAATATTACTAAAAAAGACTTAATACCCGATTCTGGCACTCAACCCTCAACAAGCACTCAACAATCTATTTTAGTTGTAGACGATAACCCAGATTTGCGAACTTACGTATCTGATATACTCCGCCGTAACGGCTATCAAGTCCGGACAGGTCGTAATGGTGATGAAGGGTTCAAAATAGCTCAGGAAGTTTTACCCAGCTTAATTGTTACTGACTTAATGATGCCTTTGGTAACAGGGCTAGAAATGATTCGGATGATACGTAATGAGGAAAAGCTGAAAGGGATACCAGTAATTTTACTCACAGCAAAAATTGACGAAGAAACTCGCATCGAAAGTACTGAACATGGTGCAGATGCTTATTTAGCAAAACCGTTTAATGATCGGGAACTTCTAGCAGAAGTTAGGAATCTTTTAGCTTTAAAAGCCAATGAACGAAGAGTTTTGGAGCTAAATACTTATCTAACAGAATCGGTACTCAAGCGATTTTTGCCTTCTGTATTAGTGCAAAAAGCCGCAACTGGAGATTTGACTTTAGATTTACGCCCAGAACCGCGTTTAATTACAGTTTTATTTAGCGATATCGTTGGTTTTACTCAGCTAGCAAATACACTCAGATCGCGACGAGTGGCAGAGTTACTAAATGAATATTTAGAAGCAATGACTAAAGCTGTATTTGACAATGGCGGTACTGTAGATAAATTTATGGGAGACGCTATTTTAGCTTTATATGGAGCGCCAGAAGAACTCACCCCCAACGAACAGGCACGACGTGCTGTCAATACAGCAAGAGCAATGCAACGCTCACTTGCTGTATTAAATCAACGTTGGCGCGACCAAGGTATATTTGACTCCGATGGACTTAGTGGCGTACAGTTCCGCTGTGGTATTCACCAAGGTACAGCAGTTGTAGGTATGTTCGGTAGTGCTGAACGTGCTGATTATACAGCCATTGGGCCTAGTGTAAATATTGCTGCTAGATTACAATCTGCTGCAATTCCCGGCACTATCCTGGTTTCTGCTGCTGTGGCAGATTATTTGCAAGACGAAGAAATTACTAAAGGTAGCCCGCTAAAACTCAAGGGAGTAGATGAAACAGTTCTCACCTTTGCTGTCACGCCAGAATTAATAGTTAATCGCTAAAATTTAAACTGGATCTTAAATCGTTAGCAGCACAAGCACCGAATCATATCTGGTTTCAAATTTATATGACAACATCGGTTGCAGACAAAACTCCCATTTCAGCCGAGGACTGGAGACGACACACTGACCCACCAAGTTTGTGGATTGTTGTAACCATAAGTTCAGTTTCCTTGCACTTACTGGTTTTTTGGTTCTTGCGCTCATCTAATGTTTTTAAACCGTGGTTTCCACAGCAAAGCCAAACTGCTGTTCCTATTGAATTTGTAGAAATTTCTCCTCAAGCCAAACCAAAATCAACAGTTAAAAAAGTTACACCGAAGCCATTAGTCTCGTCGCAACAGTCTGTACCATCACGTTTATCGCAAAAAGCACAAAACACGCCTAAAAATCAGAATTCCTATGCAATAAGTTCTGAGAACACTATCCTCGACAGTAGCAAAACCGAAGTTTCTCAAGCTAATACCTCACCAAGAGGCAGGAGACAGGAGGCAGGAGACAGGAATAGCAAAACTGAAGTTTCTCAAGCTAATACTTCACTATTTCCTCAAAAAATAGTTTCCACGCCTAAACCGACACCGACAAATAAATCCAAACCCACACCAACACCAATACCAACAATTTCAGTTGGTGATCTCCCTTGGAACCGCCGTCAGCAAATTGAATTGGGAAAAGGAAAGCCATTACCAACAAGTATTCCATCAGTACCTTTAGAACAGCCAAGGGTCTCTGAAACGGAACAAGAACAAACTCCGCGCATTCCGGGAGAGGAAACTACATCTACACCCACTGGGGAAACTCCGCGGATTCCGGGAGAGGAAACTACATC
>NZ_JAECZB010000003.1:175996-194804 GCF_016056295.1 Atlanticothrix silvestris CENA357
GGGAAACTCCGCGGATTCCGGGAGAGGAAACTACATCTACACCCACTGGGGAAACCCCTCGGATTCCGAAGCAAGGAGGATCAATAGCGATCGCAACTCCTTTATCTAGAAATGAAGTACTTCAATTGATACAAGAGGGCAGATTGAGACAAAATGATTTTCCCGATGTTCTGGCTAAATATCAAGGAAGCAATACAAAAACATTAGATTCAAGTTTTCTCCCTGGTGATTCTGAAATTCAGCCTGCACAGTTATTAACTAGCTTAGTAATTGATGAAAATGGCAAATTTCAACAGGCTGTAGTTATAGAAATCGAGCCGGCGAAACTACAAAGTGAGAAAATTTTATATGAAAAAATTATCAATGAGTTGTTCAGTAATGAGAACTTCCTACCAGGCCATAATCAAAATGGCACAAAACCAGAGTTGAGTGAATTATTTGTGAAAGTCACTGTTAAGCCCATTAACTCTAACTAGATGCTTGAATTGTTGCAAAACCTATGTTACACTTATGAGGTTTGCGGGCGTAGTTTAGTGGTAAAACTATAGCCTTCCAAGCTATTAATGCGGGTTCGATTCCCGCCGCCCGCTTAGGTAAAAGCCCCTGTACAGCAATATCTACAGGGGTTTTTTGTTTTTTACAATAATTTTTTTGCAGTATATTTGTTCTATTTTTAACGTGAGTTCGATGAACCTCTCCCCAACTTCTCTCCCACGCGCAGAGGTGGAGAGATTTTCCTAGTTTTGAACGAAAAAATAAAAAGTAAAAATTTACCACTTGAAATGTATACTGTCGATTGACGATAGTAACGCAAAACGATATTATTGTGATTGTTAATTTCAAGTCTGAAGAGACAAAGCTAATTTTTGAAGGCTTTACATCTTCTCAATACCCACCCAATATTCAGAAGACTGCTTTAAGAAAACTACTTATCATTGACGCAGCAGTATCAATTAATGACTTGCGTGTTCCGCCTGGAAATCGTCTAGAAAAGCTAATTGGCGATAGAGTTGGGTAGTATAGTATCCGGATTAATGACCAATGGCGGATTTGCTTTGTTTGGACAGATGAAAACAATGCTTCGGAAGTTGAAATAGTCGATTACCACTAAGTAACAAAATCATTATGAATGATAACCGTTTGCCAAACATTCATCCAGGCGAAATCCTGCAACTAGAATTCTTAGAACCGTTGAACATCACAGCTTATCGATTAAGCAAAGATATAGGTGTAACTCAGACACGAATTAGCGAAATTCTATCTGGAAAGCGCAGTATTACGGCAGATACAGCTTTGCGTTTCTCCCGCTATTTTGGAAATACTGCCCAGTTTTGGTTAAATTTACAAACACAATATGATTTACGTCAAGCCCTTGAAGAAAGTTCAGAAGTTTACAATCAAATTCCTAAACTTTCGTCTTATGATGTAGCCTAAAATTATTCAAGCCCCCGCCTTTAGGCATGGGGTAATAATTGATGAAACAGGAGACAAAAAACAAGGTCGTACTACAGACTATGTAAAACGGCAGTATATTGGGAACTTAGGCAAAATAGAAAATGGAATAGTGGTAGTGACACCCTATGGTGTGATTGAAGATATGACCTTTCCATTAACATTTCTTTCTTTGTAAACCACGCGAGAGATTGAAGGCAGGAGATAAATATAAAACCAAGCCAGAAATTGCAGCAGAATTAATCAGAGAACTCCAAGGAATGGGGTTTAAATTTGAACTGGTTTTGGCAGATAGCCTGTATGGGGAAAGCGATGGAAATTTTATTAGTGTTTTATCTCATGGTCAGCCTTCATTCAAGTGTCTTCAGCGAATCTCAGAGTTATATTCTCAAAATATTTACGGAACACCCTTTGTGGAATAAAAATTATGGTTGGAAGAATCTCTTGAACAATTTGCGTCTTATCGTTCAACCTTTCATTCTTTTCAATTTGATTAAACCTTGGCTTAAGGTATTTTCTATCCCCAACTTTCTGCGGGATTTTCTTACTTGATTAACATCATGAATACCTTGCACAATCATCTATTTTTATCCCTTTGGTCTGACTTTTTCTCTTTTTCCTCTGCCTAGAGTGACAAAAGAAAGATTACTCGCCCTGGTCTGCGCGACATTATCCAGTTATTTAAAAACGTAATTAGACGACCGCCAATTTCTTCTGACTCATAACCCGATGGCCCCATAACTATAATCTTTCCTTCTACTATTCTGGATGCTCGGTTTGTAGTTGCTCTAAATCTTTAATAGTTAATGACATAACAACACAGAAAAGACTTCTATATTGCTCATACGTACCGCAACCTACGAAAGCTACAATATATGACATTCAAACGAAAGCGGTTGTATGAAAACAGATGTAATATTTTACGAACTTATTAAAGAACTACCACAGATATTTTTTGAACTGATTGGTAAACCTGATACTAATCCCAATATCTACACGTTTGTTTACTGCACCTGAAATCAAACAACAATCATTTCGTTTAGACGGGTTATTTTCTACTGTTGAAGGTTTTGAAAATGAACCTTTGTACTTTGTAGAATTGCAAACCTACAAAGATGAAGAATTTTACGAACGGTTATTCGGGGAAATATTTGTTTACTTCCGTCAATATCAGCCAGCCAATTCAGACTGGTATGCAGTTGTTATCTATGACAAACGCATTCATGAAGCCCCGCCTCACCCGCGCTATCGGTTTTTAATTGAACAACATTTGCGCTGTATTTATTTAAATGAACTTGATACTAGTACCGATAATTCCTTGGGTATAGGAATTGCCAAATTATTTACGGAAACACCAACAAGAGCTACTTCCTTAGCCCAACAGTTAATTAATCAAGCGAAAGAAAATTTAACTGATGAGCATCTGTAAAAGAAAGTGCTAGCATTTATCCAAGCCATTATATTTTATAAGTTTCCCAATCTTAGCGTAGAGGAGATTGAAGCCATGTTGGATTTAGATGGATTCACAAAAACTTACTTGTATCAAAGCATCTTAGCAAGGACAAAGCCGGAAACAGAATTAGAAACCAAATTGAAATTAGTCCCCAAATGTGTTGATAAAGGTATGAGTATTCAAGAAATAGCAGAGTTGTTAGAACTAGATGTTGAAACTATCAGAAAATCTCTGCAACAACAGCCTGAATAACATAAATTTAATTACCCAAATCTTTCATTGCGGTTGTCTTGACGATCGCACCCACATTTTCGTGTAGCATCTCGTTAAAGCAGCGATCGCACATAACACTGGCAAAACTAGTTGGAATTTGCTATATTAAACGTAGTCGTTATGAGTACGTTTAATTTTTATGGCTAACCCGACTGTAGAAAACGTAGTAATTATCGGTTCTGGGCCAGCAGGGTACACAGCTGCCATCTATGCAGGACGAGCTAACCTGAAACCCGTCGTCTTTGAAGGTTTCCAAGCGGGAGGTTTGCCTGGTGGACAACTGATGACAACGACGGAAGTAGAGAACTTTCCGGGATTTCCCCAAGGTATTACGGGGCCGGAATTAATGGATCAGATGAAAGCGCAGGCGGAGCGCTGGGGGGCTGAGTTATATACTGAGGATGTTACATCAGTTGATTTAAGCCAGCGTCCTTTTACTGTGCTATCAGATGAAAGAGAAGTTAAAACCAACAGCCTAATTATTGCCACTGGTGCAACCGCGAAGCGTTTAGGTTTACCTAGCGAGCATGAATTTTGGAGCCGAGGAATTTCCGCCTGTGCAATTTGTGATGGTGCTACACCAATTTTCCACGGTGCAGAATTGGCTGTGATTGGTGCTGGTGACTCGGCGGCGGAAGAGTCAATTTACCTTACTAAATATGGCTCAAAGGTAAATCTTTTAGTACGGTCTGATACAATGCGAGCTTCTAAAGCTATGCAAGACCGCGTTTTGAGTAACCCGAAAATCCAAGTGCATTGGAACACAGAAGCTGTGGATATTTTCGGTAATGGTCACATGAGTGGGGTGAAAATCCGCAATAATAAGACTGGTGAAGAAAGCGAACTACACGCTAAAGGCTTATTTTACGCAGTTGGTCACACTCCTAATACTTCACTATTTAAAGGACAACTAGAACTAGATGAAGTGGGTTACGTTGTCACCAAGCCCGGTACTGTAGAAACCAGTGTAGAAGGCGTTTTTGCTGCTGGTGACGTACAAGACCATGAGTTTCGTCAGGCAATTACAGCTGCCGGTACTGGCTGTATGGCGGCGATGCTAGCTGAACGCTGGTTGTCTTCTAATGGTTTAATTTACGAATTCCATCAACAGCCGGAAACTCCAGCTCATGAATTAGAACATCAGCCAGCCGCTAAGAAAACTGAAGTTGAGGAAGAAGCTGGGTTTAATTTACAAGCAACGCGCCATGAGGGGGGTTATGCTTTACGGAAATTATTCCATGAAAGCGATCGCCTACTCGTTGTCAAATATGTCTCCCCAGGTTGCGGCCCTTGCCACACCCTAAAACCCATTCTAAATAAGGTGGTGGATGAATTTGACGGCAAAATCCACTTTGTAGAAATTGACATCGACAAAGATCGCGATATTGCCGAGAATGCTAATGTAACCGGGACACCAACAATTCAATTTTTCAAAAATCAGGATTTGTTGAAGGAAGTTAAAGGCGTGAAGCAAAAGAGCGAATATCGCCAATTGATTGCAAGCAATCTCTAGATAGTGTTTAGCTCATCTCACTCCTTGAAGGGGTGGGATTTCGTGTCAGTGGTCAGTTATTTTTGCTACTGATCACTGACTACTGACACCGGACGGTGATGGGACGTTAACCAATCAACTTCTGCCAGGTCATTCCTCCTACAATCCCATCAGCAAGCAAACCATTCTGCCTTTGATATGTCTTAATTGCCGCTTCTGTCTGAGGGCCATAAACACCATCAACCTCAACACCCACACGATATTGCAAGTATCTAACCACAGGGCCACCAGCGTGATTTGGTCTAACAATTCGTTTCGCTAAAACCAAATTAATTGCATTCCATGTAGTTTCATTGGCAACTCCATCGGCGGAAATCCCAAAAACATTTTGAATTTTTTCTGTTGCAGATTTTGTAGCTCCGCCCATGAGGTTATCTTCTACCAAAGATTTGCCATTTTTATCAGTTATTTTGAGTCGATTTAAGGCTTTTTGTAGCCTGAGTACCGAGGTATCTGTATTCTGCTCATCATCGGGAACGGGATTAACAGGAGTACTAGGCACTTGACCAGTTAAGCCTTTGACGATTGCATTCGCAAGTGCTTCACCGTCATATAGTTTCATATCTTTTGACGAATCGATAAAGCAACCTTCTACTAAAATCGCAGGCATATTTGTGTTTCTCAGAACAAATAAATGAGAACCACTCTTAACTCCACGATTAAAAAATCCTAACTTGACGATTTCATCTAATACAGGCTTTGCTATTTTTCTGCCATTTTCACTAGTTGCAAATACTTCTGTGCCATTAGCTTGACCGTTAAAAGCATTAAAATGAATAGAAACATAAACATCCACCCTTGATGCATTAGCTGTGTCACATCTTTTTGCTAATGAATCGCGTACTGATCCAGCACTAGCAGGTTTACATGGTATTACTTGATGTCCTAAATTTTTTAACTTAGATATAACTTTATTACCTACTTCTTCGGTTAAATTATCTTCAAACCTTAATCCTCTAGCTCCAGTGTCTGGAGAACAATTATGACCAATATCAATTCCAAATTTCATGTGCTAGTCCTCAACTGCTTTTCGTAATACTTTAAAGCTTTTCAAGTTATATATATCAAGTTTGGTTAATATTTTGAGTAGCAAACCTGATAAACACAGGACTTACACAAAATACCCCTCAAACTCCTATCCTCCGCGTTCTCTGTGTCTCTGTGGTTCAATTTTCCGTTATCTTTGCATAAGTTCTAAAATATATTATCTGCGATGACTACAATCATTATTCAAATAGTAACTTTTTCTGAAACCAGACAGCCATGACAATTTTACCTATTAGAGTCTAAACCCAAGAATACGTCTGATGTCAGACCGTGTTACAAGACTTGCCAATTTATTCGTTTGGCTTGGGTTTGCGACATCCTGATATTATGCAATTACCTAAAAGTATCCAATGCAGATATCTACAAAAACGTCCTCCAAATCATCTTTAGAGGAACAATTAACTTGAGCAAATTGTTAAGTAACAACTCAACAGGAATACGCGATCGCTTGACGTCCTTCCTTATCAAAAGTATCGAGCATCTGCTCACGCCAGCTAAACACTGGGTCATTTTCTACAAGTAAAGAAAATGGACTAATACAGCGTGCCCACTGTAAAGAGCTGAACACTACATAATCTGCCCAAGCTGGTGCTTTTCCAGCAAGGAATGACTGATGCTGGAGAGTTCGACGCAGTGGCTCAAGGTGATGGTGAAAGTTTATAACTCGCTCGTCGCGATCAGCAGATAAAGCCTCCAAGGTTGTACCAAAGAACTCTTCTCGTGTTCTGCGGAAGTAGTCTTTGTCTTTTGGGTGCAGGTGTGAATAAATATCTGTGATTACCAAGCGAATAATTTCAGGATTGAGTACCGCTTCTACCCAATCAGTGACAAATCGGGATAAAGCTTTGCCCATCAATCCATCAAATAGTGGTGGATTTTCAGGGTAACTCTCTTCAAGATACTCTGCGATCGCCCAAGAATCGCAAACAAATCGTTCACCATCAACTATTACTGGTACTTTACCCTGTCCTGAAAAAGCAATAGTCTCCTTTTCAGTAAATCGCCAGGGTATAGTTTCAAACGGTAATTGCTTATGAAGTAGAGCTAGACGCACTCGCCAGCAATTTGGGCTAAAACGGCGATCGTCCTTAGCTCCAGCCAAATCATACAGCCTGATCTTTGTCGGTTTCATGACTGTGTTCCTTTTGAGGTAGATGCAAATTACTACTAATTGTTATTGCTTATGCAAAACAACCTCACAATAGCACGTCAATAAAAAAGAAAGGGGGCATAGAGCATAGGGTTTTTGTTGCTCATTTTTTACAATACAAACAACATACCTTTACTTTTCTTCATCTAAAGCTTTTTGTATAGCCCTCCTACAAAATTCTGGAGGATCTTCTTTGGCTTTAACAGCCTCCTTCATTTCTTTAGTAACCCTAAAACTTAATTGGTCATTTAAATCTCTACTCTCTTGATTTCCAAAATTCTCAGGTTTACCCTTGGACTTTCCCATTTATGTAGAAATATGAATAATGCTTGAAGTCGATGGTTTCGTCGGCTTAAGGTTTAAATCGGTGGTGATATTTGTCTGGAAAACTGGTATACCACCGATACCACTTTTATCAAGAGGTAATTCTATTTTATGTTCACTCGTACCGAACTTGAACTGCTGACAATCCAGCAATTACGAATTTTATGTAACCGCTATGGATTAAGACCAACTGGGAACTCAGGTTACAAGGATTCATACATTACTATCCTGATGGCATTCTCAATATTAGCCCTCAAGCAGCTAGAAGATAATAAAGGATTGAGGTTCCCATCATTCAGTAATTTACAAACTATGGGTATAGCTCTAGATGAGATGAACACCCCTACTGATGAACAGATAGCATTGATTAGGATATCTATGGAGGGTAGAAGGATGAATTATCCAGATAGATACGACCAAGAGAAATTGCTAGCCATTTACAGGGCTAAGTTAGCCCTAGAACAAGCAATTAGCTTGCTAGAGGTTCAGTAGTAACTAGTTTTTAGTTTGTGGTAAACCAAAACTTCAACCAATTCAATAATTTTAGTTATTGAATTGGTTGAGATAACGGTTGTATCAAAGAAAACGGAGAGGGGGGGATTCGAACCCCCGTTGAGTTGCCCCAAAACGCATTTCGAGTGCGTCGCATTCAACCACTCTGCCACCTCTCCAGTTATTTACGGATTTGATCTAGATTCGTGAATATGAAGCGCGATCGCATCCTGACGAGATTATAACACTCGACTATATATTACCGTGTTTATCAGCTTTGGGATGATTACTGACAAACCCAGACTAAATCTCATAGTACCAAATGTCTTCTTCTCGTAGCACAATCCGATTTAAAGACAGCCGATCTATTAAACCTTCCTGTTCAAATTGCCCTAGGATACGAGTAATTGTCACACGAGTAGAACCAATCATTTCAGCCAAGTCTTCATGAGTCAGACGCATATCTATTAAACGCCCCTGTTGAATTTCATGACCAAATTTTTTGGATAACCACGCCAATAGCTTGATGAGCATAGTTTCAACTTTTTTATAACTGCGAATGATCATCAATTCTTCAGCTTGCTGAATGTGGGCAAGCAAAGTTTCTGTTGGTTGGTACCATTCCTCTAAGGGTAAGACTGTTGCGGTCACTTTCGTCAGACATGCCATCTGATAAGGTTCCACTTTTGACAAGCTTTTGCCGATGATATCTCCGCTTCCCCACAATCCCAAAGCCACAGTTGTGCCGTCTTCTAAATAAGTAAAAGTCCGAACAAAACCCGCTTCTATCTTCCAAAGTCTATTTGGTTGCGTTGGAAGAAATGACCGACGCGTAAAAACCTGCTGAGAATTTTGCCTGGGTGGGTTAGAAATACTTGAGTATAAAGATACCATATCTATATTACACTTCATCGATAGAATAACCGTAGTATATACATATCACAATACTGTTCAGTTAAATCAAAAAGCCTCATGTAGAGACGCGATTTATCGCGTCTGATAATACCAATAACCCTTAACTGAGGCTAAATCCCAGCACCATCAAGAAACTCTGCAATCATCAAGTCTGTATTTTTATTACCGTCATGCGTTGTTTGGTCGTTTTCTGGAGTTGGTAAGTAACTTGACTGAATTTCTAAATGCTCCAATTGCTTTTCTAGAACCTTAACTCGTTCAAATAAAGCGCGGATTACTTCTGCTTCTACGTCCCGCACTTGCTCATGAGCCAGAATATCAATACTCAAATTGTTTTGACGAGTCACACGTCCTGGAATCCCAACTACTGTGGTATTACTGGGCACATTTCGTAATACCACCGAACCTGCTCCAATGCGGACGCGATCGCCAACATAAATATTGCCCAAAACCTTCGCACCTGCTCCTAAAACTACGTGGCTTCCTATAGTTGGATGGCGCTTACCGCTTTCTTTGCCAGTACCACCAAGGGTAACACCTTGATAAATTAGAGCATAATCACCCACAATTGCTGTCTCACCAATTACTACACCCATACCGTGGTCGATAAATACTCCTTTGCCAATTACTGCCCCAGGATGAATTTCAATCCCAGTCAAGAACCGACTCAGATGAGACATAAACCGAGGTATAAAAGGAATCCTCGTTTTATACAATCGATGGGCTAAACGATGGAATAGCAGAGCTTGGAATCCAGGATAGCAGAACAATATTTCCAGCCAGTTACGGGCTGCTGGGTCACGCTCATAGATTGTTCGCAAATCAGTTAGTAGCATACTTACTTACGATCATTGTTGGTAGGCGAGGCTCTAAATCCGCAAATGCAAGATAATTCCAGCAAAAATGAACTTCTTTTGAGTAATTGCGCTATTTAAATACGGTAATTCGATAGATCTATAGTATTTAGTATTAAGTTGGATGCTATCACATCCGCACTTGAAAAAACTAGTTTCGCAGAAACTGCAATAAACAATCTTGGGTAAAGGGACTAAGGGCTAAAGTGGTGTATCCTATGGTTCTGTCTTTGAAAGGCGAATATGCATTCTTGGCACTTTACACACTCCAAAACTTATGCCTAGAAAGAGAGATTCGCGCCCAATGCAAATAGCAAAAGACATTACAGAGTTAGTATTCAACAAAATTCCCCAAGCTTTGGCAGCGGTTGCTTAGATGCTAATGAAGCTAGAAAGCATAAACCCAGTCGATTTTATCAAGCCAGACTAGATTAGTGCGATCGCAGTAGCAACCGCCAAGGACTTACTTACCATCTTATTCTAACGATGCCTGAGATAATGAGCCAGCAAAGCACACACTAACTAACAATTAATCGATACGCTATTAATATACAAGCACTCCTGACAAGCTGAATTTAATTCAGGAATAAAAAATTGAACTATGGATAAACAACCGATACAAGTCATTGGAGGTGGATTGGCTGGGACAGAAGCAGCCTGGCAAATAGCCCAAGCTGGAGTGCCTGTAATTCTCCATGAAATGCGTCCAAAACGCTTTAGTCCTGCTCATCATACAGAACATTTAGCAGAATTGGTTTGTAGTAATTCTTTTGGGGCAATGGCAAGCGATCGCGCCACTGGATTATTGCATGAAGAATTGCGCCAACTTAATTCGATTGTAATTGCGAAAGCTGATGAACATGCTGTTCCTGCTGGCGGGGCGTTAGCCGTAGACCGGGGGCAATTTGGTCAAGATTTAACGGCAACTTTATCTAGCCATCCTTTAATTGAATTTAGCCGAGGTGAAGTACCAGCTATTCCTGAAGGAATTGTGGTTTTGGCAACTGGCCCCTTAACTAGTCCCGACTTGGCAGAAGATTTGCGCCGCCTAACAGGGATGGAATACCTCAGCTTTTTTGATGCGGCTAGTCCAATCGTTGTAGGAGAATCAATTAATCAAGATATTGCCTTTATGGCATCTCGCTATGACAAGGGTGAAGCTGCTTATCTCAACTGTCCGATGAATAAAGAGCAATATCTACGGTTTTGGGAAGAACTCCGTAAAGCCGAACAAACAGAACTCAAAGATTTTGAACGGGAAACAGCAAAATTTTTTGAAGCTTGTCTACCCATTGAAGAGCAAGCACTGCGGGGGGAAGATACCATGCGTTATGGCCCCTTAAAGCCAGTCGGTTTATCGGATAGTCGTACTGGAGAGCGCCCTTACGCTGTGGTGCAGTTGCGCCAAGAAGACAAAGCCGGGCAACTTTGGAATATGGTGGGATTTCAAACTAACCTGCGATGGGGTGAGCAAAAGCGAGTATTCCAGCTAATTCCCGGTTTAGAAAATGCGGAATTTGTGCGGCTGGGAGTGATGCACCGCAACACATTTATTAATGCACCTCAGCTAATGCATCCTAGTTTGCAATTTAAACAACGTCCGACATTGTTAGCAGCTGGACAATTGATTGGTACTGAAGGTTACACCGCAGCAGCGGCGGGTGGCTGCTTGGCAGGAATTAATGCCGCACGGTTAGCTTTAGGTAAAGAAGCGTTAACTCTACCACCAACAACCATGATGGGGGCACTGTTTGAATTTATCAGTTCTGCTTCACCGAAGCATTTCCAACCAATGCCACCTAACTTTGGGATTTTCCCCGATTTAGGAATGAAAATCAAAAGTAAACCAGAGCGTTATGGACGTTACCGCGATCGCTCTTTGGCTGATTTGGCAGATTGGAAAACGGCTAGGGGCTAGTATCGCTGCCTTGGAAGTTAAAAGTCAAGACTTCGGCTTCGCGGTAGTTAAGCGCAGTCGTAAAGCCTGCGGCATAGCTACGCTTAGCGCGTAGCGTCTCGCAGAGAAGGGTCAAAAGTCAAAAGACTTATGTTAACGGCTGTTTTACCGTTTTTAATGATCTTGGTAATTTAAAGCTCTAAGTTGTCTTGCGCCGAATGCCAAAATCTAGCGATGCTGATCCGCTTTTTCTGTTCTTCAACCCTGTACACAACACGATAGGGTTTAAGAATAAGCTGACGGATATTAGGGTCGTCAAACTCAGGTACTTTTTGACCTTTGAAAGGAAATTGACTTAAGTCCTTAGCCTTCTCAAGAAGGCGCTGACCCAAAGTCTTTGCAGTTTCAGGATTAGTTAAGGCTATGTACCTGACAATCGCTTCTAAATCCCCCACAGCTTTAGGAGAAAGAACTACTTGGTAGTCCATGCTTCAATCATCTGCTCAACAGATTCAATTGATACTCCTTGTCCTTGGTCAATCTCTTCTAAGCCCTCTTTTACAGCCGCAACAAACTCAATTTCCCGAACGATCTCGCGGAGAGATACATTTGGCGGCAAACGCTTCACAAGTTCAAGAACTGTTTCTCTATCGCTCATGGTAGTTTTCGCTTCTATGCAATTAACTATCGTAATCTTAACTCACTGGTCTACACCATTAGGTTAATCGGACAGTGTCATCAACAACGGTCAAAAGACTCTCGAAAGCTTTAAATACAAGCCTTAGATGTTTATTTAGTACATTTCTACCGAGAGAGGTTTGGCAAATTACCTCTTTTTAAGCAAAAACTAGAAAGAGGTAAATGCAAAAAGTATTTAGTTATTTACTTTTTAATACCCCCAATTCTTGCTGCATAGGCAAAACATCTAAAATATCGGTTTGGGCACAATATTTTAAGTCTTCGTAACATTCAAGACGCAACAATCTTTTGCCGTGACTTGCTTGGTGAAATAATCCCAATAAGTCATTTTGCCAATGTGAGTAAAGAGCGATCGCACTAATTACTTCATCATTGCCAGCTAATTCCTCTAATGACAACTGAGATTGTTCGACGACACTATGGGCGATCGCACCTGCACAGGCTGTATCCTCTAAAGAAAAACTGCCCTCCCAACCAGAACCAACAATCCACACAGTCTCTGGCTGCTTATCTAGGAGATATTGCACCACCGCCGCCCGGTTAATTAAGGCTGCTGCTAGTACAGTTGTGGAATCTTGTATTTTTTGTAAGGCACGAGTGCCATTGGTGGTACTGATAAATAAGCGACGACCTTGTACTAATTCTGGTGTGCAGTCTAGGGGAGAGTTACCCAACTCAAAACCAGCTACTTTAGCGCCGCCGCGCTCGCCTGCTCGCAGACGTTTTTCTGGTGGCCATTGTTCACTAACTTCGATGAGTTGCTCTAAATCGCTGAAGGCTTGCACAGCTTCGCCTCCAGATGCTAAGACAGTCGCTATGGTGCTAGTAGCTCGTAAGACATCGACTGCGATCGCGCAGTCTGGAGCTTTACCAGTTGGAGTCGATTCCGGGGTGTGGTATACAAATAGCTTCACGCGCTGGATACACCTGCTTGAAATACTGTTGCCGAGATTACATTCTAATGGGTGTCATGATCCATAATCACAGTTGCGCTTAGAGTATTTCTTATCCTTAGACAAGAGTATTTTTTATCTTGAGATACCAACGAGCACAAACAACGGTAATCTGAAAAAAGAATTGATATTCTCAAGCTGTCTTCATTCTCAAAATTAAAGAGGGGAATCTTGCATCTGATCCGCTTATCCAACCTCTAAAATCCAGCCGCAATAAATATGGCACCTTTACCTGACTATCGTCCTAAACAACTGTCTGTGGGCCCATTAGAAGCAGAAATTTTGAATATCATCTGGGAACTGGGTTCAGCCACAGTTAAGGATGTACACGATCGCATTCTGTCTGACCCCAACCGAGAATTAGCTTATACTTCCGTGACTACAGTCCTGCGCCGCCTCACTGATAAGGGCTGGTTAGCTTGCGATAAACAAGGGAAAGCTTTTTTTTGGCGACCGCTGCTAACACAACAACAAGCACAAGTAATTAAAGCCCACGAACAATTGCAACGGTTTTTAGCAGTGGGCAATCCCGATGTGATCGCTGCCTTTGCAGATAGTCTCGATGAAGCTAGCAGCCAGCAAATAGAAGCGATCGCCAAACGCATTCAAGCGGCACGCCAAGCCAGGGAGGAACAATAATGCATCTAATGATGATTTTGACTGCTTTGACAGTTTCTTGGCTGCTGAGATGCTCTTGGAGTAACCCCCAAGGACTTTGGCAGGCAAGATGGCGGCGATCGCTATTTTTATTTCTCTTTCCCCCGTTACTAATTTTTATGACTGCGATCGCTGTGCTATTCATGGGGCCCCAAGGACAAATGGGCGGCATGTACACAGGCTGGCTCAGTTACGAACTGGCATTTATTGCCTTAACATTTTTTGCTGTTGTGTGCTTCAAACTTGCTTTCCAAGGATGGCAATCGGTGGAATCTGCCCGTAACTCTCCACAAGTGAATTTTGAGGGTAAACAAATCCGGTTACTGAATACAGAGGCGCTGTTTGCTGGTCAAATTGGATTTTGGCAACCAGAATTAGTAGTTAGCCAAGGATTATTGCAAACTCTTTCACCAGATCATCTTGATAGTGTTTTAGCCCATGAGCAAGGACATTATTATTACCGAGACACATTTTGGTTTTTCTGGTTGGGTTGGGTACGTTCTTGCACCGTTTGGTTGCCCAATACAGAACCTTTGTGGCAAGAACTATTAGCTTTGCGGGAACTACGTGCTGACAGTTACGCTGCATCAAAAGTAGATCCTCTGTTGCTGGCAGAATCACTTTTGTTAGTAGTCAGCAATAAATCTGTGCTTTTAGAATCGGGAGTTTGTTGTGCTGCGTTGGGTGTTCCTGGTGTGGGCGATCGTCTAGAACAGAGAATAGAAGCTTTATTAGCGCCACCAGAACCTACTTCATCAGATCAATTGCAGTCTTGGCATGGCTTTATGTTGGCGTTCTTGCCCTTGTTAACGGTTATATTCCATACATGAGCTAGCTGAGTTCTGCTGACGCTAAACTAAGGGTTTCCAACTCCGCAGGGGATTGCGATTTGGGCTTATATCCCCTCTACTAATCTACGGTGTACACACAAGTCTTCTAAAACTCGTAAAATCTCTTATTTTTTCTCAGCGTTCTCTGTCTTGAAAAGTTTGTTACGGAGGGAAACCAACGCCACTTGCTACAAGTCGGGGAACCCGCCCAAAGCAGTGGCTCCTCCTGACAACTTTTCGCTGCGGCTCTGCGGTTTAAAAGTAATTTATTTGAGGGGGCGACAAAGAAGTTAAAGTGGTTGCTGTATAAGCAGCATAGCCCTCAAACCCTGATGATAAAATGCCTGTTTATTGCGAACGACAGCCATCATATCCAAGACTAATTCCTGACACTCATTCAGGGAAGTTATCCAATTTTGCCCATATAAACCTATCCAAAAAGCACTATGTCTTTTTTTACTTCTTTTCTGTTCACAAGGACGACAAACATAATATTGTTGTCTAGATAATTGAGTTTTTTGACCTTGTAACCAGGCAGAAGTCATTGCTAAAGCAATCAATCTTTGACTACTCTTGTCGCCCCCTCAGGTAATTTATTTAACCACTCCAGACGCAAAGGAGGACACTTGCGTGGGCGGGTTTCCCGACTTGAGGAGGCAGTGCGTTGGGCGGGTTCCCCGACTTGTAGCAACTGCCGTCAAAGTGTCCGTGACACAGAGTAAAGTGTACACATTAGCTCCACTGGCAGAGTTCCAGTTCCAGAAGACTGTAACAATTTTCCTCTACTCTAAATATTCCTCGCGGCATTGCCATCTCTATCATCAAGTTATTGAAATAGTTGAGCAAAAGCGGAAAACTATGGCAGCCGAGCATAACTTGATTCTTGATTTGACAACTGTTCTGGGAGCCTCAGCACTGGGAGGGTATCTAGCCAACCGACTGCGCCAACCTGTTTTGTTAGGTTATTTAATCACTGGATTAGTAGTAGGGCCTTTTGGCTTCAAGCTGTTAAGTGATGTTCCACGAATTCAATCCTTAGCATCCATTGGTGTGGCTTTCTTGTTATTTGCTCTGGGTGTTGAATTCTCTTTAACAGAATTGAAACGAGTTAAAAATATCGCTATTCAAGGAAGTCTGCTGCAAATTGGATTGACCACCGCGTTCGTAGCATTTTTAACTATTTTACTGGGTTGGGTTGAGGGAATTACTCAAGGAATCTTTTTAGGAGCAGTTCTTTCTCTTTCGTCTACAGCGGTGGTGCTAAAAACACTGGCAGAACGAGGCGAAACGAATACTCTCCACGGTCAAGTCATGCTAGCAATTTTAATTGCCCAGGATTTGGCATTGGGTTTGATGTTAGCGATTTTACCTGCTCTCAACCAGCCGGAAAGCCTTGGTTTGGCATTATGCAGTGCTTTATTGAAAGTTTTAGTCTTTTTAGCAGCAGCGATCGCCTTTGGTCGATGGACAGTACCGAGTTTAATTAGCAACGTTGCTGCTACCGAGAGTACTGAACTCTTTATCCTGACTGTAATTGCTTTATGTTTAGGGGTAGCTATAGTCACAGCTAAACTTGGTCTTTCCATCGAAATGGGCGCATTTGTGTCTGGGTTAATGGTTTCGGAGATTGACTATGCAGATCATGCATTAGCAAAAGTTCTACCTTTAAGAGACACCTTTGCTTGTCTGTTCTTTGCCTCGATTGGTATGCTGATCGATCCTGGTGTTTTAATCCAAAATTTTGGGCTAATTCTGGCACTGGTATTTTTAGTGATGGTGGGTAAAGCGATGATTATTCTGCCCATCATTTTGAAATTTGGCTACTCTCTCAAAACCGCTATCATTAGCAGTTTTGGCATTAATCAAATTGGGGAGTTCTCTTTTGTTTTAGCTTTGGCAGGTTTGGAACTTCAGCTAATTTCAGAGAGAAATTATCTTTTGCTGTTAGGGACAACGGCAATTACCCTGGTTCTCACCCCAATGTGGGTTAATATTTCCCCCCACCTTGCATCTCGCCTAATCCAAATGCCATTTTTTGCCAAGTACCTGCGGCAATTTGCAGAACCCAAAATTTTATCTATTCCAGAAACTATTAGTGGTCATGTTGTTGTTGCAGGTTACGGCAGAGTTGGACAAGTTATTGTCAAAATTTTACAAAATCAGGGATATTTAGTTTTAGTAATTGAGAATAGCGAAGCTGCCATTCAAAGACTGAGAATGCAGCAAATCCCCTATATTTGTGGCGATGCTGATTCCGAACTCGTACTAGAGAAAATTCATTTAGAAACGGCAAAAGCCTTGGCAATTGCTTTACCCGATCCTGCCAGTTCTCGTTTACTTTTACAACGGGCTTTAGCGATCGCGCCAGAATTGGATGTAATTGCTCGTTCTCATCATAATAGGGAAATTGACCTTTTAACTCAAATGGGCGCGAAAGAAGTCGTACAGCCAGAATTTGAAGCAGCGCTGGAATTAGGCGCTCATTTACTAGCAACTTTAGGAGAGCCAGTTAATCAGATCCGCACAGTTATTAGTAATATTCGCACCGATAGATACCGCAGTATCCGACCAGAACAAGAAGAGAGAAGGTAGTAGTGTATCAAGAAATAATTGACAAACAAATTTGCTGTAGAGACGACGATTTATCGCTTCTCGCCAATCTTTTGATGGATGAGAAATTTTGTAGTAAGGACTTTAGTCCTTCTTTTTTAAGACATGCACAAAGAGGCAAAGATACCAATTAAAATTTTTCCACGCCTTCAAACTGCTTCATATTTTTAGCATTTGCAGCTTCCCCACAAGTGCGGGGTGTAGGAAATATTTTTCCAGGATTTGCTAAACCTTGAGGATTAAATACTTGCCGTACCCACTGCATAGTTTTCAAATCAGCGCTACTAAACATATCTGGCATATAACATTTTTTATCGGCTCCAATGCCATGTTCACCAGAAATACTCCCACCAACTTTTACGCAAAGTTTCAGAATTTCTCCTCCGACTTCTTCAACTTTTTCTAATGCACCATGCACAGAATTATCAAACAGAATCAGTGGATGCAGATTGCCATCACCAGCGTGAAACACATTAGCAATACGATAACCATACTTTTGGCTTAAGGCTTCAATTTCTTGGAGGACATAAGGCAACTGAGTACGAGGAATTACGCCATCTTGCACATAATAATCAGGGCTTAAATGTCCCGCAGCCGCAAAAGCAGCTTTCCGACCTTTCCACAATTTCAATCTGGTTTCTGGGTCACTAGCAGTAGTGATGTTACGCGCTCCATTCTTTTTACAAATATCAGCAACACGCTGTTTATTTTCTGCAACTTCAATTTCTAAACCATCGATTTCTACTAACAAAATGGCAGTAGCATCGCGGGGGTAACAATTTGTAGCAACAACATCTTCAACTGCATTGATACTAATGTTATCCATCATTTCCATACCGCCGGGAATGATTCCCGCGCTGATGATATCAGAAACACTAGCCCCAGCAGCTTCAACACTGGTAAAGTCTGCTAACAGCACACAAATTGATTCTGCACTTTTGAGGATTCGCAGAGTAATTTCTGTGGCAATACCCAGAGTACCTTCTGAACCGACAAATACACCTGTTAAATCATAACCAGGCATTTCTGGAATTTGTCCGCCCAAATCGACAATTTCTCCTTCAGGTGTGACGATTTTTAATCCTAAAACGTGGTTAGTTGTAACACCGTATTTGAGACAATGCACCCCACCAGAGTTTTCGGCAACATTACCGCCAATAGAGCAGATAATTTGGCTAGAGGGGTCGGGAGCGTAATAAAATCCAGCACCACTGACTGTTTGCGTCACCCAGCTATTGATTACTCCTGGCTGCACCACAATCCGCTGATTATCCAAATCAGCGTTTAGAATTTGCCGCATTAATGAAGTCACAATCAAAATAGAATCTTCAGTTGGTAAGGCTCCACCAGATAGACCCGTACCAGAACCGCGTGCTATGAAAGGGATAGAATGTTGATTGCATATCTTTACCACTTCAGCAACTTTTTCTGTAGTTCTTGGTAGTAACACCAAAGCCGGACGTTGGCGATAGCTAGTTAAACCATCGCATTCATAAGTGATGAGTTCCTCACGACGTTGGATTACACCATTTTTGCCAAGGACAGCCTCGAATTGTTTAATGATGGGTTGCCAGTTGCGTGTTTTTTGATCTTCGATCAGCATGGTTTTTGAATAAGTTAGGGACTAGGGGCTAGGGGTTAGGGCTGTCT
>NZ_JAECZB010000030.1:0-751 GCF_016056295.1 Atlanticothrix silvestris CENA357
GGGGGTGCAGGGGGAGCTGGGGGAGCGAACCTCTGCGTTAACACAGAGGCTTCAAGCAAGGACGTATTGTTTCTTGCGCTACGCGTCTCAAAACAAGTGAGCCACTCGGCGGTGTCGGCTTCCGTCCCGTCGAAGTGGAGAACCCGGAGGGTGTTTTTGTTTTTTTTCCTTTTTAAAAAGGAGGCTTCCAACCATTTGCGGAGGGTATCCCCCCCAGCTTCCTCAGCTTCCCCTGCTTCCCCTGCCCTCCTTTTCGGTGAGAGTACTAGCCAACGGTTGCTCATTCACCCAATCAATCACAACCTGATTATCCTGAAATGAAGTTCCCACCATTCCCAGATGATGTAAGCTGACGGCTTTATAGCCCAGCCAGGAACATATTTCACCTTGAGGAGTTCGCACACGGATGTTTCCTCCATCAACACTTAATTCTTCTACTGTCTGTTCGTGTGTTGGCAATTCAAAGTTCTGGCGATGGACTAATCTTTGTTGACTGCTGTGCGAAACTTTTATCCCTGTGAAGTACTCGATATCTGATGCTGCACTTTCATAGCTAACATTCGCACTCACTCGTAAACAGCAAGTTTCTAAATATGGACTTAATTGAGTACCGGGTGCAACTTCTAACTCTATTGCTTGTTTGCTCGTTATTGGTAACTCTCCCAAGATGCTTTTTAGTCGAATGGCACTAAGTTAAGTTATTTGTTGAGGCAAGCTGGGGGAGCGGGGGGTGCTGGGGGAGACAAGGAAA
>NZ_JAECZB010000030.1:756-40442 GCF_016056295.1 Atlanticothrix silvestris CENA357
GGTGCTGGGGGTGCTGGGGGAGACAAAGAAAGTAGTGTATTCAAGGATATCGTAGTAGTAAAAATTACTAATGATTACTCTTTACTCCCCCAGCCTCCCCAGCTCCCCCAGCTTTTCTTAGTGACATTCCCCCCAATAGTCCAGAGCTTAATCCCATTGAGCGTTTATGGGAACACATTAAGCATGAATTGTCTTGGGAACATTGCACACACTTGGATCAATTAAGACACAAGCTCAAACAGGTTCTTGACTCTATTTCTACCGAAGCAATCGCATCGATTTGTGGATGGGATTACATCACAAGAGCTTTATTAAGTGCAACTTCATAGAGAATTGGTATAAGGACTTTAGTCCTGAATTTGAAGCACTTTAGTGCTTACTATGAACACGTATTACCATCAAAATTAATGGGACAGACCATTAGTACCGCAAGGCGGAATTAAAAATTAAAAATTAAAACAGCATAAGCTTTTCATTGATTTGAAATGGGTGGTTTATTTACGCCATCATGTACTAGTTTAAGAAGGTGATTGAGACATACTACAGTCAGTGGAGTTCTGCCAGGAACTATGAGGCGTGGCAGTAGGTGTATTAGCGGTCAGTACAACTTCACCTTTGGTATTTATTACCCACCCTGTAGCTTCTACAATGCTTGTCTGTGTGGAACTAGCAGTATTTTTGCTCAAATTTACACTAGAGGGTTTTGTTGCAACTGTGTCAAGAGAAATCCAATCTGCTAGAACAGCATCAGCATTGAGGGGTTCGGTAGGACTAGAAGGTAAACCGCCACGTCCAGTAATGGTAAAACTATTTTTCTTTAGTGCTGTACTCGCTCGACATACTTGGGAAACTTGAGGCTCAACTGGTTGGGTTGGTAAATTGATTAATTCTGGATTCAGGTCAACATCAGGGGTGTTGATTTCGACTGTGCCATTTAAGCCAAATTCAGAACTGGCGGTAATATCACTAAATTCAGTCGGTTTTTCTCGAAATTGAGTGCCAAAGACACTAAAAGCGTTAACTTGGACATTTCCACCTTTACCAGTGAAAGCATTAGCACTGATATCGCTGTTTTCGCTAGGGACAGCAACTATAAAACCATTAGGTGTATCGATGGTAATATTGCCACCATTTCCACCTTGACCAGAAATGCCTGCTGTAGTAGAGATTTGACTATGATTGCGTAACATCAGTAAATTTTGTAATTGCAGTTTAATATCACCACCATTACCTGATGTAGTTTCAGCAATCAACTTTCCTTCGTTTAAACGGATATCGCGGGCTTTTACCTCAAGATTGCCTGCGTTGCCTCCTTGTAAAGCACTTACAGTTACTTGAGCCTTATCTACAATCAACTGCCCTGTAGTAAGGAATAAGGAACCCCCGTCTCCACTGCCTCGACTCCGAACATACAAACCGCTGGGAAAACCATTTGGTGCATTTCCGCTCAGTTCCACATAGTCAGAAGCTTTTATAGTCAGACTTCCGCCATTACCACTACTATTGGCAAGAGTAGCAGCTGATATTACTGATCCATCTCTGACAATCAATACAGGAGTTGTGATGTTCAAGTAACCTGCATTACCGCTACCTTCAGTCTGAGCAAACAAGCCATTAGGGCGGTTAAAAGCTGAAGATCCGCTCAATTTTACAAACTCTGAGGCAGTCACTTCTAAATTACCTCCTTCACCTTGGCTACGCGCTCGCGCACTAGCTGTCACGTTTGCCCCATTTTCAACAATCAACCGTCCCGTTGTAATGGTCAATTTACCCGCCGAGCCTTCACCAGAAGTCTCAGTAAACAAAGCGCTGGGATTCCCAGCATTAAACTTTCCTTTTGGTATTTCTCCGCTCACCAGTACAGAGTCAGCTGCGCTCACTATTACGCTTCCCCCGGAACCTGTCGCATTCTCACGAACAAAAGCTTTTATTTGTGACCCATTTTGAAGAGTTAACTGCTCTGCCTGGATAGAAATTCCTCTACCGTTTTGACTTCCTATAGTATCTGCGAAAATTTGTGACGCATCATTAAGCGTGATACGTTTGCCCTGTAGCTGAATATAACCGCCGCCATCACCACTAACATCAATTCGAGCTTGATTTATGAACGATACGTCTGCTAAAGCTACGTCATTAGGAAAGCTTAAAATTTGGTTACTGTTATCCAGATTCAGCCCTATTATTCCTGCTCCAAGAATACCTCCCAATGCGATTTGACCATTTGGTGCAAGTAGATTATTACGCATTAAGTCTGGGCTGATATTGCCACCATCGAGAGTAACGTTACCGCCTACTAACCCTAGAGTTTTACCTGTTGGAACTTCTAGTGTTCCTTGTAGATTAATCTCTCCCCCAATTTTTGCAAATTGCAAACCAAGCGGTACACTCACTGTTAATAGAGGTGTTGTTTGGGGAGTAGTTGCACTAAAAACAGTGTCATCAGCAAATTTGATGCCGCTAGCTGTACTAGCCACAAAGGAACCACCTATCTGAAGTGTGGCTTTTTGCCCAAAGATAACACCATTAGGATTAATCAAAAATAAATTGGCATTAGAACCAACCGAAGTTTCCAGCTTACCTAGAATTTCCGAGCGATTGCTACCAGTTACTCTAACTAGAATGTTCTGTATATTACTGTCGGGACTCAAGAAAATAGCTGAGCGTCCTTCTTTAACGTTAAATTCCTGAAAACTGTGGAACAGATTGTTGCCGCGAGTTGCCCCGCCCGTAAGGGCTTCAGTAGGATTACCAAGGTAATTGTTGATAACTTGAGAGTTTTCAGTTCCTAAGTTTTGATCAGGAGTGATGACACTCTGGGCAAAGGCAGAACTTGCACAAGGAGAAGTAATGCTAAGGGCTAAAGCTCCAGCAGTTGCTAGAGAATTTGCTAAACCTAGTTGCAAAGAGCAACCTTTGCCACTTTGAGTCATTTCAAAATTTGCCTCTTATTTAAAACTATGAAGTTAGGTTTTGAAAGAACTGAGTTCATCACTACAGACAGCAAAACTTATACCCAAATCTCTTTTTGCCAACAGCTAGACTGAGATTTTACAGCGATATAGACTTTGTAAATGATCTGAAATGATATGGAGGAATCGTCGGAGCGAGCAGATCGTTCTTCAGTCCGATCAGGAATTGGTTGTAAATTGGTAGGTGGCCTCTCTTCAGAATTATCAGGGATAGATAGCTCTTTAGGAAATCGGGGGGTTGGTTGTTTCGGAGATGGCTGTTTTTTTTTATTGGGTAACAAAGGCCAGCCATTACCGATATCGGTGGCGAAGATCGTTGTCCCAATCTTTTCAAAAGCGCTTGCTAGTCTGCTTAATACCCAAAATTGAGTCGTCATATCGATTTACCTCTTTCACAAAACAGCAATTGAGTTCAATAATTGGCAGTGAATTACTGTAAATTCACTCAAACAACATGTTAAAACTGTGGAGACTTAGTGTATTAGATTTTGTGTCTCCTTTTATATCTACGGCTGTTATCTAGGTTTTATGCAGCAGTCCCATAGTTGTTACATAACTTTATAATCTAGCGAGATTAGGCATTGTACCTGCTCTGTAACTACTGAAAATGATTCAATAGCGCACCCTAGAACCGTAGCTACCAATTAACTAACACAGCCTCCTTAAGGATAGTTTCAATTACCTACACACTTAATCACATCATTTCCGAAAAGCTTCTGTTAATTTCACCAGGAGAGAATACCCTTATCTATTTTTCCTTGGGTGTAATGAAGGCAATTGGTGTAACTTAAGTTACTATAAGTCTTTTATTTTACTAAACTCTAGTAGCAATTTTATGATTTAAATAAGAAATTGTTAACTTAGCCAGACTTTTGGGAACTATGTATAGAGTACACCCACGAGCATAGCCAATCAAGTAGGTAATGACTATGTAGGCTGGTAACGTCTGCGAATCTTATAAGCGCAGTTGTTCTCTAGCTAGTGCCTCTATATAGTTTGTTGATTAATGCTCACACAAATACCTGGAATTTTGCCTACAATACTCTATCCTCTAATGTTATTGATGCTCCTTATTATCAGATCGAAATGATTTCATATTTCTGCCGCTACACTTGAGATTTATTGCTTAAAATCAACCTATATTTATTGATCGTCGTTTAACTTTTTATCTAAACAAAGGATTAAGGAAAACAAAGAGTAAAGCAGGATGACGCTAGTTAAACGAACGATTAAACTGTGGTTAGTGTCAATCAATTGTTGCTAAATACAACATTTAGATAAATTTAATGGCATTGTTAATCATTTCTAACATCTAAACCTGTTATATAAAAATTACTTATGTCAGTGCATCAACGTAGTTTTGGCGAGACAGCCGACTTGATTATTGGTGTTCCTAACCAAGAAAATCACTACTTGCAACCAAATTCTGCCCCTATGGGTGCGCTTGCCAGAAGAAAAGGAACTATTTCTACGTTTCTTGCTCCCCTGACTCAAGATACTTTTAAACAGGTTGTGACAGAAGTTGAGCAAAAGTTACAGATTGTTCATCAAACTCTGTCAATGTTAGACTCTCACGGGTTTGAAACAATCCTCCAGGAAATGTTGCATTCAATCACCTTAAAAACAGGTGAATTATTAGGAGCAGATAGAACAACTATATTTTTATTAGATGAAGAAAACAAACAGCTATGGTCAATAGTGGCTGAGGGGGATGATGATCGCTCTTTAGAAATTCGCATTCCAGCCGATAAAGGTATTGCCGGTGAAGTTGCCACTTTTAAAAAAGTAGTCAATATTCCTTTTGATTTTTATAAAGATCCGCGTTCAGTATTTGCCCAAGAACAAGAAAAAAGAACTGGCTATCGCACCTACACAATGCTAGCTTTGCCCCTACTGAATGAACAAGGGCAATTAGTAGCGGTAGTACAATTACTTAATAAATTAAACTCGCTTAATAATCCAGAGACTCTACTCTCAGACCGCATTGATACTAGAGGCTTTACTGGAGCTGATGAACAATTATTTCAAGAATTTGCTCCTTCAATTCGCTTGATTTTAGAATCGTCGCGCTCTTTTTACATGGCTACGCAAAAACAAAGAGCAGTAGCGGCGCTGATGAAGGCGATTAAGTCCCTAAGTCAAAGTAGCCTCGACTTAGAAGATACCCTCAAGCGGGTGATGGATGAAGCAAAGGAACTGATGAATGCCGATCGCAGTACTCTTTGGCTGATAGATCGCGATCGCCATGAATTATGGACAAAAATTACCCAAGACAATGGTTTCACTAAGGAGTTGCGAATACCTATAGGTAAAGGTTTTGCTGGCATTGTCGCCGCATCAGGCAAGAAACTAAATATTTCCTTTGACTTGTATGACCATCCTGACTCGGAAACTGCCAAACAAATTGACCAACAAAATGGCTATCGTACTTGTAGCTTACTTTGTATGCCAGTGTTTAACGCCGATCAAGAATTGATTGGTGTGACTCAATTAGTTAATAAAAAGAAATCAGGAGATTTTGCAGCTTATGATCCGGCTAGTTGGCCTGATGCTCCTGAATACTTCCAAGCTAGTTTTGACCGCAATGATGAAGAGTTTATGGAAGCTTTTAATATCCAAGCGGGAGTTGCACTGCAAAATGCTCAGCTGTTTGCTACTGTCAAACAACAAGAACAAATGCAGCGGGATATTTTGCGTAGTCTTTCTAATGGTGTGATTTCTACTGATAAAGCCGGGTCAATTATTGCTGCCAATGAAAGTGCTAAACGTTTATTAGGACTGGAAGCAGAAGATCGTTTGGAAGGTAAATTAATTAGTGATGCGATCGCCATTAAAGAAGGCAACTTTAGCAAGTGGTGTCAGAACGCTTTACATGGAACTAACTTGAAATGTCGCCAACAGTATTATCCTGATCGCACACTTGTAAGTACTGGCACAGAACAACACAGTATTAATTTATCAATCAACTCCATCGCTGATGCTAGCGATCAACAACAAGTCCGTGGTGCACTGGTGGTGATGGAAGATATCAGTGATGAAAAGCGCCTCAAGAGTACGATGTACCGCTACATGACCCAAGAATTAGCAGAAGAATTGCTGAAATTAGACGATGCTAAGCTCGGAGGCGATCGCAAAGAAGTTTCTATTTTGTTTTCTGATATTCGCGGCTATACCACTTTGACAGAAAACCTAGAAGCTGAAGAAGTGGTGAGTATGCTAAATGAATATTTTGAATCAATGGTAGAGGCAGTATTTAAACATAAAGGCACTCTTGATAAATACATTGGTGATGCCATCATGGCTGTGTTTGGTTCTCCTCTACCATTAGAAGAACATGCTTGGATGGCAGTGCAAACATCTCTAGAAATGCGCCATCGTTTACACGATTTTAATCAACGTCGTTATGCAAATAACAAGCCCAGAATCAACATTGGCATTGGTATCAATTCTGATACTGTAATTAGTGGTAATATCGGTTCTAGCAAGCGGATGGAATTTACTGCTATTGGTGATGGGGTTAACCTTGGCTCTCGTTTAGAAAGTGTTAGTAAACAATATGGTTGTGACATCATTATCAGTGACAACACTTTTCAACCCTGCAAAGAAAATATTTGGGCTAGAGAACTAGATCATATTCGCGTCAAAGGCAGAAATGAGCCAGTAGCTATCTACGAATTGATTGGCTTACGTGCCGATCCCATTAGTAGCGAAAAGCTACAAGTGATTGAGCATTATCACAAAGGCCGCGCGTATTATCTCAAGCGCCAATTTACCTCCGCCAGAGCAGAGTTTGCCAAAGTTTTAGCAGCTGATAACCATGACAAGGCTGCGATGTTGCATCTGTTACGTTGTCAGCATTGGTTACAATCGCCCCCAACAGATTTAGATTGGGATGAAGGAGTTTGGACGTTTCAAGAGAAATGAAAAATTATAGGGCATAGAGAGAAGTGTATTAGTCTTATCAGATGCGATAAATCGCGTCTACTTAACTGAGATTTCTAGGACTTATGCAAAAAACCTCTCCAATTCTTATTTCTCTGCGCTCTCTGTCTTGAAAAGTTTCCTACGGAGGAGCCAGTGCGGTAAGGCAGCCTTGGGGGTTTCCACGCCACTTGCTACAAGTCGGCATAGCCGCCCAACGCAGTGGCTCCCCATGAGCAACTGGCGTTGGAAACCCTCCTTCTCCTGACGGAGACGCTACGCAAACAGAACTTTTCGCTGCGCCTCTGTGGTTAGTTTTTCCATAAAGCTTAGAAATTTTCAGATTACCATTTATACGGAAAGAGAAAAGAGTCCTTACCGTGGCTATAGAAATGCAGCCGTCCGAAACCGAGAAATTGCCCGTGAGATTTTTCACCACCTGGAAAAGCTGTAACTCCAAATAGATAAACACCTGCAACTGTGGGATTTTGCCAAGGTTTCAAGCCAATTGTAATCGTTTTCCCTGAAGATACTGGCGGGTCAAATATTAGCGACACTGTTCGGGTCTGGCGATCGCTTACTGCATCTTTCAAGCCTATTTTCTGTTTTTTGTGGGAGCGTGTACCTTCAAAGGCAAAACTATTTTTCAGGTCAAAGCGAATGTCATCTACTCCCTCATGCTGGTTAATCGTTACCTTTTCCAAAGGTTCGCCCGCATTCTCTGGCATACTGAGAGTAAAATAGTATGTTGCGCCCCATACGTAAGTTTCGTTGTAAGTAGTTGCTGCCCCAACAAGGCGAGGCGGTTGGGCAAAATATACAGTGCCATCCTGTAACTGAATTGCTTGACTTTGCTCGAAAGTACATGTCTGTACCATAGTTATGGCTACGGTGGCGATCGCTGTGCTTAATAAAACTTGAAGCGCATAGCTTTACTTAAGCTGACCAATTTAGATAGATAATATCTTAGTTCTCAAGTAAAAGAAAACAAGGACTGCATCTGGTGGGAGCGCGATTACTCCAGCGAGGACTAGGAGTCTAGTATTACTAATCATTACAATTTATTTTGGTAGTTTAAATCTTCTTAAACTAATTTAAGATTAATTACCAATACATCAAAAAAGATAACAATCATTACTTTTTTTCAGTCACAACTGTTTTGTAAAAGATAATTGAAAAGTGTTGTCAAAAATACTCTTTGAGTTACACACTAAAATAAATACAGCACAAGCAATTATCTCTATGAATACTCTTTCTACAGTTGAATTAAAGCGACCCACTTGGCAAACTGCTGTGATGTTTGCTTTGGGCTTTTGGCTGAGTGCTAGCCTACTTTTAGATTGGGTAATTATGCCTAGTCTTTACTTATCTGGCATGATGAGCCAAGCAGGTTTTAGCACAGCAGGATATGTAATTTTTTGGAATTTTAATCGCATAGAATTATTATCTGCGGCTGTAGTACTGACTGGGGTACTAGCTTTGAGAAAAACTCAATCTCGCTGGAGTCCTAGCAGTATTATTTTATCTGCCATGCTGCTGGCAATAGTTCTGCTAGAGACTTATTTCTTAACTCCCCAAATGTGTGCTGTGGGAACTCATCTCAACTTATTTGAAACAGCATCTGCAATTCCAGCACAGATGAATTTTTTACACGGCAGTTATTTTCTACTAGAAGTAGTCAAACTAGTTACAGGTGGCGCACTGTTAAGCTGGTGCTGGCGGCAGTAAGGATTCTGTGAAAACGATCGCTGTTAAATTTCATCCCAAGACACAAAGAAGACCAGAAATACTTGGCTTGTTTGTGTCTTTTTTAATTATGGTGTTTGTTCCGAATCTGGTGATGCTTCATTATTAAACAACAGCAGGCGGGCGGCGAGAATGGCAAATCCTACAGCAGCGATCGCTTTTAATAATCGTGTTGGTAAAAATTCTGCGACTGCTCCTCCTGTTAATGCTCCTAAAAGGCTGGTGAGTAATAGTGCGCCAGCTGTACCAAAAAATACTGCCCGTGGAGATTTACAGCGACCTGAAAGGGCGATCGCTGCTAACTGACTTTTGTCACCTAATTCTGATAAAAAAACTGTAATAAAGCTTAGTCCTAAAAGATGCCAGTCCATATTAATTAAGAAGATTAAGGGTGCAAGAGAAAAATAACAACTGACAACTAACAACTGACAACTGACAATTAACTATTGATTACATCCCAAAACAACATTATGGAAATGAGTAGCAACATTACCCCTGCGGACTTTTCTACAATTTTTGGGCTAAGGCGACTGGCTATCCAACTACCTAAAAGCACACCTAAAAAACTGGTAGTTACTAGTGCAGCCGCAGATCCTAGAAACACTACCCACGGCGAATGAGATTCCGCACTCATTAATAAAGTAGATAACTGAGTTTTATCCCCAATTTCTGCGAGAAAGATGGTGATGAAGGTAGTACCAAAAATTGCCGTTGCTGATTCCTGCTTTGTTTGACTATCGACAACTACAGGCTGAAGTGGCTCAATGATTGCAGTAGTTAAGTCAGATTCAGTACTGTCTTTTAGTTCTGGCTGGTATTCAGTCTCAGATATGCCAGAAAGGCTCATAGGTGCAGAGTCAAGTTTCACAGGCAATAGTTTTGTTACTAAGGTGCTTTCATATTTCTCTCATTTTCTCAGATTCTTGTAATAAATTGCAACCCCACTGCACAAAACGCAATTATCTACAAGCCAACAGCTTTGTCAAAGCGTAGTATTTCTAAGCTGCGATCGCCATATACTGCTTCTATTTGCTGACGACAACAGTCGATGGCAAACTCGTTGAGTTCTTCTGGTTCAATCCCATACATTTCTTGAAATGTTTGTAGTTCCACACGGCAGAAACGCGGACGATTGGCGTAGATCCGGCATTCTCTGCTGGTATGGTCGAAATTAATGCACCATCCACCTTCACCTACCATGCTGAGGTACTGTTCTAATTCTGCTGGTGAAAGATATTCTTCCAAATCTGGACGTTCTGCTGGGTCAAGATGACAGCAAGCCCCACATTGCTTGACACATTTCCAATTTGCCATTTTATGTCTTTTCCTATAATTTTGTTAAGTAAATTAAATGTAGCAGGCAATCACCAGATATGATTATTGCGGGTTTTGCAACTGAATTTATTAATTTTCTAAGACGATAGGGAGAGAGAAAGAAAAATGTTTGACGCTTTAGCCAATATCAATTGGGAAGTTATTTTCCAGCTAACCTTTGTTGCACTAATCATTCTTGCGGGCCCAGCGGTAATCTTTGTGCTGGCTTTTCGCAACGGCAACATGTAGGAGTAATCAGTGCTGAGTCAGGAGTTAACTAAAGCTCATAGCTCGGCACTCACAACTGATAACGCTTGAAGGGCAGCTTGGATAATGCTGTCATATTTTGGTTGAGATAAGTCAACCTCCGTAGCATCTTTACGATTAGTACCAAGTAAACCGATTGTACGTCCTGGATGCATGACTAAGACTTTGCCTTCAGGATTTTTAATTCTTAATTCTGGTGAAACATCGTTTTGATAGATGCCACAAGTATATTGACGCTGGTTGTACAGAAAGTTAGTTCTTAAAGGTTTAGATGGCAAGGTATCAAATAAATGAGATTGCGGTAATAGTTTGGTATGAATTGACTCCTTACTGTAATGATCATTTGGCAGCCTAACACCTAATAATTCCAACTCAATAGTAGTGTCACCATTAAAGTGATTTTCTCGCAGCTTGTAAGCAATATCTATCCGCGGCGGTAGGGGAAAGTAGTCGCGCCAACGCCAGGCGATCGCTTTGATTTTATATTGTTGCTCATCGATAGTTTGGGTAAGTGTCAGTTTGATGTGACCCTTACCAACAGGTTTTTGCTCAACCACTTGGACATTGGGTGTCCAAAATATGGGATCAGGGTTATCAATACCACAAGGGTGCAGGGCATTTAGCTGTTGATAAAGTTGCTGATTGATGTGATTAAGATGAGCTTGGGCATCAATTTTGAGTAGCGGCTTGAGGTGCTGCGGTTCTAAACACTGATTGGCAAACTCACACAAACGCGATCGCAATGCCTGTAAATTTTCTGCTGGTAGAGAAAATCCCCCGGCTGCTTTGTGTCCACCAAATTTGCCTAGCAAGTCCTGACAATATTCCAAAGCTGCAAACACATGAAATTCTGGGATTCCTCGTGCTGAACCGCGAATATGTTCTGCGTTTTCATAAGTACCGATAAATACCGGAACACCGAAGCGTTCTAGTAATCGAGAAGCAACGATCCCAATTACGCCGTGATGCCAATTAGGTTGAACAATAACTAATACTCGGTCTTGCTGTAAAGAAGCAATGAATTCTGCTTCTACATAAGCGATCGCTGCTTGTTCAATTTCCTCGCACATTTGCTGACGACTGGTGTTGGTTTGTTCACACTGCATGGCTCTTTCCAGCGCGATCCCCATATCATCCGTAGTCAGCAATTCGATCATGGTTTGGGGGTTCCCAATCCGTCCAATCGCATTAATGCGCGGCCCTAAGCGAAATCCAATATCCTCCGGCTTCAAAGATTTCAGATTTTCGATTTGAGATTGGAGTTTCCCCACATCTCCTCCTGCTTCCCCTGCTCCCCTTGCCTGCACCCCAGCTACCTGAATTAAAGCTTGCACCCCAGGTAATTGGGATTTGGGTAAATGTTTTAAGCCACGTTTCACCCAGCGGCGGTTTACACCAGTTAAAGGAGCTAAATCTGCGATCGTCCCTAATGTAAAGAGTGCAAGCATCGGCTGGATTAAACCCCTTGTCTCTCCTAGTTGTTGCGCTAAAGACACCGCTAAAATATAGGCAACACCAACACCAGCAACGCCCCGATAAGGTGAGGATTCTGCTATGAGTTTAGGATTGAGGATGGCATTGGCTGGAGGTAATATTTGGGGAATATCGTGGTGATCGGTAACAATTACTTTCAGTCCGAGTTCTCTAGCTCTAGCAATTGGTTCATAAGCTGAGATGCCATTATCTACAGTTAGAATGAGTCCCACGCCTTCGCTGTGAAATTCTTCTACAATGCGTTTATTAATACCATAGCCTTCATGCATCCTACTGGGGATGGCGTAATCTACCTTAGCCCCCAAAGTACGCAGACTACGCAATAGTAAAGCCGTGCTAGTCATGCCATCAGCATCATAATCGCCACAGATAGCAATTTTCTCTTGAGAAGCGATCGCCTCTTGCAATAACTCCACACTCATTGCTAAATCCGGGAATTCTTCTAGTGGTGTAGGTAAGAATAAAGACTCTGGATCTAAAAATGCTTGTGCTTGCTCTGGTGTTTCGATGCCACGATTAATCAACAACTGGCTGACAATCGGTGAAAGATTTGTCGAATCTGCCAATTGTTGGGCTAATTCTGTTTTCTGTGGATAAATTTGCCAGCGCTGATTTGGTAAGCGCCTGCTAGGTTTGGAGAATTCAGATACAGTTCGATCTAGCACAATCAAAGTTGGGAATTTTAAGTTATGAGTTGTGAGTGTTGAACTCAAAGTTTTTTCTTAACTCATAACTCATAACACTATATCGCTAGCAATTAAAAAACATTTATCCGACCATCATCCATAATATACAACGAGCGATCGCCAGGAGAACGCCAAGTAGGACGAAGTTCAACCCGCAATGTGCCAAAGTTGGGTTTAGAGACAATTGCTTGTACTGATAAACCTGTTTCATCCCAAAATATCAAAGATGTATTTGGCTCAGTGCCTTCTATCTGTTCCATCTGTAATGTTTTCCCTGGACTCAGGAGGATTGGATCAGTAGCAGAAGGTTTTTGGAGTTTAATTAGGCGTGGTGTGCTATTGACTACTTGAACTTGGATACGTTGCCCAGGCGTAAACTGAATTGGTCGCGCCCCACACTTAGAAGCACAAGTTCCAGCTAGAGTAACATTAGAGCTATTAGTTGATAATAATAATACGGTAGCGGCGGCTAAAGTAACTGGCAATATTTTAAACATGATACACATGCTAACTAGTTGTCATAAATATTACTCTAGTTAGCTTGTGTGCAGCCTCCGCAGATTTTCCTGAATTTAGAGATGTTGATTTATTGCTGCTTGCTGAACTACTTCTAATGGTAAATCTAAAAGTTGTGCGATCGCCTCCTCTCTACGAGATGCTGCGCGAATGCAATGACAGTTATTTTTTCATTGCAAAATCAAAGCTGGGTGTACGCGCTAAGGTTTTTGTCTTTTTAACTCTTGTATTAACACTTGGCAGCGCTTACTTGCTTCTTTGGCTTGTCTCATTAAGTTTTTGCTTTGTTCACGATCAGTTTTACTAATTTCAACCGCTTGTTGACTGAACTGTGCAGCTTGCTTACCAAGTTCTTGAATGCGTGTTTTTAATTGTTCAACCGTTTTCATTCTCCCTCCAGTTCAGAAATCAAGATATCTAGATTTTCAGCTTCTTCATAAATTTTATCTGCTCTGCTTTGAAGCAAACTGGCATCGTCAAAGTCATCGTTTTGAAGTGCTAATTCTGCTGCTGTGTACAATTGTGCGGCTATTTGCTGTAATTGTGTGTACATTTGCAACAAAATAGTAAGTGTTTCTTGTTTCATTTTTCACGGTTATGGAATTATGGAATAATCACACCCAAAGCTACCCAATCTAGCTTCCCGTGTTGATGATTTGTGAGCGATGTCTGGCGACAAGAAGCAGAGTTTTTACTTTTTTTACCAACTTCATCTATTTGGGTTTTTTATAAATCAAAAATACTGAACCTATTGGCCCAAAATTTTCTACATATATTTTTTGATTGTAAAATAACCCTGGAGACATACCACCATCAAACAATATTCCTTCTTGAATTTTACCCAAACAATTATTACGGGCAATTCCTTCTAAGACATCATCAAATTTATCTGGAATTAGCTCTTGATTAATTGGTGAAAAATCAATATTGGAATTTGCTTTTGAATCATTAACTAACAAAATTACATAACCTTTATTAGTTATCGCTGCCATAGATCTGTTAGTTGCTTGTTTACAGGCAAATTCGCCTAAATCTTGACAAATATCTTTAAACTTACCTTGACGATAAAATCTGCCATTACCTCCTACCAAATTATAATTAAGAATATTAACTGCTCTTCTACCAGCCTGGATAGTAGCCTTTCTTTCTTGTGGTTTACCGCCGGAAATTCCAAAAGAAGAACGCCTATTTTTAAAGACTCCTGAATACTCTACTCCACGAGAAATATTTAAGCCTTGGGGTTGATCATCAGTACCTATATAGTCTGCATTAATTGCTGCTATGGGTCGTAGCCCATTTAATGTAGAATTTTGATCGGAAATGATTTCCTGAAACTGTTTTGGGACATATTCTCTGCGTATTTTTCCCTTAGGATTTTGAGCATACAGTTTATGAGATAAACCTACATTGACTTTAAAATCTAATGCTGCTGATTTGGGATTAAAAATAATTACATGGTTAATACCTCTTGTATATTTCTCTCCTTTATTATTAGTTTTGAAAAACTCAATACTAAATTGGGCATCTTCTCCAGGACATGATTTTGGCACAGAATTTGCCTGAATTTTTTTACAACCTGATAAAAAACTTATACTAAGAATAAATACAGACAAAAGCAATATTTTGTTTATAGACATCTTGATTAAAAAATAAAAACCCGCTATATAATGACTATAGCGGGGAATAATTCAAAATTTCAATCTGGGGTTACATAACATACACAATCATTTGTCATTTAAGAGAACCATTCAACAACGGCTTCTTCTTTGGTGTTGGTATTTCGAGAAGGTGTTTCACGATTAAACTTCATGTGAATTGATCGTGTTTGCTCACCATCTGCAGCAACAGCCAAAACAGGATAGTCAATTAAACCATCTTGGAAGGACATTTGGAAGCGGAATGTACCGTCTGGATTGAGCTTAATTGGACGACCACCAATAGTCACGGTAGCATCAGGTTCAGTTGCACCATAAACAATCAATTCAGCATCAGCGATTAACCAGAACTGGCGTGGACGTACTGGTACAGCGGAAGCTGAGAAACCAACACCCGACATTCCTGCACCAGACATGGTTAAACCGGAAGTGGTGGGAACTGCCCACATACCTACACCAGAGGGGAAGATGTAGGAACTGATAGCTTGTTCGGGACGAGCAGAACCCGGTACTTGTTGCATGGAACCGAATAGAGAACCAGCAACTCGTTGTGCTTCGGCAGATTCAGCCATACCAAAGATTTGGTCGTAGATGGGGTTGCTACCATTTGTGCTTGCTCCTGCTGTCGTTGTAATCTTTTTGGCAGGAGGAACTAATTCGTAGACAGTTTTACCACGCAAGTCTTCTTCAAAGTTGACAGTGACGAACACATCCTCAATCCAGTCGGATGGATAAACAGGGGGGATGTGTACGCGAGCAGAACGAGCTAATACCAACCAGCGACCATCAGCAGCACGGTAGCCGATATCAATAACATAATCGCGATCGCTCACTGGAATTGGGATGTACCATTCCCTCGCTAGCTCATCAGAAGGATATTCCTGAATACTGTGAGGGCTTTGGTGATCGATATCAATGTCAGTGACATCGTAAATCCGCAGTGCTAGTTGCTGTCCACCTTGCCGCCGCAGTTCTTCTTTGTGTTCATTAGGAACATCCCAGTAAGTGTAAGCCCATTGGGGATCACGAGGTAAAAGCACAATTCGGCTGTCACCGTAACCTGCTGGTAGATCTGCGAGTCCTTCATCAACATCAGCCAGAGAGCCACCAGTGCGATCTTCTTGTCCTAATTCAAATTTTGCTGCTTCCACGGTTTCCTGTGCCTCCAGTGAGCGAGATGGGCTAAGCGAAACTTTGTTGCGCTGGACTTCTTGAATTGCTGCCAGCAGTTGAGATTTACGCATTCGACTATAGCGAGAAATGCTACATTCGCTAGCAACTTTACGTAGTTGCCGCAGTGTCATTTCCTCTAACGGTGGGCGTTCTTTTGCCATGAATTTGGCCTCCAGTAGTGTGAAATGTAAATGATTTCCCCTGGTTAAAGAATCTATTCAAAATGTCATTCACCCAGATGAATTTTTATTCCTGACTCCTGGTTTGCCCAGTTTTTAAGTTTTTTAGTCTGTTTTTAAATTGAAGGCGATTTCCTTTCAATTCCTTGTTCTTGCCAAAATTAGCATTTCTTTGGGATCGGAAGGTGTCCTTTTGTTAAGTAAATATTAACCAGTAACCCTTGGTAGGGATCAAGGGGTCTGAAGGCACTTTTTTACCTGTTTGACGAATTTATTAGCCCTTGGGGGATCAACTTGTGATGGTTTCATGACATTTGAGTCTACGCTTGGTTATTGAGATGGGATAAATGTCATAGTTCCATGACAAAAAAATGAATAAACCAAAACCCTCATTTACAGGGACTAGGGGCTAGGGGTTAGAGTGAACCGCTATGTGTGATCGCACCATCTTCGCAAAAGCTAAATTTATAATTGACCAACGTATTCAAGCCTCAAGTCACAAATCTAAATCGGGGTATTGTTAGGCTGTAGTTTGCATATTGTCGACCTCACGTTTTGATAGGTTTAAAACCCAACATGAAGCTAGTGACAACGTTGAGCTTCTTTTCTAGGCTTGGTATATTCACTTAGTTTTGATTAAAACATACACCACGAATGTGGTTGCATTTCTGATGATGAAGTTGATGTGGGCGATCGCTCTCCTTCTAAGGCTACGGTGTACACACAAGTACTCTCCATATAGGTTTCAGCGTTTAAAGCAGCTATAAACTGTCATTACGAGCGAAGCGAAGTAATCGCAAAAATTGTTGGGTTAATGGGATTGCTTCGTCGTTCCTCCTCGCAATGACGACTTCTGTGTACACCGTAGCCTTCTAAGGAGAGGATAAATATTTTGAAAAACAACAATAAAGCGATTACCTCAATCGTTACACCCTCTTTTGCTCAAAGAAACTTAGAAGCAACACGATTGTTTTTTAAAATTGTCTCTTACTCAGTTGTGTTATGGCTATGTTTATTTGTCATTGCATTATTTCTCTTCAGTCAAGAAGTGCCTCAAGTTAGCAATGAGTTGACATTAGATACAGAAATTATACTGAATAATAAATAAGGGAAAGCAATGGCAAGCCAGTTACCAAACAATCATAAAAATGGTTATCCTCAAGCATCAAATGATTCTCAAGAAGACAAAGAAGAACCCAATTTTATAGAAGGTATGCCTGGAGAGGAAATAATCAATTTTAGTTTTGAAATCGTTGAGAAGTTTTTAAGCAAGTTAGGTTTAAATGTTAGCCGATTAGGATTTACCTTTTTTTTAGGATTATTCTGGTTAATCTATATCCAAATTCCAGAGCATCACCAAAAAGCTCGTTCTGATAATTGGAATCTCATTAACTCGGCTTCAGAGCAGTCCGGTGATGGCGGAAGAACTTCTTCGTTAGAAGACTTAAATAATTGGCAGAAGCAGCGACTACAATGGAATATTCCTTTTGTATCTGACTTAATCTTGGGTAACGAAATCAAACTTGAAGCACTAAAAGCTAGTAATGCTAATCTTAGCGGGATTAAACTTGACAGAGCAGTTCTCAACTATGCAAATTTCCAACAATCACAATTTTGGAATGCTAACTTTGAAAAAGCTGAGTTGAAAAATGTAAATTTTCAAAGAGCAATCCTTGCTGGTGCTAATTTGAATGATGCTCAACTACAAGGTGCAAACTTAAGCAGTGCTAATTTAAGTTGTTTTAGTAAAGATAGCCAACAACAAAATAAACAGAAAATTCAACCACCATGTACTGATCTGAAAAATGCTGATTTGACAGGAGCGAAGTTGATTGGTGCTAATCTCATAGGTGCCAATTTGGAGAATGCTAATCTGAAAGATACTGACTTAACTCGTAGTATCTACAATCAACAAACGTTAGACACTGTGAATAACTCAGATTTTCGTCACAGCTTAAAAAGTTTGGGCTACATAATAAAACCTGGTATTAAGCTTATTCGTAATGACTTAACCGAGGTTAATTTAAGTGGTGCAGATTTGAGCAATGCTAAATTCATAGGTGTTAATTTAAGTGGTGCAGATTTGAGCAATGCAAAACTTAAAGATGCCAAATTCATTCGTAGCGTCTACACGGAAACAACCAAGTTTCCAGATGGTTATTACCCAAAAGGCGCATATCTAATTAAGCCTGGTGTTAGCTTGATTAGTAAAAACCTACAATCGGTCAATTTAAACAATGCCAACCTACATGGTGTCAATCTAACAGATGCTAATCTAGCAGGAGCGATACTGACTGATGCCGATTTAACAAATGCCCAACTAAAGGGTGCCAACTTGGAGAATGCCAACTTGGAGAATGCTAAGGTGAGCGATGAACAATTGAATGCTGCCAAAAATCTGTGCAATGCAACAATGCCAAATGGAGAGAGATCAAAATTTGTTTGCCAGAAATGAAACCTTAAGCAAAGCTATCCATACGAACAGGCAAAAAAGATGGGAATGTTCTATGATTTTATGTATTTTATACATAAAATGTGAGTTATTTGGTCAAATATACTTAAAATAAATCTTACTAAGCTCTATGACACTGGAGTTCTAAAATGATGAGAGAATATTAAATTAACCATCACAAAAGTTTAAATTCATTTATCATGGCGAAAATTCAGTTTTCTAGAGGCCTTGACGAAGAAGTAATTCCAGAGGTGCGCTTGACGCGATCACGCAGTGGCGATAGTGGTACAGCAACGTTTATTTTTACAAATCCTCAGATTTTGGCTCAAGGCAGCACCGAAGAAGTTACCGGTATGTACTTAATTGACGAAGAAGGGGAAATAGTTACCCGCGAAGTTAAGGGTAAATTTATCAACGGTAAACCGGAAGCACTAGAAGCTCTTCATTTGATGAAGTCGACTGAAGAATGGGAACGCTTTATGCGTTTCATGGAGCGCTATGCCGCAGAACATGATTTGGGATTTAACAAAGCTTAATATGAATTGGGCATAGGGGAGCCACTATAAAGCAAGTGGCATATGGGGCATTAGTAGTTATCTTTATACCCAATGTACTCTTCCCATGCCCTATTAAAAGCACAATATTAGTGATCAATGACACCACAACCCCACCCAGACGCACCTGGAATTTCAGTAACTTGTGCTGTTGTTACTGTCAGCGATACACGTTCTCCTCAAACAGACAAGAGTGGTCAGCTAATCCAGCAATTACTTCTTGATGCGAATCATGCTGTAGCAGCCTATGTGATTATCAAAGATGAACCAGCGCAGATTCAAGCACAGATAGAACGGCTGGGTCAAAATACGAATTTAGATGTTGTGATTTTCAATGGTGGTACGGGAATAGCGCCAAGGGATACCACCTACGATGCCATTGAAAAGTTGCTGGAGAAAACCTTACCGGGATTTGGCGAGTTATTTCGGTTTTTAAGTTATCAAGAAATTGGTTCGCGTGCGATCGCTTCTCGCGCTGTTGCTGGTGTTTATCAACATAAATTAATCTTCTCTCTACCTGGTTCTAGTAATGCTGTGCAACTAGGTATGGAAAAACTAATTTTGCCAGAACTTGCTCATTTGGTCAGCCAGTTGAAAGCTCACTAGATAGAATTTATACTTTTAAAATTACAGTATTAGGGATGGAACTTTGGTACTGATTATCAGGGAAAGAGCGACGCTTGAACAAGTTGAGCAAATGCTGCAACCTTTGGGAGTTTATATCAAAATAGCAGTAGATATAGAAAAAGGTATTCTTGCGGGAGGAGGACAACAACACGCTGAATGCGAAGCAGCATTGCTGAAAAATGACAGCCAGCAGAAAGATATTTGGGGCGCAGATTGGATACCTTTTACACAAAAATGGCTTACGAGTCAATTATTAATATTCGCCCCAGTCAGAATAATCGCTCAATGTTAATCCAAGACCCGGCAATTCGAGAACGTGTGACAGAAATTACTCAGAGTTTGATAGGTGGTTATGAACCAGAATAAAGCAGAAAAACAAGTATGCTTTCAAAGCGAAAATACATCAATCCGCTTAGGACACATAGCTGCAAATTTAGCACGAATTAAGTCATTTTCTGAAATTGCTTATAAAGAAGCAGTGATAAGTGTAATTGACGAAACTAAATGGTTTATTGAGTGGACAGCAGCAGAAATTGAACCGTTACAAGCTGAGGAATTGGTTAATATACAAATTCAACTTGCAATGTGGGAATTGAGTTGGGATGATATTTGGTTAAATGAAAAAGAGTGTAGATTAGTTGCAGAACAATCTAGCGTTTGGTCTGGAAGAGTATTAGAGATATCTGGCTTATTGTCTGAATCCATACCGAAATAATTAATAACAATTGCAAATTTTGCTCACTGTAGTAAGATATTTGTTATGCAACTTTCGTCAATCTTGATCTATTTTAATTGGGATATCTTTGTGTATAGTCTCTTGCAGAAGTCATTGTGTATTTAAAATTTGTATAAAATATGGTTTTCTAGCTAGCTTAATATCACGCTTCATCTGAGAAAGCAGAGATATTTGCCTCAATTTATAAAAGTGTCATAATAGTTATTATGAGTCGGAAGCATCCCACTTTTTCAATAAATACCCTAGAAGGGTATTGCTACACGAACAAAGCCTGCAAAGGCAGGCTTCGTATTTGTAGCCCCAGGCTTTATAGCCTGTGGGCATTTTAAAAACTGGGATGCACCCTTATGAGTCTTTCTATCAACTATGATTCAAGTCATTCAAGCACAAAATGTTGGACTTGCCTATCTGGAAGAAAGATTTGATCTGCGACTAGCAGAAAATGAGATTTTTTTTACAGAATGGCTAGACAAATTACCAGAAATTACCGTTTTAGAAAAACAATCTTTAGACAAAGTAAAATTTCATTTTCTCCGTTTAGTTAAACATCCTCCTTTGTCAGAAGAAACGGTAAAGTTAGTAGTATTATCTCCTTTACTCAGTCTAGCTGGATTTTATGATGAACCTTTTTTTATTAGAAGTGAACAATCGATAGAAATATCTGCGGAAGATAAAGGAGAAATTGTCAGAGGTAGAATTGATGTTTTAGTTATTCAAGAACAATTATGGCTATTAGTAATTGAAGCCAAAAAACCTAGTTTTTCCCTTTTGGAAACTATTCCTCAAGCACTTACTTACATGCTAGCGAATCCTCATCCAGAAAAGCCTGTGTTTGGATTAGTTACTAATGGTAGCCATTTTATTTTTTTGAAACTAGCTAAGGAAAATATAGTTAAGTATGCTATGTCTGATGAATTTACGCTTTTAAAGCGAGAAAATGAATTGTATAAAGTTCTTAGTATTTTAAAAAACCTAAGTGAAATTTTGAGTTGATTTTATGTCTAATCACCCTATATATCTCGATTGCCATGCTACTACACCTGTAGATGAACGGGTGTTAGCAGCAATGCTGCCCTACTTCACAGAAAAATTTGGCAACCCATCCAGTATTAGTCATGTTTACGGTTGGGAAGCAGAAGCAGCTGTCAAACAAACACGGGAAACCTTAGCAGCAGCAATTAACGCCACACCAGAAGAAATTGTTTTTACGAGCGGTGCGACAGAAGCGAATAATTTAGCTATTAAAGGTGTTGCAGAAGCTTATTTTCAGAAAGGTCAACATATTATAACTATTGCGACTGAACATAATGCAGTTATTGACCCTTGCCAATATTTGAAGACCCTCGGTTTTGATATTACTATTCTACCAGTTAAAAAAGATGGGCTGATTGATTTAAGTCAATTAGAAAGAGCTTTTCGTCCCGAAACGATTTTGGTATCAGTGATGGCTGCAAATAATGAAATAGGAGTGTTACAGCCTTTAGCTGAAATTGGCGCAATCTGCCGCGATCGCCAGGTCTTATTTCACACAGATGCAGCCCAAGCTATTGGTAAAATTCCTCTGGATGTGCAAGCGATGAAAATTGACTTAATGTCGCTAACTGCACATAAAGCTTATGGGCCCAAAGGCATTGGGGCGCTATATGTCCGTAGACGCAATCCCAGAGTCCAAATCGCTCCTCAACAGCATGGCGGGGGACATGAACGAGGGATGCGTTCAGGTACTTTGTATACACCCCAAATTGTCGGCTTTGGCCAAGCTGTAGAAATAGCTTTAAAAGAACAAAATACAGAAACCCAACGTCTCACCCACTTAAGACAAAGATTGTGGGAAGCACTTTCCCAATTAGAAAAAATTCACCTAAATGGACATCCTACTCAGCGATTACCAGGAAACCTAAATATTAGCGTTGAGGGAGTGGATGGAGCTGCACTGTTGCTAGGATTGCAGCCAGTGATGGCGGTGTCTTCTGGTTCTGCTTGTTCGTCAGCAACCACAGCACCCTCCCATGTTCTCACCGCTTTAGGAAACTCCCAACAGCTAGCTTATGCTTCAGTGCGATTTGGCATTGGACGTTTTAATACTGAAGTAGAGATTGATGTTGTAGCCAAACATGCGATCGCTACTATTCAAAGTTTACGCAAGCAGGCAACATTGGTGTAGAGCAAGAACTTTACCCACAAGGGGATAGAGTTTTGTCAGTTGTTAGTTGTTAGTTGTTAGTTGTCAGTTGTCAGCGATGCACTGACTTGTACTGAGCGCAGCCGAAGTAGCTTGTTGAAGTGTTGTCAGTTGTTAGTTGTTTTTGATCTGGTTTAATACCCCAACCCCACTTGACAACAGTTGCTGCAAGTTGGACTAGCCGACGACAGTCGCACGACACTTGTTACCCTGCGGTTTCTCGGATTTGCTACTGACCACTGACCACTAACCACTAACCACTGACCACTAACAACTGACCACTGACCACTGACCACTAACCACTAACCACTGACCACTAACCACTGACCACTGACCACTGACCACTGACCACTGACCACTGACCACTGACCCGTGTAGCGTAAATAACTCCAAACTTTCAATAAGGATCTGAACTAAACCTTCCCTGCTTAACACTTCTGAGATAATAACCTCTGGTTGGTTTGTTGCTCAGGTCGAAAGTATCACCACGAGGAACTCTCCAAATTTTGTAGTTGGAGAATGTTAAAGGAGTTCGGGGTTTGCATACCTCTGGCGGATGATCTCCCAGTACAAAATATGCTGCACCCCTACCTATAACTTTTGCCAAACCGTATTTATCTACAACAACCGATGTCTCCTCACTAATGGCTATTCCTAAAGCACTTTGTGAGACACCATCTTGAATTTGACGGGCAATAAAAGCCATAATTCGACCCATTCTTTTACGCCTGTCAAAGTGGGTATCTATAATGGTTCCTTTGAGATACTGCCAAGGGAAAAAGTTGTAAGTGAAGGTAATATCCTTGTAGGGATCTGCAAGTGCATCTCTGGTTTCAATGCCTTCTTCAGAAGAAGCACAAGCATCGTAGATATATTGACTTTGGATCATTGCTCCCGCGCTAGTACCACCAATAGCACCGCCTTTGGCATAAACTGATTCAATAGCAGTTTCTAGCTTGGTGTTTTTCCAGTTACGGATGTATTGGCATTGGTCGCCACCAGCAAAGAAGATGACATCAGCATTTCTAACTTTTTGTACAATCTCAGCTTTATTAGCATCGTTTTTATTGCTAATAACCAGAGTCTCTACATAGTTCACACCTTTCATGGCATAAATGAGCCGATTGTAATCGTCATCACCATAAGTGCGAAGCACAACAACGTTAACTTTGGTGGCGTAGTTAGTAGATCCTCTCACTTGGTTGATCATCCACTGGATAGCCTCCTCTACATCAATGCCACCTCCACCCATATTCAGGACGGGGCCAGCTAACGTGGGATGAACATCAAAAGTATCAAGAGTGTTGCCTTGGAAGTCGGGTTTCAGGTATGCTGTAAGACGGGTTATGATTGAAGCTCCCATCTTCATCAGCTTAGTTCCTACAGTCTTCAACCATCTTGCTATATTTGAAAATGCCTTTGTCATAGTCAGCTTTTGGTGCAAACTGCAATTATTGCTAACTTTCGCACCAGACAGGGCAAAATTTCCAGCGTACAGGGTTTGTACTGTTTTTTTACGCCAATTAACGCAGAGTCACTATTAATTTTCTGCGCTAATCTGCGTAAACCTTGGTATTACTCGGCGTTTTACTACCATACAATCTGCGATCGCTCTCGTACAACTCGCTGATAAACATCTTCTGTTTGTTTGGCTAGTTTTGGCCAGCTAAAGCGTTTCTCTAAATCCTTGTAAGCATTATCAATCAACCATTGTCGATAACCGGGATTTTTCAAAACTTCTAAAATTCCCCAAGCTAAAGACTCAGGATTATTGACCCAGGTAACAACACCTGTTCTAGCGTGTTTTACTACTTCTGGAAAACCCCCTGTATTGGAAACCACCACGGGAACACGAGAAGCAAAGCTTTCTAAAGCAACAATACCAAAGGGTTCATAAAGACTGGGAAAAACAGCACAGTCAGCTACGGTTTGGAATTTATCTAAATATTCATCTGAAAGAAAGCCGGTAAAATAGCACTTATGCCAAATTCCTAAATCCCAGGCTTGACGCTTGAGATGGTCAGTATTGCCACCACCAACGATGACAAATTTAACGTTACCCCCCATTTCCCAAAGTACTGTGGGAGCAGCATTAAGCAACACAGGTACACCTTTTTCATAAGTCATACGACCGACATAGTAAACAATTTTTTCATGTTCTTCAGCAAATTGCTGGCGAAAAGCTTGAGCATGAAAATCTTCGTGGTGTTGTTTTTTTTCGGCTCGGATACCGTTATAAATCACATCGATTTTGTTCCAAGGACTGTGTAACGCTCGTTCTACTTCTTGCCGCATATAATCGCTGCAAACAATAATCCGCCAAGCATTGTAGGCAAGTAAGTTTTCTTTGCCACTAATATATCCTTGAATGTCAGTATGAATACCGTTATAACGCCCATATTCGGTAGCATGAATTGTGGCAATTAAAGGTATTTTAAAATTATGCTTGAGAGCGATCGCAGCATCCCCTACTAACCAATCATGAGCATGGATTAAATCAAACGGCCCTTCTTCCAAAATTAATTTACCGCCATGATGTCCCATACTCTGGTTAAGATTAACCACCCAGTGAAAAAAGTCATTACTAATTCCCACTGGGACTCGATGTACATGTATTCCTTCGACTACTTCATACATCGATGCCTGACCAAACTCCGCTGTAATCAGGTGAATTTCATGTCCTAGTTTTACTAGTTCTGGGTACAATTCCGCAACGTGACGCGCAATCCCTCCAACTATCCTCGGCGGAAATTCCCAACTCAGTACCAGTACTTTCATATACTAGACTCCCCATACTTTATAAAGTATCTAAAAAACTACGTTTATCTAAAAATACAAGAGTGGTAATTGCCGTGAGTATATTTACTAAAACTTTTAGATTTTTTAACAGTTTTTTGATAAAGCCGATTATAAACATAAGGTTATCAACGCTGAAGAAATCAGCAAATACCTTATGAAACATCTCAGAAGATTAACTTATAAAAGGCTAATTGTAAGGAAGTATCTTACCCCCTTTCCTGAGCCAAGAGTCAAGAGCTATACAGCATATTTCTTATGAAGAAAGTACATTACGCTCGCCCCTAGCCCCTAGTCTTTAGCCCCTTTCTTCTTAAAAGGTGTACTACACCCAGCAAAGAAACGCTATATCAATACGGTTCGGATAAAATACCCCACCTGAGTTTTTTAACAAAAATTAAACTGTCTTTGCACTCAACATTTCAAACTGCTGCCAACAAAGATACAGCGCACGGGGTACGTGGAAACAGCCCTTCCATTTGCCACCTTTGAGATTTAATAGCACTTCTCCACGGCGATTAAGGTAGCCAAACCACTCACCAAATTCGCGATCGGCAAAGTGTGACCAAGCGTAATCATGCATCTTTTGATACCATTCCCAACACTCTTCACGTCCGGTCAAATGATAGCCCATTGCCAATGCTACCAAAGACTCTAGGTGAACCCACCACAACTTTTGATCCCATTCCAGTTGTTGTGGGGGATGACCATCTGCATCCATAAAGTAGTATAGTCCGCTGTATTCACTATCCCAAGCAAAGTTGAGGATGTTTAGCACCACATCAACGGCTTGGTTAATGGTTTTGGTGTCGTTTTTACGGCGGGCAATGTCCATGATAAACCACATAGCTTCGATGCCATGACCAGGGTTAATTAACCTTCCTTCAAAACAGTCAATGTGGGAACCATTAGGAGCAACGTTTTCGTACATCAGTCCCCGTTCTGGGTCAAAAAAATCACTCATCACTTCTTGAACAGTCGCAGCCAAGACATTCTCTAGAGTTTCAGTCGCCAGCAACCATTCCATTTCCAAAGTTAAGTTAGCTAAAATCATCGGTACAGCTAACGATTTCATTGGACGCGTGCCAGGATAAGTCTTGTTATATTTGCCTTTTGGATTGTTCTGGCGGCGCAAAACATTATTGTAAGCTTGCATAGCCACATCCTTAGCCCAATCTTCGCCAGAGGCTAGGGCGTATTGGCTAAATGCCATCGCTGCAAAGCAATCCGAAAAGATATTATAAGGCTCAACCAACGGTTTCCCTTCACGGGTTAGAGCAAAGTACCAGTTACCATCACCATCTCGACCATGTTGGGCAAGAAAATTAGCACCGTTGCTAGCAATAGAGAGCCAATTTTCATTTTTTTCTAGTTGGTTGTACAACATGGAAAAAGTCCACACTTGGCGATTTTGTAACCAGATAAATTTATCTGTGTCATAAACTTTACCCTGGCGATCTAAACAGGTAAAATAACCACCTTGTTGCCAGTCAAGGGAGTGTTTTTCCCAAAATGGTAGTACATCGTTTAAAAGAGCAGTTTTGTAAAGTTCTGCCAGTGCTTTAAAGTTATGCCCCATAAATTTTATCTGTGGTCATAGATGTTTTACTTTTAGCTTACTTGTCTCATGGAATGGGTATTTTTGCAAAAATATATTGATTTAGCCAAAGTAAACACAATTATAGTTTTTTAATTACTGATGTTCATATAATTTATATCAGGACTTACGCACCAGTAACGGAAAATTAAACCGCAGAGGACGCAGAGGACACCGAGAAATAGGAGTTTCAGAGAGTTGTTGCGTAAGTCCTATATATATTAGTAAATGCACCCTAATAAGATCTCAAATTTATCCATTGATGGCATGCAAAAATGAAATGATGAAACTAAGCCATCTCATCAAAATAGAAGTATTGAATGATGAATTTATTATCCAGGCAGGCAAGACTTGGCGTGAGCTTAATCGAATGCTGCCTGCCCCACAAGAGAATACGATTAACTCAACGCCGATCGCAAATCACTCTGCGCTTTTGCCAAAGCTTCTGGTAACTTACTCGCATCGCGTCCGCCGGCTTGGGCTAAGTTCGGTCTACCGCCGCCGCCACCGCCGCAAATCTTCGCAATAGCACCGACAAATTTACCAGCTTGCAGTCCTTTTTTATTCACCTCTGCACTAAAGGCTGCAACTATACTTACCTTCCCGGCTTCCGGAACAGAACCTAGTACTACTGCACCGTTACCGATTTTTTGCAGTAAGCGTTCTGCTGCAGTTTTCAAAGATTCGGGGTCAACGTCTTCGAGTTGGGCAACAATAAGTTTATGATCGCCCACTGTTTCTAAAGTGTCCAGCAAGCTATCAGATTTTGCGATCGCTAGTTGCGATTTTAGAGTTTCTAGTTGTTTCTCTGCGGTTCTCAGTTCGGTTTGCAGACTTGTGATTCTATCTGGTAGTTCTTCGGGTTTAACTTTAAAGCGATCGCTTAAATCTTTAACTACTTTATCTCGTACATTGAGATAATCTAATATCGCTGGCCCCGAAACAGCTTCTATCCGCCGCACCCCGGAAGCAACACCAGCCTCGGAAATAATCTTGAAAACGCCAATTTCCGCAGTGTTGCTGACATGGGTTCCACCGCAGAGTTCCATTGACACGCCAGGGAAATCGATGACGCGGACTTCATCACCGTATTTTTCTCCAAACATGGCTACAGCGCCTTTAGCTTTGGCCTCTGCTAAAGGTAAGACTTCCACATTCGCAGCATGTGCTTCAGCAATCCAAGTGTTTACTTGTTCCTCAATTTGTTGGACTTCTTCAGCTGTCAAAGCGCGAGGACAGTTGAAGTCAAAGCGCAACCTGTCAAAGGAAACCAAAGAACCAGCTTGTGATATCCCTTCATCAACTATTTTTTTCAACGCTGCTTGCAGTAAATGCGTTGCGGTATGGTTAGCTTGGGCGCGACGACGACAAGCACGATCAATTTGGGCGGTGACGGTATCACCTACGCGCAGTGTACCGCGTTCGATGTGTCCCAAGTGGATGAAGAAATCAGATTCTTTCTTCATGTCTTCAACACGAATTACAATACCATCACCAGAAATATAACCGCGATCGCCGATTTGTCCCCCAGATTCAGCATAAAATGGTGTTTGATCAAGGACAATTTGCACTTGAGTCCCCGCTTCTGCTGCTTCTTGAGAAACTCCATCTACTAATATTGCTTCAACTTTCGCTGTCGCCGCAGGTTGGGTATATCCTAAAAACTCGGTGGCGTGGATGTGTTCTGCTAGCTTATCGAGGGAACTTTGCACAGTTAAATCGATGGTTTCGTGGGCTGCTTTGGCACGTTCCACCTGCTTTTGCATTTCTACATTAAAGCCTGCCTCATCAACGGTGAGATTGTTTTCCTCGGCAATTTCTTGAGTCAGTTCTAGGGGGAAACCGTAGGTGTCATACAGGGTAAAGGCGCTTTCACCGCTAATGAAGGTTTTTCCTTGCTGTTTTACCTCTTGAATGATTTCTTCTAGGAGTTTTTCGCCTCTATCTAAAGTTTTAAGAAAATTTGATTCTTCCCGTTGCAATTCGGCTTTAATTGCGGCTTCTCGTTGACGCACATTGGGGTAAGCTGATTCTGAAAGAGCGATCGCAGTTTCGGCAACTTGGGTGATAAATTCCCCACTAATCCCAATTAATCGCCCATGACGCACTACCCGCCGAATTAATCGCCGCAACACATAACCCCGTCCCACATTAGAGGCGCGGATTTCATCAGCAATCATGTGAACAACAGCGCGAACATGATCTCCAATCACTTTTAAGGAGACTTTGGTTGTCTCGTCGCTGCTGTGGTAGTCAATACCAGCAATTTGCGCTGCTGTTTGAATGATAGGAAAAATTAAGTCAGTTTCGTAGTTATTTGGAACTTGTTGGAGAATTTGCGCCATTCTCTCCAAACCCATCCCAGTATCGATGTTTTTATTTTGCAGTGGTGTTAAGTTACCGGACGCGTCACGGTTATATTGCATGAAGACGAGGTTATAAAACTCGATAAATCGGGAATCGTCTTCTAAATCAATGTTGTCGTCGCCGCGTTCGGGGTGGAAGTCGTAATATATCTCCGAACAAGGGCCACAAGGGCCTGTAGCACCCATAGCCCAAAAGTTATCATCTGCACCCATGCGTTTAATTCTGGCTGCTGGGACACCAATTTGATCACGCCAAATATTAAAGGCTTCATCATCTTCTTCAAAGACGCTGACAACTAGGTTGTTGGGAGAAAATCCAAAAATTTGTGTGGAGATTTCCCAACCCCAGGCGATCGCTTGTTCTTTAAAATAATCACCAAAGCTAAAGTTACCCAGCATCTCAAAAAATGTGTGATGCCGTTTGGTGCGTCCGACATTTTCAATATCGTTGGTGCGGATGCATTTTTGGGAAGTAGTAGCCCGCTTAAATTCTGGCGTGCGCTGTCCTAAGAATATAGGTTTAAATGGTACCATCCCCGCGATCGTCAGCAGCACGGTTGGGTCTTCTGGCACAAGGGAGGCACTTGGGAGAATCTGGTGTCCTCGCCCAGCAAAGAAATCAAGGAATAAGTTGCGAATTTCGTTACCGCTGAGTTTCTGGGGATTAGAAGACATGGGTGGACTGAAGTATTAAGTATTTAAGTATGAAGTGTGAAGCATGAAGCAGCTAGTTATTTTTTCGTACTTCATCTCTCACTTTTTGGCTAGCTTTATATATTTTTGCATTTTGTTTCGTTTTGCTGCCAGTAAATTTTGCTGGTGGGTAGTTATGTCCTACTGGTACGTACTGTTCTAACTTCAGTAAGATGTGCGATCGCTACTCGTACTAATACTATTAATATCTTCAATAGAAATTAAGATTTTATTTATGAGGTAAGTAATGTCACTCAAACTGCAAGTTCCAGATATTGCCTGTGATGCCTGTGCAACGAAAATTACCGAGTCTATTCACACAATGGAACCTGATGCTCAGGTAAATGTAGATGTGAACTCCAAAACTGTTACTGTGGATTCTGCGGCTTCGGAAGAGTCTATCAAACAGGTAATTGTTGCTGCTGGTTACAAGATAGAAGGCTATTAATCATACTTTCTAAATTTTGTATAAAGTTTAGATAACCTAGCTAATATCAGACAATTTATCCTCGATAACTCCATCTATTAACTAGACGAAATAGTAAGCAATAAACAGGTTTTATCGAGGATGTTGTTAAGTAATTTTTTATGTATATTTACTTGATATTTGGATAATCTAGAACAAAAATACAAATTATTTTATGATTATGCACAAATATAGTAATCAAATTTAAAAATATAATTAAGCACATAACTTAAATAAGTGTATATACTAATATATTATTCAAAAGCAGCTTCCTTTAAGGGAAGCTGCTTTATCACTTTATGGTATATAACACTTGTTGTATTTAGGACACATCTCGGTTTTTACGGATAAAATAAATTTTTTATTTTATTTTAAGATTTATCGTTAACTCAATATTCTGTCTTTATATATTTAGTGGAATATAAATTGCTGATTTTGGCAATGCTTTTAGATAACTAACACCTGGTAATTACAGTATTCATTTGTTCCTGGAAGATGAGATTCAGTATTTATACTGTTTTAAAAGAAATATAGAACAGCAGAAATTAATTATCAGAGAATAAGGTGTTAAAAATTGTCATAAACGCAACACATTAAGAGGAGATTAAAATTATTAGGTGATTATGAATTTAGCGCTAAGACTATCAAATATAGGGTAATAGCTCTGTGAAAAAAATACCGAATATATTCTATTATTCGGAATAAATACTAGTAAGTTTTAGCTTGAAATAGGGCGCAAAGCACAGCAATGAAGATTTCCATTCTGGTCTTTGGAAGTAATAACTTTCTTGCCACACTTCCCGATCATATCCGTAATACAACCGCTTATATTTTAGAAGTTATTACTGATGCCCATCAGGCAGTAGCGCACATTCAAATTACGCCGCCCGATATCATACTTGTGCAGGCTAGTCTGGATGGCAGCATACAACTGTGTGGCTGGTTAAAAGAACAGACCCAGCTATCTTGGATATACTCTATTTTCCTAGAGGATCGTCCTGAAGAACTGGCTAATAGAAGTAAATATGGCTGGGAGTGGGAATTGCAGATGACAGCTATCATCCTGAATCAAGGAGCTGATGCTTATATTTGGCAGCTTCCTGAAGACAAGATAGGCCATTCTTGGACAGGCTCAACAGCAACTGAGTACCTAATACTTGCTCATTTGACAGTTGGTTTGCGTAAAGCGCAAAAGTATCGTGATCTAATTCAGAAAAATGATTTGTTGTCAGCGATCGCTTTAGCTGATTCGTTAACAGAACTTAATAATCGTCGAGCGTTGGAATGGGATTTACCCAGACAAATTCAAAAAGCTCAAAATCACGGTATACCTTTGAGTTTGATTATTTTAGATGTCGACTATTTTAAGAAAGTTAACGATACCTATGGTCACTTAGTTGGCGATCGCCTCTTGCAGTTACTATGTAGCCGACTGCGGCATAATCTACGGTCACAAGATACCGCATTTCGTTATGGTGGCGAAGAATTTGTAGTAGTTCTTGCTCATACCACAGGTAACGAAGCACTATTAGTAGCGGATCGCCTCAATCGTGTAGTTAGCGAGCAACCATTCGTCATTAACAGTCAACTAACTATTGATATTACTATTAGCTTGGGCACTGCTAGCCTAGAAGTCGGTGACGATGATAAAGGACTTAGCCTACTGCATCGCGCTGATCAATGCTTGTTTCATGCTAAAGCTACTGGGCGTAACCAAGCTATTAGTTGGGAATATTTATCTCGTTTTTCACATCTGCAAGCTGTGTCTTCTTAAGCTAAAATATCTTTTTCATTGTATTATTTGTAAAGGATTTTATGAATCTGGTTTGCTTCATCTAATATTTTTTCAACTCCAGAATCAGCAATACCTTTAACATAGTTAATTTTGATTTCTTCTAACATATCGATTAGTAAAGATTGAAATTCTTGAGTGTTATGCTTTTTCTGTAATTCCATTTCTAATACATCACGAAAATTTGTCATGAGACGAGAGGTAAGTTCTGCTGCGACTGGATCTGACAACGCTTTAGTTAAATTTTTATAAGCTGATTGAGATAAATTGCGAGCTAGCTTTTCTGTTAGTTGATTCGGTAAATGATTAAGACCAGGTATATTTTGTATTTGTTGGTAAGCTGGAGAATCTTTGAAGGTGCTTGCAATAGTATGATGTATCAAGGCTTCTAAGTTAGGCTGGACTTGAGGTAAAACATCATAGATACCGATGTTGACTAAACGAGTAGCTATAAATTTTACTTCGTTCCTTTCATTGACTTGAACGTAAGGTTTGCGGGTTTCAGGATGAAATAACCAGCGTGCCAACTCACCCTGACGAATAGTATCTTGCATCTGATCAATCAACTGAATGCCTACCATTTCAGTGATTTCTTCAGCAAAACTCACTGCAAAGTCATGGTTAAGTTGCGATCGCAAAGGCTCAAGATTTAACAAATCAGCTTGGTAGAGACGAATAGTTACCGGAATAATCCGTAACCAACGCCAGAAGGGAAGTAATAAAAATATATCGTACCAGCGTCGTAGCATCGCTTCCAACCAGTTTAAATTAGGATTACGACGACTGATGTAAAAAGTTCGTGCCAAAAAGTCCAAAGCAAAAATGATTACAAATGGTAAATCAATCAACCAAAAATGATTGACAAAGTTGCCGAATCTGCCAATATCACGATAATAATTACTTTGAATCAGAGGTCTAATTTTAGAATTAAAAAAGTTAATTTCTGATTGCCAATTCTGTTGTGATAAATAAGCTTGACTCCAAAATTTAGTAAATGCTTCTCTAGCAAATTGTTCATTTGTACGCAAACGAATTTCATGTTTAATTTTGGCTAAAGTACCGCTTTTATTCACCGCATCAAACGGATTATCCTCAATCATGCGGCTACTGAGAAGACGTAATTCCTCAAGCAAGCTTTCTACTGGGGGTGAGGACAAACCAGTTTGTAAAACCTGTGTTTCTAATTCTGTAACCTTGTTGAGGTAGTTTTGCGTTTCTGGGTGGGGTTGAATGTCTTCAATAGGGTCATATACCTGGGTCAGACTTGGCAATACTTGTAAATATAAATCACGCAAATGTATGTAGGTCATGTCAAAAACGACCAAACATAAGTTCAGCAATGCCAAGATGGCAATTATTCTTTCAAACCAACGGTTACGATAAACAGGATCTTTTTTTATGTCTTTTTTTGATGTCATTACTTAATTTTTTTTGATTCCTTGCTTACATAATCTCCTTTAATAAAAAAAATTATTTTCTAAAATCTTTTATTTAAGATCAATCTTCAGAGAGATTTAACTCCAAGCAATTAATAGTATTCTAAATAAAACTTTGGAAATAGTGCATATATAAAAATTAAGCATTTAGTCTGAAACAATTAATAACGTGGTTTTATTAGTGATTATCTCTTCCAAGGCAAATAACAACCTAAATCAAAAGGATAATTTTAGGAGGATAATTTTAGGTCGTTAATGATGAACAAGTCATTAATTATAATTATTTAACTGAGTTTTCTCCCTTAAAATTAAAGCGCTTTTTCCATGACAAAGTTAATAAATATTTGTCCTCTACGTTCTACTTCTTGTTTCTTAATGACAATAAAATTCTTATTCAAAAAAAATGGCTTTGCTGTAATACTTGCTTCTGTGAATAGTTTTTTAATTCCTAAAGATCTCGCTTTTAATTCAATAGTTTCAATAATTTTTGTACCTACACCTTTTTTTTGGAAATTTTTATGGCAATAGAAGCGATCAATGTGACCATTGCTCTCTAGTTCCCCAAAACCAATAATATGCTCATCCTCTTCTACTACATAAGTAAATTTATTTTTTAAGCTGCTAATCCAAGCTTCAGTATCTATATTTGCTGGGGCCCAAGCATCAACTTGTTCTTTTGTATAGTCAGCAATATTTACCTCATGGATAGTATCATAAAACAACCTCATGATTGCTGCGGTATCACTTGTTTTGTAGGTTCGTATTTTCATAAATTATTCCCAGAACTGATTACTTAGTAATCTAATTTAATGGGTAGTACTGAATCAAGACATTTATGTTTACAGATAAATACTTATTTTATGAATTTAGTAACTTTAGAATTTTTAATGTTACAGCGATCGCCAGACACAATTGAAGAAATTCCGGCTCCTAGTCCTACTCCCCCAGATCCCCTCATTGCCAGAGGTTTGCAACGCGAACAATATTTGGGCATTGCGATTCTTGCTGTCAGCTTAATTGCTGCTGTGGGATATTTTAGTCGCCGATTTGAATATGCACTGTTGTTTGCTTTTGCCCTCAGCATTGTCCTGATAGTTTTCTTTCTGACCATTTAATTATAGAAAGCAGCGATCGCTCATCATAAGCGATCGCGTGAGGAGATATACTGCAATACTTTTCGGTTAAAGTTTTATCCCTCTAACTCTCTTGACAAGGGGAATTTTGACTTTAAAGAAGAAAATTGTCAGCAGTTAAACTGCCAGCCTTGATGCCCTTTAGCGTCACTACATCATCAGACCAGATACCATCATTATTCGTGTCAAAGTTAACAACGGTACTACTGCCAACTTGCCCTAATCGTATGCCATCTTTGAAAGGATTAGAGCTAGTATTGTTAGCCCTATTAAAAATTGGGCTGAGATCAATGACATCTCTTGTTCGCTCAAAACCCATAATAATATCACCTCCTTCTGAAGAATATTGGAAGACATATCGGTCATAACCTTCTCCGCCAATTAGAACATCGCTACCACCTCCACCAATCAGGACATCGTTACCATAGCCACCCATCAGGATATCGTTACCATTACTACCAACTAATGTGTCCTTGCCTTTAGTGCCATAAATGAAATTGTTCGTAGAACTCCTACTGGATTGACTGATGACTCCACTCAATGGATTAGATCTACTGACATTCGCCTCGAAGGCACCAATATCTGGTTTACTATCTCGCTGTACCATTCCTGCGTCAACCGTGGGTATGATGCTACCTCGTTTGCCAGCATTGATTGCAGGACTGTCTGATTTAAGGGGATGCACTAAAACCCCTCCAATGTTTTTTAGCGAATCAAGCATCGGGTCAACAATCTCGCTACCTGCTACAACTCGCGTACCCCACGATACTGGTGGGCCGGGATATTCAATATTGCCGCCACCATCTCTCAGTTCAAAGTCAACTTGCATTTGTGCTTTAGTACCTGAGGTGTTGTTAGCAACAATCGAGTTGGTGAGTGTTACAGGGACAGTTGCATTTCGTACCCAAGCTGCTCCCGCAGCTCGTCCAGCTGAGTTATCAACGATAGTGGAATTGACGATGTTAACGGGGGCGGTATCACTAGTGTTAATAAACATTGCTCCACCTGCATCTTTGCTGACACTATTTCCAGAAAAGGTGCTGTTGATGATGTCAACTGGTGATTTACCATCTAGCCATATACCCCCACCTTGCTTGATGGCAGTATTATCAGCAAAGGTGACGTTGCGAATTGTTAGGTCACTGTTCGCTCGTAATCCACCCCCGCGGGAAATTCCTTGAGCATTAATGCCGGCCGAGTTACTAATTACAGTGCTGTCTTCGAGAATGATTTTATCTGGGCCGTAACCATAAAGAAAGAGTGCGCCTCCTTCTCCTTCAGTCTTATTACCTTCAAAGTGACTACCACGAACGACAATCGTACCTCCAGAACCGATCTTTCTAGAGTCAGGCCCTATAGGATTGGCTCCATCGGTGAAGATAGCGCCGCCACCCATGTCACCTTCTGAACTATTTTTGAGAAAAACTGAGTTTTCTACAGTCAGTGTACCCAGTAGGCTATAAATCGCACCGCCATTTACTCCCTTGTTGTTAGTAAATTTGCTGTCTTTGACAACAAGATTACCAGCACCAGCGGTGGCGATCGCCCCACTACTGAAGCCAGAGTTTGTTAAGCTACCATCGTTACCATCAAATTCACTATTAACTACAGTTGCTCTACCACCAAAGCCAAGATGGATAGCTCCACCTTGACCACCACTATTGCTAGTAAATTGAGAGTTAGTGACTTTTATATTGCCGTAGTCAAAAACTTTAATTGCACCACCTCTTCCAGACGTTTTACCGTCAGCAATAGTCAAGTTATTAAATGTGACATTAACTTGTCGCTCTACAGTAAATACTCCTGTGGTATTGTTGCCGCTAATTTTTAAATTTGCTGCCCCTGAACCATCAATATTTATATCCTCCGTAATAACAAGTTGCCCACTGGTGAGTTTGATGGTTTTGTTGGCAAGACTGGAAGCAAACTTGATAGTATCTCCTGCTTGAGCTGAAGAGATTGCCTCTCGCAAAGAACCCGCTCCGCTGTCTGCGGAAGTAGTAACGCTAATGATAGCCATGCTTTGAATTCCCTTTTATATCAAGGTTTTCAGTTCAACGTTTTATCCAAAATCACAAAACTAGTGATTTTTATTAATAGCCGAGTCATCGTTAGGGACGATGGAATTCAGAACACTAAGGGTTGCCTTTTTATAAACCTGAAACAAATGAAAATCTCACCGTGAATATACGGAAATTCAGAAAAATAGTTGCTTCTCCTAAATTTTTGACTAGTGCATCTTCTCATATTTTTGATTGAGTTGAATTAGAACAAATTGCACTGAGGAACAATTTTTAATTGTTCTAAGTCATTTTTTTAAGATGTTTGTACTGAGCAAAAGGTAACATTCGTTATCATGCCTTATAATGCATAATTGTCAAATAATGTCAACAGTCAATTCAGCCTCTTGACAAAATACTAAATATATAGTGGAAGCCATATCAAAATATCTAGACTATATTATTCAACTCACTGTTTTTTGTTGCCAAAAGCTTATATACATAAAGCTCAAGGAAAATGTAGCTAAATTTAATTTATGTTTTAAAAAGGTGTGGTATTGACTATAAAAACAAATCAAATATTGATGTATATAAGTTTTTTGTTTGTTGTAATGATTTTTTTAATTGAGTTTTTACGCCCTAATAAAGCAGTATATATATGTAAATTTGATTGAAAAAATTGTATTAAAAATAACAATACTTACGGTTGTTTGATGTTAAAGCTAAGATGGTTCTCTCGTTTAAATGATATTCAGCTATGTTCAAAAATTTAAAAAGTTTTATGCTGAGCATAGTAGTTAAATTGAAGTATTCTAATGATTTTTAGCTATAATGTAGTAGTTATTGCCATTAATTTGTACTTTACAAATAGGGGATATAAAAATTAAGATTGGTTTATAACCTAATATTAGCTTGATATAATCAAGTTAATAAATTTGTGTATAAATTAAGAGAATACATTTATTTTTAATTTAGTTTTAATTAATAAATAAAAAATAAAAAGTAGATATCTATAAGTAATTACAATCAATAATTGTTTTAATAGTGAAAAATTTGCTTGAAAAAAAGTATCTCAGATTACTAAAATTTTTAACTATCATTCTGAATTGAACTGAAATCAAAGTTACCACTGATTATTCAAAATAGTTATGATGCCAGAGATATAAATTATTTTGCCCACTAATAAAGAGCGATCGCTAGCAAATATAAGCTTGATAGATATGGAATTCTGGTACAGTAAATCAAGCAGTTTAATCTGCGAGCAAATTTATTAACTACAACTTTCTATTGCAGACATACAGCTATTAGCTATTGACTCGGCTTTTCTATCTAGCCCAGTTTCTTACAACTTACAGCCATAACTGTCCTGTCACAGCCTATGGCGATCGCTTCTAATCTTTATATTCCGAGTCGTATGCAACTTGTCAAAGTTATGTCTGGTCAAAGAAGGAGTATCATAAAGTAGCACCTTCTTTGACTTGGCAGCTATAGCTTTTTTAAAAAATTCTCCCCCAAGTATTTAGCGCTATCAGCTTTATGTAGCTAGCTGCCCTGTGCTTTATAAGCTATTACGCCTTTAAATTACACAATCAATCATTCCTAAGTTTGTTGATTGCTGACCGTTAACAGTCAACAGTCAACAGTCAACAGTCAACAGTCAACAGTTAATGCTACTGCCTTAGAAATACTTTTCTGTGTTAATTAAACTTTTGTGTACTTATCAACTACCTTGGCTAAGTCTGGAACTGCTTCCTCTACATGTTGCTTAGCTGAGCCGCGGAGTTTTTCATACGTTCCTCGCACGATTTGGCGCTTCACGTTTTTAGCCCTTGCATCAGTAACGCTGAGTAGCGCGTCGGCTGTGCGAGAACGATTCGTAGCAAGATATTCAACGGGGTCGCCCTTCTCCACGCCCTCATTCCAGATAGGATCAATCGCTACGAAACACTGTGGCAAAATCTGCTCGACGACGTAAGTAATATATCCTGGCTTAACTCCTTTAAGAGCCGCAAAGGCAGTTTTCAGGGCGATACCACTGATACCTGACTTGGAAGCAAGTTGCGCTTCTATCATGTTGCAGCAATCATTGACAACCATTGCTTTTTTATCAGGGTTCGAAAGTCCGTCACTAAGTCCCATTTCACTCCTCCTTAGATATCAAAGTACTTAATTTCTATTCGATTATTTTCCTAGCAAGTAGGAAATTACAGAAAATGGTATCAGAGCTAGAAGATTTTCATATACCTAGTTCTATGTATTGAAAGACAAATAGACTGCCAATATAGCTTAAATCTCAACTAATTTCGGTAATTCTAGCTTTTGCTGAAATCGTACTAAAAAAGCGCCCTCCTAAAAGGAGAGCGCCTTTTGTTCGATTCTTAATTGTGAACCAATCGTGATTAACCGTTGATAGCAGGTGCGGTTAGAGCAACAGGAGCAACATCACCAGCAGCCAAGTCGAGAGGGAAGTTGTGAGCGTTACGCTCGTGCATTACTTCCATACCCAGGTTAGCGCGGTTGATGACATCAGCCCAGGTAGCGATGACGCGACCTTGAGAATCAATCACAGACTGGTTGAAGTTGAAACCGTTGAGGTTGAATGCCATTGTGCTTACACCCAAGGCTGTGAACCAGATGCCGATGACAGGCCAAGCAGCGAGGAAGAAGTGCAGTGAACGGCTGTTGTTGAAGGAAGCGTATTGGAAGATTAGACGACCGAAGTAACCGTGAGCAGCTACGATGTTGTAGGTTTCTTCTTCTTGACCGAATTTGTAACCGTAGTTTTGTGATTCGCTTTCGGTTGTTTCACGTACTAGAGAAGATGTTACAAGAGAACCGTGCATTGCAGAGAACAAGCTACCACCAAATACACCAGCTACACCCAACATGTGGAAGGGGTGCATTAAGATGTTGTGTTCTGCTTGGAAGACGATCAT
>NZ_JAECZB010000031.1:0-13911 GCF_016056295.1 Atlanticothrix silvestris CENA357
CTATAATCTTGAATCTACTTCTGCTGATGGTCAACGATTGATGGCACTGATTTTATTAATTGCTATCGCCTATACTTGTGCTGTTTTAGCAGGTCGTAACTCTCGTCAAATGGGATTACAAAAATATATTGGTCGTCTGAAGGAATTAAACCGACTACATCGCCGACATAGCGCATTTTGGGTTGGTTTGTATGGCCAATTATGGGTGGGTGCAATGGAGTTTTGGGCTGATTTAGCTCATGATTTAATGCGTTTAAAGCCCAGTAAACTACCCTATTTTCGCAAGGGTCTACGTGCTATGTCTCTTATCCAGTCTGCTTTGTAGCTTCTTTGTCACCCCTTCAGATTAATGGGACAGAGTACTACGCATCTATTGCATTTTTTTCGGAAATTGGTATTAGGCAAATCCGCAAGTTAACAACAATTCTGTAAAACGCGCTTCCTCTTGAACCCTCATCGTTCTTAATTGTGTAATGGCTTCCATAAAAGCATTGTCACCTTTGAGCTGACACCTAATAGCCCAGTCAATAGTTTGCAGCTGTGAAAATTGAAATACACGCTGCAACAGTGCAGGCTGATCAGATTCACGATATGCTGGGAGCATCCGCGACAAGAAGTCCAAGCCATAGTCCTCATAAATCCAGAGGAAATCCCATGCCGCATCTCCAATCATTATGTCCCCAAAGTCAATGATGGCACTGACCCGCTTCGCTTTATCATCGAAGAGAACATGATCTGGAGAAAGGTCGCCGTGCAGCAATGTGGAGCGAAAATTTGAGGTGTTGCTGGATGATTCGAGATAATTCCCAATCACCCGTTCAAGAAACAGGCATTCTGGTTCATCTAGGATTGTAAACAGATTCTCTTGCGATCGCTTCAACAAATCAGAACACCAATTTGCATATTCATTGGTTAATACATGACAATCCTCTGCAAGCCTTATATCCACCGAGTGAATCTGATTGAGGAAGTGCGCTACTTGCTTTGCACAACGGGTTCGACTTGCTTCGTCAAGTGTGAAATAGTGTTCTTGCGAAAGAGCATGACCGGGTAAGAACGGGTAAGCGATAAATGACAGTTTTGGATTATCTTCAAGGTAGGCAATTTGCAAAGATGGAATCGGGAGTGTAATTCGATTTGCAAGTTGGGGGAGTAAACAGTATTCGCGTTTCAAACTCGCGCGTGCTTTGTCGTGTTTAGCAAAGCGGAAAACCCATTCATCATTGACAACGTATGCTGAACAGAAGTCTCCTTCAGCGAGGTAGGATATTGAGTCAATTGTCCATTCGGGACAACAACGCAAAATAGCCTTTTTAATTTCTATAAGTGTCAAATTACCTCACATTTAGATTTAGTAGGATATTCTTAAGCATAATTTTTCAAGGACTCTTTATTTGATTGGCAAAGATGATCCATTAAAGTAGTAACATGGGCAATGTTTACTAACTTTATCAATCAACAACGAAAGTCAGCAGATTACAACAGCATAGTTTAGGTAGCCTCTGCTGCTAATCTGTGATCTATCTTTGAGAACTACGTTAGTGTTATTTATTTAACAGGTATTTCCCTATGGAGCCAGGGTTAAAATTACTCATTCAACTCATCCTAGAGTTTGCACCTATAGTTGTATCTCTCATACAAAAGAGAACACAAGAGAGTCTAGCAACCACTAAGTATCAACTGCCAAAAACAATTCAAGAATTTGCACAATCTGTAAATATTTCAACTCATATCAACAATTATGTGCCAGGATTTACACAAGAAAAACTCTTGCAACAGCAGTTGGCTGTTTATCACCGTGAGACACAATTACAAATAGCCAAACAAGAAAGAGATACAGTACTCAATTTACCGGAAGTTCATAAAATTCTGGATAGTTGGCCTTTAAGGCTATATCCTTCGCAGATCTTAGATTCTCCTACTAGTTGTAGTCGCGCCCCATTAAAAATCTTTATTGCTCCTCCACAAGTGCAATTTGACTCATTTGACCACAGAAATGAAAGCAGTTCTGAAATTGAGCTAATGTTAGCTGAAGGTTTAAGAGAGTTTGTTAATAAACACTACTCTTTCCAAAGTCCAATTAGACCTACAGAATTATTAGCAGGAGCTTGGGATAGTAAACGTTTTCATAGTGAATCTAGTATCAAAGCTTTATTTGGGGCGTTAAGAACAGAGCCTATTTTAATTTTAGAATCAGAAAATGATGGAGATTATTTAAATTTACGTATTGCTTATTGGGGATTAGGGCAAGAAAAATATTATTACAAAACAATTTATCGATTACCTTATCAAGAAATTGTCCAGGAATCTGCCAAAAATCGAGCTTTAGAATGGAAAAAAGTTAGAGATGAATTACTAGCCCTGGGAGAAGATATAGAAGAAATTAATCTTCTAGGTAAAGATAATGTATTGAATTTGGCGATTTTAGAAAAATCTGAAAAGTGGAAAGTTCAAGGTATTGATATTAGTAAACTCTCATTACAATATCAAGTTAACCATCAAGATTTTGAAAAGCTTTCTCAGGTATTAATGACTTGCCACTGTTTGGTTGCTGCTTGGGTAGCTGATGTTTATCATTTAGTTCATCATGATGTACCTCCTTTATTACCAGAGTTGCTACCAAGTTTGCTCAAAGATATGCTTGATTGGCAATCGGTGCAAACAATTGCTACAGGTTACAAAGAAGTTTACCAAGCCTTAGAAAACGAACTACGTTACTGGATTCCAGAATTGGCTTTGCAATTAGCTCAGAGTTTATCTAGTTTACCCGATCGCTCTTGGTCACAAGAACAAGTTGAATATTCGATATACACATGGTTAGATTTGCGTCAAGTCTTACCCCAGGAATTTGCTAACCCCCTAGAGGCGATGCAATTAGCTGTGGGCATAGAAGATGAAGAATATATCCAAAATTTAAAAGAATATTTTACGACAGTAGGCGATCGCCAAAGTATTCTAGATGTTGAAAAGCTTTTAGATGCGATCGCTAATCTTAAACACCAACGCACTATAAAATCTCCTGAACTCGGCTACACCTTAACTGAATATTCAGGTAAGGTCGCATCCATTGCTATTAGTCCTGATGGTGAAATATTAGTGAGTGGATGTGCCGATAAAACCATTAACCTATGGAACCTTAAAACTGGTAAACAAATCCGTACTTTCACAGAAAATTTGGGAGAAGTTTCATCTGTTGCAGTCAGTCCCGATGGCAATTTGCTTGCTGTTGGTAGCTGTGAACACCCCAAAAGTAATGTCCAAATTTGGCACTTGAGAACAGGTAAATTACTCCACACGCTTTTAGGACATCAAAAACCAGTAAATGTTGTAGCTATCAGTCCCGATGGGCAAATTCTCGCCAGTGGTAGTAATAAAATTAAGATTTGGCATCTCCATAAAGGCGATCGCATTTGTACGCTCTGGCATTCATCTGCTGTTCATGCTATAGCTATCAGCCCCGATGCTACCATCCTGGCTAGTGGTAGTTCTGACACTAAAATTAGGTTGTGGAACCCCCAGACTGGCGATCCATTACGCACCCTTAATGGTCATAACGCAGAGATCAAATCAATTGCCATAAGTCCTAATGGCCAACTCCTCTTTAGTGGTAGTGCTGATACAACTATTAAAATTTGGCATCTCATTACAGGTAAACTCTTATATACCTTAACTGGACACATCGAAGAGGTAAAAGCCTTAGCTGTGAGTGCTGATGGACAACTCCTCTTTAGTGGTAGTGCTGATACAACCATCAAAATTTGGCGTATTTCCACAGGTGAATTATTGCAAACCCTCGCCGGACATTCAGGAAAGGTGAATTCTGTTGCTCTTAGTCCAGACGGTAGGTTTCTTGCCAGTGGTAGTGCTGATAAAGCCATCAGAATGTGGCAAATAGATTATTAAACAAATGGGATTGGTTAATATTAAGGAGATTTGATAGAAAAATACCAGCTATCAGATTTTGTTGTATTGTCTGTAGTCCGAAATCGAATTTCAGCACAATGAATGCCTAGCTGAAAAGAATTCGGAGTGTAAGAAATTTTGTAATAGCTCTGAGGCCAATCACGGGTGCCACTAATCCGAGCTTGTTTCGTGACATCTACTCCATCAACAAATAGTTGTACCGAGCCACGCTCTGCCTCTTCTCCCAAAGTAAAATTCAATGCAGCTCCAACAAATTGTACGGAGGTCTGTGCTGAATTCTCCGCAGGAAACACTTTTAACAGTTGAGTAGGTCGAGGCGCAGAAGAAGCCATCAACAGAAAACTCAATAAAATTGCAGAAACCTGCTTCATTAGGAAGTTACCTATAACTAATGTTTTGGAGAGAGATAAAACCATAGAATAACTTAGCTTTTTCAGCCAAAATATTTAATGTCTGGTTTCCTGAAAACGGAAGGCCAAAGGCTAGTGTAGGGATAAATGAGATAACAGCAGATAAGCAAACGGTTAGACCTAAGAATTTCTGCATCTTGATAACAAGCTATTTTTACTAGTATTTTTTAGCAATTTTTATACTTCCTTGTAACCAGCAAAACCCCTGTTCTATTGATTTCATTAAGTGTGGTACACTTTTCTTCGCCAGCCTCCCATTTTAGTCAAGCGTTTTGACCATCCACCATCCGAATTACTAAAATCTTTACTGAAATGGCATCAACAGGTGTCAACAACTCTAGGAGTTGAAATACTTAAAGACATGACAGCTGAAGCATATTTTGCTGAAGAACGTCGTAAGCGAATGCAACAAAGACAATCTCTGATTCGCAAAAGTATTATTTGGGGATTGTTAGAGATGCTATGGTTCTCTCAAAATCCCAAATCCGAATGGTTGGGAGAACACGCAAAATTTAAAGTCAGTAAATAATATACGGCTAAATATGAGTTGCAGAATCTTGTTGTATTGCTAATGCTGCAATTTTCTTTGCATAGCTACATTTATCTATGCTTTGCTGCTTTTATGCAGATATTATTGCTTTCGTCTTGTATCTAAAGGTAGACTTATCTATTTACATTTTATATCTAAGGGTAGAAAATAATGGTTAACTCAAATTTGGGAAACCTTAAAGGAGTTCATTTCCAAAAGGTATCTGCCCAAGCATCTATTTATCTCTAGTGCAACCGAGGACAGATGACGCAACCTTTTAGTCAAGTCAAACAGTGGGAACAACGTCGCCATGAAGCCAGCCGCTACTACCAGCGAGGAAAATTTTCAGAATATCTCGATTTAGCTACCGAGAATTTACAATTAGCTAGAGCCATTCCAGATCGAGCCAGAGAAGGTCATACATTGAACGACATTGGTTTAGCTCACCTCGGTTGCTGGCAAACTCAAAAAGCATTAGAGTGTTTTCATCAGGCGCTTGCAGTCGCTCAAGAACTTGATAACGATCGCGCCCAGGCCACTGCTCTGAGTAATTTGGGTTCCACTTACAGCCGTTTGGGACAATTTTCTCAAGCCTTAGAATATTTAGACAAAGCAGTTCTCATCTTCAGGAAATTGCAGGATACTCAAGGCGAAGTTTCTACTCTCAATGATGTGGCGTTGATTTATACAAAATTGCGAGAACCGAAACGAGCATTGTTGCTACAACATCAAATTTTAGCAATGCGGCGATCGCTAGGCGATTTTTCCGGTGAAGCCACAACATTAAATGGCATTGGTTTTGCTTACTGTACTCTAGGCAAGTTTGAACAAGCTCTCAAATTTCTGCAAGAAGCCCTACCAATTCAACGAGCCACTAAAAATTTGCTTGGTGAAGCAACTACCTTAAACAACATTGCTTCTGTATATAGTGATCTAGGACAACCTAAAGAAGCACTAGTACTGTACCATCAAGTTCTGTTGACACGTCAAGCATTAAACGATAGCCCTGGTGAAGCAACAACTCTTCACAACATTGGTTTTACCTACAGTATTCTTGCACAATACAGGCAGGGATTAAAGTTCTACAAACAAGCGATCGCGATTTATCAAGAACTGGGTGATTCTTTGGGAGAAAGTTCAACTTTGGTGAATATGGGCAAACTGTACGCCATAACGAAACGTAAAAAGTTGGCGCGATCATGCTATCGAAATGCTCAAGAATTAGCTGAACAACTCGAATATCAGCCACTTTTAGAAAGGGTACGGCAGTTTATGGACGCTCTTTAAAAGTTTGTAGTAAGGACTTCAGTGCTTATTTTCTAAGCACTAAGTGCTTACTACGAACTATTACTTGTTTTCTATGGAACAGTTGATTGTTGCAATAAAGCTCTGACATGATTTGCAGAGTCTTGTTGTAATGCTAAAGTAGCGATCGCCTCAGCTTCAGTTACACTCAATCGAGCGATCGCTTGCTTAAGTATCGGTATACTTTGGGGATTCACACTCAATTCATCTAGCCCCAAACCTAATAAAATTGGTGCTGCTAATGGGTGTGCTGCTAGTTCGCCACATAAGCCTACCCAAATCCCGGCTGTATGGGCAGCTTGGACGGTTTGTCTTATCATCCGTAAGACTGCTGGGTGTAAAGCATCCACTAAAGTTGCCACTCGCAAATTGGTGCGATCGCCTGCCATGACATACTGAGTGAGATCATTCGTGCCAATACTAAAAAAGTCTACCTCGGCAGCTAACTGATCAGCGATCGCTACTGCTGAAGGTACTTCTACCATAATTCCCACTTGCAGATTTTCATCGAAAATAATTTCAGCTTGTCGCAGTTCATCCTGCACTTCACCCAGAATTATCTTAGCTGCGCGTACCTCCATCACAGTTGCAATCATCGGCAACATAATTTTAAGATTATGTTCGGCACTGGCTCTTAAAATTGCCCGTAATTGAGTTTTAAAGAATTCTGGATGATCCAAACAAAAACGGATTCCCCGCCAACCTAAGAATGGATTGGCTTCTGTAAAACCTATATTGAGATAGGGAAGTGGCTTATCACCACCGACATCCAAAGTCCGAATAATTAACGGGCGATGATTTAAAACTTGAGCGATCGCCTGATAAACTGCAAATTGCTCATCTTCAGTAGGGGCAATGGTTCTGCCTAAATATAAAAATTCGGTACGCAGTAGTCCTACTCCCTCTGCACCGCTAGCTATAGCTACTTGCACATCATTGATGCTGCCAACATTGGCGAAGACATTGATTTGCTGTCCATCACGAGTCACTGCTGGTTGGTGGGCTTTGGCTTTTGCTTCTCGTTGGGCAGTTTGCCATGCCTCCCGCTTGGCGGCTAGAACATCAAGGATATCTGGTTCTGGTTCTACCCAAGCTTTACCAGTTTCGCCATCAAGTGCCATGAGTGTACCATCTTCTAGATGTAACACTTCCCCACCTACGCCCAAAACTGCGGGAATGCCTAATGTCCGAGCAATAATAGCGCTGTGGGAAGTCGCACTGCCAACAGTAGTACAAATGCCCAGCACCATTGTCGGGTCTAAACCGATAGCATCCGAGGGAGCCAAATCAGTCGCTACCAAAATCGCTGGTTCCAACAAATGCAGACTAGCCGGAGCATTTCCAACTAATAATCGCAGCACTCTTTGTCCCACATCTACAACATCATCAACTCGCTCTTGCAGATAAGAATCTTCCAATGTCCGGTAGGAAGTCGCTACTTCATCCACTACAGCTTGCCAAGCAGCTTCAGCATTGAGATGATGTTCTAAAATGCGCTGATAAGCAGCTTCCAGCAACACTGGATCTTTTAAAACCAGGAGATGGGCATCAAAAATGGCAGCTTCAGCATCACCAATTTGAATAGATGCTTGGGAGAATACCGCTTGAATTTCCTGGCAAGCTGTGTGAATAGCTGCTTGTAAACGTTGCCACTCTGCCTCTGGATCATCTACGTGATATTCCGTAATAGTAATAGCAGATGGTTGATAATGAACTACAGGAGCGATCGCCACCCCTGGAGAAGCTGCAATCCCTAATAATTCGCCGGGAGTTGCTGAGATAACTTCGTGGTTAACCGTTTGTGCAGGTTCAAAGGTGCTATCATCTTCACCAAAATTGGTAGCAAATAATGCTTGTAATGCCGCCAGTGCCTGGTCTGCATCATCGCCTGTGGCAGTAATTTCTAGTTCATGTCCTTGACGTACTCCCAAAATTGCTACTTGGTTAATGCTGTCACCCCCAACAACTGCTGTATTTTTAGTTAAATTCCGTACCTTAATTTGAGATTGAAACCGAGCAGCTGTAGCAACAAACAAAGCCGCAGGACGAGCATGTAATCCTAGCCTATTGCTGACAGTCAGCCGAAGTTCTTGAGTTGGGTACTCTGTATTATTGGGGCGATCGCTACTAACAACTGACAGATGAGGACTATCTACACCTAATTGAGTAGCTTTCACTGTTAATGCACCTCGTGCTTCTGCAATCACTTGCTGAATATTCCTACCTGCTGCGGCTGCAACTACAGCAGCAATTGCACCTTCTACCAAGGGTGCTTCACACAAATACACATGCTCTCGCTGTGCTTCGGGGAGAAACTCTAGAGCCATTTCTGCACTCATTAAAGCACTTCCCAAATCCATTAAAACTAATACTCCATCATCGCTAAAAACAGATGCGATCGCCTCATAAACCTGGATAGGATCTGTACCCAGTGGGTTATCTGAGTCTTCAATACCTGCTGCAACAGCGATGGGAAAGTCACCCTGAACCATCTGTTTGGCAAGTTCTCGCACGCCAAGTGCTAGCTGTTTACTGTGAGAAACAATTACAATTCCGACCACTGCAACACCATTAACCTTGTTGAGAGTCTTGTACTTAGATCGTTACCTGTTTCAGCCTTATATACCGCTAAAAATAGCACCTAATCTCGATTACAATTGCAACTGTCCAAAAATTTTTCGGTTTTTTTGGCTAGAAATACGAACAGAATAACCTTTACCCCCTCTTGGTAAGAAAAAAAGCAGGTAATTACAGCATTCATTAGTATTTTATTTGCCTATAAATTTAAGTATAGAAAATTATAACTTGGAGAATTAAAATGGTGATCTATGTAATAGTTAGAGTCTTTCAAAAATAAATTATCTAAAGCTTGTGTTGTCTGTTGCCCGTTCCTTGTTCCTTTCTAAACAAATTCTTTAGATTTTCTACAGATTCTTGAGATTGTCAATCTCTCTGCATAGATAACAAAAGTAGAGATGAATTTGGGCAGATCACTAAGGCAAGTTTGTATTAAATTACTATCACTATAACAGCCACGATCTTTACTAGATTAGCATTTCGAGGTTTTAAGTTTTTGAGTGAATGCTAGTTATTATGGTTAATTATCAAGGTTTCCTAATGGCTATAATTCTATGATTTTGCTTGATCTAAAAAATACTCAGTGTATCTCAAGAGACTGCCAACTATTCAACTTAATCTCAGACAGTTGCCACTGCTGTTTTTAGGGATGATTTCGCCATATTTATTTTAAAATGCGGCAAATATGCAAAAATCGACTAATTTAGTAGATTTTTCTGAAAAATATTGCTTATATTTTAAATTTTCTCAAAAATTAATCAGGTAACACTCACAAACAATATTGATTAATATCTATAAATAATTACTTAGATATCGCATTCCAACAGAATATTTGAAAAATTAAATAATTCATAAGTATGGTTAAAATTGCCAGTAAATTGAATAACATAGAGAAAATATGCGGACGAGGGTATTAAATGGAGCCATTACAAAAGCAGATTCTGACTTTGAGCCATAAACTGGATGCCCTCTATCAGGTAATTGAGCAGCTTGATGGTAAAGTTGCTCAAGCTTTTTCAGAGTGTTCCTTAGCAAATACACAAGCAAAGGATAATTATCTAGAACATAGCGATGGTAAACATTATCAGTCGAAAGGAAAAATCCGTTTAAATCCAGAAATGGAACACAAGGATGTATTAACAGATGGCATTTATCTAGACATGAATCGTCAAAGCAAAGACAAGAATTTAACACCAGAAATTCAAATACAACGACTGACAGCCCAGTTAACAGCAGCCTATAATCGCATTGCTGCCTTAGAAGAACAATTGCTCAGAGAGAGAATTCACTAAATTTACCTCCTAATCTTCTCGCTAAAATATGGCTAAACCAACCTGAAAAAATTTAGGGTTAATAGAGTGTTACTTGCTACATGTTTGCTATATAATAAGCTTTAGATTATCTATAACCATTTAGCGGAGAGTAGTAATTAATTTTACGCTCTCCATTTTCTTTATCTACATTTTGGATATTTGAGATAATGCGTATAGCATAGCTGAAGCCACAGCCTCTGGTGACTCGATCAAAAAACCATGACCTCCACGCTCAAGAACTACAAGTTCGGCGTTAGGAATACCCTGAGCAAGTTCTTGCGAAAATTTGACCGGAGTGAGGATATCTTGTTTACCAACCAGAACTAGAGTAGGACAATTAATATACTTTAGGCGATCGCTAGTGTCAAAGCCAATAATAGCTCTGCTGTGATGATAGAGTGTATAAGTTGTTGGCGCGAAGGGATATTTGATTGCCCATTCGATTAGTTGCTCGACCATCCCAGGAATAGAGTAGAACTCATCCGTAAATATCCAGGGTAGTATTATTTTTTCATAAAGCTTCAGATCTATAAAATTAGGAAGATCGCCCCATGTTTGGATGATGCTGTTGAATCGTTCATCACCCTTTGCCAAAGATGACAGTAGCATGAGACTTTGCACTTTTTCAGGGTTCGCCAAAACTAACTCTTGAGCAATATGACCACCCATCGAATGCCCTGCTACATGCACCTTGTCAATACCGATGCGATCGAGCAACACTGTAATATCATTTGCCATTTGTTGAATAGTATAGGGAATGTCGGAAGCAGAACTTCGCCCCATTCCTCGGTTATCCACGCGAATGACTTGATATCGAGAGACGAGTGATTGCATGATTAGCGACCAATAAGAATGATCACACAAGAAACCTGCAATTAGTAGTAAAGGCTCACCTGTTCCTTTAATGTCGTAGAACAAGTCAATTCCGTTAACCTGAACCATCGGCATGGTAACTAATACACTTTGAGAGTGAAAATCGAACAAGTTAATACTATGACAAACTGACTGCAAAATTAACGGGGAACAGGGAATAGGGAACAGGGAACAGGGAACAGGGAACAGGGACTGTCTGTAACGGGAGATTTAAGCTCCCGTCAAGACTTACCACCTATAGGTGGGGGACTCAAACCCATTGGTGGTGAGAGGGAACGAACGGACAAACTGTTGCCTGTTGCCCGTTAAGAGTTCCCTCTCCCGTTGGCGCAGCCTCTCGTAGAGAAGGGAATTGAGTTTGCTAAAATTTTACAGAAAAGCCTGGGATCAAGCAGAAATGCAAAAAAGTGCTTATGTTTTACAAGTTTAAACAATTCAAAGCAATTTTAGCAGCCAAAAACTCAGAAAACATAGGTGATTTTGCCATTCTTAAATCTGATTTTTTAGGAGCAAAAGTCTCCCCAGAGATAGCCTCTAAATTACAACAGGTGGTGGGCTATCATCCTGCGATTGATTTGGTGGAATTAAGCCAATATCCTCAGGACACTTTTGGGCGAAAATATGCTGATCACATGCAAGCAAACCACCTCAAACCGCTGAATGTCAGTCCTGAACTAGAGGATGTTGCGCGACGTAATGTATTTGCTCTGCGATACACTGTTACCCACGATATTTTTCATGTTTTGCTAGGTTTTGATACCAGCTATGCAGGCGAAATCGGCGTTCTGGCTTTTGCTGCTGAGCAAAACTATAGCAAGTCACTTAAAATCAGTTTGTGGTTTGCTAGATTACTTTATCCAATTCTGGCTCCCTGGCAAATGAAAGCGATTTTTATCAACCTACAAAAAGGACGAAAATTAGCTAAAAAAGCGGATTTTTTATTAGGCTACCGCTTTGAAAACCATTGGCAAGAGCCAATTCATGAGGTTATAAAACGTCTGGGATTATCAGAGATTCCCACAATTGAACCGTCTCAATATCTTCTGCAAGCAAATAGCGATCGCATTTACTAAGGGGTAATTGAATCGGAAGACGGAAATATTTTTATCGCCTTAATATCCCACCAATAAACGAATTAACGCTATGGTGGGAGACTGACAGTAAAATAATTCAATATTTATTCTTGCTGCCAAAATTTATAAGCTGTTGGCGGTATCTGGCGCTGCAACGAGCGCTATGCAAGTGCTTGAGGGCAACAAGCCCCAAAACCCCAAAATTGCTACTTCTAAGCTACTAGAAACGCCGATCAAAGCTCAGTTTTTTGCTTGGAGCTAATTGATAGTGAGTTTCATTAAGCAGATGTGACGAAATAGGAATTTCGACTAATGGCTAAATATTTAAACGAGAAAACAAACCAACCCTGCATAATTGTTGAGTACACCACAGCAAACGCGCCTTATTGCTTGGTTGAGTATGCAAGTGGCATACGCAGGATTGAGCATTTCGCTAATTTAAAAAAGATAATTGACTAGAGTGAATCCCCATGCGATCGGTTTCGCCGTCAACATTTTGAGGGTAAAAGCTGTGAAGCCGTTGATAACGTAATTTTCAAAACTTAATTCTCTAATCCTGAAGTTTTGGCGTTTTGAAAAAATATACGTACTTTTCGGTTAATTGACAGGGTATCTCAAGCCATAAATTATACGTTTTTTTTCTGATACAAAAACTATTTCTTAGGGGTTAATCTGTAAGAAATAATTTTGCTGACACTATTCAAGAAATCCTTATTTTAAAGCTGTTGACAGCTTGCTTTTGCCAGGATATCAATAAAAAAAATACCTGATTTGATATTTGGAGAAAAATATGGCTGCTGTAGCTGATTTAACCTTCGCTGAGATTTCCGCTAAAATTACTGACTCTTCATTGAAAACTTGGTTTGATGCAATTGCCCCCTTACCTAGTGGGGTTGATACCGCTGAAATGTTCGCTAAGTTACTACAGGCTGCGTATGTTGCCCAAGTCGCTAAAAATACGGCTGCTGCTCCTGTAGTAGGTGAGGCTTTAAACGCATACCCAGCACCTACAACTGGGACAGTACAAACTGATACTACTAGCGGTCTTCAGTTCTATAACGCTACCTATGGGGTTCAGATTGTAGCTTCAGTTGACCTGAATACCACTACTCCAAGTTACGTATAATTCCAATCTTTGAAGGGTATATCCAATACATATACCCTATCCCTATACACAATAAATAAAACTTATGGCAACAAAACCGTTACCCCATGTCGCATTTATCATGGGGATCAATACAACCAATGATGCTGGTAGAACTAACCCAGACCCTCAATATTTTTTCTATTGCAAGCTATCAACCGCTAGGTTCTTGGATATCGAAGCCAAGATTTTTACCGGGACTATCATTAGAAAACGCAAGGGGTATACCAGAACAAAAGTACTAGCAGATGGTACAACTTTGGGTGGTAAGGATGCTCAAGTAGCAGAGGGTAGAACTACTGGACACGCCAGGGCAGTACCCCACGGGAAAAATATTAAGTTGGTGACTGGGAAGAAAACCCAAAAAGGTAACTACCAGACTATTAGTTTCAACTTTCCCACTGCTGTACCTACCTATGCGATCGGTGAGGCTTTGGGTGAGTTAATCCCCCCTGGGAAAATTGAAGCTACACCAGGAAATACTGAAATCTTCCCTTATTTCATTCTCCCTACTGGTTCTCGTTCAGGAATCATGAAACAGTCAGCGGCTCAAACTAGCACTAATGTTGAGGTTCCTGTAACTGATGCAGCTAGACGGGCGTTGATTAAGAAGAAAGGACAGGATAACGACTTACAGGAGGGGGCGGGAACGTAATCAATGTTTGAAAATAACATTGACTGGAGGTTACGGGTTAATGAATCTCGTAACCAGTCCCCCCCTATACCTGCGGTTGAGCCTGATATTATTTTCACTAGCAATATT
>NZ_JAECZB010000031.1:13956-48882 GCF_016056295.1 Atlanticothrix silvestris CENA357
TATCGGTGTATACATTACATCCCCTTCAGCATCTAGCCATTGGTATTCAGGAGGGGATTTTTTACAGGTATATTTAGTAGGTTTTGGGCTAGGACATGCACAGGGAGAGAGTTTAAGGATAGTTCTGAATAGATACCACATCTACAGGTTTACCAAGTTCCCCAACTACCCGGATGAGAATAGATACCTTATTTCGTTCGCTCCTAAACCTTACCTCAAAGATGTCACTGTTAAGGTCTGGGAGTATGTCGGGACTAACCAAGGTGTAACCCTAGAGTCGCTGGACAGAAGCGTTAAGGCTACCCAGCAACAGGTAGTAGCTGTCAAGGCACTCATTAACAAATTAAAAACACGGTAAATATGACTAGAAAGAGGGGATTCTCCCCTCTTTTTTTGTCGCTATAAAAAGTTTATTCTATACAGTTTTTAACTTTAATTATCCACAAGATAGGGTTAAAACATAGGCTATGTCAGGGTTATATTTTCCACAAACTATTTATAAATAAATGTAAATATTTTAACAGCATATTTTGTAACCCCTGCCAATACCAAATTTCGGGGTTTATTTAAAATAAAAAGTATGGTATAGATTCAAAAAAAATAAAACCATACATCGTATTTGTTTAAATATTTAATGTCAAGGTTTTTTAAAAACCGGAATAAAAATATTACGGATTATTACAAGCACTTGAAAAAAAAAAAAAGGAATGCATAACCTCAAATGTAGGGCAACGATGAGGTTAAAAGACATGCCTAAGAAATCCGTGATTAATCCTAGAACCCAGATAGTCTCGCTTATTCGCCATGCTTCGCTGGAATTATCGACCTTAGCTAATGAAGTGGAGCAGTTGGGAGATATGGCAAAACTTGAGAAGGCTTTAAAGAACTCCCCACAGATGATTGAGTTATTTAGAAAGGCTACCTGGGAATTGCAGAATGGCAGGCTGGATAAGGTTTCTGACCTTTTGAGCGAATCTCAGGATGAGGTAGCTAATGAGCAATTAAGAGAGGTAGAGGCAGCTTAGTCTGTTGTAGAAAATAGTTGAAGTAATACTTAGACTATTACTTCAACTAAATCAAACAACATAGAGAGACTATGAAAGAACAAATACATTGGACAGAAATTTTTGGGAATCCTTTAAGGTTCGGACTCCATCCCGCGATGCTGACCGAGAGAGGATATCGACTAAAAACTGTAGTCCCAATTAAAGGGGAAAGCAAAAAAGATAAGTTCCCTGTAGAGGTTTTATTCGATGAATCCTATGTGATTGCTCACCTTTCTCGAATACTGGAACAGCTACAGCCACAAAAGTACAACGATTTTCAAGCGGTAGTTAGTAAAGCTTATGCCCATTGGAACGAGAAAAAGAAAAACAATAAAGAGTAACCCATTTTGGTTTAACCCTAAAACAGGTAATGTTATTCCCGCTGGTACTCACCTAAAATCCGAACAGAAAAGACACCTTGAGTATTTTGACTCAGTTCTAGAGTTCAAGGTTTACTGTCAACTAGTCAAAAAGTACGGTGAAACTTATGTTAGGAGACAGTTTGAAATACCGTTACTTTTTGAGGATGAGTTTTTCCCTGCTTTAAGTTGGAAGGTTGATTTCACGGTATTCACTCCTAGGGGATTACTGCTATTTGAAGCTAAGGGAGAATGGATACTCCACGATAACTATGCCCTCGCAGACTTCCGTAAAACCCTAAGACTCTTACAGCTATTTCATCCTGACTATTTCAATTACCTAACTTTAGTCAGTGATAAAACTTGGAAGCTTCCAGGCTGTAACTTACAAGTGATAGGGATAGGGGATATATGAACATCTTAGACATGGGTCTAGATTCCGAGTTATGGGATGAACCTACCCTTAAATATGTTGGTCGATCCAAGTATGCGTTAGGACTAGGGAACCCTTGGGGATATCAAAACAATAGACAAGCTAGGTTCATAGTCAATAATTTAGCTGAATCTCTCTACAGATATAGAGAATGGCTGATGACTAGACTAGTACCTAATTGGATATCAGGGTTAGGTTTTACTGGTTTAAATGACTGGGAAAGAGATTATTTAGTCAAGGTTATTAACCTAGCTACCCAGATAGAAAAGGGTGAAATTGATAGCTTGGGATGCTGGTGTATTAATGTCAAAAAATACCTAGTAGTTCCTGATGGTCTAGAAAAGTGTCATGCAGAGATACTGTACAAAGCTTGCTTACATTTAATCGCACATAAACAGGGAGCAATGTTATGAAACAGATGTATTACATCGAGAAAAAAGAGGGTGATAAATTCGCTCTGGTTGGTTGTTCTGAATGGTCTGAGGCTAACTCAGTAATAAGTTTTGATGAGTTAGGATTCTGTCAGGATGACGGTTTTTATCACTGCTTTGCTTACGCTACTAAAGTTACAGAGATAGGTTGTTTTGGTGATAAAAACTGGAAATTTGAACCCCAGTTAGTGAAGTTTAAATTAGCTAAAAAGGACTACCAAAAAGAGGATAAGCAAAAGAACAAAGTAGATGTTAAACAATCACGGTTAGAGCGTTGGTTATGTGATTTGTTTAATGGACTAGAAGAGGGGGTAATTTATAAGGGGTTTATTAACTTAAAGGATGACCCCTACTGTGATTTATTCATAACCAAGATAGACCCCAAAGGACAACCAATACCTGAACCATTGCTTAAACAGATGTTATCGATGTCTGTTGATATAGAACCTGTTGAAACACCAGAACATATCAAGCCTGAAGATATTAAAGCCCCTAACGGTAAAGGTAGCTGGGGTAAGGGTGGGTACGGTGGAAAGCCTGGACAGACAGAGATTGAGAAGCTAACCGATAGGATGAGTTTTATCTGTTCCCAGGTCAATGCCATGAATGAAGGCATACCAGTAGAGAATCTAGCCCAATTGGCTGATGTTCTATCAGGAGCCGAAAATAAAAAGGCAATACGAGAAGTACTAGACCTCTGCATTGCCTTAATGTCTTAGTTTCAATACTTGGAGTAATACTTCAACTATTACTCCAAGTAATTCCAACAACATAGAAAGAAATGGAATCTACAACAGTTTACCTTGACCCCAACGAATTTTACAGACAAGAAATGGATAGCTGGGAGGAATTATGGGATGAGGACATGAGCTTGTATGGAAATGTCCACAGTATCCTAAGTCAGGCTGTCCTCCTACCTCAAAAAGATTTAATGCTGCCTATTGTCGCTACCTACCTTTTAATCCCTAGTAAGTGGGCTAGGGTTCTACCTATCCTTTTTAGCTGGGGTGGTAAAGGTTCTGGAAAATCTACTACTGCGATATTTGCTGCTAAATTGCATGGGATAAACTCTACGTTCTCAGCTACCGATACATTTTCAGCTATCAGGAATGCATTAGATAACATGCGATGGATTGACCCCAATGACAAGGATATGGAGAAAGAGGGAGCGATTCTACCTTGGGATAATATCCACACTGGAACCCTGAAAAAGGATGAGAGGATTTACCAAATGTTGTTATTTGGGTATTCACGGGCTACGGATAAAATTTCAATTGCTCAAACAGACGGAACTAACAGAGAGTTTTTTGTTTTCTCTCCTAAGATTATCTCTTCAGTTGATGACTTACACCTTAATCCTGACTTTGAAGAATTACATAGGAGATTGTTAATTATTCCTCATAAAAGTTATGAGGCATTTACCCTAGAAGAAAAGAAAGCCTATGAAGATTTTGACATTTCTACAGATAGAATCGACCTTGATTCTATTCACTGGGATGGTATTTCTGACAAGTTCTTGGAGTTTTGGAATAACCCTGAGAATTGCAAGCTATATGCAAAATATAGGACTATCCTCACCAAAAAAGGAAAGAAAGAATTTAAACACAATATCAAGTCTGAACAGTGGTTAGTGAGTATTGATTTAATAGTTACTGGGTTGGTCACTGGTGCTTGGAGGTCAATTCCTGAAGCTATTAACCATTTAGAGGCTTATTGGGAATATGCGAATAAAAACATATTCAACCAATCAACAGCAACCATTGAACATTTAGAGGTTTTTATTGAAGAAGAGGTAGGAGTTTCTAAACAATTAAATAAACAATTGGAGGAAGCTGGTAGAACAGGATTACCGTTAAGGATTGACCCTCAGAAATTAAAAACTAGATTGTCGTACCACAAGGATAGAGGGGAGTTAGATATCATCCCTAATCAGCCTGAAATTATTAGATTAATGAATGTTTTAGGTTGGAGGCTAACAGCTAAGGGATGGATAGAGAAAAAATAGAATGGTGTGTGTTTTGTTGGAAAGAATTTATTACTAGAAAAATGTATGTGACGTTCAATTTTTCTAGTCTTGATACTGCGGTTGTCTGGATAGCTAAAAACGAAACTAAAGACTTAGCTGAAAGAATTAGGAAGTTTCAAAAAATCAGACAATTAATGTCGGAGAACGAAAGTAATGTTTTAATCTGTTCCGATGACCATGAATTATCACAATGGATTTTATGTCATGAGTCAATGGTTAATTTGATGATTGAACAATTCCATAAACACCATATACAGGTAGTTAATAGGGGGTAAAAAACAATGTCTAGGGTAATAATCAAACTTTCTTCTTGTGAGACACCTATAACCATAATCCCAGTAGATGATGAGGCTTTAAAGGTTGAATCAATTAGAAATAATATTGGTGATTCATCATCTGAATCATCAATGAGTATTCTTTATAAATGCTTTGAGGGTATGCCCGAAGTTATGGTTATCTGCGATGCGTTAGGGATACTCAAAGAGTTACCTGTAACTATCCAGTTACCTGACCATCAGATAGCGGGTGATGTGGTGATTTGTGAGTTTAGAAGTAAAGATGAAAAGGAGGAATATGACTTTTATGGGATGAGTATTGAGAAGTCAGCTAAGGTTTTGAAGCTTTTATTTCCTTATGGAATGAATATGGTAACTCTAGGAGGCTGGAAATGATGAGAAGTCAGATTTTAAAAAATGATTACAGGATATCTATTAGCAAGTTTAAGGTTAAATTCAATTCTTGGTTGCCTGACTATGAATTTAATTACAGAGTCACGGTTTATAGTCCTGATAATCAAGTCTGTGAGGAAATAAAGGAGCGTCTATACCTGGACATTAATCTACGGTTTGCTGAGTTAAAGAAAAAGTATGAGGTGATCGGGAATGATTGAATTAAAGCTTACTTACCTACAAGCAACAACTCTCTTTGATTTTTTATCCATCAGATTAGAAGTGGTAGGAGAGCATGAACCTGAAATAAAAGAAATTAGGGATTTGTTGCTAATGGAAAAAGACAATTATGAACAAAGTGAGATTGATAGGTTAAAAAACAAAGGTGAAAATAATGAATAAGGCTAAACGTGCAGTGATTAAGATTGCAAGTATCGAGGTTGAGGTATTCCAGTTACCTACTGGGGAATATGTGATGAGTCAATCTCAGGTAGGTAAAGCAGCAGGAGTACAAGGGGTTTTGATGTTACGTTTTTTGGATGAAAAATGGCTACAAGGTAAGCTGGATAAGGACTATAGAAATTACAAAATACCATCGGTTAATGATTCATCCAACAGGGGAGGGAATAACAACCCTATCAAGGTTATTCCTATCAGCCTAGCTAGTGCATTCTGGATTAGTCAGACTGCTAAGGGGAACATCACAGCTGAGGCTTTAGCTTATGCCTGTGTAGAAGAAACATTACAACGTAGGTGTGATAGGGCTTTTAACCAGATACAGACTGAGGAGGAATATGAAAGAGAAACTGGCATTAAGTACCAGACATGGTTAGAATCTAGGGAATTTTTAAGGGATGCTCATTCGTCATTTGTTAACTGTTGCAATGCCAATGATTTTAGGTCAGCGATCGCTCATGACAAAATCACCCTAGCAGTCTGTGGGAAAACAGCTAGGGAATTAAGGGAGTTGGAAGTCATGGAGGGAGACCCCAAGGTAGGGTTAAACCACATTGATGACAAGGATGTATTGGTAATGATAGCTAGGGTGAAACTAGAATTTAGCAGGTATCGAGTCGGGAATGTTGATGAACGGATTAAAAGGGCAATGAAGGCAGTTGATAACTAGAGGCTATATCCCTATGTCTGTCTATGTTCTTTATTACTTGGACTATTACTTGGACTATTACTCCAACTAAATTTCATAACAGATAGACATAGGGGTATAAGCCATATACCCTTAACCTAAACTCAAACGATGCAAACTTTACCTATAGTTGACTGGAAATACTTAACCCTCCCTAATGGAGGTTCCATTACAGTTGGGAGTGAGTATTGGTACGAATGGCTGGAGTCAGTGGATAGCTTCTATTACAAAGACCCCTGGGGTTCATTCACTGTTACCAGGAAAGGGAGGGGTAAGTATTGGTATGGGCATAAAACAATCTGGAACCAAAAGAGAACCCTTTACCTAGGATTGTCTTGTACCCTTAACCTAGATAAGTTGTTTAGGGGCAGGGAGCTAATTAATTTTTCTGACCTGGGGTGGAGAGAGTTACGATCGCCCAAGAGGAAAAGAGGTTAAGGGTACAAACCAAGGGAGAGATACTAAAATATATATCTATTTATTTTTTTATTTTTATATTTCTTTATTTCCGTTGTAGTACGATACTACAATAGGTATATAAAAATATATATATAAAATAAATGAATAATAAATAAAATAGTAAATTGATTTACATTTATCTATTTGAGCATTGTTTGAACATTATCACTGTGTATAGATTTTTACTCAAAATGAAGGGTAAATTGCTTAAAATACCTTGTTTGAGCATTAGATGAGCATTTTTTGGAGGATAAAGGCTGAAAACCTTGATATTACGTTAATTACTCTATGGTGCATGTCAAGCGCGTGGAACTTACCAACTTCAAATCCTTCGGTGGTACTACCTCAGTTCCTCTGCTACCGGGGTTTACTGTCATTTCTGGGCCTAATGGTTCGGGTAAATCTAATATTCTGGATGCGCTACTATTTTGTTTAGGACTCGCCAGTTCTAAGGGAATGCGGGCCGATCGCCTGCCGGATTTGGTCAATAATAATCAAACGGCTAGGGCACGTTCGGCGATTGAGGCTAGTGTGACGGTGACGTTTGATTTGTCGGATTTGTCAGATGTCAGTGGTCAGTCGTCAGTTGTCAGTAGTGGCGAAGAATTGACACAAACTGAACAGCAATCAACGGAAAATGGTCAACGTCCAACTGAGTGGAGTGTAACTAGAAGGCTGCGGGTGACTCATCAAGGGAGTTATACGTCAAATTATTATATTAATGGGGTTTCTTGTACGCTGACGGAGTTGCATGAGGAACTGAATAATCTGCGGATTTATCCTGAAGGTTATAACGTTGTGCTGCAAGGTGATGTCACTAGCATTATCTCGATGAATGCTAAGGAACGACGGGAAATTATTGATGAGTTGGCAGGGGTGGCGGCGTTTGATCGCAAAATTAATCAAGCTAAATCAACTTTAGATGAGGTGAAGGATAAGGAAGATAGCTGTCGGATTATTGAGACGGAATTAACTGCACAGCGCGATCGCCTGTCTCAAGATCGTGCTAAAGCTGAAAAGTATCAAAAACTCCGCACGGAATTTCTGCATAAGCAATCTTGGGAAGCTGTTTTATCATGGCGATCGCTACAAGCACAACAAGAAAAGTTAGTTAACGAAATTCAAACAGGCGATCGCACTTCTGGAGAACTCACCACTCAACTTACAAATCTTAATACGGAAATTGCTCAGAAAAGCGCACAACTTGAAGAACTCAATGCTCATGTGAAAGCTTTGGGAGAAGAGGAACTTTTGGCAGTACAAGCTACTCTCGCCACTCAAGAAGCAGAACGTAAACAACTCCAGCGTCAACAAACGGAGTTAACCACAGCTATTCAAGAAACTGCTAAACATCTGGCTCAACAAGCGCAAGAAATTCAACAACATCAACATTCTCTCGTAGAAATTGCTCAAACGCTGGTTGTAGAAGGGCAATCTATTGTTGATTGTCAGCAGCAAAGGAATGAAGCACAGCAATCCTTAGACGCTTCCCGTGAAGCAGCAGCAGAAATCGCCTCGGCTTCGGAAGCTTGGGTACAGCAACAAACTGCATTTAACCGTCAAATTGAAACTTTGCTGCAAATGCTAGAACCACAACGTACAGAGCAAGCACAACTTCAAGAACGCAATCATCAACTACAGCAACTGATTACCGAGCAAACTCAGTTAATTTCTACTGTAGAACCTCAATTAGCAGAAAAACAAGTTGAGTGTAGTCGTGTGGAAACGGCATTTAATACTTCTAGTGAACCTATCCAAGATTTAGCTCAAAATTTAGCTGCAACAGAACAAGAACTCCAAATCCAACAAGAAACCCAAAACCGTTTGTTGCAAGAGCAGCGAGAAAAACAACGGCAGTTGGATAAAATAGAAGCGCAAGCGCAAGCACAGCAAGAAGTACAAGGAACCCAAGCTAGTAAAGTCATTTTACAATCGGGAATGCCTGGTGTTTGTGGCTTAGTTGTGCAGTTAGGACGGGTGGAGTCGCGTTATCAGCTAGCTTTGGAAATTGCAGCCGGCGGACGCTTAGGCCATATTGTGGTGGAAGATGACGGTATCGCAGCGGCGGGTATTGAACTGCTCAAACAAAAACGCGCTGGGAGAGCTACTTTTTTACCACTGAATAAAATTAATGCTCACAAATTTACTCAAGATGCAACGCTGCGGTTAGCCAACGGCTTTGTTAATTATGCTGTTAATTTAATCGATTGCGATCGCCGTTATAAAGATGTATTTAGTTATGTTTTTGGCAATACAGTAGTATTTGCTACCCTGGAGGCAGCGCGTAGAAATTTAGGGTTGTATCGAATTGTCACCTTAGACGGAGAATTATTAGAAACTAGTGGTGCAATGACTGGTGGTAGCAGTAACCAGCGTTCAGCCTTGCGGTTTGGTAGAGGAGAAGCGACAGAATCAGATGAAGTAATTACTTTGAGAAATCGCTTGGTGGATATTGAGCGAATTTTAGATCGTTGTAATGAAGCGATCGCTGCTTTGTCAGCCAAGACAAAAAAAATCACCCAAGAACTCACAGAAGCACGCCAAGCCAGGCGAGAACAGCAGTTGCAGTTGGAGCAATTACAGAAAGATATTAAGGGTTTAACAGCACAGTTAGCAGGAACGCGATCACAACTTGACCAAAACAGCGAAAAGTTCGCCACGGCTCAATCTCGTCTACAAGTTTTAGATCAGGAATTACCAGGACAAGAAACTCAGTTACAGCAATTGCGACACGCTTTAGCAGAGTTGGAAGCATCCCAAACCCCCAGTGAATGGCAACAAATCCAAGGGACAATTAAAATCCAAGAGCAACAATTACAACAACGAGAATCAGCTTTACGAGCAGCCGAACAAAGATTAAAAAATTTAGAAAATCAGCAGCAGCGGCTGCAAGAACGTATCCAAGAAGCCGAGGCGAGGATTGTTCAATATCAGCATCAGCAAGCAACGCAGCAAAATAAACTCAGTGAACTGAAGCATACAGTTGAAGCATCAAGTCAGCAAATTGCCGAAACTCGCGCCAGTTTGAGCCAAATGGAGCAAAATTTAGGCGAAGAAAAACACAAACGCGATGCAATGGAACAAGAAGTGCGATCGCATCTATTGCGTCAACAACAATTGGAATGGGAAATCGAAAAACTCCAAGAAACTCAACAAAAGCGGCGAGATGAATTAAGTGCTTTACAAAACCAGTTGCGGGATGTCGGCGCAGAATTACCCAATCCCCTACCAGAAGTGCCAGATCAAGTAGATTTAGAAGAATTGCAAAAAGAATTGCGATCGCTTTCCAAACGCTTGCAGGCAATGGAACCCGTAAATATGCTGGCTTTGGAAGAATACGAACGCACCCAAAACCGTCTCCAGGAATTAACGCAAAAACTAGAAACACTAGAAGCAGAGCGTACTGAATTACTTTTGCGGATTGAAAACTTTACTACATTGCGACAACTTGCCTTTAAAGAAGCCTTTGATGCCGTCAATGAAAACTTTCAATCGATTTTTGCCATTCTTTCCGACGGTGACGGCTACCTACAACTCGAAAATCCAGAAGATCCCTTTAGCAGCGGCTTAAATTTAGTCGCCCACCCCAAAGGTAAACCCGTACAGCGTCTAGCTTCCATGTCAGGGGGAGAAAAATCCCTCACAGCCTTGAGCTTTATTTTTGCCCTGCAACGCTATCGGCCATCGCCCTTTTATGCCTTTGACGAAGTAGATATGTTTTTGGATGGGGCAAACGTAGAGCGATTAGCTAGAATGATTAAACAACAGGCACAACAAGCCCAATTTATTGTTGTGAGTTTGCGTCGTCCGATGATAGAATCAGCCGAACGCACAATTGGCGTTACTCAAGCACGGGGAGCTTATACCCAAGTTTTGGGAATTAAGTTACAATCCTCGAATACATCTGCTTGAGTTTTTGTTAATAATAGTGTATAGATAAACCGGATTCGAGATCAGGACTCGGTATAGAATGACCTCTGAACAGATAATTAGGCGTTCCGACATATTAAACACCCAGGTGATTACCCGCGACAACGGCAAGCGGCTAGGTATCGTGAATCAAATTTGGGTTGATATTGATCAAAGAGAGGTTGTGGCTCTTGGTTTGCGAGACAGCCTGATCTCTATTTCTGGTCTGCCACGATATATGTACCTCAACAACGTCAACCAAATCGGGGATGTAATCCTGGTTGATAATGAAGATGTGATTGAAGATATCGAAGTTGACACCCTCAGTAATTTGATTAACTGGGAAGTAATTACAGAAACAGGTGAAGTACTAGGCAGAGTCAGAGGCTTCAAGTTTAATGGCGAAACAGGTAAACTTGAATCTATAGCGATCGCTTCTTTAGGATTACCCCAAATTCCCGACCAATTTCTGAGTACCTACGAGTTCTCGGTGGATGAAATCGTCAGCACAGGCCCCAGTCGATTGATTGTGTTTGAGGGAGCCGAAGAACGGGTAAATCAGTTAACGGTTGGTGTACTCGAACGCTTAGGTATCGGTAAAGCCCCGTGGGAGCGTGATACAGAAGAAGAATATGGCTATTCGGCTCCTCGCACCACTCCAGCATCCAATCAATTGCCAAGTGGAGTGCCATTACAGCCACCTAAACCCAGAGTTCGTACCCCTGAACCCGTAGCACGGGAAGAAGAATGGACTGAAGACTATGTGGAAGAAGAAAGACCACGGCGCGAGGTAATGAGAGCGCGACAGTACGAATCCATTCAATACGAAGAAGACGAGGAAGATAACTGGAGCGAGGCTACAGGTAGCGATAGGTATCAAGAACCATCCAGATATGAACCTCCCCAACCCTACGCTAAGCCTTATGTCGATGAATACGACGATTATGATGACGTAGAAGGCGATGCTTGGGAAGATGCACCGCCGCAACCAGTGAATATTCCTAAAAAAGTCAAAGAAAGGCAACCAGAATACGAAGAAGAAAGCGGATACTAAGTTTAACGTTTTCCCTGAATAGGCAAGAAACTCATCCAAACTTAATATCTTGAAGTCTGAGCAGCAACTTCGCTGCTCAGATTTATTTTTAGCCAAAAGAGGTAGAGATTTCTAGCCCATCCCTTTAAAAGTTACTTATACCATTTCTGTATAAAGATGCGTCTAACTAGCCTGCGAAGGCAGGCTTTGTTTGTATAGCCCCAGACTTCCAGTCTGAGGGACAATAAAGCGCAGCCTCACATAGAATTGGTATTACTATACCCGCATTTTCTCTCCGTGCCCTCCGCGTCTCTGCGGTTTAAAAGTCTTTTATTTAACCACAGAGGAGGACACTTGCGTGGGCGGGTCTCCCGACTTGAGGAGGCAGTGCGTTGGGCGGGTTCCCCGACTTGTAGCAACTGCCGTCAAAGTGTCCGTAACACAGAGTTAAGAAATGGAAAAGGGATTTTTTGACCTTAATAACAAGTAGCTGCTGAAGCCGCACTCACCTTGCTTAAGTCGCCAGTGAATGCGGCTGCATATTTATAAGGTGATGAGCCAGAACAAGTCATAGAATTTTTATCCGCGCGACGAGGAGTCCACCATGAATCTGCATTCACACTCAAATTTACGCCATTCCATGATAATCCTGTGACAACTAAAGAGTTAGTTTTGCCATCGCTCGGTTTTCTGGCAGAGAGAAATGTGGCATAATAAACGCTACCATTGTCTGGATTAATCTTGGCGATAACTGCTACTTTAGCGCCGCCGCCACTCCCATAACTAGTCAGCCAACGTCCATTAGCAAAGCGCCGAAAATCATTACCTGTCTGAGTACCTGTGGAGGTAAAAACTCCATACAACACGCCTTTACCGTCCCAAAATAATCCGTAGCCTGTACCATCGTCATTCGTTGTTTCGTAATCACTGCGACACCATTTCTTGATTCCATTATCGAAACGAACAATTCGAGGATCTTTGTTGCTAGATGATACTTGCTGATAACCAATGTAGATAGTTGTTTGCCCACTAAGTACCTTGGGGCCATTTTTAGCTTTGATTGTCGCTTCACTATCATTGCAAGTGAATGTCACACTTTTACTCACAGATGAATTGACAACAGTTTGAGCAAAAACTGGAGAGGTTTTTTGTGTGATTGCTAAATCAGTCCCTAATATGACTGCGATGGAGAAAAGTGTTAGATACTTCTGCAATTGGTGATGATAAATCATGGATGAGACTGTTAAATTAGTGTGAAAATTTACACTAATTTAAAATAGTATCCTAAAATATACACGAGTAAATACACTTGAAATATTGATCTACGCTAAAATACTTATTTGTCATAGCGATCGCTAACTAAAATTAATATAATAATCAATATTTAATTACACTGTCCGTACATAATCTAAAAGTTTAAAATGTCTAATGACTCTTCTATTTCTAAGTCCAAAATTATTGCCCGTGCATCTTTGAGTGCTTCTAGATTGCCTTCTCTTCGATATATGTCTGCCGCCTTTTGAAAATCTTCAATTGCGCCTTGTTGATCTTTCATTTCTAAGTAAATAGAACCACGGTTATAATAGGCATCAGCATAATTAGGGTTAATCTTGATTGTCTGAGTATAATCATCAATTGCTTCATCAAAATTTCCTAATTCATAATTAGCATTACCACGGTTGTAATAAGCATCAACGTAGTTAGGATTAATTCGTATTGCTTGAGTATAATCTTCAATTGCTCCTATATAATCACCTAAGTCAGAGCGAGCATTAGCACGGTTTTTGTAAGCATCAGCATCATGAGAATTAATCTTAATTGTCTGAGTAAACCCCTGTTGATATCCAAGAAAATAACGAGCAATGTCACGATTTTTGTGAGTATTAGCATACTGAGGATCAATTTTAATCGCCTGAGTATAATCCTCAATCGCTCCTTGATTATCTCCTAACGAAGAACGAGCTTCAGCACGGTTTTTATAAGCGATCGCAACATGAGGATTAATCATAATTGCCTGGGTGTAATCCTCAATTGCTTCTTGATAATTTCCTAATTGATAACGTGCTAAACCTCGTTTATTATAAGATTTTGCATCTTTTAAATTAAGCTTAATTGCTTGAGAATAATCAGCGATCGCTTTTTCATAATCTCCTAAATAATAGTAAGCTAAACCTCGTTTATAATAAACATCAGTATCATTATAATTAAGCTGCAAAGCGCGAGTGTAATTGGTAATAGCAGCTTCATATTGTGCTTTTTTCAAGCATTCATCACCAAGATGAAGGTAATAAAATCTATTATTTTCACCAACATAAAATGAAGGTTCAGTTAGCTGATTTGTGCTTAATATAGATAGAGCCTGTGGCTGAAACTCATCTTGATTAATTGCGATTTCTTGTCTAAAAAAGCTGGAATTTATAGAAGATTGACATTGTTCTAAATAGCACCATAGACCGCCACCATATAAAAGTTGCTCTATACCGAATGAGATTCTACCAGTTTTCAGTTTAATCATCCGTGTAGGCAAAAAACCAGCCAAGAAAAGGTGATACTCAGATTGTGCCTCACTCACCTCTTCTTGAATCAAAATGCAAACTATAACGGCATTTTTAGCAACTTCTTCGGAACTAACTGACCACCTAACTTTATCTATATTGCCATGACGTGATTTCACTTCAATGCCCACAGATGGGTTAGAAGTTAAAGTAAAATCTATTTTGCCATCGCCACCAAACCGCTTTTCGTAATCTACTTCTGTAATCAAGTCGGCTAAACGTTCTTTAACAACTTCTTCACCCAATTTTCCTTTGAGATAGCTGATAAAAACGTCACGAACTGGCGAAACACGCTTATATTTCTCAGCCATTTGCCAGCAAAACTGCCGTAAAATTTTTAACCTTTCTCCAGAGATTATAGTTAATTCGCTATATTGACCTTCTATTTGGCAATGAAGCAGACAGCCAGTTGTTAACCTTTTAATGAAATCAGACTGTAGCGATCGCAGTAACGTAATCCAATCCATTTATATTTCTGCGAATCTTTTCATGTATTTATTTTATTAAAATATCTAGTTGCCGTAAAGCCGGCAATTCGTTTGAGGATAATATTGCCGAAAAATGGTTAAATTTTTGTAATAATTTTTACTTTTATTGAAAGGTCTGCTTCTGAAATTTGTACATCCGCTGAATTTTGCTTACATCAGATGTGAATCCCCAGCGTTCATAAAAGGGAATCATTTCTGGTAAACAATGAAGAGTAATTCGTTCAACTGTATTTAATTGGGGATGATTAATAATTGCATCCATCAACTTGGCACCAAATCCCATCTTTCTATAAGTAGGCTTGATGATCACATCATAAATAGTTGCCATATATACAAAGTCTGTAAGAACGCGAGTAAAACCAATCAATTGTTCACAATCATCTACCAAACCAACAATAATGTCTGAAGCAGCAAGCATTTTCACAACATCCTGGTGTGTACGTTTTTTGCTCCAGAATTCATTTTGGTACAAATCTACTAGTTCTGAAATTTGATTTTCAGTCAGTTGCTCAATAATTTGCAAACTCATGATATGGAATAATATTGGATAGATAAAAGCAAAACTTACGCATTTTATAACACCCTCAAATTGTAATCAATAAGTGGATTTCGCCAAACTATAAAAGTCAAATTTTCTCAGCATCTCCAGAAATGTGAATACAGCAGGAATATGAAGAGTATCAGATAAAATTGCTACTGCCATTACTCTTTCTAACGGTACTGGTAGACTGTATACCTGCACTTGTGGGGGAATTGGTACAGCTGCTAGCCGAGGAAGAATTGCAGCTCTCAGTCCTTGATTTACCATACTGACAACAGTGGAATCTTCTTGAATGTCGCCCACAACATTCATAAAAGGTGCTACATACTTCAAATGATGATGGAGAGGTTTTCCGCAGGGTAGACAAGCAAGCAACACTGGTGAATATACAGCTATGTCTTCCCAAGTAATTTTCGGACTGCTCACCTTGGCTTTCGGTGGGAGTAAAACAACATACTCATCCCGGATAATTTCCCATACTTCAAATTCATCACTAGTGGGTAGGTAGGTAACGCCAATGTCTGCGCGTCCCTCACGCAGACACTTTTCTACTTCAGTAAAGGCCGGGCATTCTATAATTGTGACAGCTACTTCGGAAAATTGATCATGAAATTGTGCGATCGCTTTTGGCAATAAATGAGTAGCAACACTGCGAAAAGCCGCAATCCGCACATGACCCCCATGTAGACCTTTATGCAGATTTGCTTCCTGTTGAATCATTTCTAAACTATGCAGGGTTTGACGAGCATGAAAGAGAATGCGCTCTCCTGCGGGTGTCAAAACAGCACCATGACGACCCCTAGCAAATAAAGGCACACCCAGTTCCTCTTCTAAAGTAGCAATGGCATGACTAATTGCTGGCTGGGTAAGCTCCAATTCTAAGGCTGCTTCACTAAAGTTGCCACAATCTGCAACTGCAACTACGGCTCGAAGTTGGGAGAGTTTCATGGGCAATTAATGAAATAAAGTTGAGACAGATCCTAATTTAGTAGTAACAAAAATGTTGTATCAGTCATTTTTTATATATATAAATCATATTTATGGAATCTATGCAAGCCATGATTTGATTACTCATTGATAGGTTGCTACTGTTTGATGTACAGAGCAAATGTCAGTAGTAATTCTATGAACAATGGCATTAAGTGTCTACAATCAGAAGACATAGAAATAAGCTGCGGTTCCAACTTCAATAAAAAAAACAATCGTAGCTTCGGAGAATCTCTGCATTACATCTGGAAAAAAATAGTCAAAACTTTATTAGTAGATTCGCAGGAATTACAAGTTTTACAAAGAAATGATCGCTACGGGAATATCTATTGGCAAGCTTATGATCCTGTAACAGGAAAATCTTTTTCTTCAGGCTCCAAAGCAGATATATCTATGTGGATTGAACAGCTTTATCGGTACTAAAAATATAGTAATCCGATTTGATTTTTAAACTACCAGTAGAGAGAGAGAACAGGGAACAGAGAAGAAGTAATTTTTTCAAAAATCACATAGGAGTTCTATATGTCACAAATGACTTTGGTAATTGGCAATCAAAATTATTCATCCTGGTCACTTCGTCCTTGGCTAGCAATGAAACAATTCGGCTTACAATTCAATACAATTCGTATTCCTCTTTACAGTCCAGAATCTTCATCAAAAATCCGGCAATACTCTCCCTCAGGAAAAGTACCCGTGCTGTTGCACGATACTCAAACCGTATGGGATTCTCTTGCTATTTGTGAATATCTGGCCGAAACATTTCCCCATCTGTATTGGTGGCCAGAAGATAAAAATACAAGAGCATACGCCCGTTGCATCAGTGCAGAAATGCACTCAGGCTTTCAAAATCTACGTCAAAATATGCCGATGAATTGCCGTGCTAAATACCCTGGTAAAGGTTTAGCGCTTGGTGTACAACAAGATATTGATCGCATCACTAGTATCTGGCGAGAATCTCGCCAAATGTTTGGCAATGATGGTGATATGTTGTTTGGCAAATTCACAATTGCTGATGCGTTTTTTGCCCCTGTTGTTTTGCGGTTCGTGATTTATGATGTGCAGTTAGATGCCGTTTCTAGAGATTATGTAGCAGCAATTTTGGCACTACCGACAATGCAGGAGTGGATAAAAGCAGCCGAGACTGAAACAGAAGTTATGTCTCAATACGAGTTTTAAAAGAATGGCAAAGCAGAAAAATAACTTTGTAAAATACCAGCTTATGTTTTTGCTGGCTCTAACGGAGATTTATTAACACTATCTTCAGGGGCTTCATAACCATTATTTTTGTATTTTACTTTATCTGGGAAGTCTGGAGTTACAAAAGCAGTATCAGTTTTTTGGCCAAATGCCGCTGAAGCTGCTGCACACAATCCTTTAAGTTCATCTGCAAGTGCTTTGGTCTTTTTGATATCATCTTTGGATAGAGCTTCTATCAGCTGGTCTATCTTATCGGACTGTTGTTTTAGTTGAATCTGTACTTGCTCTTTAACTCTTTCTTCTCTTCTTACATACTCCAACATACGCTCTTGTAGGGCGCGAAAAAAGGCTGAGCCAGCATAGCCTACAACCAATGACATTGTAATTAGAGTAAACGCATTGTCTGGTTTGAGAAGCATTAAGACTGGTGGTGATACTGCTCCACCAACTATAGATTGCGATAGGCAGTATCTAATCATACCAGCCCGCTTTTGCTTTTCTAATCTGCTTCTATCCTCTTTGCTGACATTTCTATTTTGCTTGGCTAATACTTGTTCTAGTCGAGCTAATTTTTGCTCAATTGGTCTAGATATCTCTTCTTCTGTAACCTTAAAGTTCATTAAGAAGGAAATAAAACCGCCAAAAGCACCTGATATAAAAATTAAAAGTAAGATTTTTCCCAGTTCCCAGCTAATGGGTAGCTGATTCATTTGGGTATACATATAATTTCCAGGGGTAGTCTGCGCCGCATACACTACTTTAGTTGTCAATAAGGTAGTTAGCGACAACAATAACATTGTTAATATTCTGTGTTTCATTGCTCTTTTTCCTGACCAGTCTACATTCTTTTTGATTTATAAAAAAATCGCTTTCACTCATTAATAAAAAAAGATTCTTTTAATGAGTGATATTAGAGTACTAATACCAAATTGGAGTGAGTGATATTATTAACGGTTACTGGAATAGCCTTTTGGTAAATACTTTCCATACAAAATAATGCTACTTGCTAGTAGCACTAGCGAGAGCAAGTTAGTAGCTCCAAATTGGTATGAGTAAGGTTGATTATAATCAGCATATATCTAAAGAAGTACATGCTGGCAAGCTATTATCTCAATTTGATGACAAGGATATTCATTGTCTTATTAGTAAGCAGCAAATATGTATTTAATACCTATCTAATAACTATCTAATTTAGATGACACATTCTACCAACTACTAGTCTGTTAAATTGAAATTTATGAATAAATAAGGGATTTAGTCCTGATTTTATAAACGCTAAAGTGCTTATACAAAGCTTGGATAAAACTTAGTATTGCTAATTTTATATTCGCAATGACTATATTTGGTAAATGCTTACGATCGATTTTCGATTTCCCCTCACCTTTTTGATGATTATTCTTCTAATGAAGGCTTATTTATATTTTTAGACAGATTGACAAAATTAATTTATTATACTTTCACCAAAAGTTCCGGATATCAGCTGAAACAGCAAGAAACCTCACACCTAACCATCGATAGGAGCGTGAAACGGACACTTTGCTCAAGTCGGCAGAGCCGCCCACGGAAGTGTCCTCATGAATTGCGCGTGAGTTGACGACAGCCCTCTGACCGATGTTGAGTGGAGGAAGCTTTTTTTCTCTCCCTGTGCCCTCCTTGCCTCAACAGATAAATTTCCTTAACCCATACATTCCGGATAATACTGGTGTAAGCGAGTGTATGTATAAAAAGGGAACCGCAAAGTATTATGATTAACCAAATTACCGCTTTAGAATCCTGCTGGCATATTTCTCCTCCTTGGGGTCAAGTCATGCCCCCGCTAGTAGTTCAAATGCATGAAAAAGTCTTTTTATCAGGCTCTGATTTGTCGGGCTACTGCTGCGGTGTGCATTGGGAGGGACAGGAGTGGTTGTACGCGATTGTTTGCCTTGGTGAAACACTCTACTTGCCTAGACGAGAGTTTTATGCAACAAATTTATTAGAAAACGCCACTGTTTCCACTCCAGCTTTTAAATTGGGAGATGTGGTTGAAGTTGATTTCAGTGAACAACCGACACATCGAATTATTCAAGGTATTTTTAGCCTTAAAAACAATTGGCTTTATGCTGTAGATTGGCGCTCCCCCATTTTGGAAGAAACAGCATCTGCCCAAAGCCGAACTATATGGCTTGCTGATGTTGATTTAGTAAGTATGGATGTATAACAAAGAGCATACATATTAGGACATTTTGAGAGTGTGAATGTCAGAAACAGTAATGTTTTTACCTCGCTGCCCTCTGTCTCCTAATATATAACTCTCACTTTCTACTTATGAAAGAAGTTCTCGCTCAGGCAGTCTCTATTTTCGAAATTTATTTCCTCTCAAATCCCCAACTTAAAGAAATATATATCTAAAAACAGTGCCAATGCGATTGAAATTTTGAGAAGGTACTAATATTTGAGTCAGTCCAACTATCTATGAAGTGCCTTAAAAACATCTATGACACCAGATGCGATCGCGACTCTAGGGCAAAGTATATCTAATTATTGGATAGCTTCTGTATTATCTACACCTATTAAAGATCCTGTGCCGGTTTTTTTGATGATTCTGGGGATTATGCTAATTGCACCCCTGCTATTTGAGAAAATCCGGTTGCCTGGGATTGTGGGATTAATTCTGGCAGGCGTTGTGGTCGGCCCAAACGGACTCGGATTATTAGCACGAGATAACACCATTGTGCTTTTAGGCACAGTAGGTTTGTTATTTCTCATGTTCATGGCAGGTCTGGAAACTAGCTTGGATGACCTGAAATATAACGCTGACAAAGCGCTAATCTTTGGATTTGCGACTTTTTTAGTGCCAATGGCATTAGGTACTGGAGCGATGATGGCCATTGGCTACAACCTGTTGGCAGCCATTTTGGTTGCTTCTTGTTTTGCCTCCCACACTCTACTGGCCTTACCTGTAGCCAGCAAATTAGGCATCATGCGTTCTCAGGTCTTAACTGCCACTTTGGGAGGCACTTTAATCACTAATATTTTGGCACTTTTAGTGTTAGCTGTGGTGGTAAGAGCGCATCAAGGTAGTTTGACCTTGAGTTTTTGGCTGTTTATGATTCCCTCATTGATTATCTATACCTTTTTGACGCTGTGGGGTTTACCTCGTCTAGGACGCTGGTTTTTTCAGCGCTTTGGACATGATGAGGGAGCAGAATTTACATTTGTGTTGGCTACCTTATTTGTAGTTTCTTACGGAGCAGAATTAGTTCAGATCGAGCCGATTATTGGGGCTTTTTTAGCGGGAGTTGCGATCACTCAATTGATTCCCCAACTTAGTCCTCTGATGAATCGGATTCAATTTATTGGGAATACGCTATTTGTGCCATTTTTCCTGATTTCAGTGGGGATGTTAGTTAATCCCCGAATTCTATTTCAGGAACCGCGAGCGCTAGTAGTATCAGGTGTAATGGTAGCTGTGGCCATTATTGCCAAATTCATTCCTGCCTGGGGAGCAGGCAAGTTATTTGGATTCAACTTTGACAATATTATGGTCATGTTTGGGCTATCAGTAGCTCAGGCGGCATCTACTCTCGCTGCCATAACTGTTGCTTTTAATATCGAATTAGTTGACCAATTAACAGTAAATGGCACGATCGCCATGATCTTAGTGACCTGTATTGCTTCTCCTTGGGTGACAAGCCAGTGGGGACAAAAACTCAAGCCAGAAGTTAATACCACAAGCCATCAAGCTGGTAGTCTAGGCGATCGCGTTTTAGTACCAGTTGCTAACCCCAGCACAGAAGATAATTTGCTACAGTTGGCAATTTTGCTGGCAAAATCAGCAAATGGTACTTTGTTACCACTCCACATTTTATTAGAACAAAGCAATCCCATTTCCCCAGAAGCCAAAGCTAGGCAAAGCCAATTACTGTCAACCGCAGAAATGATTGCCCATGCCTCTGTGACAAATGTTACCCCGATTGGTCGGATCGATGAATCGATTGATAAGGGTATTGCCCGCGTAGCAGAAGAAAAGCAAGTGAGTTTGGTTGTTTGCGGTTGGAAGGGTTACTCCAGCTATCAAGAAAACTTATTTGGTGGTGTCATTGACAAGATTGTGCAACGCAGTTCTGTACCTGTTTTGGTAACTCGATTTCCCTTACCAATTGAGCATACAACGCGAGTATTTCTAGCTTTTACTACCCAACAAGCTTATGCTAGTTCTTTTGAGCAAAGTATCCAATTAGCTAAAAGTTTGGCAACGGAACTCAAAGCATCCCTACAACTTTTACAGGTCGTGTCAGTTAGAGGTGCAACTGCCGAATTAACTGACACGGGATTGCCAGCAGATACCCCAATTCAAAGGGTGCGAGGTAACTTTGTCCGGCAAGTTTCTCGGTTACTCAAACCTAACGATATACTACTTTTAAATGGAACTGTTGAGCATAAACATCAGCTATTTTCCCTTTTAGGTCATGCACCAGAAGCGATCGCTCGCAGCCACCCGGAAGTTGCCATGATTATTGCTTATTTTCCTAAGTAATTCAGAACAGCAAGATCCCCGACTTCTTGGAGAAGTCGGGGATCTGAACAACTGATAATATTACTGAACCAGTAGCCTGTAGTAGAGGATATATTCAAAATCACGCGCATCTACTAACAGGAATGAATCATCCAATATCACCATCTTGGAACCAAGTCCGCGCTACTTTCAAAAAAATTTGGGGTTACGAAGATTTTCGTCCGCCACAGGGAGAAATTATCAGCACTTTATTAGCTCAAAAAGATGCCCTAATTATCATGCCAACAGGTGGCGGCAAATCTATTTGTTTTCAACTTCCCGCACTTTTGCAAACAGGATTAACTTTAGTAGTTTCACCCTTAGTCGCGCTGATGGAAAACCAAGTGCAGGAACTACTTCAGCATCATCAAAAAGCTGCGCTTTTGCATAGTGAATTACCATCATCTCAACGCCGTTTGACGCTGCAAGCATTAGAAAGACAACAACTGAGATTACTTTATCTCTCGCCAGAAACCTTACTGAGTGCGCCAGTATGGGAAAGATTATGCCACCCACAATTGCATATTAACGCTCTAATTTTGGATGAAGCCCATTGCCTTGTGCAGTGGGGGGACACATTTCGACCAGCTTATCGCAGATTAGGGGCAGTACGACCTGCATTGCTCAAGTCAAAACCACCAGGAACAAAAATCAGCATTGCTGCTTTTACTGCTACTGCTGATCCCCTAGCTCAAAAAATAATTTCCACAGTTTTACAATTACAGCAACCGGAGATTTTTCGTCTTAATCCCTACCGTGCCAATTTGCATACCAGTGTTCGCATAGCTTGGACACCAAGGGGTAGAAAACAGCAATTACTCAAATTTATTCAAGATAGACCGCAACAACCAGGGTTAATTTATGTTCGCACTAGGCGAGATAGTGAAAATTTAGCTGCATGGTTAGCACAACTGGGTTATGCCACAGCTAGTTATCATGCTGGATTGGGTGCAATAGAACGCCGTGCAGTAGAAGCTAGTTGGTTAGGAGGTAAAATACCTTTTGTAGTTTGTACCTGTGCCTTTGGTATGGGGATTAATAAACCTGATGTCCGTTGGGTAGCCCATTTTCACGCCCCGCACCTGTTGTCTGAATATGTGCAAGAAATTGGACGGGCTGGTAGGGATGGAAAACCGGCTCAAGCACTAACCTTGGTGAGTGAACCTACAGGTTGGTTAGATCCAGAGGATAAACAAAGACAGCAATTTTTTCAAGAGCAAATGCGATCGCAACAACAAACAGCACAGCAATTAGTGAAAAAACTGCCAAAAACAGGAGAAGTAAATGCAGTCACAAGACAATTTCCCGATGGTGCTACAGCCCTTGCTTTACTCCACAGCAGCGGTCAGCTAAACTGGCTTGACCCTTTTAATTACACCATTACATCAAAAATCAAAAATCAGCCTACACCGCAATCACAAGCTGCTAAACAGATGCATCAATATCTAACTACTAAGCAGTGTCGTTGGCAGTTTTTATTGAATGCTTTTGGCTTTGGACAAGAAGCTACCAACTGGCGATGCGGACATTGTGATAATTGCCATTAAGAAGATTAATTGCAAATCGGTAGAATGAGTGTGTCGGTAACGAACAATTAAGACACCTCAATAGCCAATCTGTATGTTTACAACAGCTTACTTTCTTAAGTACACCCAATGGTCGGGTATTGCCACATTGATATTTGCTGCTTTAGCAATCCTAGCTTTTATTCTCAAATGGGGCATCCGCTTTCGGCTGGTAGGTACAACTGGCTTTATGATAGTGCTGACTTGTGGATTATTTACCCTCTCTTTGATTCCTCTGACTCATACTGTCATTCCAGGAGCAGTCAAGTACACTTTAGTCTATGACAATGGTTCAACACAAACCGTAATTGCCACATCGCCCAAAATTTCCCCTACACAACTAGAAGCAACTCTGCGTCAAGCAGCCACTAATCTTTATTCTTATGGTCGCTTAGGTACACGCGCAGACAACCAGATGACAATTCGTGCCCGTACCGTCGTCCACCCAGAACCAGGGGTTTCTGTGCCGGTTTACCTGGGTCAAATCAAGCGAACTTTGGCTACCCGTGAAGATGAAGAAATGACGATTGAGATTTACCCAGAAAAATTTGCTCAATTGCCAAAGCCTACTGCTTAACCCTCTTTAATCACTATGGGGAGAGAAAAATACTACCCCCAACCTAAACCTTAGACGAAATCATCAATTGAGCGATCGCATTCTAGTTTTCTCATTTAAGTTTACTTGTTGAGAAATTACCAAATAACAGGGTTTAGGGGTTATTCTCTCCCACAAGTAACAAAAGAGGGGTAATATCATTAAAGTATTTGAAAATTTTGTTTTTTTATGCTGCTGAGAATCTTTGCAGTTATTTTCGGTACTATAGGTATAATGGCGGGAACTGCTATGTTAGTAGCTAGTTTTACCTTAGATGTAACTCTAGATACTGGTGCAATAGGTGTAATAGTATTCTTTATATTAACAGGTTTGTTTATAATAATAATCTACAGCAGACAAAAAAGCTTATAAAGTTTTCTAAATATTTCTCTTTAGTGACTTTCAGAAATAGCAATCGCCACAACTCTTATAGAGAGTAATAGGGCTTAAAAATCTTGCATTGACAATTTTTTGGACTCCAAAAAATTGTCAATAATAGGCATGAAACTGTTTCCTGTTCCCCGTTCCCTACCCACACCAAAGGACTTTTTCAGCAAGCCCTAAGCAGAAGTTTAGCGAACAGTAACGGCTTGTAATTGTTGAACATGAGTTTTAAAAATAAACCAAGTATCACCTTGTCGATTACATGGAAGCGGCTTCTCAAATCCGACTTCCCAGTAATCTCGCAGTCGTTCACCATTACGGTTAGGACTCACTACCTGACTATCATCTCTGCTAACAATAGATGAGACAAAAAATTTCTCACCTTGTCTAACACCACATTTCTGATCTGCTTGTTTTATATCACCTGACTGGAGATACCAGCTGTCTCTTCGCTTAAAAGTAGTGCCGCCTGGATTCGTAACTCTTAAAATGCGTATTACCGGAGTAGTTTGAGAAGATACGCTGTCAGCACTCACTATACCTAAAATTCCACATACTAAACTGAGACTCAATATTAATCTCTGCGGATGCAACTTCTGGTTACTACGATTCATTGGGAAAATCCTAAGTGTTTAGTATAACTTTCAACCCTAATTGCATAATTTTACATGAATATTATGGATTTCAGGTATAACTCACAACGCTATCACGAAACTTTCTTGCAGGTGAAAGTCAGCTTCTAAACCTTGATGAGTTAATGCCCAGTAAGTCACTTCACCATCTGCGTGTTTAATCACAGTAGTGATGGCTACTACGATCGCTTGGTCTGCCGAGATGATTTTATCCAAATCCATATCCAAGGTGATCGCTAAACTATCCGATTGTTGATACGCATTAAATGGCAGTATTGTCAAGGTTATTTCTTCTTGCATTCCTTGGCGGTATCCATCAAATCGATAAACATTCCAGTGTCCAGCGGGAGAGAGGTTAAATTCCCAATAACGTTGAGAATCTTTGATGCCAAGGAAGAACTCAAAACAGGTATCTTTCCACAATTCGTGCTTTCGCATTGGTGTATTTGATGGTGGTGCGATCGCTACTTCTTTGAGGTCGCCCAAAAGCTGATAGCTAATGGCAAGTTGATTATGATTTCGGGCAATAGTACCTGCAATCTTCAAATTAGGCAAAGTTTTAGTAGAGGGAAATGGTTGCAGAGAAAAAATTTGCTTGTTCATTTCATATCCTGAATAATAGTGCGAATCTTGCTTTCTTGAGATTCGATACTCTCAGTCAGCTTAAATTGGATGATCGCTCTGATTAAGTTGTGTTCTGGATGCTTGACTTTGAAGTAGACATCACCAGCTAAATAATCAGCAAAAAATCTCAGTCCCAATTCAAAAGCAATCAGACGAATGGCATCGTACATATATGCATAATCATTTTCAGTCAAAAATGCTTTAGCGATCGCAAGATAACCCTGGAGGATTCCTTGGCATAAGTCAGTATCAAAATAAACATCTTGCCACTGTTCTGTTTCTTCTCCAGCAGGATTGCAACCCGATCGCAGACAATCACCAATGTCATAATGTACCAACCCAGGCTTAACGGTGTCGAGGTCAATAACGCTGACTGCTTGCTGGGTAGCAGTATCAAACATGACGTTGTTGATTTTAGGATCGCCATGCATCAGCCGCAGAGGTAGCTTACCTGTAGCTTTGGCATGTTCTAGGATATGAGCAAAGGTCTGGCGATCGCTCACAAACTGCAAGCAATAATTCACCTCAGGAGATTCATGCACACTAGTTTTCGCCAAAATCTCATTGTAGTTTTGCAGATAAAGCGGCGTAATATGAAAACCTTCTAGAGTGTCGGCAAGTTTTTCAGGAGGCAAATCACTGATAAAATTGTGGAACATCCCCAAGGCATAGCCGATTTCTTGGGCAAGTGAGCGATCGCTTAAGGTATCAAAAGACTGGGAACCTTTAATAAAGCTAATCGCCCGCCAAAATGACCCCTCAGCATCTTTACAGTAATCCTGGGCATCCTTAGTCAACAGCACACGGGGCACTTCCCAACGACGGTTAAGAGGAGTGCATTGTAAACGTTGGTGAACATGCTCAGTCAAAATACGCATATTTTGCATCACCAGTTGAGGCTGGCGAAATACCTGTTTATTGATGCGTTGCAAGATAAAATGGTTTTCTTTAGAGGCAGCCAAAGTTACCAAAAAGGTATCATTGATATTACCGCTTCCAAATGCTTTAACCTCTATAACTTGACCGTGAAGCGTGAATTGCTTGGCAATGGCATTAAGATTTTCCGTATCCTGTACCTTAATATCTTCTGTCATATTGTTTTTTACCTACACTACTCCCCACATCCATTGCACAAAGGCAATAGGGCATATCCTAGCGTAAGTTTCATCCGTTCTCTTCTTTGATTGACCCCAATCCCAATAATCAGTAAACCAAAAAGTTGTTTCTGAAAGGATCGCTAAGTAGTTAGTAGTATTTAATACTGTTTTGTACGCAAATTTTTCACCAGCAGAAATAGTACATATTCAGTAAACGTGCGCCTCCTTGGAGACTCACGTTAAGTAAGATGACTACCTTTGTGTTTGAAGTAAAAAGTTAACAGCAAGGTTTAACCATCACTAAAACAGCTTCATCAATTGGATTTTGAGCATTTTTAGGAGCAATAACTAATTGTTGACCCTTCGCTTCCTCAAAATGTGTTAGAGGTTTGAGTCTTTCCCAAAGTGTACCTGTTGCTTGTCCCATTCCATTACCTTTTGCATCGGTTTTAATTGCAGTAATAATTTCTTTGGAGTTTTCTGCACCGACAAGATACAATCCATACTCTTGCTTGGGTTTCAACCCTAAAACAAGTAAATCCAATCCCGAAACTTCCCCCAAGTCTCGAATCGTTAAATTACCCATCGCATCATTGCCTTTATGTGCTTTAAATGCGATGTTATGCGTCAGCATTTGAGTAGGCGATTTGAGATTATCCCGACCTTCGCCTATTGAGACTGCATTAGAAATATAAACTAGAGCCTGCGGCATATAACCGACCGGAATGCGGGCAATCTGTTTCTGCTTGATAGTATCAATTACATCAACAGCATCTCCATTTTCCAAACCCACATACACCCGCGTTCCATCTCCACTCGACCAAATTCCATGCGGTAATTCTCCAGTAGAAATTGTTGTTATCAACTCAGGATGATTGTCACGTTTATAGACTTTCACGTGATTAAGCCCCCCTACGGTTACGTAGGCGAATTTGCCATTGGTGTTATCAGCAAAGTTGACATGATTGGTAATTGCCCCCGTATCGAGGACATTTTTAATACTTAGGCTTTTAGTATCAAGAATGCTGACTTTGCCAATATCCTTGTGGGTAAACCAAACTTCGTTGTCATCAGGAGTAATGGCAATATTTGGGCAAAAAGGACTAACCACAGGAATTTTCTTCATTACCTGGTATGACTTTACATTTATTACATTCAGTTCTGGGGTAAAGCTAGAGCAAACATAAGCACGTTTGCCATCGGAACTAAATGCAATCATTCCCGGGCCTGAAGCGACTTTTACTTGACGAACTTCTTTTAAGGCTTTGGGGTCAATTACAGAAATGTAATCTTCACCGCGTACTGCAACCCATAACTCTCGACCGTTGGGAGTAAAAAAGCCTTCATGGGGTGAGCGTCCTAGATAAATTGTTCCTTTTATACCATTTGTTGCCGTATCAATTAGTGTGACTGCGTTAGAACCTGTAGAAATTACAGCTAGTGTGCGATGGTCAGGAGAAAAACCCATACCATGAACATTAAGTTCTCCTCGATACAAAGGGCTAAGAACATTCGGGCGGGAATTTCCGAGAGTAATTCGTCCTAAAAGAGTATTAGTGGCTGGGTTAATGACTGAGACAGTATTAGACGATTGGTCAGCTGTATATACCCGATCGCGATCACTGATTGGGATAACTGATGATACTGCTTTCTCTTCCGTTGATAAAAATGTTGTGACAATCGAGGTTGTCAGCAGGGAGAGAAGTAAGAAACAGATAAATAATAATTTTTTTCGTGCAAGCATTCGCTTATATTCCTTAAAGCTACTACTTGCTAAGTCTGAGACATAAATATTAAAAATCGGTGAATTATCTGGTTGGCACAGATATTTTTCGTCAATTCATACTTTTTTAATATGTTGCTTGCATTATGGGAGATAAATAGAATAGAAACTAATGCTTACTGCAACAACAGTTTTAATTGTTGAAGATGATACCAGTCTACTAGAGACTGTAAAAATTTACATTGAACGAGAGCGGATGCACTGTTTGACAGCTAATAATGGGACAGACGGTATGGCAATTGTGCAACGTTGCTGTCCTGATTTAGTTGTACTAGATATTATGTTGCCCGATTTCAATGGATTTGAGCTATGCCAAGCAGTACGTTCTAACCAATGCTTTGTACCCATTTTAATGCTAACTGCACGCGCCCAAGAAAGCGATCGCATCCAGGGATTAACTGTTGGTGCAGATGACTATCTGACAAAACCTTTTAGTGCAAAGGAACTAATCGCCCGCATCAAATCTTTGCTGCGACGGGCTTACCAAAAAGGATATTGTGATGTCAAACATGCTCGTGGTGTTGTGATTGACTGCGAATCGCGACAAGCTTATTTAAATGGCGAATTGTTGGAATTGCGCGGCAAGGAATTTGATCTTTTAGCACAGTTAGCAAAGCATCCAGGACGTGCTTACACCCGTGAAGAATTATTGGAACGGGTATGGGGATATGACTTTGAGGGCGATGTGAGAATTGTGGATGTTTATATTCGCAAACTCAGGGAAAGGATAGAGTTTAACTCGCCACATCCGGAATATATTCAAACGGTTTGGGGTGTAGGCTATCGTTTTAAAATCAGTGATGTATGAAACCGTGGCAAAGTGTATCCACCCGTTTAACTTTTACTCTTTTAATTGTCACATTAGGTAGTGTTGCTGGTTTATTTGTAATTATTGATCAGACTCTGATGCAGTTTTTTGTTAAAGATGCTCAAGGAACACTTTCGCAGCAAGCTCATGTTTTGGCAAAAAAAAGTCGCACTCATTGGCAAGATTTAAAGCTTGTTGAGCAGTTGACAGAAATCACCAGTCAGCAAGGTCGAGTCGAGGTCATAATTTTTGATCGAGCGACAAATATATTGTTAAAAAGTTCGGGTGTACAGTCGAATAGTTCTGTCAAATTACCACCTGATATAATTTCCAAAACACTGACGGGAGTATCTCACTCTGGACGATTATATGTCGCAAAAAATCCTAATTTTCAATGGTGGCTATATAGTACAGCACCTATTAAAAATATTACTGGAAATCAAGTTATTGGTGTAGTTTATGTTGCCATGCCTCTCAAACGCCCAAGAAGATTTGCAGATGAAGTTAAAGGATTAGTGATGATAACAGCAATCCTTTCGGCGGGGGTTGCAACAGCTGCTGGACTAATTTTATCCCGGACATTGACTAATCCTCTAGCTGACCTTCGCCACCAAGCACAACAGTTGGAAGCAGGAAATTACAGCACTCGCTCTCATCTGCAAGGAAACGATGAACTAGCTCAACTGGGGCATATTTTTGACCAAATGGCAGAAAAACTCATGCAAACACTCACAGCACTGCAAGCACAAGAAAAAGCACGGCGAGAGTTAGTAGCAAATGTTTCTCACGATTTACGGACTCCCCTTGCTAGTTTGCGTTTGGGATTGGAAGCGGTAATCGATGGTGTAGTGACTGAGAATAAAGCAGAGGAATATATTAAACGTGCTTGTCGTGAAACAGATTATCTTTCGTACTTAGTTGATAAATTGTTATTATTAGCACAAGCAGATGCTGGACAGCTTTCGGTTCACTCTCAGTCCGTTTGTGCAGTAGCGATCGCTCAAGAATGTATTTCTCGGATGCAACCCAGCGCAATGCAAGCAGATTTAGAATTGATGTTATTTGTCACATCAAAAATCACCACTGTTTGGGTAGACCCAGAACTTACAGGACAAGTAATTATTAACTTAATTGATAATGTGATTAAATATGCACCAGATTCTCAAACCGTGCATTTGAACATCCTCCCGTTGATAGAAAAAGAGCAATGTCAATATATACCTTTAGAAGTACAAGACTTTGGTAAAGGAATGACAGAAGATGTAATTGAGCGAGTAACAGAACGGTTTTACCGAGTAAATAATGCAAGACCACGGGGAGGACTGGGTTTGGGGTTAGCGATTGCCTCCGAATTTTGTCGCTTGCAGGGTGGTTTTTTAGAAGTCAAAAGTGAGCAAGAGAAAGGAACTATTATTACTCTCTATCTTCCGATTGCAGAGCAAAAAGAATAATTTTGATCGCAAGTAGCCTTTAATATTAATAGTCTTAATCGACTAAGTAATTTTAATATATTTTATGTCTGCTGGTTAGGAAATTGCGTATTAAATAGTATCAACTATTACCAGCTATTTAGGGCTTACTGGAAAAGAAAAACTTTTTGGTTTACTGATAATCTTTTTCTCCCCGTACCAGCATTTTGATAAGTTAGTTAGTACATAGTTTGAAACAATTGCAGTTAACGCAAAGAGGGGATTACGTTGAGTCACCATCCAGATGCCATTGCCCCCCACGGTGGACAGTTGGTTAACCGTATAGCTACAACTGAACAAAGGGCAGACTTTCTCTCAAAAGCCGACTTTTTGCCGCGAGTGCAACTTGACGAGCGAGCAGTTTCTGATTTAGAAATGATCGCGATCGGCGGTTTTAGTCCACTTACAGGTTTTATGAACCAAGCAGACTACGATCGCGTGGTTACGCAAATGCGGTTAGCTAACGGTCTTGTGTGGTCAATACCGATTACACTGTCGGTAGCTGAAGAAGTAGCTGATTCTCTTAAGGAGGACGGCTTAATTCGTCTGGATAACCCCAAAGGAGAGTTTGTTGGGGTTTTGCAGCTCACGCAAAAGTATCATTATGATAAAACCCGCGAAGCCATTAATGTCTACCGCACTGATGACGCTAAACATCCTGGTGTACAGGTAGTTTATAACCAAGGTTCCGTCAATCTTGCAGGTGATATTTGGCTACTGCAACGCGATCGCCATGCACATTTTCCCACCTACCAAATAGATCCAGCTGCTTCACGGCAGATGTTTAAAGACAAGGGTTGGCAGACAATTGTGGGTTTTCAAACTCGCAATCCTATCCACCGCGCCCACGAATACATCCAAAAGTGTGCTTTAGAAACTGTGGATGGTTTATTTTTGCACCCATTGGTAGGGGCAACAAAAGAAGATGATATCCCCGCTGACGTGCGGATGCGTTGCTATGAAATTCTGCTGGAACACTACTATCCTCAAGATCGGGTGATTTTGGCAATTAATCCCGCAGCCATGCGTTATGCTGGCCCTAGAGAAGCCATATTTCATGCTTTAGTTCGCAAAAACTACGGTTGCACTCACTTTATTGTCGGGCGGGATCATGCTGGGGTTGGTGACTATTACGGCACTTATGATGCTCAATACATCTTTGATGAGTTCGAGCCGGGTGAATTAGGTATTGTGCCTATGAAGTTTGAACACGCTTTTTACTGCACGCGTACTAAACAGATGGCGACAACTAAAACTAGTCCCAGCAAGCCAGAAGAACGTGTTCATCTATCAGGAACAAAAGTTAGGGAAATGCTGCGTCGAGGTGAATTACCCCCACCAGAATTTTCCCGTCCAGAAGTGGCGGCGGAATTGGCGCGGGCGATGCGACTACAAGTATTGGCTTAGGGCGGTTAAACTTTAACTTTACACACAGACTTCAGCCCTTTAAGCTGTTAGCTGATGGGCTGAGGGCTGATGGCTAATTTATGAAGCGTCGGACTTTTTTCAAACGGATTGGTTTAATACTTGCGGCATTGGGTGTATCTGAGACAGAGTGGTTGACTTTAGGCGATCGCTATTACCAAGTCTTGGCACAACCGACTCCGCATAAATTGGCATTATTGATAGGCATCAATAAATATCAAAAAAGTCCATCTCTTAGTGGTTGTCTAACAGATGTAGAACTGCAAAAAGAACTATTGATGCATCGGTTCGGTTTCCAAGCTGCCGATATCCTCACCTTAACTGAAGAGCAAGCTGATAAAAAATCAATTGAGACAGCTTTTGTAGAGCATCTTGGCAAGCAAGCTAAGTCTGGGGATGTGGTTGTTTTCCACTTTAGCGGCTATGGTACTCGCATCAAGTCAGCAGAACTTGCGGATACAGTATTAAACGCTTTAGTTCTAGCCAAGGAGTACTACATACAAGATGAGAAAATAGTCAACTATTTATGGGAAGAAAACTTATTGTTATTGCTGCGATCGCTCTCCACCGACCGTGTTACAGCAGTACTCGATACTAGTTACTATTCTCCAACTTCAGTCCAGCCAACAGGATGGGGAATCCGCGTACGTCCAGAGTTAGTCGCGACCCAGTTAGCAGCAGCAGAACTCGACTTTCTCCAACAACTCAAAAATCAGACTGCACTCAATACACAAAACGCAGAACTTAGCAACATAGCAGTATTATCTGCAAGTTCTGATCCAAAACAGTCAGCCAGGGAATTACTATTTTCTGGTTTTAGTGCTGGCTTATTTACCTACGCTTTAACCCAATATCTTTGGGAAATTACCCCAGCCAAAACAATTCAATTTAGCCTCTCTCATGTAGGCAGTTCTATACATCAGCTGGGTAGCAAACAGCAGCCAGGGTTATTGAGTAGTAAAAACAACAAAGCTTTAACTATCGGGAATTTTCTCCCAGACGACTTGATGGGGGCAGAGGGAGCAGTAATAGGAATTGAAGAAGACGGAAAAACTGCTAATCTATGGTTGGGAGGAATACCTCCACAGGTGCTGGAGTATTATAGCGCTAATTCCAGGCTCACCTTACCAACGGGAGAACAACTGGTATTGCGATCGCGCAGTGGATTAACAGCAAAAGCCTCAATTGCCAAACTTGAAGGTACAAATTCCCTCAAAGTCGGACAACTCCTTCAAGAAGCTGTTCGTGTGTTACCTCGAAATATTAATTTAACTGTTGCCTTAAGTACTGGATTAGAAAGAATTGAACGAGTAGATGCTACAAGTGCTTTTGCCGGAGTTGACCACGTTTCGACTGTTATGGTGGGAGAACAATCAGCTGATTATGTGTTTGGTAAACTATTACAAACTCCCAGTCGCTATGGACTATTTTCTTTAGACGGTGAGGTGATTGGCAACACCGCTGGGGAAGTTGGGGAAGCAGTGAGAGTGGCAGTGCTGCGGTTAGCAGCAAAATTTCCCGCCTTATTAGCAGCAAAATTATGGCGACTAACAGAAAATGAAGGTTCTTCTCGCTTGGCAGTTAAAGCAACCCTAGAGATCATTAACACCATATCGTCACGGGTCATCATCAAACGGGAAACTTTACGAACTCTGAGTTTAGAAAAACCGAGTAGTAAATCACTCGCAACTCAAACTTCAGCCCTAACTACTCCCATTGTGCCTATCGGTAGTCGAATGCAATACCGAGTGCAAAATCAAGGCGATCGCCCATTATATTTAATGTTACTGGGATTGAAAAACAATAGAACTGCGATCGGCTTCTACCCTTGGCAAACCCTAGAAGAATCTAACATTTCAGAAACCCAACCCATGCTTAAACCAGTGGTTGTTGCCCCTGGCGAAACAGTCGCAGTACCACAAACAGAAGCTGCATCTGGATTGATGGTTTCGGGGCCAGCTTACGAATGCGAATATCAACTGATTCTCAGCACCGCCCCTTTTAGCAAAACCTTGGAAGCCTTAGAAACCGCTAAGTATCCGATAGCAGACCGACAATTCATCAACACATTGGTAAATCCCTTAGAAGTTGCCCAGGCTTTACTACAAGACTTGCACAACACCAGTACTATCAAAGCCGAGATGAACAGTACAACCTCAGAATCCTATGTGTTAGATGTAAATAATTGGGCAAGTCTTAATTTTAGTTTTCAAGTAGCGTAAGTAGACAACATAATCGTTTTTCATCCCATCCTTCAACAGCGTAAAGCCACGAATTTATGGCTATTTCATGTTCATGCTTTATATCACAGTTCTATGTTCTATTTTGATCCCTCTATCTAGTATAGAGAGATAAAAAAGCCTCCTAGCTGTAACTCACCTAGGAGGCTTTTTGATTTGAATAAACAGACCTGGCATCGAGCTATTTTTGCGTAGGGCTACCCCTAAACTATCGTCGCCGCAACAGCGTTTCACCTCTGAGTTCGGGAAGGGTTCAGCGTGGTTCCACCGCGCAATAGACACCAGGAAAACCTGATGGGAATTAAAAATTAAAAATGTAAAATTAAAAATGACTTTTGAAATTTTACATTTCTAATACTTCACAAAACCCTGAAGACTGCAAGTAACGCGAATGAATTGGTAACCAAATGTTTGAGAGGTCAAGCCCTCGGTCTATTAGTACGGCTCGGCTGCATACATTACTGCACTTCCACCTACCGCCTATAAACGGG
>NZ_JAECZB010000032.1 GCF_016056295.1 Atlanticothrix silvestris CENA357
CCCCTTTGGGGATAAGGGGCAGGTGGGGCCCCCTTTGGGGATAAGGGGCAGGGTTAAAGAGTTTGTTTCTTCATCCCTTACCCTCTTGTTGCTCCCCTGCTCTCTCATCTCCCTAATCTCCATCTCCAGCTTTCCAGGCGATCGCTTTACTTGGTTGCGGATCGGGTAGCTTCAAAGAAATCAACGCTGCTGCTAATACAAAGAACATGGATGTCCATAGACAGCCTACTAACCCAAAAAACTGATAGATCAAACCTGATAAGACAGTACCTATCAACCGACCACCAGAGTTTGCCATGTAATAAAAACCTACGTTTAGCGCTACTTTGTCATCATCGGTAACAGCCAAGACTAAGTAAGAGTGAACCGCTGAGTTGAAGGCAAACACTACGCCGAATACCATCAATCCGCCAACGATCGCAATATTCGTAGGTATACCTAATTGAAGAGCAAGAGCGATCGCAGCGGGAACTATTGTTAGAGTAAATGTCCAGAACTGAATGGTCTTTGATTGCGGCGGATGACCAGAACCAAATCGCTGGATTAGCATTGGCGCTAAGAACTGAATAATGCCGTAGCCAATCACCCAACAAGCCAAAAATCCACCAACCTGATAGAACGACCAACCCAAAGGGCCACGCAAGAAAACTGGCAATCCTACGACAAACCAGACATCGCGGGAGCCAAATAGAAAAAATCGGGCAGCGGAGAGAATGTTAATCTCTTGGCTCTTAGAAAACAGTTGGCTAAACTTGACTTTCTTCTTGATTTTGCCCATTCCTTTAGGCAACAAAAGCCCAGTGAACATAATCAAGAACAGTCCTCCTGCCATAATCCACAGGGAATTGACGAAGCCAACCGAAGCCAGCAGGGCGCTACCAACAAAGAAACCAACTCCTTTGAGGGCATTCTTGGAACCAGTTAGAACTGCTACCCACTTAAACAAAGACGACTGGGCATCTTGGGGAACTACTAACCGAATGGCACTTTTAGAACTCATCTTGGTTAAGTCTTTGGCAATCCCAGAAAATGCCTGTGCCACCATTACGTAACCAACTGCAATCCACTGTGCCCAATCTGGATTGAGCCATGAAAGCATTACCATCGAGAAAACCTGTAACCCGATGCCGGTGTAAAGGGTTATTTTCAGACCTAACTGGGAACCAATCCAACCACCTAAAAAGTTTGTAATAACTCCGAAGACTTCATAGAACAGGAATAAAGAAGCGATTTGTAATGGGGTATAGCCAATGTTGTTGAAGTAGAGCAACACCAGCATTCGCAAGGCACCATCAGTAATAGTGAAACCCCAGTATGCAAGGGTAACGAGGATATAGTTCTTGAAATTGGCGCTAGAAGCTGTGGTAGAAGCCATGAGGAGATGAGAGAAGAAATTAAAACGCAAAGGAACGCAGAGTATTTCACGCCTTCAGACTCAGAGATACTTTCCGGGCGAGTTCAACCATGCGATTGGCGTAGCCCCATTCGTTGTCATACCAAGCGAGTATTTTCACTTGTGTCTCGTTCACCACCATTGTGGAGAGGGCATCAATGATGGAAGACCGAGGATCGTCTTTGTAGTCGATAGATACTAAAGGACGTTCTTCATATCCCAGGATTCCTTTCAGAGGTTTCTGTTCAGAAGCTGCTTTTAGTAAGCTATTAATCTCTTCTACGGTTGTAGGTCGCACAACTTCAAACACGCAGTCTGTTAAAGAAGCATTGAGTAATGGTACTCGTACTGCTAAACCGTTGAGTTTGCCGTTCAGTTCGGGATAAATCAATCCGATCGCAGTTGCTGATCCAGTAGTGGTAGGAATTAAAGATAAACTGGTAGCACGCGCTCGACGCAAATCCTTGTGAGGTGCATCTACGATAGTTTGAGTATTAGTGTTGTCATGAATTGTGGTAATAATTCCGTGTTTAATGCCCAAACCTTCATGAATTACTTTCACTACTGGAGCCAAACAGTTCGTAGTGCAGGAAGCAGCAGTTAGTAAATGATGCTTGTCAGGCTCATACAGATGGTCATTAACTCCCACGACGATATTTAAGGCTTCTTCCTTCACTGGAGCAGCCACAATTACCTTCTGTACCCCACGTTTGAAATAAGGGTCAAGGGTAGCGGAAGTCCTGAATTTGCCGGAGCATTCCAGTACTAAATCAACGCCTAACTCTTCCCAAGGCACTTCACCTGGTTTAGAGTACTCGCTAAAGCTCAGAGGTTTACCATCAATGAGAATGCGATCGCCCTCTGCTTCTACCTCCGGTGTCCAACGTCCGTGAACAGAATCAAACTTCAGCAAGTGAGCAGCTGTTACAGCCCCACCTTTGATTTCATTGATGTGGACAAACTCTATGTCTGACCAACCCCATGCAGCCCGCAGCGCTAACCGTCCGATTCTACCGAATCCGTTGATTCCAACACGAACTTTCATCAGTTTTCCTAATAATATTTAAATAAACTCAAGAGCATGGGGAATCAAAGCTAGTTGAGGAGTTGTCAGGTATCAGACTTAATGCGATGAACTACTAACCCCTAGCCCCTAGCCTTTAAAATTTGGCTTGTTTTCTTAACAACTCACCAATCGTCAGATTCAACTGAGCTTCTCCTTCAAATACTGTTCCTACCTTGCCTTTGTTGAGATGAACATAATCAAGGTTGTAGGCTTCATCTGGTAGAGGCACATAGCCTACAGAAGTTGCTATCTTCGGTGCATTTTTTAGGTAGAAATTTAAAAAGTCTTGCACTGCTGGTTTCTTTTGTGCAGATTCAAAATTAGCGTAGATAAATAAAGGTCGAGATAGTGGTTGATACTGGACTTTTTCTACAGTTTCTCTTGATGGTAGGACTGCACCTTTGCCGTTATTTACTGCAAGAGCTTTTAATTTATTTTGATTTTCTTCGTAATAAGCGTAACCAAAGTAACCTAAAGCATTCGGGTCTTTACTAATGCCTGCAACTAAGACTTCATCATCTTCACTGGCTGTATAGTCTTTGCGACTAGTTCTGGCTTTACCTACAATTGCTTCTGTAAAGTAATCAAACGTACCTGATTTGTCACCTGCACCATACAAATTTAGAGGGCGATCAGGCCAAGAGGCGCGAACTTGGTTCCAACGAGTGATTTTTCCTTGCGCGGCAGGTTCCCAAATCTTTTTCAGTTCTGCGACGGTAATGTCTTTTGCCCAATTATTTTGGGGATTTATGGCAATGGTTAGGGCATCAAAAGCAATTGGTAATTCAAAGTACCTCACGCCATTTTTGTTACAAGCTTCCATTTCTTGCTTCAAAATTGGTCGAGAAGCATTGCTAATGTCTATTTCGCCAGCACAGAATTTTTCAAACCCCCCGCTAGTACCGGAGAAATTGACTGTCACTTGTCCTTTGTTCTGTTGCTTTGTTTGTTCAAACTGTTTAGCGATCGCCTGGGTAATTGGATAGACAGTACTAGAACCATCAATCTTGATCGTTGTCACTTTTGCCGAATCAGTGACTTCCGTCACCTTTGGCGATCGCTGAGTTTGAGTAGATGAATCGGATGTGGTTGTGCAACTAGTTGCTAAAGCCAACATTCCAAGCGCGAGAGCCAACTTCTTTGCTATTGCGTTCATTGACCTCACCTGTATGGGTGATATTTAAGAGTATATTTATATCATTTCAAAAAAAATTGATATGTCAATCTAATTTCATCTGTTATACACAAAAATTCATCAAAAAAAGTTGATGCATAGCTCAGAATTATCGAAACAAGTGCGCGATCGCATTTATGCCTTGTTTACAATGTAGGGGCGGCAGTTACCCTAGTCGCAGCAAGAACGGGCAGATGAAATTACACTATTATGGCTAAATTCTGCTAAATATTCCTCTAAAACCCTAAATTGGGGAGTATTCAAACTGTAGTAAATCCAGCGTCCTTCCTGACGAGAATGAACTAAGCCAGCTTCTTTGAGGGTTTTGAGGTGAAAAGATAGTTTCGACTGACTTACCCCCAAAGCCTCGCACAAATCACACACACACAGTTCTTGCTGTCGTAGCAATTCCAATACACTAATTCTCAGTGGATCAGATAGGGCATGAAAACCGGCAGCAATTAAATGGGGAATGGCAGCAGTGGGAGTTGGCATGAATTAAATGTTGATAAGAGATGCTATCTCTATTGTGAAGCAGAGAATACAGCTTCAGAGATTGTAGCGTGGGTATTGCTATTTATGCTTCTATGGAGTTACCAATTTTAAAATCAAGGCAGAATTCTTTTTACATCTGAATACGCAAGTATTTTTTCATCTACACTCACCAAAGGAACATCATACATTCTTGCTGTAGAAACGATAATTCTATCGGCTGAATCTTTATGGAAATTCCCTGGAAGTGAGTATGAATCAATAGCAATTTGGGGAGTGATTGATAAAAGAAGTACTCCCTCTTGTGCCAAAGCAATATTGAACCATTCTTGAAGTGAACAGGGAATAATTAACTTATTTTGGGTAACAAGTCTGCTAATCTCTAACAAACTTATAGAACAAACACCTAAACCATGAGGTCTTTCTCTATTTATTGCCTCATGGTGGCGAGGGGTCAACCTTAAATCATTGTGATTCCACCAAACCCAAATATGAGTATCAAGAATGATCACAAATCGTTCACTTCAAAACTCTGATTCATTTCCCAATCATCCGGAGAAATAACGGGTTCATTAGGATCTGCCAAATAAATGTATGGTTGCATTTCTACAAGAGGATTAAGGGGAAATTTGCCTTTATTTTCCGAAGAATAGCTAATTTGCCCCAATTTTTCTTGGATACTCTCCCTTAAAATAGAAGACGCTAGTTCTTCAACAGATATTTCTTTTAAAGCAGCAGCTTTAATTAGAGATTCTTGAGTTTCTTGACTGATGTAAATATTAGTACCAATCATTGTTAACTCTTTCTACTTTTTTACATGATACCAAAACATCATCAGCAATAATTTTAGTTATGTAGTGTTGGGTTTGTTCCTCTATTCAACTAACGAGATTGACGATCGCTTTCAAGTAGAGAGTACGGCTTCAGGTTGATAGCAGATACCAGCTTGTTTAAAGCGATGTAAAGCTTCACCCAAGCGATCGCACTCAGCAATCAAACTGATCCTGACATACCCTTCACCTGCAACTCCAAAGGCATTACCTGGGGTAACGACAACGCCAGTTTGCTGCAACACATTCAGGGCAAAATCTGTTGAACCCATACCCACAGGACATTTTACCCACAGATACATTGTTGCCTTGGATTTGGGGATATCCCAACCCAATTCTCCTAAGCCTTGAATCAGGAAATCGCGGCGGGTACGGTAACGTTGTTGTACCTCGTGTAAATACACATCTGGCAGCTGTAAAGCGGTTTCGGCTGCTGTTTGCAAGGCGGCAAAAATGCCATAATCCAAGTTGGTTTTTAGTGTCCGCAGACCTTGAATTACATGGCGATTACCTACCACAAACCCCACACGCCAACCAGCCATATTGTAGGTTTTAGATAAGGTGTGAAATTCTACACCAATTTCTTTCGCACCAGGAATTTCTAATAAGCTAGTGGGTTGATAACCATCAAAAGCTAACTCGGCATAACACAAGTCATGCACCAAGAGAATTTCATGTTTACGGGCGAAGGCGACGATTTCTTCAAAAAATTCGCGGGGGGCGGTGGCGGCGGTGGGATTGCTGGGATAATTGAAATAGAGAATTTTGGCTTGTCTAGCAACTTCATCGGGAATCGCAGCTAAATCAATTAACCAGTCATTTTCTGGTTTGAGAATCAAGCTGTGAACTTTACCGCCAGCTATGACTGGGCCGCGAAAATGTGCGGGATAAGCTGGGGAAGGAACCAGAACTACATCGCCAGGATTAATATAAGCGATCGCTAAATGAGTTAATCCTTCTTTAGAACCCAGTAACGGCAAAGCTTCGCTATCGGGATCGAGAACGACATCATAGCGGCGGCGATACCAATTGGTAATCGCACGGCGGAAACTAGCTGTACCCTCAAAAGGAGGATAACCGTGATTGGCGGGATTTTTTAAAGCTGCGATCGCTGCTTCTACAACTGGTTGCGGTGTCCCACCATCAGGGTTTCCCATGCCCAAATCAATTAAATCTAGTCCTTGTTCTCGTGCCTTAGCCTTAAGTTCATCTAAACGGGCAAATACATAAGGTGGTAGTTTCTGCACACGTTCTGCTGGGACAATCCAATCTAAACTCATTCCTCAACCTCGTCGCTTATTCCCCTGGTCAAAACCCGACTTGTCGTGTCTCTACAATCTGTTGGTGCAGTAGTAGAAACCATCGCTGCCATTAACTGTTCTAATGCAACTTTAAATGGTAGTCGATGGATGTCCGAATTGGGAGCTAAGGCAATTTCAGCGGCTGTTTGTAACTCGCTTAATGTAATGTTGCCTAATCCCAAATCACCTAATTTTTGTGGTAGCCCAATCTCTGCGTAAAACTTCAATAATTGTTGCCGTGAGGCTGCTGCAAGTTGATTGCCTTGGATCATTTCTTCTAAGCGCAGTTGTACTAAAATTCCGTAGGCGACTTTTTCGCCGTGGATGCTGCCGTGTTTGGCAATGTGAGTTAAGCCGTTGTGTACAGCATGGGCTGCAACAGTTCGGCATTGCGCCCCGCCTAATCCCCCAATGACCCCAGCCAATAAAACGGTGGCATCTACAACTTCTTGCCACACTTCGCTACCTGGTGCTTTCAAAGCGGCGGCTGACTTTTGCAATAAGATATCTCGCAGAACTCGCGCTTGTTGCACTGCGGCAATAATCAGAGTTTGCTGCAAATGCCCACTGCTGACTGAAGCTTCATACCACTTGGCGATCGCATCACCAATTCCAGCTACTAATGTACTTTGTGGTGCAGTTTTAATTAATTCATAGTCGAGTATCAATAAATCGGGACAGCGACTTAATGCCACATCATACAAGAATGCCCCTGTTTCCGAATATACATTAGAAAGCGCAGTCCAAGCTGCACAGGTAGCCGCTGAGGTCGGAATTGTTACTACTGGCAACTGCAACTGATGAGCGACTAATTTAGCCGTATCCATTGCTTTTCCGCCACCAATACCAATAATGACATCGGCTTTATGTTCCTTCGCTGTCTTCTTTAAAGATTTCAGACTAGCTTCACAGCAATCTACACCATAATCAGCTTGAGCAATGTGTAACTGTTGCCCTTCTAAAATCGTTTGTAGACTTTGTTGAAAAGTGGTAAAGGTGTGCTTACCTGCCACAATTAAGGGACGACTTCCCAAGCGAGCGATTTCTGCTGTTGCCGCCTCTAAGACATCAGAACCACGAATGACTTTTGCTGGGGCAACAGTAAGTGTAAATAACGAGCTAGAAGTTTGAGTAGACAAAGTTCGAGTAGAAAATAATTGATTAGCCATATAAACTATTGTGCCAAAACCTTGATATTTCTTAATCAAATTGGACTTGCGGTTAGTGATTCTTGTTTCCATTCTGACTTGAGAATGGCGATCGCCTGGGTAAGTTACCACTACCAATAATCGATCTGAATCAACTAGGTTTTAGCCAAACAGTAAAATAAACGAAGCTTCTTGCCAACTATTTGAGTAGTTTGATGGTCTAACTTCACTCTAATAATGCCCATGGCCTCAAATTCCGCAATAATATCAAAGGTTTTAATAACTGTATAGCCAACTAACAATACAACTATCAATTACTTACTAAAAGCAATTGGAAGTTGTGAGTTTGGTATTGGGCATTATGGATAACTAATGAGTTGCCCCGTCACCATGAGCCATTATCAGCATGCTGATGAAATTTTTTGCATTAATTAATGGAGTTGGTAACATATCATTTTAATCTAAAAATAATAAATATTGTATAGTAAACTACAAAAAGCATTAATGTTCTTTTTATAACAAATAAACTACGTCTTTCCTCTGAGAATATACTTATTAGCTCAGACAATATCAATTTACTGAAGTTAATAATAAGCTGTCACACATCTAAGTTACATATCTTTTTGTATGGACTGTTGAACGCCAGTTGCTACCCTGCGGGAAGCCGCAGAAGCGTCTACAACGCGGCGGCACTTCTTTCAAGTCGGGCATTACCCGCCCAACAGAGTGTCTGGGAAACCCTCGCAACGCACTGGCTCCTGTTAACGGTCAGCAATCAACAAACCTCATTAGTAATTAATTGTGTAATTTAAAGGTGTAATACCTTAACATAAGCAACACATTTTTTGAAAAATGTTTCTTTGGGTAGTAGAGTTATCACCTGAAATAGTGCAAATAATGCCAAAGCAAAAAGTAACAAAAAGAAAACCTATTATTAAATTTTATTAAGCTTCTTAGGCAGTTCACTTTAAAACTCACAAGTTCCTCAAAATTATTTTCTAACTTGCTAGTGGGAGAATATCCGAGGGATGAACATAGTTAATCAAAAAATACTGGGATTTACTTTGCTCTCATTCCTAGGAGGATATAATTATGACTACTAGATTCCGTAACCGCACTGAAGCAGGCCAAATATTAGCAAGACATTTGGCAACATCTGCTAATAAAGATGTATTAGTATTAGGTTTACCTCGTGGTGGTGTACCAGTAGCTTATGAAGTAGCAAAGGCACTAAATGCACAACTTGATATTTGTTTAGTCAGAAAACTTGGCGTACCTGGACGCAAAGAATTGGCAATGGGTGCGATCGCTTCTGGGGGTGTGCGGGTGTTGAATTACGAAGTTATCAATTGGTTAGGCATTGACCGCCAGACAATTGACCAAGTTGCCACTCAGGAATTGCAGGAATTGCAGCGTCGCGATCGCGCCTATCGTGGCGATCGCCCCCAACCAAAAATTAAAAACCGTACCGTGATTTTGATCGATGACGGTATTGCTACAGCTTCAACCATGCGTGCTGCTATTGCTGTAATCCAAGAACAACAACCTAGGCGCATTATTGTAGCAATTCCAGTTGCACCGCCCTCAATTTGCCAAGAGTTACGAACTGAAGTAGACGAAGTAATTTGTTTGACCACACCAGAGCCAATGTATGCGATCGGTCTTTGGTATGAAGACTTTTCGCAAACAACTGATGCAGAAGTACGCGACCTCCTAGTAAAGTGGTCAGCTATTAGCAGTAATTAAGTAATTACCCAACAATCAGCAAGGTAGAACAATGAATAAAATATCATTGCAAGTAGAAGAGCAAATAGTTATTGTTGAATTAGGGTCGGTCAGACTTACAGGAGAACTAGTTGTGCCCCCAGATGCTGAGGGGATTGTGCTATTTGCTCATAGTACTGGCAGTAGTCAATACAATACCCGCAACCATTATCTTGCACATGTTTTGCGTCAAGAAGGGAGACTGGCAACTATATTGATAGATTTGCTGACAAGAGAAGAGGAAACAATAGACCAGCGTACCAAGCATTTTCACTACGACATTAATTTCCTTGCTGCACGATTAGTTGCGATCACAGACTGGCTGTTAGAAAATCTCAATACTCGCCATTTCAAAATTGGCTATTTTGGGGCTGATACTGGTGGCGGTGCGGCATTGCTGGCAGCAGCAGCACGGCCAACGGCGGTCGGGGCAGTTGTTTCACGCAGTGGATACACTGATTTAGCAAATGAAGCGCTGTCCTGCGTGCAAGCTCCAACCTTGTTCATTGTGGGCGAGAACGACTTCCCGATAATTGCCATGAATGAGGATGCACTGGCACAAATTCCTGCACAGAACAAGCAGATGAAAATTATCCCTGGAGCAACTCATCAGTTTGGTGAACCTGGAGCTTTAGAAGAAGTAGGGCGACTGTCTAGTGAATGGTTCAAGCACTACCTCATACCGTTTCACTTTAAAACTGATACAAATAGGCAATAAGGGGAAAGAGGATCTTCTGGTTTTTGGCAAAATTACGAATTACGTTAGCGACGCAGGAGCGTCACTTGTACTGAGCGTAGCCGAAGTATTACGAATTACGAATTACGAACTGGTATCAGGGTTTTTCCCAACTCCAGCCCAAGACTTCAGCTATTTGTCCAGCTAATTCTAAGGGATTGAAAGGTTTAGCGATCGCTGAAATTATGCCCATTTGATTATAGCGGCGACGGTCAGCAGCCTGGATTTTGGCAGTTAGCAAAATTACTGGAATTTTTTTGGTAACTGAATTCGCTTGTAACTTTTCAAAGGTAGTAATGCCATCCATATCTGGCATCATCACATCTAATAGAATTACATCTGGTTGCCAAGCTGCGGCTTGATTTATGCCCTCTTGACCAGAACTTGCTGTTAGTACTTCCCAGCCTGCAACAGTTTCTAAACAAATCTTGGCAACTTCTTGAATATATTGCTCGTTATCAACCACTAGAACCCGCTTTGTTGTCATTAACTCTATCCTCTCGTCGGTTGTGAGTAATTCGCCGGAGTAGTTCCATTACCCGATATTCAAATTCTGGGATTGTGATTTGTCCTTTAGTCAGAAATTCTGTATGTCCCAATTTCAATCGATTGCGTTCCGATTCGTTCAGATCTTTGGCTGAATAAACTACCACGGGGATATTACACAGGTGATGGTGCTGCTGTAGCCAATCCACAACTGTGAATCCATCACTTACAGGCAAGATCAAATCGAGAATTAGTAAATCGGGATTGATTTCTTGGCTGAGACGGATGGCTTCTTTACCAGTCTTAGCTAAGAAGGTTTCAATTTCATGTTTCTCAAATAAGGTAATCAGCAGTTGGGCCAAGTTAGTGTCATCTTCGACAATCAAAATTTTAAATTGCTTTAAAGGATTAGCCACTAATTGTCTGAGGGACTCAAAAAGATTACTTTCTTCAACTGGCTTACTTAACCAATCAACAAAGTCGGCATTAGCTTGATTATCTCTGCGGGGCTGATAAACGCTACAAATTACAATCGGAATATCTTTAGTATCTTCCCGTTCTTTCAGCACTGCCATCGTTTCCCAACCATTCATTCCAGGCATAAGTAAATCTAGTAAGATCACATCTGGATGTTGGGCAGCTGCTTGGGCGATCGCTTCCTCACCAGTAGCCACTGTTATTACTTGATATTTTCCACGTTCCAGTAGAGTTTGCAACTCGCTGCGGATGGTGGCATCATCATCGCAGACTAATACTAGGGGGAGGTGCTGAGTTGAAATATCTTCTAACTCATGAATGATCGCTGATGACTCAGAACTTTGAGGGGTAGAAAGTAAGGGCAAAGTGAAGTAGAAATTGCTGCCTTCCCCCAGTATACTTTCAGCCCAGATGCGTCCGTTATGCTGCTGCACAATACTTTTGCAAATTGCTAAACCCAAACCAGTACCATCGTGGTTGCGTGAATCTGAGGAATCGACTTGTTGAAAGCGCTCAAAGATACTCTCAAGCTTATCAGTTGGGATGCCACGTCCAGTATCTTTGACTGCTAACAAAATTTCATCTTCTTGTTGTTGTGCTACTAGCCAAACTGTAGATCCCAAAGGCGAAAATTTAATGGCATTACTAAGTAAATTGGTCAAGGTTTGGACAATACGGTCTGGATCTGCACGTAGCTGAAAGGGTCGACTGGAAATCGATAGCGTCACTCCTGCTTTATCTGCTAGGGGCTGCATAACATTTACTGCTTGAGTGATTAAGTCAGTGATATTGCAACTTTCTGGTTCCATTTTGGCCTTACCTGACTCAATCCGTTCAATATCTAAGATGTCATTGATTAAGCGTACTAGGCGCTCGGTGCTATCAGTGGCAATTTGTAGCAGACGTTTTCCCTGTTCTGAGTCTGTTGGTAATAAACCACTTGCTAACATTCCTAAAGAGCCATGAATTGAAGTTAGTGGTGTGCGGAGTTCATGACTGACAACCGAGACAAATTCATCTTTCATCCGTTCGATTTGTTTTTGTTCTGTAACATCTCGCAGAATGACTGTATAAACTATCTCTTTGCCCATATCTAATTTAGAAACAGAAGCTTCTGCCGGAAATTCACTGCCATCTTTGCGACAACCGTAGATTTCACGCCGTTCTCCCATTTTGCGGGCAAGACTGGAGGACTGACCAAATTCCACTACATGCTGACGATGTATATGGGAGAAACGTAGCGGTAAAAGGATGTCAAGGCGCTGTCCCATGACTTCTTGAGCAGAGTAGCCAAAAATTTTTTCTGCACCTTGATTAAATAAGGTGATGCGTTGAGCTGCATCAATAGAAATAATCGCATCATCAGCAATATCTAAAATTCGTGCCAACCGAGTTTGAGAAATGCGTAATGCTTCTTGTATACGTTGACGTTCATCGAGTTGTAACTTTAACTGTTGATTGACAGTAATTAACTCGGCAGTTCGCTCTACTACTCTCAATTCCAGTTCATTTTTGACTTGTTGTAAGGCGGTTTCTGCCAATAGGCGATCGCGCTGGTTGCGTAATGCTAAGATGCCATAAGCTAAATCTGCTGCTAGTTCTTGTAGAAGTTGGACTTCATTAGTATCAAAGGCATTTGGTTCGGCAGCATAAATATTCAACGCTCCCACAACTTGCCCATTAGTAATTAACGGTATCGCGATCGCGGCAGCATAGCCTCGTTTACTAGCCTGACACTGCCAAAGCTGATAATTAGGATCAATCAAAATATTTTGAATAATCGAGGTTTGACCAGTGCGAATCGCTATTCCTGTGGGGCTTTGTCCATGAATCGTGTCTGACCAAGTAAGATTGAGCAATTGCAAATATCCGGCTTCGTAACCTGCTTGGGCGACTGGGCGGATATTTTTGTCGGCATCATTTTCGGCAAAACCTACCCAAGCCAATCGATAGCCACCAATTTCTACAATAATTTGGCAAATTTGCTGTAATAAATCAAATTCATTTCTGGCCCTAAAAAGTGCTTGATGGCAATTACTCAAAGCCTGAAGCGTCCTATTTACCCTATAAATTTCTGTTTCTACCTCTTTATACGGGGTAATATCTTGTGTAATTGCTAACTGCATCACTTTGCCATTAGCCTCTTGACGCAAAGGCACTGCATGAGTTTTTACCCAGCGGCGATTACCCAAACAACTGACAATTTCGAACTCCAAAGTACCCTTATGCCCTTGACAAACACGTTCATTCAACGCCCGAAACGCTTCTCGATATTCTGGGGCAATTAGTGGATAAACTGACTTACCAATTAATGCTGCGCTGTTGTCTGCTTCCAGCATTACCAACCCTGCTGGGTTGATTTCCAACAAAGTACCATCCGCAGCAATGATTTTGATGCATTCTGGTTCAGCATCAAAAATAGCTCGCCAGCGATTTTCACTATAAGTCTGGGACACACGCTGCCGCAGTTTTATCCGTTCTAAGCGATTGACAATCCGAGTTACCAACTCTGGCCCCACAATGGGTTTGCTCACAAAGTCATCAGCACCAACACTGAACACCTGATTAACAATTTCGGCATCACTATGAACTGTGAGAAATAGAATAGGTAAATCGCTCCAACGAGAATTGTTCCGCACTACCTGACAAAGTTCAATTCCATTGGAATGAGGCATTTCCACATCCAAAATCAACAAATCTGGGACAACATCTGCCAAAGTTTCCCAAAGCTTTTGAGGATCATTGAGGGTAATTACTTGCAACCCCCAAGGGCTGAGTAAAGTTTGTAACAGAGCCAGAATTTGCGGATCGTCGTCTACCGCTAATATTTTGGCTTCTACATGTTGGACTTGTAGCGGTGGTTGGGCGACTAAAGAAAGTTCATTAATGGTTGATGCTGAGGATTCTGTTTCTGCTTTTTTTGCCTCAATTTCTTGACGCAATTGCTTAACCAAATTTTGTAAATTAGTTGTCTGAGATGGCGTTAAATTTTGCTCAGATTTCAGTAACTTCTCAATTTTGCGTGCCAGCTTTGATCCTCCAGCTAAGCCAAAAGTGCCTAATGATCCCGCCAATGTATGAGCCTCTTGCGCTGCTTGCAGCTGTAATTCTGCATTTAAAGTCTTTTGGATTAAAGCTGTTGCTGCTTTCTCTAACACCTGGACTTGCTCATCTACCCGTCCACTAAACCGCTGCCAAATCTCGGCTACTGCTGCTAATGTTTGTTCCTGCTTGGGTAATTCTGGAAGTCTGGACTTGGTTTTAGATTTTGCCTGTACCCTTTCCTCTTCCTGTAGTTTTAGACGATAGCCAATACCATATACTGTTTCAATTAAATCACTGGGTACTCCCACAGATTTTAGTTTTTGCCGTAATCCTTTAATGTGAGTACGAACCGCTTCTTCACCAGGAGTATCTTCATAAGACCAAAGATGTTCTAAAATCATGCCGCAGCTAAACACCCGGCGACTGTTCCGCAAAAATAACTCTAAGAGTGCATATTCTTTGGGAGTTAATGACAATAATTTTTGGGCATAAGTGACTTCACAACTGCTAGGATCAAGCCGTAAATCGCCCCACTCTAAGACTGGTTGCGATGTTGTTCCTCCCCGACGCAATAAAGCTCGAACACGAGCAACTAACTCTTCTTCTTCAAATGGTTTAACTACATAGTCATCTGCACCTGCATCTAGCCCAATCGCTTTTTCATGACTGCTATCACACCCTGTCAATAATAAGATGGGCATTTGCAGACCCATAGATCGGATCTGACGACAAAGACTAATGCCATCTAGCTTAGGCAGCATGACATCTAGAAGAATTAAATCATAATTATAAGCTTCAATTAAATTCCAAGCAGCATTACCATCAGTAGCGACTTCCACTGCGTAGTTCTGGTTAGTAAGAACGGCGGTAAGTGCATAGGCATTTAACTCGTCATCCTCTACTACTAAGATTTTCATAATAAAAGCTTTCCAGAGGGTAAAAAATAAAATTAAAACTCAATTAATCTTAATCCAGAAATGTTGGATGCATAATTAAGCGCATTTTTTTAAATAATTAAACTTTAATTAACAAAATGATAAAATTGCTCGATCTTCAGGAAGTAATATAATAGCAGTCCTTAACAGTGTTTTAAATCTTCTATTTATTCTTTAACTTTGGGTAACATCTCCTCAATGCTCAAAGGTAAGTTTGTTACTGAGTGCAAACTGTGCGATCGCTATCTTGATTCAAAGGAAACTCTTCTAAACCCAGTACTAAAGTTTTTTGCTTTTACCTGTTATCTAACCCAAAGGTGTGTGTAATTGTTTCCCTCACAAGTTCCTCAAATTTTATCTTTATAAAGATAGGTATAACACTAGTTTGCTTAACAGCTACTTGAGGCTAACGAAAAAGAAGGATTTTATTGATAAATACCAAAATGTGATGCCAACTGGGTAATTTGTGTCCATCTCACACCGAAAAACTAGAAAACTCAATTATTCATGAAAACCAGAGGTCTATATGCTAAAAAAAATTTTAGTCGCATTGGATCGCTCAGAAATGGGACAACAGGTTTTTGAGCAAGCATTGGCTTTGGCAAAGTTAACCCAAGCTGATTTACTACTGCTGCATGTCCTATCTCCAGAAGAAGAAGGCAGCCCCTATTTACCTATGTTATCCAATGTGGACTACTATCCTGGATTTAGCGGTCGCAGCTTTGAGCTGTACCAAAAGCAGTGGGATAGCTTTAAAGATGAAGGTGTGAAGATGCTGCAATCTTTAAGTGCCCAAGCAAATACAGCAGGAATATCCACAGAATTTACTCAAATGTTGGGCAATCCTGGGCGAACAATTTGTAAATTAGCTGCTAATTGGGATGCTGACTTAGTTGTGATAGGACGTAGGGGTCGCTCTGGTTTAGCAGAACTATTCTTGGGCAGTGTGAGTAACTACGTCATGCACCATGTTTCTTGTTCAGTTTATATTGTGCATTACCCAATGAGTTTACAAAATCCTGAGAAAGTTGTAGAAACCACTAGCTTAGCTAAGTAAACATGCGATCGCTAAATCTCAGCCAGCACTAGGAGGTAAACCTGATGTTACGCCACACCCGCAAAACATCGCAGGACAAGAAGGGTTTAAAGCCTAAAAGCAAAAGAAAAATTACCTTTTTGTCCCTATTTTGGTGGCTGTTATGGCTGGCAATATTGACAACATCAATATATTTATTCCTGGGCTTCGGAAACCTCAAATCTCAGATGGTGCTAGCTGCTGTTCAGCAATTAGAAGTAGCACCAGGAGAAATTTTGCATCGTTCCCAGACAAAGTTAGATGATCAATCAGGAAATGTTTGGCAGGTTGTTTTATTTAAGCAAGTTTATCCTGGTCAAATAGTAAGCATAAATCTGAGGTTAGTGGGGTTTCCTGGTACTGCGGAACTGTTTCATCCCCAACCTTTGAAAATTACTACTGCTAAAGGTAAAGTCTTGAGTGCTGCTGATGTTTTTTTAGAGGAAGCACCAGCGCCTACCATCGGTCAGTATGATGTTAAGGATGTTTTGCCCAACTTGCCAACTGAACCGCTGTTGTTGAGTATACCTTTACCTGGCGATCGCTTCATCAATATCTCAGTCCCTAAATCTGTGGTGCAGGAATGGCAAAAAGTCCTAAATTCTGGAACTGACAACTGACAACTGACACGCAAAGCGTAATAAATTAAAAACTCTAGTGGTACAGTTGCTCGGTATGATATTTGATCTGCAAGCATTTACCAAGTAAACATCAACTATGACCCAGAACTACCGCATTACCTTACTTCCCGGCGATGGCATTGGCCCCGAAATTATGGCCGTAGCGGTAGATGTGCTAAAAGTAGTAGGGAAGCAATTTAATCTTGAGTTTGAATTTCAAGAAGCATTAATTGGCGGTGCAGCAATTGACGCTACAGGCGAACCCCTACCATCTGCTACCCTAGATACTTGCCGTAATAGTGATGCTGTTTTACTCGCCGCGATTGGTGGTTATAAGTGGGATTCTCTACCATCCAATTCACGCCCTGAAGCAGGTTTGTTAGGGTTGCGTGCAGGGTTGGGATTATTTGCCAATTTACGCCCAGCCCAAATTTTGCCGCAGCTCATTGACGCTTCGACTTTGAAGCGCGAAGTTGTGGAAGGCGTAGATATTATGGTGGTGCGCGAACTCACGGGCGGAATTTATTTCGGCAAACCCAAGGGAATTTTTGCTACTGAAACTGGTGAAAAACGGGGCGTAAATACGATGGTTTACACCGAATCAGAAATTGAAAGAATTGGGCGGGTGGCTTTTGAAACGGCACGGAAACGCCAAGGGAAACTTTGTTCGGTAGATAAGGCGAACGTATTAGAAGTATCTCAGTTATGGCGCGATCGCATGACTAAACTTGCCGCAGAATATCCCGATGTCGAATTATCTCACCTTTATGTCGATAATGCTGCTATGCAGTTGGTACGCGCTCCTAAGCAGTTTGATACGATTGTGACAGGCAATTTATTTGGTGACATTCTTTCTGATGCTGCGGCCATGCTCACTGGTAGTATTGGGATGTTACCCTCTGCTAGTTTGGGTGCTGCTGGGCCTGGCGTGTTTGAACCTGTTCATGGTTCCGCCCCAGATATTGCTGGACAGGATAAAGCCAATCCCTTAGCACAGATTTTGAGTGCGGCAATGATGTTACGTTACGGTTTAGACCAGCCCAAAGCTGCGGAATTTATCGAAAAAGCCGTATTGCAAGTTTTAGAACAAGGCGATCGCACAGGAGATATTATGTCTGAGGGTATGAATCTGCTGGGTTGCCGTGCTATGGGTGATGCACTCATTAAAACGATGGAAAAAAAATAAGTTTCTATTCCAAAACAGGCAATTTGGCAATATTCGCTAAAAGTATCGAGTAAACTAAAGACAAATCTAGCAATTATACAGCAGTCGATAGTGTACGCATTACGACAAGAACAAACAAACTTTACTGCCTCCAGGAAACAACCTCCTTTGGTTGATCCTGCCTTGATCAGAGCAGCGGGGCAAATATACTACACCCATTGTGAAGTACATCCTGAAATAGCTGGTCAATCTTCAGGAGTAGCTATAAATCGCGTTACTCATCGGGGTAAAGTGATTTTTACTAACCAACCAGTCCTTTTACCGCAAGAGTGTTTTGTGCCGTTGAATCAAATTGAATCTTACATGTATTAGTTAATAGTCAGTGGTCAGTGGTCAGTTGTCAGTGGCTCTCGACAAAAAGCTAAAGATGCACGACAAATGACACATAACAAATGACGTAAGACTATATGGACATTTTGATGGTCGCACCTACGAGTGTGATTGTTTTCACTTTGGGTGCATCTATTGGCAGCTTTATCAACGTTGTAGTTTATCGGCTACCAGCTAGGTTATCTATTCTTTGGCCGCCTTCCCGCTGTCCCCATTGTTTAAACCAGCTCAAAGCCTACGATAATGTCCCAGTGCTGGGATGGGTATGGTTAAAAGGACGATGCCGATATTGCAAAAGCAAGATTTCTGTCCGTTATCCTGTGGTAGAAATGGTAACAGGCATCATATTTTTACTCGTTTTTTTATTATTTCAAGTCTCGATCGCTACATTAGGATATTGGGTCTTTTGCAGTTGGTTATTGGCACTATCACTGATTGACTTAGACACCATGACATTACCCAACGCCCTTACTCAGTCGGGGTTAGTAGCCGGGATCATTTTTCAGATGACAGTTGGTTTTTTTTCGGCAGCTAGTTGGGTAGGATTAATTAATCATCTGATGATGGCGATCCTAGGAGCAGTATTAGGATTATGGCTATTTGAAGCGATCGCTCTTATTGGTTCGATCACCTTGGGTAAAACTGCAATGGGAGCAGGTGACGCTAAATTAGCAGCCATGATGGGAGCCTGGTTAGGCTGGAAATATTTGCTCTTAGCTGGATTTATTGCCTGTGCAGTAGGAGCATTGGTAGGTATCAGCGGCATCATTCTATCGCAACGAAAATTGGGACAAAAGATACCTTTTGGCCCCTTTTTGGCTTTGGGAGCAGTAATAACTGTATTTGGCGGCGAAACAATTCTTTCTGCTTACCTGCGGCTGTTTTTTCCCACATAAAAGAGGCAGGGGAGCAACAAGAGGGGAAAAGGTTAAAGGGTAAAGAACGAAGAAATAAACCCTTTCCCCCTTACCCATTCCCCTTTACCCCTTCTTACCTATGCCCTATGCCCATTTTGATCATTCATGACTGTAGTCCCCATTACCTCATCTCCTCTTCGCATTTTGGTAATATCAGCCTGTGACTTGTATTACTCTCTTAACGAAAAGTATCCTTTGCCGAACATAGCTAAATTTCATAGATGCTGACCGCATCGTTAATTTTGGTAACACGTTTACAAGATTCAGGTGGACAAGATACTTGTGTTGGCATCAGTAATTTCGTTAAGCTGGCAACCAAAGATGCAAAATAATGTCTAAAGTGCTTAGAAGCGTAATTTGACGATGTAGTCAAGAGGAGCCAGCGCTGGTGTTAGGGTTTTCCGACTTTAGCGACTGGTGTTCAAGAGTCAAAAGTTTATAGTCAATAGCAAATACTAATGACTATGGACTCTTAACTTCCGGTAACGGCTTGACTAGTTTTCGACCTCATACCTAACTTAAATTAAGATAAAAATGGCGAACAACGAAGAATCACGCGGTTTAAAGTCTCTCTTTGATTGGTTTGCAAACCGACGTAAATCAGGATCTACCAGCCTCGAACGCCAAGAACGTGAAATTGCTGATGGGCTGTGGAACAAGTGTTCTCAATGTGGTGTATTAGCTTATACAAAAGACTTGAGAGCCAATCAGATGGTTTGCATTGAATGTGGTCATCATAATCGGGTGGATAGTGATGAACGCATCCGCCAATTGATCGATCCAAACACCTGGAAACCGATAGATGAACACCTGCGGCCAACAGATCCCCTGCAATTCCGCGATCGCAAATCTTATAGCGATCGCCTGCGAGAAACGGAAGAAAAAGTTGGCTTGATAGACGCAGTTAAAACTGGTTTAGGTCAAATCAATGGCTTACCTGTTGCCCTTGGCGTGATGGACTTCCGCTTCATGGGTGGTAGCATGGGTTCAGTCGTAGGAGAAAAACTTACTCGCTTGATTGAGCAAGCGACTCAGCGACGCTATCCTGTGATTATTGTCTGTACTTCAGGTGGCGCTAGAATGCAAGAGGGTATGCTTTCCCTGATGCAGATGGCCAAAATATCCGCAGCCTTAGAACGCCATCGGAATGCAAAACTATTGTACATTCCCGTTTTGACGAATCCTACCACAGGAGGTGTCACTGCTAGTTTTGCCATGTTGGGAGATATCATATTGGCAGAACCAAAAGCAACCATTGGCTTTGCAGGTCGGCGAGTGATTGAGCAAACACTACGGGAAAAATTGCCAGAAGATTTTCAAACTGCGGAAGATTTACTGAAGCACGGTTTTGTAGATGATATTGTGCCCCGTACTCAGTTAAAAAATACCCTAGCACAGTTAATTGCCTTGCACCAGCCTGTACCAAACACTCCTCCGATGGTGTTATGGGAGACAATGACCTTAAGTTCCACGGCGGCTGAGTAGATTAAGGCAGTGGGGAGCAAGAGGAATAAGACTTTTCCCCATTCCTTAGTGGTTGTACTTCAAGCACCACTTACACCAGCGACGACGTATCCGCCCACTATAGGCGATCGCAAACAAAACAAAATAAATATAGCAATTCGATTTGATTTGCAAACACCTAGAGACTATGATCCCCGACTTTTTGAATAAGTTGGGGATCTTTTTGTTCGTAAGTCAAATGCCCCACCCACAAGGGGATGTGGCTTGTAACTCAATGCTTCTCGGTTAAAGGGGAAGGGGGAAAGGGAAAGAAAAAACCTTTAACCCTTCCCCTTTAACCTTTTCCCAAAACCCGATCCGAATTAAAAATACTTAAGCGAGAAGTATTGGCTTGTAACTAACCGAAAAAATCGGTCAAGACTGTGTTGCACCTAACTTAGAACTGCTATATTCCAAAAAAGTTGCAGGCGAATTTTTTTTAATGAAACGTTTTCCGTTATTGCTTGCCATTTTCCTCATCTCATTAGCCCTAAGAACCTTGGAAATTACTGCTTCCCTGAATTCGGATGAGGGGTTGTGGATATATCGTGGCAGTCAGTTTATTAAACACTTGTTGGAGGGAGATTTAATCGGTACTTTTCTCAAGCATCACCCTGGGATTCCCAATATGTGGTTGAGTGGCAGCAGTATGTGGTTGAATTGTTGGCTACACAAGCTTTTTCCAGACTTTATAAGTATAAATTTGCCTTCAGATATCGGGGCTTGTCTGAATATTCAAGAGTTTCCTATTTCTTTGTATATAATTCCTCGCTTGGCGCAAGCAGTAGTTGCTTCTGCTTGTATGGTGTATTTTTACATACTCGCTAAACGTTTATTTGGTGAAGCTATAGCCCTATGTACCCTTAGCTTGCTGCTTTTAGAATCATTCTTTTTAGCATATCAACGCTTTATCACTACTGATGCACTACAAGCTGATTTTGCTATTTTGGCTATACTGCTGTTTCTGTCGTATTTGCAAAAAAATGGGGAACGCAAATCTCTTTTATTTTCGGGATTATTTCTAGGACTAGCGACGGCAGCGAAAATTACTGCATTATTTTTATTACCTGCTGTTGCTCTATTAATAGTGTTAACTGAGTTAGGAGTCTGGCAAAATAGTTTTCCCAAAAAAGGTTGGAAGCGTCAATTTCAGGACTTTGCACTTTGGGTAGCCACTATTGTTGTAGTGTTTATTCTGATTTTTCCCGCAATGTGGGTTTCACCTGGATATGTTTTCACTAAGATATACAAGGGTGTTTTGCAAGAGTCTGATCGCGGATTTCTTTTTTTCTTAGGACAACTCACTCATTCCCCAGGAATCCTTTTCTATCCGTTAGTGCTAGCATATCGTCTTTCGCCTGTGCTGCAAGTAGGGTTATTTGCAACGGGTGCAGTATTGTTTATCCCTAAACTGCGCCATCAGCAGCAAAAAGTGCCTGAATTGGCTGCACTTATCCTCATTTCTCTATGTGTGCTGCTGATATTATTGGTAAGTGACAGCAAAATAGACCGTTATATTAATCTTTGCTTGCCTATGCTGGGATTGCTAGCAGCAGTTGGTTGGCTAGAAATAATTGCTAGAATTAAATATTGGGTACGCGATCGCATTACACATTTCCCTAACTTTTCTACTCATCGCGGTCTGCTGACAGCATTAATTTTATTACTGTTGCAACTTGTCTTTCTTTTACCCCACTATCCCTATTACTTGACTTACTACAATCCTTTGTTGGGTGGTGTAAAAGTAGCCCAAAACATATTTATGATTGGTCAAGGAGAAGGTTTAGAAAAAGCTGCACAATGGTTAAATCAGTTACCTAATGTTAAAGAAATCAAAGTAGCTAGTTGGTATACTCGATATTTTTCTGCTTATTTCCACGGTGAAACTTTACCCATAGACAAGTATCTCATATCTGGAATACAGCCTTGGACACAGGCTCATCGAGTAGTATTTTACAAAAACCAATTGCAGCGTCAATTGCCAGAACAAAAGATGCTGGCTTATTTTACTATGCAGCAACCTTTATACACTGTAAAGCTGCATGGTGTTGACTACGTATGGGTTTATCCTGGCCCATTAGCTTTAGCTGAAGATATAAAGCATATCCAGGTTCCTTTGTCTTTATCTTTCGGTGAGCAAGCGCGGCTACTAGGTTATGACTTGAATCAAACAAAAGTATCTAAAAATGGAGATTTGATTATCACATTTTATTGGCAATTTCTCGCACCACTACCACCAGATGTTTTACTCCAAATTGGTTGGCGCGATCGCTTTACCGATACTTCTAATGCAGGCAATAACAACCCAACTAAGTTTTCTAATACATTTTTGCTAGATAAATACATTTCTCCAGAACAAATAAGCAGAGGTATAGTACTGCGGGATGTTCACAAGCTGAAAATTTTTCCTGCTCAATCACCGCATCCTTACCAACTTGAGGTGAGATTATTTTCTCCTAGCCAAGGAAAAATATTAGGACAAGCAATTATAAAGTGAAGTGGGCATGGGGAAAAAGGCAATAGGCAATAGGCAAGAGTTATTTAGTTATTGCTCCTCTGCCTTCCTATCGTCCTGGTTCTTTCACAAACATCAATGGTGTAAGTGCTGCTAATCGCAACAGACTAGATAGAGCAAATAATCCCAGCAATCCTCCAACTCCCATAAATTGAGCAATGAAGCTGCCTATGGTTGTACCCAAAGCACCACTAACACCAGCAACAGCAGCTGCGATCGCAAAATAGATAGACTGATTTTTAATTGGTGTAATTCCTAATTGCATATTGTTATTACATAAGTCAACTGCCGCCCCAGTCCCTCCAATCAAAATATGTAATAGCGGCAACCATAACCATAAATCAAGACTATCAGTATTTATTCCCAGCCAAAATAGTGGTATCACTGCAACTAAAATTCCCACCAAGATTAAAATGGGGCGATTGCCGACCTTATCTGCTAATTTGCCCCATAAAATAAGCATTAGTAAATTTGCTCCCGCCTGCAAACTGCTGTAAGCTGTCACCCAACTCACATCCAAATTCAGCGTTTCTAACATATAAAAGTTAAAAAAAGGAGCGCTGAGATTAACACTCAGCATCCATAAGCTGAAATAAAGCAAAAACATTAAAAAGTTAGAGTTTTTCCATAAGCTGCTAACAAAATCATTCTGTGGCGGAGTGATCTTCGGTATACAAATTGATTCAGCTTTTTCATCAGCTACACTTTCTGGGTTTTCAGGAGGCTGAAAAAAAGTATTTTGTAATTGTGGATTCACATCTACTTTCAAACACTGGCATCCCAATCCCACCATTCCCAACACAATACCTACCAGCAATACCACCCCATAACCTTGTAAACTCCCGCCATACCAATGTGATACAGCTAGACCTGCCAAAGGTACACAAAGCAAATTAGTCATACTGGCGGCGCTATTGCGGAGACCAAAATACCTGCCTCGCAATCGCCGGGGAACTATCATTGCTAGCCAACTTAACCATGAGGCGCTTCCTAGTCCTCCCACAAGATGGCTGAATAAGACAATCAGAAGTGTCAACACTATTAACTGGTGGGAATTTAAACCTCCCCAATTGAAAATAGCAATGCCCACAACTAAAATTAGCCACAGTAGCCGAGAAATTCCATGAATCCTCAGAGAATACCGCAGGCGGCTGGTGGTGCGTTCTGATAGATAAGCACCCAAGGGTTGAATGAGATTCACCAGCATGGGGATAGAAGATAGCATCCCAAAGACCACTGGACTAGCGTCTAATTCCACTAAAAAATTACTCAGCAAAATTCCGCCAGTCGTCAGAGAAAAAACCGTTGCTAGAACGGCATCTGTAGTGGAAGCTTTTAAACTGGTACGAATAGCATTCTTAGAAATTCGGGGACTGGGTGCTGAGACTGGAGGAAGTGTAATTTGTGGTGTAACAGTCTGGGGAATTTCTAGGGTCAGAGATGCAGCTGTTTCAAAAGGAACAGAATTCATAACCGAGATATGGTTGGGTAAAGCACCCCAGTATAAGTCTGGTTGTTAATAATTCTTCGTTATTTTATCTTGCGTTGCAGCCTGAATTTTAGGCTTGAACTGATTCCTGCTCTGTGGGTTTTTGTCTCATGTTCTTGAAGGAACAATGACTCAGGACAAAAAAACAATGTAAACTATTTAAATTAACTTAATAATTATTTACATATACCAACAAATTATGCTGGCTGCAATTCTCTTTGATTTAGACGGCACTATTGTCAACACTGACCCCATACACTACCAAGCTTGGCAGCGAATGTTGTTGAATTACAATATACAAATTGATGAAACATTCTACAAATCTAGGATTAGCGGTCGCTTAAACCCAGAAATTGTCAAAGATATATTACCGCAATTATCACTGGCAGAAGGTCAACAATTTGCAGATGAAAAAGAGGCGCTTTTTCGCCATAAGGCTACGGAACTAAAACCACTGAATGGATTTGCCGAATTAATAGCTTGGACAGATGTACATCAACTAAAACGTGCTTTAGTAACTAATGCCCCTAGATTAAATGCAGAATTTATGCTAGAGGTTTTAGGAATTCAAGAAACTTTCCACACAGTTGTTTTAGCCGACGATTGTATAGCAGGTAAACCTGATCCTGCTCCTTATCAAGCCGCATTGGAAAAATTGGGGATAAAAGCAGAAGAAGCGATCGCTTTAGAAGATTCTCCTTCTGGAATTCGGGCTGCGATCGCTGCTAATATCCGTACTATTGGTATTGCCTCTACCCACGATCCTCAAGTTTTGCGAGAAATCGGTGCATTTATGGCAATTCCAGACTTTACTGATTTGCAATTGTGGACATTCCTAAACTCATTGATTGAGTCAGATTTGAGTACGATCAGTTCATAAAGGAAAGAAATTGCTTTAAAATGCCTCTGGTGGGGCAATATCCGATCCAACGCTGATACCAGTAGAACTAGCCTTTAGACCGGGTTTAGCAGTCGGCTCAGTATTTTGGGGTGATTGAGAAATAGATGAAGACTGGGGAATAACGATGATATCTGGGTTCAACGCTTTATCAGGATTTGCTTGCTGAGAAATTAAGGATAATCCTCCCACTGCCCCAGCAACAAGGGCTGTATAGCCAACATATAAATGTATAGGGCTGATTTCTAATCCCAATCCTCCAGGAATCTTTTTAGTCCCAGATAAAGAGGGCGTAATCGATTTCACTGTTTCTGTTGCAGGTAAAGAGGTAGCTAAAATTGTGCCATTTAGCCCCAAAGCATTGCCCATCATGCGAATAAAGCCACGCACTAAGATATCTTCTGGCAATAACTCAAAGTTGCCATTTTCTAATGCCTCCATTTGATGGATGGCGATATGAGTGTAAATATTAAGTTGTCTTAAAGAAAGACCTTGAGATTCACGAGCTTGTTTTAATTGCTGACCGATTTGACGTAGCTGTTCCAAGCGTTGTTCAATAGCCACTTGCTTGGCTATTTCAGTTTTGGAAGGTTGTTTATTCGGTTTTAGCCACTTCATCAGTGTTATTCCTGAAAGGCTACTTTCTGATTTTTTCATGAAATCGATAGTTGGATTTCCTACTATTTTAGATGCCGATATTAACCTTCCTTCATTAGTATTTATACTAGTATTTTGAGAATTTAATTTAACATTAGCTATACAACTTGATAAATCACTAGCGTTTTCTTGTTCAAGATTTTGTGAAACAGTATCCTTAGGTGGGTGAATATCTGTAACTTGCGGATGTTTTTGGGCAAATTGCTGGAAGGCTAAACCAATGGCTTCTCTACCTACAGCTTTAAACAAATTTTTGGCATGTTCGCCTGAAGAACCTAGCAACTTTTGTAAACTAGCTACAGCACGACGATAAACTTGACTACGATGTAATTCAGCTTCAATTTCGCCTAATAGCGATCGCAGTTCATCTTGAGAAATTTCAATAGTATGATTTTCGGCAATTTTTAATACATAAACAGATGTCATAGTCATGATTGTAGTATCTCCCAGTACGTACCCAAAGAGTTATTTTATCTGTATAAATTCTTCTACTCTTTGTTACCGTATCAGGATGTTTTTGTATCATTTTTTCACTAACATCAACAACAAGCTGCCCCATGCCCCATTACAGTCGATTCTTGGTTGGGATTACAATCATCGCAAAATAGGGTACTTCCGCCGGATCAACTTCATCAAGGGGTACAATCCGTTGCCGTGCAGTTGTTGCCCGTTCAATATATAGTGCCCGTGATGCCAAGCCCAATTGATGTAACACATCCCGCACTTTGGTAAAATGACGACCTAACTTCATAATGGCAGCTGCATCAGTCGTCAGCAGTTTTGTAGTCAGTTCTTCTGCTGGCATTGGGGCAGGCAGGACAGTCAGAATATCGTTGTAATAGGTAAACGGTACACCCAATGCCACGGGACAAGCCATGAGTGAAGAAACTCCAGGGACAACTTCTGTGTGGTAATGCTCAGATAAGCGTGTGAACACATACATGAATGAGCCGTAAAAAAACGGATCGCCTTCACACAGTACTGCTACATCCCGCCCAGCAGCTAAATGTTGAGCAATTGGTTCAACTTCCTTGTCATAAATAGACTCAGCTTTTTCTGGTTCTAAGGCACGGGGGAGGTGATATGACACCTCAATTTGATTGCCAGTTAGATATTGTGCGACGATCGCCCGCGCTATACTTTCTTTGTCTGTTGCCGATTGATAAGCAACCACAGGTGCAGCCCGTAATAATCGCAACGCTTTGAGAGTCAATAATTCTGGATCACCAGGCCCTACACCAATTCCATAGAGACGACCTTTAGCTGTCATGATCATTCCTCCTCTGTTGCTAGGGCATTAACTGCGGCCGCGGCGATCGCACTGCCACCACGCCGACCATGTAAAGTTATAAATGGGACATTTCTGCTATCTGCTGCCAATGCTGCTTTTGATTCTGCTGCACCGACAAATCCCACTGGAAAGCCCAAAATCAGCGCTGGTTTAGGCGCTCCCTCATCCAGCATTTCCAGCAGCCGGAATAGTGCGGTGGGTGCATTACCAATTGCCACAACGGCTCCCTCTAGGTAAGAGTGCCACAATTCCAAAGCAGCTGCTGACCTTGTAGTCCCAAGGTGTTTAGCCATTTCTGGGACTTCTGGCTCATACAGCGTACAGATCACTTGATTATTTGCTGACAACCGCTTTCTTGTAACGCCTTCGGCAACCATGCGACAATCACACAAAATTGCTGCTCCTGCTGCCAGTGCTGCTCGTCCCGCTTGTGCCGCCGTTGATGAATATCCCAAATCAGTGACAATATCAGTCATTCCACAGGCATGAATGAGACGCACTGCAACTTTTGCGACATCCGGTGGCAGCACATTTAGGTTAGCTTCCGACCGGATAATGGCAAAGGAATTGCGATAAATTTCACTAGCATCTCGGATGTAATCAGACATAGGGAACGGGGGGATGAGAAATGAGGAAATGAGCGTTGTTGAATTGATAATATGAACTTGAAAATTAAAAACTCTTATTCTCTGCGTCTTAGCGCCTCTGCGTGAGACAAATTTATGGTGCCATTATGCAATGCCAGGAAATAGCTTAATTACCTATGCTCTTTACACAAGGTAGTGATTCTTGCTTGGTATAATGCCATGTCTGGTGAAAAGAACTGTTTTAGTTGGGCGATGACATATCGGTTAGCAAATTCACCAAATGATTCGCGGGAATTTATACGTTTGATTAGATATACCTTTAGCATCTGCTCTACCAATGCAGGTAATTCGTCAAAGCTGACATATTGGTAGAGTTCGCGGCCAAATTTTTGGTTGTTATCACCGTCACCAACATAAATGTGATAACTCTCCATCTTGCCATTGCTGACACCGAGTAAGGTGATATCACTCTTGCCATGCTGGGCGCAAGATTTTTCGCAGCCGCTAAAGTGGATATTAACTGGACAATCTAAAGTGAGGCGAGTTTCGAGATACTTGGCTAATGCCAATGCATGACCTTTAGTATCTGTAGCAGCAGCAGCACAACCCCGACTACCAGAACAGGCAACTAATCCACTTTTAATATTATTGGCTGAGTAATCTAATCCTAGAAATGCGATTTCTCTTTGGATATCACCAAGCCTTTCTTGAGGAATATCAGTAAGCAGTAAATTCTGCCAAGGAGTTAACCTCAAAGTACCGCTGCCGTATCTTTGAGCTAAATCTGCCAAACCCCTCATTTGCCTACTCTCTAGGCGACCCAGGGGCAACACAACGCCAATATAAAATAAACCCTTTTGCCGCTGGGGATGAATGCCAATATGCTGATACTGGTTATCTGATTTCTCTACAAAAAGACCGAAGAATTGTCCCTTCCTTACCTGATCTTCTGTAGTAAAAAGAGTGAAAGGCAGACTTTTCTCTACTTCCTGCAAATAACTTTCACAACCCAAACTATTAATTACTTCTCTTAGACGTGACTTGCGTCTGCTATTTGGATCAATATGATTTAAATAAACATTAGTCAAAACAGCCAAGGCTGGCAAACATTGCTCTGGTGAAAGTAAAATTCCCATAGCAACGGGTGGTTTCCCCTTCGCGCCGACACTCAAATGAAGGCGGAAGTAAACTTTACCATCAACTAAAACAGCAGCAAAAGCGATATCATTTAGGCGATCGCTCACTCGAACTATCCCACCACCATCAAAGCAAACGCTAAATTTTGCAGAAAGTTTTGATAAGGCTGGATGTGCTTCAATATAATCATCCCAGCTTTTGACAAGAGGACGGGTATTAATCATCTCTTGAGGATCAATACCAGCCGTGGGACTGGTCATAATATTACGGATGTGGTCTACAGCAGTGTTGCGAGAACCTAGCCCCATATCCTGGAGATATTCCAAGACTGCGGTGTTGATCTTGCCATCAATTTCGCGGATTTGGATATTAGCGCGGTTAGTCACATCGACATAACCAGCCCCATACTGATCAGCTATATCTGCGATCGCCCGACATTGTTTACTATCAAGAATCCCGCCCGGTATTCTCAGACGAAACAATATTCCATCTTGGGCAGGTGTGGTGTAAAATAAGCCAGGACAGGCAGTTAATCCAGACAGCAAAACTCAGACTCCTTCTCTGTGCGACGCAGAGAGTAGATAATAAATATGCCTTGAAGACACTGCTGGAGTTGGCATTCTGACTCGGAAAGTAAAAAGTGAATCCTAACCTTTACAGCTGCGGCACAGTCCCGGAATTTCACCGGAGTTTCCCAACCCCAAGCCTTAGTAATTTAGCATAAGAAGGTATTGCAACCTGCATCCGATATTTTTTTTAACTCTCTCAACAGCGAGTTGCCCTAGAAAGTGTCAAAATTAAATGAGTTTTGCGTCGGCACTCAGCGACTTATCGCTAGATATAACGCAGATTTGAGATTACTAAAGTGAAATTTATGGGCAAGCAGCGTGTTCTTTCTGGAGTTCAACCAACGGGTAATTTGCATTTGGGTAACTATTTCGGAGCCATTGGTAACTGGGTAAAAGGTCAAAGCGAATACGAAAATTACCTTTTTGTAGCTGATTTGCACGCGATTACAGCACCACATGATCCTACCAAGTTGGCATCTGATACCTACACCTTGGCAGCGCTCTATCTAGCTTGTGGTCTAGATTTACAGCATTCCACTATTTTTGTACAATCCCACGTTTCTGCTCACAGTGAACTCACCTGGTTGCTCAACTGCATTACACCCTTGAACTGGTTGGAAGACATGATCCAATTCAAGGAAAAGGCTGTTAAACAGGGAGAAAATGTCAGCGTCGGCTTGTTAGATTATCCCGTGCTGATGACATCTGATATTTTGCTTTATCAAGCCGATAAAGTACCAGTGGGTGAAGACCAAAAGCAACACTTGGAATTGACACGAGATATTGCCGCGCGATTTAATCATTTATTTGCTAAACCAGATCAGCCAGTACTGAAGTTACCAGATCCTTTGATTCGCAAGGAAGGAGCCAGGGTAATGAGTTTGGCGGATGGTACACGCAAAATGTCCAAGTCTGATCCTTCCGACTTAAGCCGGATTAATTTACTCGATTCACCAGAACAAATTCAGTACAAGATTAAGCGCTGTAAAACTGATCCCATTCGTGGTTTGACTTTCGACGATCCAGAGCGTCCAGAGTGTAATAATTTGTTAACTCTATATATGCTGTTTGCAGGGAAGAGCAAAGAAGAGGTAGCAGCAGAGTGTCAGGATATGGGTTGGGGGCAATTTAAACCCTTATTGATGGAAACTACGATCGCAGCTCTACAACCAATCCAAGAAAAATATCAAGCCATTACAGAAGATAAAGGCTATTTAGATTCTGTGCTGCGCGATGGTAGAGAAAAAGCTCAGGCGATCGCTAATCAAACTTTAGCAGATGTGAAAGCTGCTTTGGGCTATTATTTGCCTGTATAAGTCAAACAAAAGGGCATGAGGAAGAAGGGGTAAGGGGGAAAGGGGAAGGT
>NZ_JAECZB010000033.1 GCF_016056295.1 Atlanticothrix silvestris CENA357
TCTTCTGGTAAGGTACTTTTGAGCAGGCGGCTAATTGTGGAGTTACTCACGTCATAGCGTTCTGCCAAAGTTGAGGTTGTTTCAGCAGTTTCTCGATATAACTTCAGAATTTCTTGCTTGTCAGAATCTGTTAATTTTCTCACGGTAGATACCAAAATTTTTTAAGCTCGTTTTCGCCCACGCTCCCGCCGATTTCGGCTCAATGATGCGTCATGTTCCAGAACAGCGCCCATGCCAAATAAAACTCCACTAAATACCCAAAACACTTCTAATATCTCTCCACTTTGATAGTTGGGCCCTTGAGCATATTTAAACCACATATCTGCAATGTAGAGCGAAAACGCGGCCGCTGCAATCATTCGCCAAGACTGGGCAACTCGTCCTCCCCAGAAAGCAAGTAAGAGTATGGTAGCAATAATCAACAAAAACACATCACTAACTACGTAAAACCAATTCAAAATACTTACTAGTAGCTCTGTAGATGTTGCCTGTTGCATAGAAATCCACCATGCTAGCAAACTGCCGAAAAGTCCAATTGCGAACACTATTAGCCATTGCCATTTTTCGAGATTAATTCGTCTGGATGCTACAGCTAAAATCATGCCTGCGCCAAGAGATAAATAAGTCAGTACAAAAAATACATCGCCAATAGATACATCTGGTTCTTCATTTAAAATGATTTCGGTATAGCCGAAAAAGATCCCTCCCAGGAAATAAGACAGCATACCTATAGCAATTGCGAGCCAAACATTCCGACTACTGACGATTTGCGGGCTGCGCCAATTCCTCAAGCATAAAATACCGGCACCCAGGTAAGCGAAAGCTTCAAAAATATTTGTACCAATTACATACCACTCGGCACGGCTTTCTACGCCATCTACGCCTGGGACTTTGGCACTGAATAACAAAAAGTATAACAGCGCCAGTACGCCCCAGCCGATGCTAGCCAAGACGATGTTTTGATTGGTGAGAATTGATTTGGAACGGTAGGAATCTTTGTATGAGCTACTCATAGGAATTGACTAGGTAAATGCACTGTGGCAGTTTTTTGATGTGCAGGACTGTGTAGGTAGCGGTTTATCTGTCCAATGATGCACAATTGAACGCCAAAAGCAAATGCCATTAGCCGCAATTTTTCCAACACTTTCCATGCTATTGCCACAGTTTACTCAGTGAAGATTGATTTAGCCAACTGATAAACAGCGATCGCTCTGCTTCTGGCATATCTTGTAATCTATCAACTACTTGATGAGCAAAGTTAGCATTACCAAAATATGTTTTGCCTAGTTTATGCAATTCTTGTAAGAAAATCATCAGATGATTATCTTGCCAAGCGGGAAGTTTGGCAGCCTCTAGAGGGTTGATGGTTAACAACTGTTTAACTGCTTCTGGGGTAGATACTTCCGGGAATTGCTGCTTTCTCAATACTTCTGCAATATCTTTCTGAAATAATGAGGCTTGCCGAGTTCCTAAAAATTCTTCAATTTCCATATAAACGGCTTGTAGCAGCAAAATACTGGCTTGGATGAAAATCCCTGTCTTGCTATGACTACCTGTGTCACCACCTAACTGATCTAAGCGCACTTTACCCCAGACGCTAAAACGATCTGGTTCCTCTAGTAAAACACAAGCTTTGCCCCGATTATCGGTTAATTCTCTCCACAAGGCTCTAGCTTCTTCCTCCTGGCTAGCTTTGAACAAGCTAATCAAGCGAAAAGTTTGCCCCTGATAATGGAGGATCGGCACTTGCTGATCCCGTTTTGGGTGCTGAATACTCGATATCTCAACATCCTGCCGCTTCAGAATAAACATGGCACTAGCAAATAACTCCTCACAGGGGCTTTGTGGATATGCGATCTATAATCCGATTTGGCAGTATCGCCAAGAGTGCGATTACCTAGCGTGATATTGGGGTTAGCCTCGCGATCGCTCTTTAGCTACCCTATAGTAAGCCGCCCAAAGGGCATTTACACCAACACCACCCATTGACCAAACAATATAGCTAATGAATAGCCTATTTGCTGCGTTTTTAGTGTAAATCGACTATACAGCGACTTGCATCTTAGCCTTGCATATAGAAAATGTGCAATTTTAGATTGCTTCTTGTTAGGGAAGAAGGATATAATTGGGTGGATGGCTCTCTTAGAGCCAATAATTTTGTTTGGGCGCGTAGCTCAGTGGATAGAGCCACGGATTTCTAATCCGTTGGTCGCAGGTTCGAACCCTGCCGCGCTCGTTTTAATTAACTAAAAACTCTATCCCCTTATGGGTAGGGTTTTGTCAGTGGTCAGTGGTTAGTAGTCAGTAGCAAAAATATTTTTAAGACCATTCTGGGGTTAGGGTATTAAACCAGATAAAAAACAACTAACAACTAACAACTAACAACTAACCAGCTTAGCGTAAATAGAAATGTTAGTTTCATTCACCCCACGGGATTAATAAATCAGATGAAATACATAAATCCGCGTTCCTTAGCTTATTTGGGCAAAGTCGTTTTTGCTGCAACATCTGTGGCAATGTTCTCTCCAGTAGTTTCTGCCTACGCAGCTTCAGGGTTATCTACCACCGACACACAAATACTTAATAATGCTCAAGGTCAACAACTGTTAGCTATTACAAATATAAAATTAAGCACAAGGCGAAATTCGCTCAAGGGTTAAAAGCAGGCGATCGCGTGGTGGTGAGATTGTATGATCTACAGAAGCGCTTTATTGGCTATAGCGAATTTGAATTGTTATCAGCTAACACCACAGTTAACCTGATTTTGTCTACTAATCCGACACAGTATCAAGTCATTCGCACCGTTTATGGTGTTGACACCAACGAAGATGGCATGATTGATACAGGTACTACCTCCTACGACTACTTCACTCAAGTTAGTAACCAACGAGTCACTTTCCTCAGCAGTTCCCAAACTATCAACGCTAGTCAGTTCCAAGCAGAGGGTTTGTCAACGGTTGGCTTATTCAACAGGTTTTTTAGGGAATGTAGGTAATCAATTCAATCCGACTCAAAGCCTGTCTCGCTTAGAAGTTTTGGTAGCATTGGCGCGAGGACTTAACTACACTTTTAGCGGTTCCACAGAGTCGATTTTGGCAGCTTACACAGATGCTGCTGCAATTCGTAGTGATGTTCGTAGTGCGATCGCGGCACTTACAGAAAGAGGTATTGTAGTTAATTACCCTGATATTCAGTCTCTGAATGCTGACAAAGTAGCAACTAGAGCCGAAGTCAGTGCTTTAATATATAGAGCATTAGTCAGCACTGGTGAAGTGGCAGATATTTCCTCTCAGTATGCCGTGGAACAAACACAGCAGCAAGCTGTAGCTGAGGATAGCACTGAAACTCAGACAGAAAATGTAAAACCCCGTCGCCATTGTAACCAGGGAATTGGTAATGGTTCTGAAGGTTGCGACCCTGGCAATTCTCGTCCCCACGGAGGTAGCAACGACGAAGGCGGACGTACTCCTGGTAAAAAGTAATTCTCATTGGCTTTGAGTTGTAGAGATGTGATTAGTCACGTCTCTACAAGTTAGTTAGTCGAGTTCCATAGCTGAATTTTCTGTTCCATTGTCTTGCATATAAACATCTCGAATAGGAAAGGGAATTGAAATTCCTACTTGTTGATAGCGTCTGTGTAATTTTTTCACAAATAGATGTTTACCCATGCGTTGATCAAAGTATTCGCTAACACGCATATAAAGCGTAAAATCTATACTAAAATCATTGAATGTATGAAATCTAATATAAGGTTCAATTGCTATTAAAGCAGGTGCAATTTCTTGCATAACTTCTTTAGCAACCTCGACAGTCACTTGCTCAACTTCTTCTAAATCACTATCATAACTAACACCTACATTCATTGTTAAAGTAATTTCTTTAGCTGGTAGATGGTAGTTGGTAAAAATCGCCGAAGCCAATTTAGAATTTGGTACAATAATCACATTATTAGAAATTTCTCTGATAGTCGTATTACGCCATGTGATATCTGTGACGTAACCTTCATGACCATCATCTAGTTTTACATAATCTCCGGTTCTGACTTGCTTAGAAACAAGTAGATAAAAACCAGAAAATAAATTTGCCAATGTGTCTTGAAGTGCCAAGCCAACTGCTATACCACCAACTCCTAAAGTTGTGACTATTGGCGTAATTTCAATGCCAACAGTTTGTAAGAGGATTAATGTTCCTAAAACCAAAACGACAGTCATGGCTAGGTTGGAGATTAGTGATGCTGGCACTCCTTCAGTTCTGCGAATAAATAAATTCACAAAACCAGCAGTTATTCTAGCCAAAACTAACGTCACTGAACACAAGAAAATAATCAGAATAATTTTTCGCAGCAGAATTTTAACATCTGCATCGAGCTTTAGTGAAGAATAAAAGATTGCACCGGAAAAGCCAGCAAGCACAAACCAAAGAAATGTCATCCGGTGCAAAGATTGAAATATAACTTCACCACCTGGAATTTGTCTTTCAGCAACAAATTTTCTCAGCTTTTTGAAGATAAATTTTTCACCTATTATTCCCGCTAGCAAGCCAAATAAAATAAATGCTATTGGGAGAATCCATTCCACCATAATCAATTTTAGATTTTAGATTTGACTAAAAATTTAGGTATTCACTATTGTGAAACCATGTTTGTTAAATTTTACCTTGTTAGCAGTATTGGGCGAATATAATTCGCTACTACACAAACGAAGTCCGCCTGCGCGGACTAATGAAAAGTTAAGAACATGGATTTGCCAATTATTTACCATCCAGATTATATTGCTCCTCTGCCAGAAGGGCATCGCTTTCCGATGTCCAAGTTCCGACAGCTGTATGAATTGCTGTTAGCTGACGATGTAGCGCAAATAGAACAATTTCACATCCCTGAACGCCCACCCTCTGAATTGATTGAATTAGTTCACACTCCAGATTATGTTCAAGCTTACTGTGACGGAACCCTAGACCCCAAAGCACAGCGTCGTATCGGTTTACCTTGGAGTCCGGCACTAGTGAATCGTACTTGCATAGCTATTGGTGGTACAATACTGACTGCAAAGCTGGCGCTTAGTCAGGGTTTAGCTTGCAATACTGCGGGTGGTACTCATCATGCCTTCCCCAGTTATGGGTCTGGTTTTTGTATTTTCAATGATTTAGCGATCGCTTGTCGCGTTTTACAAAAACTGAGACTTGTCCAAAAAATCTTGATTGTGGATTTAGATGTCCATCAAGGTGATGGTACAGCTTTTATCTTTCAAAACGACGAGAGTGTTTTTACTTTCTCCATGCACTGCGAAGTTAATTTCCCCGGTACTAAACAAAACAGCGATTTGGATGTTCCTTTACCAGTGGGAATGGAGGATGATGCCTATCTGCAAACTTTGGCCAATTACTTACCAGACTTGTTGTCAAAAGTCCAGCCAGATTTAGTATTTTACGATGCAGGTGTTGACCCTCATTTAGGCGATCGCTTGGGCAAATTAGCCTTGACTGATACTGGCATTTTTCGGCGGGAAATGCAGGTTTTGAGTACTTGTGTAAGTGCAGGTTATCCAGTTGCCTGTGTTATTGGTGGCGGTTATGCCGATGATATGAAGTCTTTAGTATGGCGGCACTCTTTGCTACATCGCGCCGCTAGCCAAGTTTATCAGCAGTACAGGCTTTGAGATAGCATTGTCTAATAATGAACAACGCCAAAGTCAGAATTTCTGAATTATTAAAGGAATTGAATTTAGGTGGCAAAGAGCTATTAGCTATTTGCGCTCAACTGAATATTGCAGTCAAAACCCAAAGAAGCACAATCTTAGAATCGGATGCAGAACGCATTCGCACAGCAGCCAAAAAACCTGATGTAAATATTGCAACTTCCGCAAATTCTGGGAACGTCAAAACTGTAGAAGATTGGGGCTATGTATTAATAGGTTCGACAATTGATAAGTTGATTCAAAATTTTGAAGGTGAAGCTGCCCTGAAATTATATTCTGACTTTCGGGAACGGCGGGAGCGTGCCAACGAGTTAATGTACGAATGTGTTGGTCAAAAACCTTGCCTATTCTATGTACGTCGCAAGGGTAATGGCAGAGACCCAGGAGAAGAAATTTGGGACTTGACAATTGCCACAGACTGGGATGATGTGCAATTACCCGCAAGATTAGCCGAACTCAAAAAAACTATCGGATTTCGAGCATCCGTACAACAAGATGGATACGGTGGTTTAAAAATCCTATCGGCGCATTTGCTACAACCCTCGCGGGGGCAAATCGATGGCTATGCAGTACCTTGTCGCTTACGGCTGTTACCCAACCACCAATATTCTATCGGCATTCCGTCAACAGCCTTGGCACGGATGGCAGCCACCCCAGTCTGTGGCGACCATGTACCAACAGAAGCGCAACTTCAAGCTTGGAAAGCGTTTTTACAGATTGAGGAAAATATTGCCAAGGCACGTCAGTTTTGCGTGCGTTATATAGCTCACAACCATAGTTTGAAGAGGCGCATCAGTTTTGAAATTAATGTGGCCTCAGCCACCCTAGACGGTTCTAATGAAAATTCTTTGGATGTAGCAAACTTCTGGGAACGGGCAAAACGAGCAAGAAACGAAGAAGTGAAGCTATTTGAGAATACTCCCACAGGACAAAGCTGGTATAGCGGTCGGCAATTAGGTGCTATAGAAGAAGTTGACCCCAAACGTGGCATCATCAGCATCAAGCTAGAACGCGATTTAGCTGAATACATAGCAGCAAAAAATTATCAGCTACCAGCCACCGGATTCTTGTATTTCGAGGCAGTTGGTGACATCCAACAAATTAAGCGCAAGAAAAAAGCCTTAGATGATTTGAATCATGGTTATACCCAAAATCCTTACTTGGGTAACTTTTTATTTGAGGCATCCCAAGCTAGACCCATCAAAAAAACTGTGCAACTGCAACCACAGGATTTGTTGTTATCCTCCGCAAATCCTGGTCAAAAAGCAGCAGTAGAAAAGGTGCTGGCCGCTGAGGATTTAGTTCTCATTCAAGGGCCACCAGGTACAGGCAAAACTACTGTAATCGCCGAGATTTGCTATCAAGTTGCTCTGCGTGGTGGACGTACCCTGATTGCCTCTCAAGCTAATTTAGCAGTAGATAATGCCCTGAGTCGATTAGTTCATAACCCAGTCATCCGCGCTATACGTAAAGGACGAGCCGAGAAAGTTGGCGAAGAAGGACAGCCGTTTTTAGAAGACCAAGTAATTGGTAGATGGCTGGAAAATACTGCTGCTGACTGCGAAAATAGAGTTGCTCTACGTTTAGATAATGTACAAAATTTGCGTCAATTGTTGGCATCGTCACCACGATTCATGGCATATCTAAAAGTAGAGGAAGAATTTCATCAAAAACAACATGAATTTCAGACAGCTAAAGCAGATTTAGAAGCAAATTATCAAGAGCAAGAAACAGCATATCAGGAAATCGAAGCCCGAAAAAATGAAGCTGAATCTCTAAGTTTGGGATTAAATAATCTATTAAATGCTGCCCAAAATGTCAACTGGGAAGCTCCAGAAGTTGCAGATTTTTTGCCACGCTTGAAGCCATATACAGAAGGGAATGTTATAGTCAAAAACTTTCTAGCAAATGTTCGTCAAGCCATCAATTATACAGATGAACTAGGCTTAATCCCTCCTGTGTGTGGTGCATTTGGATTAGCAGTTTGGTTACGTGAAACTGTAGCAACTCAATTATCGCAATTGAGAACAACATTAAGTTATGCTCAAGAGGCAACTATAGCCATGTCGGAAGTTGCAGCATCCGCGCAAGTTGTGAAAGAAAATTCTGACTATTTGCATCAACTACAAACAGAGCATCAACAATTATTACCCAAGCAGCAAAATCTACAGCAAACCATCCAGATTTTGCAAAACCGCCAGCGAGAAATTGATTATATTATCACAGCAGTTGTAGATTGGAAGTCTACAGCACCTAATCATATATATCAGGTAATCAATCATTGTCAACAATCGGGTCAACCATTAACAGATAATCTTGTAGACTTACCACTTGGTTTGTGGATGTTTGCTAATTCATTGAAATTACCACTTGTACCTAAAAATTATACAATTAATCTGCCAGATTGGAAGTTATTAAATAAGGCGATCGCTTATGAAATAGAAGGAGGTTTTGTTGATAGAAAAGGTAATCAACATAATTTCAGCTATTTTTTACAACAAGCTTTAAGCCAGATTCCAATGGTGCTATCAACAAGCGATCGCACACAATGGCAAGAAACTTACCAACAGTTTAACGATTATCAATTACTTACTTCTAAACAACGAAAATTACTGATTGAAAATACTCAGTGCTTTTTGAGTCGGATGCAAAAAAATTATGGCGCATCCTGGGAACTAGATAACATCGACTCTACTCTCAAACATATTACACAAGAATTATTAGAAAACATCCTCAAAAATGCACGTCATTGTGTTTCTCGAATAAAAACCGAAACTGAACAACAGCTTCAGAACTTACAACGACAATTCAATGAACTGCAAAACCATGAAATCATCCAACCGCAAATATCTAATATTCAATCTCAATTAGAAAAAGCTAAAGAAAACGGAAAGTTGCAACTTGGACGAGTTATCAATATTTTACAAGAACTTAGCCAGCAGCAAAACATACCTACGAGATTACGTACTTTAGCTGAAAAGTATCTGAATCAGCAATCAAGTATTTGGGAACAACCCCAAGAATTTACAACAAAAGTCAATGATTGGGAAAATTGCACAGAGCAACTAGAAATTATAATTCCATCTTTAGAACCTTTTGCTGTATTAGAAAACATTAAACATTCTTTAGATAAACATCTTTTAAGTCTCAAAGAAGAAGCTGCAACTTCTCAGCAGCAACTCCAAGAAAATCAAACGAAATTACGCCAATTAGAACAACAATTTCAACCAAAAATTTCCGAATTTTTAAGCACAGAAAGAAACTGGTGGCAAACACAATGGCAAGCCATACCAGATAAATTAAAACCTCAAAATATTAGTAACGACTTGTTTAATTGGGAATTTTTGTACAGCCTTAAAACTCAGTTTGAAGCTTGGCAACAGCAACTCCAAAATGAGGAAAATTATCTGAGGCGATATCAACATTTTATCGAAGATTGGATTGCAAAAGTCAAAAATCCTACAGACCGCGATCGCAATGACTTACGGCGCATTTATTTAGATAACTCCAACGTCGTTGGTATCACCTGTGTACAAGCAGCTGGTCGAGATTTTTCTGAAGAATTTAAATCCTTTGATGTGGTAATTATTGATGAAGTCAGTAAGTGTACTCCACCTGAATTACTCATACCCGCTTTAAAAGGTAAAAAATTAGTCATGGTAGGCGACCATCGACAACTACCACCCATGCTCGACACTAGCACCTTAGAAGAAGTTGCTCAAAAAACTAGCAGCACACGAGAAGAACTACAATTTTTAGAAGAGTCACTTTTTAAAAGTCAGTTTGAAGCTGCTGATAAAAGCATCAAACAGATGCTAACTACGCAATATCGAATGCATCCCTTCATTATGGGAGCAATCAATCAGTTTTATGACGGTAAATTAGAATGCGGTCTTTTAGAACCTGACACTAAACGCGCACACAATCTGGTAGGTCAAATCATTCAAAAAGACCATCATCTTATTTGGGTAAAAATGCCTCAAGAAAAGGAATTTCAAGAGCAACGTGATCATACTTCGTTTTTTAATACTCCTGAAATTGATGTAATTGAACGTCTGTGCCAACAGTTTGAAAGTACTTGGTCTAATAAAGTTGCTAATGGTGAGCCGAAAAAACAAATTGCCGTAATTACATTTTATGGCGCTCAACTGCGAAAAATTGATGAGCGCCTGCAATCTGAACTTTTTCCTTCATTAGAAATTCGCACAGGTACAGTTGATAGATTTCAAGGTATGGAAAGACCTGTCGTAATTGTGAGTATGGTTCGCAATAATAATCAGGGAGATGTAGGATTTGCTAAAAAACCAGAACGGGTAAATGTCGCTTTCTCCCGCGCTCAAGAACTACTAGTAATTGTGGGTTGTCATGATTTATTTACTAATCAATCTGGTAGAGTCGGAGGCATGTATTCCGAGGTTTCAAATACTGTATGTCGTCATGGAGGTTTCGTTGATGTTTCTCGCCTGTTCAGCTAAACCTATGACAATCTTCTAGCTCAGATTTTAATTTTTAAGTAACTAGAATTTTAACGGGAACACGGTACAATCCAAAGACACTTTGATTGTTACCAACGCGGGTTAAGGATGGAAGCGAATTTTTTGACGGCTGTTTTTCTGCCCCTGGCTCTATTTATTATCATGTTGGGCATGGGGTTAACCTTGACCCTAGAGGACTTCAAGCGAGTTGTAATCTATCCCAAAGCGGTGCTGATTGGCTTGGGGGCGCAGTTGATTATGTTGCCAATTGTGGGCTTTGGCATTGCGTCGGTGTTTCCCCTTGACCCACAATTAGCCGTAGGCGTGATGATTTTAGCAGCCTGTCCCGGTGGCCCTACTTCTAATATGATTACGTTTTTGGCTGGGGGTGATGTTGCTCTTTCTGTGACGTTAACAGCTATTAGTAGTTTAATTACAGTTTTTACAATTCCTCTGGTAATAAATTTGTCAATGCAGAGATTTTTAGGAGAAGGAACAACGCTACAGTTACCTTTCTTAAGTACTGTTTTGCAGATTGCGGTAATTACACTTTTACCTATAGCAATTGGGATGATAGCCAAGCGATATGCACCCGGATTGGCAGACAAAGTAGATAAACCTGTGAAATGGTTGTCTTTATTTTTCTTGGCGGTGGTAATTACTGGAGTGTTGCTGCGAGAACGAAATAATTTTGTTTCTTATGTAATAGATGTCGGCTGGGTAACTCTGGCTTTGAATGTCGTAACAATGGTTTTAGGTTTTGCGATCGCTACCTTAACCCGATTAGGAGAAAAAAGCACTACAGCAATTACAATAGAAGTAGGAATCCAAAATGGGACACTGGCGATCGCGATCGCTTCTACCCCTGCACTGCTGAATACTCCTACAATGGCCATTCCTGCGGCAATTTATAGTCTGCTAATGTTTGTAACTGGTGCTGGATTTGCTTGGTGGGCTAGTCGTCGCCAAGGCTTGTTGAAAGCATAAAAGTAGTTTGCCTCATTTTAATTGGTATATAGAATACCGTATGCTATTGCTACTAAAGCACCATATTGCCCACATACTCTAAAACTTCAGGACTAGAAAACTCAAAAGATAAAACTTTGGAACTTGGTTTAAATAAAACAGAAGATTCAGTAATATAAGGTATATCTATTAATCTTTGACGCTTCCACTCAGGATAAATGTAATTTTGCAACCAACAAGTTAGCTCCCAAGAATACTTGTTATCTATCTCATTCAATAGTGCTATTGCATTATTTGTAGATAAAAAATCAAATTTTTCTCCATACAGGTCTAACGGGAAAGCGAGATTCCTTAGAAGGATTTCATATTTACTTTTTTCTGGATTTGATTGCTGCTCAAAACAATAATTAATCAGAGAAAAACCTGCAATACTTAAATCTAAAGTATCAGAAGCAAATATAAAACTTTCACCATCTTGACTTGATTCGTAATCAATAGGTAGCCAGAAATCTATACAAAAAAACTGATAATCAGTAAACATAAATTCCCTCATATTTTAAAATAAGAACCAAATTACATCGGCATTGATTAGACTAATAAATTTCAGTTAAATTACTTTACATAGAATAACAGTAGCCATCGTGTGAGCAATACTTAAGATAAAAGCTATATAAATAGTTTTAAATTTTTAAAATTTCCAATCCAGCATAACTTTTTAATAATTATTGGATTTTATATCAAAGTTAAAACAGTAAAATGAGCGCGTATTTAAACCATCTAAATTACAATTAAACTTTCTGTTTTTAAATAAACAGTTGGAATTCATACTGTGAAAACAATACCACTATGCCTACTAGTATATTTATATATCTTAAGGAGTAAATTAAAGCAGTTTAAATAACTTTTAAGTGCCCTTTTATACTAAACATTGCAAAATATCAATAACATCGTGCGTCTACATGGAGGTTTCATAGATGTTTCTCGCCTCTTCAGCTAAACCAATTGATGACAATCTCAAAAATTTAGTAGACGAAATTGAAGCGCAAAATCTTAGTTTATCGGTTTTAGCAGCGCGTCAATTTCGTTATAATTTGTATCAAAATCGTGTAGAAATCACTATTAAAGAACCACGAGAATTTAACGTACTCGAAGAATTTATCATCCGTGCGGGAATTGAATTTAACCCTCCACCAACAGAAGACGAATTAGCATCTGTACTTGGGCTTGATCCTATATTTGTCCGCAGTACAACTGCAAATCTTAAAATGTTACAAACTCTATCAGCAACATCCCCAATTACAGTTACCCCTGAAGGTCGTTTATTTTATGAGCAAGGTTCTGTACCACAGCCTCCATACTCTGTCCAACTTTATGCTATTTCAGATCTTCTAAATAAAAAGTTGACTTTTCAGTCTGAACCTTTAAACGATATTTCATTAAACCTACCTGATTTAGCAAAGTTTATAACTATTGATAATAAAAATCCTGATATTTCTTCATTATCACTTGCAGAAATTCAACAAAGTATTCAAGCTTCAGGGTTAGGTTTTCACGTCCCAGAAGAAGGCAAAATTGTTACTTTTTGTAAGTTAATAAGTGGAAATCAAACGATTGGGGAAAAAATATCACTTTTCGTATTTTACGATGTTCTTGAAGATAAATTGAGCATCCAATTAAGAAACGGCAAGCACATTTTAGAATCGGCATCAGTTTTGCTGGAATCATTACAAGCCGAAGGAAAAATATCTTTGCAGTCATTATGTGAATTGTCAGATGAAACCATCAATTTTGAACGTCAAGCAATCCTAAATCAGAAAAATTTAGAAATTGAAGTAAAACTTGAAAAGATTCGACAGCAGGCGCTAAAAAATAGCTTATCAGAACAAGGTACAGCTATACAATTACGCGATAGACAAATTCCTCAATCTTTTTCAGAAGTTCTAAATTCAGCTAAACGTCAAATTCTGATTTATTCACCTTGGATAACTCAAGCAGTTATAGATGATAAATTCTTGAGCCTGCTACAAAAATTAGTAAATCGTGGAGTTTGGGTTTTAATTGGATATGGAATTGCACGGCGACAAGAAGACGAAGATAAACAAATTTCCCCAGAAATAGAAGAAAAACTGCGGGCAATAAAAACTCCTGATGGTTTGCCATCTGTACAGGTTTTTTGGTTGGGAGATTCCCATGTCAAAGAAGTAATAGTTGATCGAGAAATTTATCTTTGCGGATCTCATAACTGGCTTTCTTATCGTGGTGACTACTTACCAAGAGGTGAATCAGTCTATAAAGTTACAATTCCTCAGCAAGTCCAAGAAGCTTATACATTTCTCGCTAATCGCTTTCAAAATCACGCTCAAGAACTATGGCAAAATGCTTTAAAAAACCGCGATTATCAACTAGGTGTAAAGTCTTTATGTATTTGGGGTGCGTTAAGCATGGAAGATATTGCACTCCAAGAGAACGAGCAAAATAATTGGTTGGAACTTTTGCCTGTATGGTTGAATGTAACACTTCAAGGATTAAGATCGAATAATATACAAGCAGATTCAGAAATTTTTAAAATAGCACTTTCATTATTAAATCAAGTTGCTATTGAAGAAGCTTATATTGAGTCATTACAACAAGGATGGCGTAAAGTTATAGGTGCGATCGCCACTCATAATTATGAAATTGCTTTAAACTTACTTAATGACGAAATATGGGCACAGTTTTTACGTCTTCATATTGCCCATGAGAGTGATTCGCCTGATAAATTTATCTCGCAACATACAAAACCTCAAAAACAACATCAGGAAAAACCAACTATAGAAAAAAAGGCAAGGAAACCACGAAAAACCTAAACATCGTTACATTCTTCCTAAAATTGCCGACTTTAACCTCTTACTCCACGCCTCTGCATCATGTTCATTTTTTATACTTTGCTAAAGGTGATATTACATAGAATAGTCAAAACATCTATCTTTCTTAGTACTTTGGAGTAAAAGATTCTTAACTTTGGATTAGCTCAAATTGCAGATGCAGAGATTCGTCTAATTAGATACAATTTATAAGCAGGGAGAGCCGAGGAGAATTTATAAAGTGGCGCTATTAAAAGGCTTTGAGATTGAGATGTACACTGGCACACCTCAAGGTGAAATAGTCGGTCTCTCCGACAAAATTGTCGGATCTTTGGATGGATTTATGCGCGAGCCAGATAGCCGCAATGTGGAATACATAACCAACCCATCCAGCAATTATGAGAATCTCTTGTGCGCCTTGTTGCGTCCCAGGCGGGAGTTACGAAACTATCTCCAACGCTTGGGTAATTACACTCTGATACCAGGGAGTACTCTATCTTTAGGTGATAGTGATCGCTTTTTTCGCTCTGACCCTACTAACCCCTATCACGACTACATAGAGACAACCTACGGCACAAAAGTAGTTACCGCCAGCGTTCATATCAACATTGGCATCAGCGACCCGGAAGTGTTAATGCGGGCTTGTCGGGTGATTCGTACAGAAGCACCCCTATTTCTCGCTCTTAGCGCCTCATCTCCCTTCCTAGATGGCAAAACTACTGGCTATCACTCTACCCGTTGGGGAATCTTCCCACAAACGCCTGTCCATGTGCCATTATTTGCTAGCCACGCCCATCATATTGAATGGGTGGAAAATCAGCTAGCTGCTGGGACAATGCAAAACGTAAGGCATTTGTGGTCATCAGTGCGACCAAATGGCGATCGCCGTCCATACAACCTCAATCGTTTAGAATTGCGAATTTGCGATTTAGTCACAGATCCGATTGCCTTGCTAGCTATTACTGCCTTCCTAGAAGCGCGTCTGTTGCAAATAATAGAGAATCCTAGCATCGATCCGTTAATCCAAAGTATTTTTTCTCCTGAAGAACTAGTCACCCTCATTGCTAGCAACGAAGCAGCAGCAGCTAGTAGTAGTCTTGATGCTCAACTGACACATTGGCAAGATGGCAAAAGAATTTTAGCTAGAGATTGGATTACTGAACTTTACCAGGACGTTTGGGCGATCGCCAAACAACAAGGTTTTAGCTGCTTTCTTTCTCCTGTGCATAAAATCCTCCGCGAAGGAAATGAAGCTCAACAGTGGTTGCAATTGCACAAAGTTGGTTTTGATAGCCAGTGCGTCATTACCCAGGCTATTGCAGTCACGCAAGAACGCGAATTGGAATTAGAAAACAATTTGTGTTCGTCCCTAGTGGTTTAATACTATTCTGTCTTCATACCAACAGTAGATTTTCTGGATATCTAACCAATTCCAGAAAAATCTACAAATACAACCATTTACTGTATTTTGTCTCCAAAAAAAGTCATGTTGCCTAATACAGGTGAAAAATACTCTCAGATAATCCTCTGGGAGAATTTATTTTTTGTTTTAAAAAACTAATCGATAGAAGTCAATTGATATTTATTAATAAAACCTATCAATGACCTCTATCTTATGGTAGATTTGCTCTGGTAAAAATATCATTTTATACAAAATAAAAGTTATACGGTCAATGCCTCAGGTAGTTTTAGTCAATCCGCAAATACCCCCAAATACAGGCAATATTGCTCGCACTTGTGCTGCTACAGCTACTGAATTACATTTAGTTGGGCCTTTGGGATTTGAAATTAGCGATCGCTATCTCAAAAGAGCCGGTTTAGATTATTGGCCTTATGTCAAACTGCACTATCACGAATCCCTAGAAGCCTTTAAAGCCATACACCAAGAGCGTGGAGGCAGATGTTTGGGTTTCAGTGTTAAAGGCAGTTTTAATTATGTCCAGTTCCAATTTCAAAACGATGATTGGTTACTTTTTGGTAGTGAAACCACTGGTTTATCACCAGCGATTTTGTCAGCTTGTGATGCAACTCTTCATATCCCTATGGCCCAACCTCAGGTTCGCAGTTTGAATCTTTCAGTGAGTGTAGCAGTCAGTTTATTTGAAGCCCGTCGTCAGTTGGGCTGTTTACTATAGTCTTTATCCATAATTTGTACTCAGTACTTACACTTAAAAAGTTTCCAAATATTCGTCTCAGGATAATCCACATCATTTTTATTCGTGAGATACTAAAAGATAATTTCTTAGTCCATAACGACATGCTGTGGGTCAAGACTTCTGTGGGTTTATGGGATAGATCAAACATCTAAAAGCGCGAGCAAATTCAATTGCATTAGCGAAAATAAAAACTACTTCCATAAATTTGACAAGCTAAAGTACATTTTTATACTAAAAACTATAAAATTATGTGAAATTGGTGAGAAATACTCATTCAACAAAGGGGGTTGACATAAGAAATTTGTATATTAGATTTCCAGACATACCAAATTTAAATGATAGATTTTGATGAATTTGAATAGTTTTGGCTTGAGGAATAAAAAGGTTAAAACCTTGTCTTATCAAGCATTTGAGATATTTTGAATGAATAGGTATTTCTCAGGAGGACAAAAGTAGCTATAAGTTTGTACGGTTGTTTTCTAGGGAATAATCAACGTAAAGTCTCATGTTGGGAAGACGGATCAGGTAGAAAAACCTTGAAGATATCTACAGCAGGGGGCATCGCTTTTCCAGAAGTCGTAGCAACTTAAATTGCTCGCAGCTACAACGGACTTGGTAAATATATATTTTCCAGTCACAGCTAGTGAAGCAAAATAGGCGCAGATAACTGCCAAAAGTAACATATTCTAGGGTGTTGAGGAGTGGAGAGGACAAGTAAGCACAGCAATTTTTACGTTTTGCTAACAGGTGTGAACTTGTCTAAATCAGAGAAGCAGGTTAATCTTGCCTAAGTATCTCTGATGAATGTGATCTTGATCCATAATTTGATGTGATCTAAATCATTGACTAGTATCCGACTGAAAAAATCGAGACTCAGTTAAGCGCTAGTGATCATAGGAGGTCGTCTTTGAAACGAGCATTGAAAAAAAGAGTGAAGGCTGTGCTGAAAAATACCCCCAGCAGTGATGGTGCCCCGTTAGAACAGCTAAATACAGTTAATCCAATGGTTAACCGTCGAGTACGGACAAAAGCCGCCATGATTGGCTTAGCAATCTCAATGGGCGCAACTAGCCTTTTGGTGACTCGGCAAAGTGATCAAGCCCAAGCAGCAGCACCTGTAGGTAGTCAAAAGGCCGCCTCAACAATTCCGGCTGCTCCTAACACTGAAATGAAATTTGCTTCCATAAAGCTGAAGACTCAAATAGTTTCATCAGCCAGCGTGCCAGAAAACCCTGTCATCGTGGAGCCAACAGCAATTTCACAATTACCTGGGCTTGAAGCTAAATGGCAAGTTGCAGCAGGCGGAATGTCTGTGTCAGTTCCTGCATCAGATACTGTTTCCAAAACAACGGCTGACAAATCTTTCATCTACCAGCAATCCCAATTGTTGCAGGCAGGACAAACAGCCGCACAACAACTATCTAGTGTTGATGGTGTTGCTGGTGGACAAAATTCATTCCTGAAAACCCAGGCACAACAAAGCGCAGTTGATAGTACTGAAGTTAATGCTCAACTCAAAGCACAACAAGAGTTTGCACTAAATCGCTTACAAGAAAAATCTAACCGTTTAAGAAAAAGTCTGGCGGAGTTGGGGTCTAAGGAGTCCACAAATTTATCAAAAGCTAAAATTGAGTTAGCGCAGGCAACGACTGAAGTAGATAAATTACCGCCAATAAGTACGAGCAACACGGTAATAGAACAGTCGTCAAGTCTCAGTGATACCAGCCAAGCTGACCTCTTATTGAGGTTAAAACAGGCAAGCGAAACGAGTGAGCCGACGCAGCAAGTAGCAACAGCACCCATACCAGCCACACCAAAAGCTGTTGTGTCATCGGCCGCTAAAGCCTACGAAGTTAAACCTGGAGATACACTAGCGGCGATCGCTAGCAGGTACAATACTTCAGTTTCAGAAATAGTTAAGGCAAATAATCTCAGCAATCCCAATCAACTGAAAATCAGCCAAAGACTGATTATTCCTGCTGCTAAAGTTGAACCTGGCGCTATCCAAATTCCAGTTGTAGCTAACCCAACCAGCAACTCCCAGGTAGCTACTTACCCTGGTTCTGCGGCTTCACAGGTATCAATCGTCGCCGATAACAGTAGCGTTAATATCCCAATTCCAGCACCTGCAAATAACCAGGTAAAGGAAAATACTGCGATTGCACCCAACCCAACCCCCGCAAATGTCGATACTGATGGCGTGGGTGGTGATACTCCAGTGCCAAAAGCTTTTGCCGAAATGCAGCTGTCTAAAAAACCAGGACAGAAGGTAGCAAGAGCAAAAAATGAACGTCTGCAAGGCCTACAAGCAGAAATCCAAAGGTTACAGGAAAAATACCGCGCCCAACAATCCGGGAATGTAGTTGCGCCAGCAGAAACTGATATTGAAAGCAATAATAATACTGCTGCTGTGCCGATTCCGGTTGCTATCCCTAATAATTTTGCGGTATCAACACCCGTTTCGGAACGTAAAGATTTTGCAGTAACAATTCCCGTTCCTAGCCCAATAGCACCTAGCTATAGCACTCAACCAATTAAGCCAGAATTCCGTGCTGCTCGCTCCACTAACGAGCCAATAAATCCAGAGTTCTTGCCTAATCAAACGGCTGGTCAGTTCGCTACTTCTCCTAAAACATCTGGTACGAGAATAGCAACACCTCCAGTTGGAGTTAATGCTGCTGATTCTTTAGGGAAATCGCGAGGAACAACTGTTTCTCCAAACTTCCCTCTCCCACCATTGGCAGCAGTAGATCAATATCTACCCAAACCGATTGACGAGACTATACCCCCTCCTTCATCGTCTTCTGTTGCCTATGTTTGGCCCGCAAAGGGTGTATTCACCTCCGGCTATGGTTGGCGTTGGGGCAGAATGCACAAGGGAATTGACGTTGCTAATGCTACTGGCACACCAGTTCAAGCGTCAGCAGACGGTGTGGTAGAAAAAGCTGGCTGGAATAAGGGTGGCTATGGCAACCTTGTAGAAATTCGCCATCAAGATGGCAGTATGACTCGTTATGCTCATAACAGCAAGATTCTGGTAAGAGCAGGTCAGCAAGTTAGTCAAGGAGAAATAATTGCCAAAATGGGTAGTACTGGTTTTAGTACTGGTCCACACACCCATTTCGAGATCCATCAATCAGGTAAGGGAGCAGTCAATCCCATCGCTTTACTACCGAACCAGAACCGCATGTAGTTTCTACCTGGCTCTAACTAAATAGTTATCTTATTTATAAGAGGGAGTTTAATTAACTTCCTCTTTTGTTTTTAATTGCCCCAAATAAGAGACTTCCAACTAAAAAATATCCCATCGTTATGGAAGCAGGAAGAGAAGTTGCCATAGCGAAGCGTAAAGCCTGCGGCATGGCTTCTCTACGAGACGCGAACGCTTAGAGCGAGTCTGCGAGCGTCGGAGGGTTTCCAACGCCGTTGCTTATGGGGGAACCCCCAAGACCGTGCTGCCTTACCGCACTGGCTCCTCTAAGCAAACTTCGGGGAGCAGGGGAAGATCGTTATAAAACCGCTGTAATTTTGATCAGTTCAGTAAATTGATGTTACAGAAATTGGAGGCTATTTTTGGCAGCCTTTGTTCTTTTGTTCACTAAAGTTTGTAACTAAAGATACATAACAATTTTCATGAACATTTTATTATCTGTGTTTTGAACGGGACTTTACCTTAATTTAAAACAGAATAAATCTCCAATTTTTGATTTTATTTTCCGGGTACTTGATGAACATAAGGAAAATGTAAGTATGGTTAAGAAAATTTTAAATATTTCTGAATTAATACTGACTTCAAAAAATAACAGTATTCTTCTACTTGTGTATTAGTTACGAATATTACTAAGTTTATGTACAGATTAATTATTATATACGATAAAAAAATTAACTTCGATTTTTTTGAGTAACAATATCGGTAATTATCAATTGTAAATTGATCAAAAAAATAGTTTTCTAGATTCAGTATCAATATCAATTTTTTTAAATTAGTTGATAGCACTTATGAATAAAAATTCCCTTCAACGAAAGTTAATAAATCCGATTTAAAAATTAGTAAAGCTACGAGACTACAAATCTAACTTTAATCATAATCATCAATAGCTGATGATTATTCAAAACCACATTGTTTAAGTAATCAATCACTAATTTTGAATATTATAAATACTTTAAAAGAATAGTTATAAAAATTCAAATATAAACCAAGCTAAACCATGTATCCCTCTTCGTTGTTAAGAGTTCAGAGAGATTTGAAAAAACACACTACTAACCAACAATCTCTCACTTCAGAAGCGGCTATCATCAAACTTTTACAGGTAGTTGCAGGGGATACAAACTTACTATCAGACTTTAGCCAATCTTGGACTGTTCAAGAGTTTCAACTAGGTGACGAACTAACTAATTACGCTATAGTTCAGGAAATTAAAGATAATAGCAATAATATTCTGTATTTAGTTTGTCAGGGTCGAGTGCGTCTGCTAGGGTTTGATACAACTGTCGGGCGGGAAGTTTCAACTCAGTTACTCTTAGCACAGCAAACATTTGGCGCAGACCATTTATTGTGTGATCAAGCTCTACCATACCGGGCGATCGCATCTGCCAAGCTAGCAGATATATATACTTTTATCCAAACTTTGCCTTCGGGACATAACACTCAAATAGGAGAACGGGGTTTAATGCTTTCTGGCGGACAACGCCAAAAAATTGCGATCGCCCGCGCATTGATTAGGAATCCAAAAATTTTAATTTTTGATGAAGCAACTAATGGTCTGGATGCAGAATCGGAACGCTGCTTTCAACAGAATTTAGCTCGCATGAGTCGGTACCGTACCACTTTGATCATTTCTCACCGCCTCTTTAGCGTTCGCTATGCTGACCATATCCTTGTCTTAGACCGAGGTATTGTTGTTGAACAAGGAAAGCACCAAGAACTAATGGCGATCGGTGGTCTGTATTCCCACTTAGCCCAACTACAGATTCATTTATAGTCTCACCTACAGAAATTTAGTACGCTTCGATATACCTACAAATTCTATCTAGATAAACTTAACAATTCCTCTATAAATTAACTTTCTTAAGTTTACTGAATCATCTTCAGGCTTAACTTACTATGTCTGGCTTTTTCCACACTGACAAGGGAATATTTCGCTACATGCAGATTGCGAGATTTAATGTAGGTTTTTAGAACCTAGCATAAAACTGTAAAATTCACAACTTAATTTTTCATTCAGCTATATTCACGGCAATTTTTTGGTGAAGTTGCCAGATACACCATGTCTAGAAACCTTGCCAATCAATATATTCAGATAATTTCGATACACATAGTTTGACTAGCAGATTATAAAAATGTTTTTCAAGAACCTTTAAACAGTATATTTTAGATTTCTTTAATAATATTTTTCTGGCTGGATTTATCAGTTGTTTGTAAATGTAATTAATGGTAAATTATCCTGGTATACTAAAAAAATGAAAAGCTCAAATGATTTACCAGCGAGGGGTTATACCCCTCATCACTTAACAAATAGGGGACAAAATACAAAGTTGCACAATACACAAGCAAGCATCGAAAATTGTTCAGTAGATTTAGCTGTATTATCTATCAAAATGATAAATTACATTAGGTATGTATATACAAATAAAGTTCTTAATGCTTCACGGATAAAACTTGTATTTTTCAGCTTAAATATATTCAATTTTTACATGTATGTTTATCATTTGTATGCAAATAAATATACAATAAAGTTATCAGGTCAAGTAAGTTAGATTAGAAGTACAGACATTTAAATACAACAACGCTGCATCTACCAAAAGCCACATACAGCCTTCTAACTATTGAGAAATTCATCTACCCTTATTAACGCAGTTGTTTTCTTTACCAACATCTGCAATTACAGCATTGTCAATTTATTCCTGGGATTAAATAAATAACTCTAACCCCAATTAACGAAGAGACTGAACTAGTTTCATCCAAGAGAACCAACACCATGAACCAAGACATTTCTAGCATTAATAGCAACTTCAATAAAAAAATCAACCCTGAACAATTAGACCAAATAGTTGAGGCGATTCTTGCCGGAAAGTATTCCTGGGCATGTGTTTTGATACTACGCTTGGCTGGTTATAATCCTTTGCATTACATTCCCTACCGCACCTATAACCGATTGCTCAAAGAAAACTCCCAACTGAACAGAGTACACGAGCAAGATCAAGAACGAAAAAAAGTTACTCAAACATCTCCTGACAAAAGGTCTGATACTAATGTTGCAGCCAGTTGCTTAGGCAAAATTAAAGACCTTGCTTATCTTGAGGTAGTAGGTAAGCAAAAAACAGAAATCCGTGGTGGTTTAGATAAGTGGTTGACAAAGCAAGTTAACGAATCTCAATCTGTTAAACCCGAATCACAACCTGAAAGCACTCAAGATTTGTCTTTAAAACCCTGTGAAATCAATGAAACAATATCTTGAGCCAATAGATTCTATTTCCCAGTTAATTGAGTGCCTCATAGTCTGCCATACTATTTCCTTAGTATGGCAATTTTTGCAGTTTAACTGCCTAATAGCATTGGATTAATTATCTCAAATTAGTTACAAGATTATTATTATAATGTGCCAAAATGGCAAACTTTTAATACTTCAATACTATAAATTATAGATAAGTATTTAAAGAGAGGAGACTAAATGAATAAATTTGTTTTAAACAATAAAATCAATGATTAATTAACTATCAAACACATTTAGTTGATTGTTATTGCTGAAGCAATCAGCATTTCAGGGAGTAGGTGACTCACTCACTGCGACCAACGTTTAACCGTTACTGCTGGTAATTCTTTTCCGAGAAAGACTGAGCAAGCAAAAATTAGAATGCTGGCTTACCCCAGTACTAACTTTGGTTGTCTTCTGTCAAATTTCTTTATGGTGGGGAAATTAGATAGAACTTTCTATACTAAGGCTGGTGTTACTTGAGTTTCAAAAACTTGTGGTTAACACTATCACTAGAAACGGAAATAGAAAAAGTGACGGTTCAATTGTTTTCGTTGTTGTGGCTGATAGAACTAATAGCTCTTACGCTTCTGTTTCGATGAATCATAATCCTAGTCGTCCCAACTAGGATTATCTTCGTTTTATAGGTTGACAATTTACATAGCAACTACTGGAAGCTGTTTTTTGCCAGCTTCCAGTTTTTGTGGTCTTATCAGACGCAATGTATGGCGTTTATACATGAAGCTTTTTGGCTTAACTTAAGCGTATTAGCTTATATATTACTCCATGAGCGCATAAAAGGCCGACTTTTTCTTTATATATTTCTATAATGAAAGCAAAAGCTAACTATTATCGTATATTTTCCCATTTATTTAAAAGCATAGATCCCAATGAATGACCTTTCCCAAATATTCATTGAAAATGAGGAAATTGTCAACTTCTTCAAACGAGAAATGAATCTGAAGGAAGTATATCAAAAGATTTTGTTTAAAAAAGTGATATTGCATATAGCTCAAGAAAGAGGAATCACTGTAACAAGGGCAGAAGTTGAAGCAGAAGCCGATCGCCAGCGTCGAAAGCAGCGTTTAGAGAAGGCTACAGATACCCTTACATGGTTAGCCGATCAATTAGTGACTCCCCATGATTGGGAAATGGGAATTCGCGATCGCTTAATTAGCGTGAGTTCGACAAGTCTTATTTGACCTCTCCCCCAACCCCTCTCCGTGTCGGAGAGGGGAGCAAAAAGCTGAATTTTTCGTTGCTCCTCCCTTTCCGTTTCACAGAGGGAGGGAGTGAGTGAGAGGTTCATCGAACTCACGTTAATTATCACAAAAACTAGCTCAGCACATGTTTGCAGAAGAAGTAGAAAAATTTTTGATCAAAAATAGTCTAAAATTTGAGCAAGTTATTCTTTACCAAATTGTTGTTGAATCTGACAAGCTTGCTCAAGAAGTTTATTACCAAATTGAAGATGGTGAAATCAGCTTTTATGATGCAGCTAATCTTTATAATATTAATACTCATCGCCAATGTAAGTGTGGTTATGAAGGAACTCTTTACCGTTTTGATATTCAACCAGATATAGCTGCTGTAATATTTAAGACTCCACCAAAACAATTAATAGGCCCTCTAAAAACTCAACAAGGTCATCATCTTTTTATAGTGTAAGAGTTACTTTCTGCTGAATTAACATCTGAAAGATATCAAGAAATTCTCAATTATATGTTTCAACACTGGTTAGTTACAGAACTAAACTACATGCTCGATTCATCATTACTTAGTTCATTATAGGGCAATTACAAAATTTGCAAAGATAAGTATTAGCATTTGTCTTAATTTCTATAATGCACCAATTTCAAATAAATTATGTTACAAATACATGCTTTAACCTATGCTGTATAAGAGTTTGTAGCCAATTATGCATCGTAGAGATCGCTATTGTAAATTCAATGATATCGGATTTTATCTCAACCATTAAAAAAAGTTAATAGAGATAATTTTGCCATTTTGAACATGTTTATGTATGATTTTCCTCCTAGAGATAGATACTATAATCGTAGAGAATATCAGTTAATATAAATACCCTTGTTTGTTTCTATAGATAGATGCATAGCTATTAATTATCGTCCATAATGGTTCATCTTTTGCTAAAATGTATGTATGAAAATATAGTTTTTGATATTAATAGTTACGATTCAATCAGCGATTTCCGAAATTGAATGTTTGCATAACTAAACAGTCAATAAGTAGGGATTTTTGATGGATACAAGTGATCATAAATCTTCAATAAAGGTATTATAAAGATATTATGAAAATATCGATTTTTAATTAAAACCTATTGACTATATGTAAGAAAATTTCTAAAAAAATAACAGTAGGTTAAGACAAGAGATTAAGGAACTGTCGCTTTTTCGTTGGACTGATCTTCTAGGTTATTTCAGATTTACTAAAATCTGCCGATGAGGAAATAGCTAGTAATACGCTAGTGTAAGAAGTAGATACTCATACCTGACCTTAGCTGCCTCTAAGTTCCAATTAATGGAATAGGTTTCAACCTTTCTTGAGAATCTCAACATCACCAATTCAAATATCTTGAAAGGGAACTATGAACTTGTGTTCTAAAGTTCATTAACATCCTCAAAACATGAGTCTTTAAAAGATTCCAACTCACTTTTATGAAATCATCAACCAAAGTAATTGGTTGAAACTAATACTCAGTAAACCAGTATTCAAGAAAGTCTGTTCAATTCTGGGAATTAACTAGTGAAATACTTACTGGGTTTAAGTGTTTTACCGGAAACTACTGTTTCAGGGAAGACAAAAGCTATGTTTGCTACATATTTTTTCAGGGTTGCTTACTGCTATTTACGAATTATTGACTCTTTAGAGCGCAGTCTCTAGCAAAGTTTTTACTGGCTGTAAAAAATAGAAAAATTCCCTGAACCACCGGCAAATTTTGATTATCCCTCTAATACAAGTACAACATATCAATGCCTAATATTGAGGGTCAAAAATAGCAGCTTTACAGAAATAACCCCCTAGAATTTTAAAACACTAAGTGGGTAAACATTCGGTATCGACTACACATTACATAAATAGTTAATTAGCCTAATAAAGCTAATTAATTTTGCATCTGTAATCAATTAAACTATGAGGATTTTTGCAGCAAATACAAGGGATATTTTTACCCACATCTTACTGTAGACAGCAACTGGTAATTTTTATGTCACACTATCTTAATCAAGACACAGCTTTTGACGACTCTGAAATTCATGAAAGCAAATTTTTAACACCTTTTCAAAGAAAGGCTTTGTTGAAACATTTGCAGACAAATTTACAGCCAGAATATCGGCGGCGGATTGAAATTATGTTGTTAGCCGATACGGGTAAAACTCAAACCCAAATCTGTGAAATATTAGGCTGTTCTCAAGAAATGGCACGCTACTGGATTGGTTTAGCAGAAGCGGGTTTAGCTCATAAATGGCATGAGCGACCAATAGGTAGACCCAAAATTGTGAATACTCAATATATTGAACGTTTAAAAGAATTGGTCAGCCACAGTCCTCGTGATTATGGTTATGCATTTACCTACTGGACGGCTCAATGGTTAAGCAAACATTTAGCAAATGAATTGGGTATTACCATCAGCGATCGCCATATTAATCGTCTGTTAAAACAAATGGGACTTTCCACCAAACCCAAAGCTTCTAGTCAACGAAAAATTGACCTCAATCAAGATACTGGTATTACAATCGGTGACTTGCAATCTAACTCAGAACCTAGTTTCCATTGGTCATTAAATTTGATGCAGACCAATAACTAAAAGGATGAAGGGTAAAGCCTATAACCGCAAAGCATTTTGCCACAAATTAGGATAAAAATTTTTACTTTATCCTTCCTATTTCGTCCTTGATTAATACTGTTTTGGAGGTCAGGAAATGCCATCAGGGTTTTCCCAGCAACAGTTAGCTCAGCAACTCATCCAAACCTTAGGTGAGTCGTTGTCTGATAGTGAAATTGATATGTGCTTGACAGGGGTGCAAATTGTCGAACCACCAGTAGCAAAGCAGTTCTGGCAAGCAACAGCAGCACCTGCTGGTATATATATGATCCTTGGGGGTAAAGTCAGACTACTAGATAGCTCTAACAACTTAATTACTACCCTCTCAACTGGTGCATCATTTGGCGAACTGACTCTATTTCCCCAAGAAGAGTTCAGTCCTTACGTCGCCAGAGCTTCTGTGAGTTTAAAACTTTGTCATCTTCCACACGCAGCATTACATGAAGTAATGCACAAATATCCCAGCATTAGCGATCGCCTCAAAAGAAGTGCAGAACTTTGGGATTTATTGTTGCTAACTAGCCAAAGCGCTCTACTACCTCACAATGGGTCTGTAGAAGACTTGCTCAGAACACTATCTTTATTTGAACGGCACACCGTGGAAACTGGTTCATTACCAGCCAAACTATTCCAAGATACTAAGCTTTGGCTATTGCGTCGTGGAGAACTACTACATACTGATGGACGTAGGTTGACACCGGGAAATATCTATGTATGTCCACAGCTAGGAAGTTGCCAAGCAGAGCAACCAACCATTATTTACACTTTAAAAAATGATGATTGGCAATTAGCACTAGAGTATTGGCCGCAACTAGCAGAGTTGATCAAATTTCAAGAACGTCAAGCTGAACGGGGGTCTGAGGAAGACTCTTCCCAATCTCCCTTACCCAACCCTCAATCGTCAATCCTCAGTCACATCCCAGAACCCAAGCCAAAACAAAAACAACGGCAAGTCTACTTTCCTAGTCCCACAGTGAGAGCAGGTCATTGGTGGGGACGCTTAACCAAGCGGTATCCGTTCTTTGAACAACAAAGCGCTTCTGACTGCGGGGTAGCTTGCTTAGTGATGATTAGTCGCTATTGGGGTAAGCGCTTGAGTGTTAATCTGCTGCGGGAGCAAGCTAATGTTAGTCGCAGTGGAGCATCATTGCGGAGTTTAACAACAGCCGCGGAAAGTATTGGCTTTACTACCCGTCCTGTAAAAGCCAGCTTGGATAAATTAGCCCAACAAACCTTACCAGCGATCGCTCACTGGGAAGGTAAACACTATGTAGTCGTCTATGAAATCAACAAGAAGCGGGTGATTATTGGCGACCCTGCGATCGGTCAACGTAGCCTTACCCCGACTGAATTTAAAGCCGGTTGGACTGGTTATGCCTTGCTATTGCAACCTACACCCCTACTCAAAGACACCGAAGAAGCAAGCACAACATTGTGGCAATTTTTTGACTTAGTAAAACCTCACTCACGAGTATTACTAGAAGTATTCATTGCTTCGGTGCTGATTCAGGTATTTGGACTGATTACCCCTTTATTCACACAGTTGTTGTTAGATCGAGTAATTGTGCAGGGCAGCACATTAACATTAAATGCTGTGGGTTTAGGGTTAATTATTTTTGGATTGTTACGCGTTGTCATTAATGGGCTACGGCAATATCTGCTAGACCACACAGCTAACCGGATCAGCGTCGCGCTATTAGTAGGTTTTATCAAACATACCTTTCGCTTGCCTTTGGCATTCTTTGAGTCACGTTACGTTGGTGATATTGTTTCTCGCGTTCAAGAAAATCAGAAAATTCAACGCTTTCTCACTGGAGAAGCACTGTCAATTATTTTAGATTTGCTCACAGTGTTTATCTATGTGGGACTGATGTTTTGGTACAGTTCTTCAATGGCATTGCTTAGCTTAGCCATCTTACCGCCCTATATACTACTGGCCTTTGTCGCTACACCTTTTTTACGTCGCATTAGCCGTGAAGTTTTTAACGCTTCAGCTAATGAAAACAGTTATTTAATTCAATCCCTCACAGGTATTCGCTCGATTCGCTCAATGGCAATTGAGCAGACAGTACGCTGGCGCTGGGAAGAAAGATTGAACGAGGTGATTAAAAAAACCTTTGGTGGACAGATAATTAGTAACCAATTGCAAATTTTTAGTTCCGCGATTGAATCTCTATTTACTACAGGATTACTTTGGTTTGGGGCATGGTTGGTAATTCAAAACCAACTCACAATTGGACAATTAGTTGCTTTTAATATGTTGTTAGGCAATATAATTCGCCCTTTCCAACGCCTAGTTGTGTTGTGGAATCAATTACAGGAAGTAATTATTTCTACTGAGCGAATTAATGATGTTTTGGAAGCGGAGCCAGAAGAAGACTTAAAACACCAAACCCGCCAGCATTTACCCAGATTGTACGGTAACATTCGTTTTGAAAACGTTACTTTTCGCTATCACCCAGAAAGCGATATTAACGTCCTACAAAATCTCAATTTTGAAATTCTTCCTGAGCAAACTGTAGCTGTTGTAGGACGTAGTGGTTCTGGTAAAACTACCCTCTCCAAACTAATTTTGGGTCTATATCCGCCGACGGAGGGTAAAGTATTAATTGATGCTCAAGATGTAACTAGTATTTCCCTGCGATCGCTGCGTTCTCAAATTGGTGTTGTCGATCAAGATACCTTTTTATTTGGTGGGACAATCCGTGAAAATATCAGTATTGCTCATCCAGAAGCCACTCTAGAAGAAGTTATTGAAGTGGGGCGATTAGCAGGAGCAGATGAATTTATTAAACAACTGCCAATGGGTTACGAAACCCAAATTGGTGAAGGCGGCGGTATGTTATCTGGTGGACAACGCCAAAGACTAGCGATCGCTCGTGCTTTGCTGGGCAATCCCCGTTTATTGCTCTTAGATGAAGCCACCAGCCACCTCGACTCCGAATCTGAGCGCATTATTCAGAACAACTTAAAAACAATTCTCAAAGGACGCACAAGTTTAATCATTGCTCATCGCCTCTCCACAGTGCGTCATGCTGACCTCATCCTGGTTTTAGATCGTGGCTTACTAGTCGAAAGCGGTACTCACGATGAATTAATTGCCAGAAGAGGTCATTACTTTTATCTCAACCAACAACAATTAGCTACTACAGCTTGAAGGGTGTCAGGGGAGCAGGGGAGCAACAATCTTGGGAAAAGGTGAGCCAGCGCGGTCTTGGGGGTTTCCCCCATGAGCGACTGGCGAACCCTGAAGGGGTTAAAGGGTAAAGGATGAAGAAATAAACCCTTTCCCCCTTACCCCTTTCCCTTTACCCTTCTTCCTTATGCCCCATGCCGAGTCTTAGACCAGAGACAGAGAGTAAACTTGACCATCAATTAAAAGTCGTGTGATACCTTTGGCTTGCAGATGAGTACTAGCCTTATGTAACAGTTTACTATCAGGGACTTTAATGACGCGATCGCGCTTGGTAGAAAAGCGCTTTGCCACCCGGTGATTATCAAACACAGGCAAAGTTCTTTGCTGTGTTTCCAGGCTAGGAATTTGCCCTAAGTCGCCAAAATCTTTGAGTGGTCGAGTAATCAATTCGGAGGCGCGGTCAATTACCAAATAGCAAGTCTTGGGTAAAGGGGCTGCTGACAATGGCAGGACTTGAACTGGTATTTCACCCAACCTTCGTCTGGTAACTAAAGGTCTTGGCCCATCTAAATAATCATCATCATCATCATCTTCGTAATCGTCTTCTTCTAAATCGTCTAAATCATCCTCTTCTAAATCATCTAAATCTTCCGACTCGTCTAGCAAATCTTCACCCAACATCTGGGCAATGACGGTTGCTTCTGGTCGTTCATCCGCTGGTACAGGACTAGGGATGCTGGCTATTTCCAGCGGCTTTTCTTCTACGATTTCCAATCGCTTTGCTGACCTCAGTTTTGGTTTTTCCATCGCTGAGGAGCGCCGCCGCACTCGTCTACTCTCAGAGGTTAAATCCTCATCTTCATCTGCTTCGGGGTGAGTTTCTACCTCTACTACTGTCTTCTGCGGCTCAATATCTGGTAACTTCAAGCGTTGGTTTTCGCTGCTTGGAAGTTCTTTCTCTGGCTCTGGTTGACTGAGTAAAGGTAACTGCTCATAGTTGACCTGCGCCCTGCCTTCAGGAGTCCTAGCAGCACGTTTTAAAGAAACGAGATATTCGTACTCA
>NZ_JAECZB010000034.1 GCF_016056295.1 Atlanticothrix silvestris CENA357
GCCCAAGATATCCATATTATTCAGTTAGATAATGGAGCTTTTCATTTTAGCCAGCATCTTCAAATACCAGAAAATATCATTTTATTATTTCAACCTCCACACACACCCCAAGTTAATCCAATTGAGCGATTATGGGAGGAAATTAAAAGGCATTTAGCTTGGGAAAGCTTTGGAACTTTAGATGAGTTAAGACAATTTATCTGGAGGCGTTTGGAAAAATTAAACACATCAATCGTTGCTTCTATTACAGGTTGGGATTTTATTCTTGATGCTTTATTTGAATCAAATTTTTCGTGAATTGGTATTAGTTAATTGGAACGTGAGTCCTACTTTCACTGGCACACCTACTGCACCGTTTCAATCCCTGATAGGGATTTTAGTTAATTGGAACTTTAAAGAAGTGCCATTAAAGTCTTCTCTAAATTTCTGTTTCAATCCCTGATAGGGATTTTAGTTAATTGGAACCATCTGAATCAGTAAGAAATAATTGGTGATTTCCCCGTTTCAATCCCTGATAGGGATTTTAGTTAATTGGAACCCTTACTTAGTTCTTCTCGCTTTCTCTCCGTACTGTTTCAATCCCTGATAGGGATTTTAGTTAATTGGAACCTTTTTCTTACTTTTACGTATGTAGAAATACTATGTTTCAATCCCTGATAGGGATTTTAGTTAATTGGAACTTTTCTGTTGTGTCTAGCGGTGCGCCAGCTCACTGTTTCAATCCCTGATAGGGATTTTAGTTAATTGGAACCCGTGACAATCATTAGTCTTCCATTCAATGTCTTTGTTTCAATCCCTGATAGGGATTTTAGTTAATTGGAACCCTAACATTTCTCCTTTACGCCCATAGTTTTGTAGGGTTTCAATCCCTGATAGGGATTTTAGTTAATTGGAACGTAAGCTACCTGAGTACTCTTTTAAGAAACTAAGTTCGTTTCAATCCCTGATAGGGATTTTAGTTAATTGGAACTTGAAATGGCAAAGCTGCGTTTTCCTGTTGAAAGTTTCAATCCCTGATAGGGATTTTAGTTAATTGGAACTTGGTCATCTATATAGCCATCGTCAGAGCTAGAGTTTCAATCCCTGATAGGGATTTTAGTTAATTGGAACCTAAAGCCCCAGACATTTCAGATTGTCTTTGTAATCGTTTCAATCCCTGATAGGGATTTTAGTTAATTGGAACACTTCAATAACTACTACGCTTTTAGCTGCGAATGCCTTTGTAATCGTTTCAATCCCTGATAGGGATTTTAGTTAATTGGAACCATATTCTGCATAAATTAAATTACCAAATACACCAGGTTTCAATCCCTGATAGGGATTTTAGTTAATTGGAACTCAGGAAATTTCCACGTTGATGTTAATCTCACAGTGTTTCAATCCCTGATAGGGATTTTAGTTAATTGGAACGATTAGGAATATTTTAGGGGTACGCATACAAGTGTTTCAATCCCTGATAGGGATTTTAGTTAATTGGAACTTAAGAGCCAGCGAGGGGATCTCTACATATCCCGGGTTTCAATCCCTGATAGGGATTTTAGTTAATTGGAACGCGGTCGAAATCTGGTAACTGGTAGGACTGTAGGGTTTCAATCCCTGATAGGGATTTTAGTTAATTGGAACCTAAATCTCACATTACTTTAGCTCAAAAGATAGTGTTTCAATCCCTGATAGGGATTTTAGTTAATTGGAACATAATTGTTTCACGATAATCTCCTTAAATTAAGTTTCAATCCCTGATAGGGATTTTAGTTAATTGGAACTAATAGTAGCAGCATCGTTAAAGTTATCTGCTGTGTTTCAATCCCTGATAGGGATTTTAGTTAATTGGAACTCCTAGATATGATTGGAATTTTGGTACCGATAGTGTTTCAATCCCTGATAGGGATTTTAGTTAATTGGAACTTTTGTTTGGTAAATTTTCTTCAGTAATTAATTCGTTTCAATCCCTGATAGGGATTTTAGTTAATTGGAACAAATTACACCAACTATTCCAGAATATGCTGAATCGTTTCAATCCCTGATAGGGATTTTAGTTAATTGGAACTGTGCCTCCTTTTGTATCTCCATTATATAAAGCGTTTCAATCCCTGATAGGGATTTTAGTTAATTGGAACGCCTCTGGGGCACCTGCGATCGCCTCGGCTACCTTGTTTCAATCCCTGATAGGGATTTTAGTTAATTGGAACTCATTATGGTACTCAGGAGGAACTTAGGGTAGCCAAGGTTTCAATCCCTGATAGGGATTTTAGTTAATTGGAACTTCCTTATGTATCTAAGATATTATAGGTTAACCTGTTTCAATCCCTGATAGGGATTTTAGTTAATTGGAACAACCCGGAGTTGAAAGCATTGATATATTTGGTTTTCAAGGTGCTGTTGCGTCAATCTCAAATCAAGGTAGCTTTTCAGGCAGTGGGTTGTCAAGAGTAATATTTAGTTAATAAGCCCAAAAGCTTGTACAGCAGGGGTTAGTAAGTTTGCGTCAACCTCAATACCAGTGCTACAGGCTTCAAAGCCAGAGAAGATAAGCTTTTGAGCCAAAAAAATTGACCCTATCAGTAAAACACCTACTGGTTGACGCTAAACTTAGGCAAAAAACACTGTGGTATCGATTGGCATTTCGCCGCCGATGCGCTCAATTTTGCCTTCACAGCAAGCGCAGAGGAAATAAAAACGGATGCTGTCTTGGTCTGGCTTGATTAATTTAGACAAGCGCGATCGCAGTTTAGCATACTGAGTCTGTGTCAGGTCGCACTCAAACACCGAATACTGCATCCACTGTCCGTAAGATTTAAGAATTTTATGAATTTTCGTGCGGCGTTTGTCTTCTGGTATGTCGTAAGAAACTACTACAAACATAAGTAGGTCGGCGTAAATAATTATTGTTGGGATAAGGCAGGGAGCATGGGGAGAAAGAGTTGGAGCTTTATTTACTTTTATTCACACAGTTTGGTTTTATTGCACCGACTTACTTAGATAGTGGGAAGTAAGGAATGGAAATTAGGAAGTGGAAATTTACTTCATTACTAATGGGGGATATTTGTCAAGTTCTCCCATGAGGTATTTGGCAAGTAAACGAGCTTGAGTTTCCATAGATTCTTGATAAGTAAGTTGCTTCTGCATGACAGGATGCTTAAATTTATCTTGCTTCTTTTCTTGATATAATCGCAGAAAAATATGCAAGCCTTCTTTGGTGAGTGAAACTGCACCGCTAAGGGGTTCAATGATAAAGTCTTGTGGTGCTAACATGCGGCGATTAATTGCTGTAAGAACAACAGCATCTACTATTAAAGGTCGAAATTCTTCCATCAAATCTAATGCCAAAGAAGGTCTTCCATATCGCTCTGTATGTAAATATCCTAAATAAGGGTCGAAGCCAACAATATTTAAGGCTCCTTGAATATCGTGACGTAATAAGGAATAACCTAAACTCAAAAGTGAATTGACTGGATCTGTGGGAGGACGGCGGTTACGAGTAGCAAAACTAAAGTTATCAACACGAATTAGTTGATTAAAACAGCCAAAATATGCTGCACTACCAGCACCTTCATAACCTCTAATAGTATTAATAGAATTGGCTTGATCAAGGGATGCGATCGCATTTGATAATTGAGCAATATTATCATTTAAATTAAGTTCATAGCGGCGCTGTGATTGTAACAATGTCTGGCGATAGTTTTTGAGCTTTCCCCTTACAAAACCTTGGGTAATGTGGACTGCTTGCGCTGATTCTCCTGCGGCTTTCCACTGAGCAGTTCGGACAAAAATATTCTTATTCATTTCTGGTTCTAGCCGGGCGATATATTTACCATTGTTAGTAAGGAAAGATAGAGGAATTTTTTTGTCTATCAGTTCGGCAATAGCAGCAGGAGAAATACTGGCTCTACCCATAATTACCAAGCCATCCATTTTAATCAACGGTACATCTAAAATTGTCTTTTTTTCAAATCTTACGTTGAGGCGTTCATCGACTTTGCCAATAAAAGAATCATCTTGTGTGATGTAAACTGTTCCCATGATTTTGTTCCAAATTAATTGAGCTTCATGATTTTTCTGGCGACTGAAACGAAGTCTGCCTACGCAGACTAAATTGCCAGTAAAAGATATATTTTGCTTAAGTGAAATATTTAAAGTTTAGTTAGCTTCTTGATAGCTTCTAACTTTGTCAGATGTTTGAGGCAAACATTGCGAATAAAGACTGCATCCTTTGCAGCGTTTGCTATAAATTGCTTTTGGCATTATGCCTGTTTCGAGTAAATTTGTTACAGCTTCAATAGTTGCGATCGCACTTTGCCGTAACTCTGCATTAATCTCTACTAATTGCCGTTGATGGGAGTGAGCATAATAGATATATCCAGCGTTGACTGGTTGTCCTGTCATCTCTTCTAAACATAAGGCTTGGGCGCAAACTTGCAACTCATCGTTATCCCATTCGCCTTTACGTCCTCGTTTGTATTCCACTGGATAAACTTGACCAGATTCGGCTTCAATTAAATCAGATTTGCCGATAAGTTTGTATTGCTCAGATTTCAACCAAATTGCTCGAACTTGCCAAGTTTCTCCTCGCTGTACATCGCTTGTGGTGTGGACGCGATCGTGTAAAGTTGTGCCTTCAATTGTATATTGATTATCGGTAAACTCCCCTGCACAAAACATCCGCCAACAACGATGTGGACAATAAGCATATTGATTCAATGCCGCAATAGAAATATATTCAGTTTGATTCATAACTTGGGTGGTTTTTAAATGATTATTGAAATTAGAGAGAATACAACCGCCGTGTCATTCCCATGCCCATTGTTGTTTTTCGTCCAATTCCTGCATATAAAACAAAGTCAGCTAAAGCATTAATTTGCTTAATCTGTATCGGTTGAACTTCACCTAAAATTCGATAACTAACTTCTCCAATGATGCCGATAAATTTGCTGCGAGAGTCGGCTAAAATTTCTGTATGAATGTTGACAAAAGAGGGAAATATTGACTCGATCGCAATGGATGAAAATTCCATACCACTATATTTGTTCCATCGGGAAAGTAGGGAATTAAAGACACATTCTCTAGTAGGAAGGGTAGTATCATACTTTCCTTGGCGGAAGGCGGTAGGCGTGGAAAATGTCAGGTCAATTGTGCTGTGGCGATCGCTAGCTTCCTCGTATAATTGAGCATAGGTCTTAGCATTTGCCCAAGGTTGCATAGATTGGGGTGTACCTTGAATGCTGGTAATGTACAAGTCAGCAGGGCCAAGATGCCAAGGCCGATTGGGGTTAAGATTTAGCCAGAGTTGGGTAAGTTTGCCAAATAAAGTGTCATCTAATAAAGAGATGCGCCACCAACAAGGAGTCCCGGCGGGAATTGGTTGTTGATGTGAATGTTGCAATTTAGATCCCCCCTTACCCCCCTTCAAAAGGGGGGAGTTAGTTTGGAGGGGAGAGAGGGTGAAGGCTTTGTCTGCGGTGGAATCATGCAAGCGATCGCCTAATGCGGTATCTACAGAACTAACGAGGGTTAAAAATAAGGCGTGGAGATGTCTACCTGTGAGATACTGTGGTGGAATTGGTGACTGTGGAAGTAAGTTAAGAGCAAGGCTATGAGGCATATTTCCTTTTCTTGGTTATAGACTGAGAGCTTCTTGACTCTACAGTAAATTCAGGAATTTCCTGGAGTTCAATTTCACTCAAACTATACTGTTCACAAACCAGACTTAGACGATTTCCGGGAGTTTTCACAGCGTTAACCGAATGGGTTAAATCACCTTGAAAATAAACTAAAGTATTGAATTGGGGCTTAATTTGTCCAAGTTGGCGTTTGTGCGATCGCAATACCAATTCTCCCCCTTCCATGTCTGCTGGTACGCGCACATAGAGAACACTCACAACCGCAGGTGGTTCAATGGTTTTGCTGTAGGAACGTAAAGAGCGATCGATATGCGGATCGACCCGAGAGCCTTCTTTTAGTTGTAAAGGATTGAGGTAAAAAGCATTACAATTCGGTTGGAGAGCCAAATCTAGATAAGGCTTGAAGTAGGGAAACTGCTGTTCTACCTTTGCTAATCCAGAACGCTGAAATACTACGGAAAATCCTTTCGTGGCGACAAAATCGCGGTTGAGGTTGTTGATAGCAAAGTAAGGACAAGCTTGGATTTCTCCCCACAAGTTGTTTAGGTAGTCGCTGGGAAAAGCGTTGGATTGTTGTTGATAGTGTTTCACAGTGAGGGCTTGGGAAATAATTAATTCCGAAAACGATATTCCATTCGAGCCGGAAGTTTCAGTTCTTTGATACTATCAACTTGATAGTATTGACCTCGCATTTGGACATTTTGAATTAAACTAACTGGAGGCATATTCACAACATCGTAGCTAATCACTTGATTGGTGAACATGACATCCAATGGATTTAAAGGATGTGTACAGGTGAATAAACCTTCAGCAATTTTAGGTTTCGGTAATTGTTCAGCCGTTACTTCAGCTTTACTCATCCATTTACCCAAGCGAATCCACTTTGGTAGTTTGAGTTCTTTTTGAGATATGACAAAAAACTCAAATTTACTTTCTGCTGCTATTTCCTTTGCTCTGCCAAAACTAGGAATATTTTTCTGTGTTTTCTCCATTTCAACGTGGTAGTTGTTGTTAGCATACTTCCAGGTGTTGAGGATGCTAGAATGGTTGAGCGATCGCGCCGGAGTTACGTAAATTCCCTGTTGATTGAGTGGCGTTAAATGCTCCTCATATTTTGGCACTTGTTCAGGGCAAAAGTAGCGATAAGAATGTTCTTCAGCAACGGTAGTAGAGTAGATTTGGTTATCAACTAAACCCAGTGCGTAACAGAGAGCATAATTGTGAATTACTGGCTCTGTTTCATAGAGTCGTCCTATTTCACGAGTTGCGAAATAAAGACTGTCGTGTAACTCTAATTGACAGCGGTAAATAAATACCATTACTCTTTCCCCGTTTTAGCAGCAGTTTTCTTCTTGCTGATATGAGCTTTGGCGTAAGCCTTAGCTTCTGCATCAGCTTTTTGCAAAATTTCTTTGATTCCTTTCTCACTACCTGTGAGAGCTTTAACTTCATTAATTAGGGATGTAAAAGCATCACCAATTAAATCTGTGTGAACAATAAACTCATCAGCCATTAACGCCTCAATAGCATTTTTAGCAGCAGTAATTACATCATCTTCATCTAGTGGATCGGGAGGATTTATAGTATTATTAGATTTCATTTGGTCATATATTGCCTGAGTCCAACGCAGGTTACTAGTAATTTCTCCATCCGCAAATACAACGCCAATTAACTCATTTCTGACACGACCTGTGCGAGTTGTTTGCGCTCCATAGTGACGAGTTCGCAAAATATTATTAAAAACGTAAAGGAAACTAGCCTCGGTGGGGTCTTTCAATGTGACAATACTAGGGAAGAAAACTTGAGGTCTAATATGGTCTTGTTGATTAATTCGACTGGTAACTTCACCAGGTTTAGAACCATTTTCACCTTTAGAAGCCATCGTGCCATTTTCATAAGGAGCGTTGAGGGTGAATGTTTCGTGTGATTCATCAAAAGCTGTAATTGAAAATGCCGTGTCTACTACAACTTTTGATTTTTCTGAGCCAGAGTCACCAATAGCAAATCCGTAAATGATGCAATCAGGATTATCCATTGCAAAATTCACGTTGTATTCGCATTCTTCAGCAGTCATTAATCCATAGTTACGCAGTAATTCCCGACCAACTAAACGCTCTGGAGTAGACTGTTTGCGCTTGAACATTGACAAACGACTAATTGTGGTTTTGTCTTTAACTCCTGCTCTTACTCGTGCTTTATTCAGTTCTGCATCTGTCTGGAATAATGGATAAGATTCGGTAATACGGATGGTCAAAAAGTGAGCATATTTGCCCATTGGTTTGTAAGGAATTTCAGCTTGAAAGAATTTCGGTTCAACAGTTTTTAAAAGTGCCATGATTAATATCCAAAGATTTATTCACTACTTGTTTACGTTTTCAGCAAAAACGATAAGGGTAAATCCCTACTCATTGTCGTTATCTATTTCCGCAGCTTTTTCATCTTTTACTGCGTTTTCTTTATCATCTTCTAGGCGATAAATAAATTCGCAAGTATCACGAATTAAATTTAGTTGACGACCAGCTAAACGAGCGCGATCGCCTGCAAATGAGTTATCAAATACCTCCACTACAAAATACTTGGCAAAATCTAGAACAGCTTGCCGTTCTTGTTCTCGTTTGCTCATGATCCAACGTCCTTCAGCAGTAGAAGAATGAACACGATCCATGAGTTTAAAAACTTCTGCTGCAACAGCCGCAACTAATGTTTCTCCCTGAAACACACTTGACTCAGCTTTGAGTATAGTTTCAGCCGCAATATCAATTGGTTTTAACACAGCATTAGACTTAGGATTATAACGCTTATTAGCTCGATAAAATCTGCGGTACAAATCTGTTAATTCCTTAGGATGATTTAGACTTGATACTTCTCCCACAATTAATTGCTCCATATTAGTGTCATATTTCACATAAGGGTCAAAACAAGGATAAAAATGATAGGCATAAAGCCGGATTTTTTCAATTCGCGCTGTTTCAGAACCGTGGTTACGCACCCAGCGATTGAGATAAGAAAAGACGTACAATGGACTGGTTTCAAAATCTTTAGCCAGTTCTGTAAATCTGCCCCAGTTGGCATCATAACCAGACTTACCCTGCCTAGCATTCACATCTAAATGAATCGCATAAGCGGCGGTAAGCACATTTAAAGGTGCTGGGTATTGAATACCGTTTTCCTTCCAGCCTTCGAGGATGTAGTCAAGACGGAAGCGATCGCGCCTTACTAAAGCCCGGAAAGCATGAGGCGCACTATCAAGGAAAACACTTTCCTCAAATTCAGCACCATCATTAAAAGGTGGAATTGGTGACTCGGAAACCACAGTTTTAACATCTAAAATCATTGGGAAAGCAAATGCTAACCAAGTTGGCATGACCCAAGATTCTGTATCGGTGCTGTCTCTTCCTGGCGGGAGCGCCATGAAGTAAAATGTTAAAGGCTGGTCTTCAGGATAGGAAAGCTTAAAGGTGCGGTCTTTGTCACGCTGGAGGTTTTCATCAATTAAGAAACTATCTACACTTTGATAGCGATCGCGCCCCAAATCCGCCTGCAAGTCCTTACTTATAAAATGATTGCGAACGCTGGTATCAAAGCGAGTTTGAGCAATACCATTGTATGCTTTCTGCAAAAACTTGTTAGTCTCTGGAGTAAAGTAATAAGTAGGATAAAAGTAGAGATAGCGATATTTTCCATCTTCAAATCGCTTACCTACAGCTTGAGTTTGATTCATCAAGATTTGCCTCAGCATCATCTCCACACCTGCAATACTGGAGATATTGCGTTTAGCGTTAGAACCTCCTAACATTTGCTTGTTTGTATAAACTTGAGGCGTAAATAAAACTGCTGATTCCATTTGCTCTGTAACCGTGTAAGCAGAATGAGAAATTGAGCAGATTAATTGTTTCCCTCGTCCTGCTTTTTTGGCAGCATTGTAATTATCTAACTCATTTAGAAATGTTTCAACTTGTGTTTTAACAGATGGTTCTTGATTAGTGCCTGGTAACATCACAACTCGTTTTACCCAAAGCCTTAAATCATCCCAACCATCAGGCAATTCATACTGAGAAATTATTGGATAAATTAAGGATGTCAAATAGTCAATGACTTGCTGACAAGCTTCGCGTACATCTTCAATTCCTGGATGATGTTCTAAATATTTAGCCGCCAGATAATACCATTCATAAGGTACTCCTCCCGTATTTCCCTTTAACTTGTTTTCTTTGAGACTTTCATTAATGCGTTGAATTTCTCTAATTTGGGGTAAACATTCTGCTAAATTCCAAAATTCTGCAACTTTGTGAGTTAAATCAAAATCAGGAACTGCTGGCAGCTTTTTATCTTTCTTACGAGCAGAATCAACGCGATTAACTGTCTCTTCCCAAATCTTTCGGCTAACTAGATCACCAAATTCTGCTATTTGATCAATGCGGATATCGTCTTCAAATTTGAAGTCATAATCAGCAGATAAAACTTTTTGTTGCTGAAACTTGTTCAGATTTTCGCTGCGACTTTTAGCAACAGAGCCTTTATTAGGGTTTAAGATGCGTAATGTAGCATCTAAGGCTACTTTCATTAAGCCTATGTCGTCAAAAAATAAGTTGTAATATTCGGCATATTTCATGCCTTTGCCATCTCTACCAAATCCTGTTTGTCTGAGGCGTAATTGTCCTGCACAAAGCGATTTGATACTGTTAACTAAACGGTCTGGTAAATCTTCAGGCGAGATAGCCGGAGCATTGCGCGAAGCCAAGTAAATTACGCCTGTTGGCAGATATAATAAAGGTTCATAGTAAGTATACTCATCAGTATTGAGACTAGTATGAGCCTGAATTAAAGCATTATTCACCACATTAGTTAAAACACCCCGATTCTCAGCAATGCTGTGATAGGTAAATTTTAATTGTCCATCACTAAGGCTGTGGATGATTTCTTTGAGTCGAGGATGTTCTGCATCCTGGGGATGTTTAACAATTGAGGCGAGAGAATCAGCTAAACAAGTTAAATCAGATAAACTGCGAAGGGTACGGTCTTTGAGAAGAGGATTTAACCCGAATTCAGAAAAATTCCAGTTAGTATCCCAGCGACGTTGAGCATTATAAGCCATGCACAACAAATCATCTAGATACTCTCGATAAGCTTCAGGATTTTCTGGATTTATAAAGTTATCTAGTCCTAACTGGTGAACTTTTTTATCAATAATTTCACGATGTTCTGTTAACGGCAACTTGCGGCAGTTTTCAGGTACATCAGGAAATTTTTCAAAATCATGTAAAATAAATCCAGCAATTACTAACCTACGCTCTCGCTCTTTCACCACTCGCTGCACTGTGGTATTGAGTTTTTCTAAACGTTTCTCAATTAAATTTGCTGGGAATAATCCATTGAGTAAGTGAGTATTCAGCGATTGGTCAGCAGCATTATCTCGTCTGACTTTAGTTTTTCCTTCTGCTTCTCGCTGTTGGTCAATTTCATCAAAAAACTTACCTCCTTTCGCAGTTACACCAATTGCTATCCGCAACAGATTTGGTAAAACATATTCACCAAAATCTGCCATTACCTTATCATCTGGATTTTGAGCTTCAATTGCTTCTCGTAATAACTTAAGTGTTAGTAACTCACCTTCACTTTCAATAGTGCGGTCTGAAGAATCACCATCAAATCCAAAATCACCCGATAACCAATCATCATCTACTACTTCAGAATTTACATAATTTTCTGTTTCTAAGAGTGATAATTGTTGATACTCATCTGAAGTTTTATTTTTTTTAGCCATCTTCTTGACTCAATGAATTTAAATAAGAACTAACTTGGCGCACATAAAGCGGATATTGTTGTAATGCCAAACTGATAGCTTTAAAAACTTGCCGTGGATCTATCTCGTCATATTCATGTACAAGACGATTCCTTAATCCTGATGATGGTGCTATTTGTCTGGCTAATTCAACAGTAATTACACTGTATTGACCAAGAATAATAAAAGAATTAAAGTTGGTTTCTGACTTACCTGGATTTAGCTTAGATAATATATGGTCGTTGATATCTATGGCTGCTTGAGCCATTAATTGTAAAAGTCTCTCGGTAATTAGTTGAGTATCAAAGTCAAGCAGGTAATCATCTAAACTAATTTGCTCAAATCTTTTGAGATTATCAAGATAACGAGCAATAAAATCCAACCTAGTTGTGACAATCACAGTATCTATCTTGGTCATACACCCCACCTTTGGAGAAACTGTTCAATATGTTGTCGTTTAATATGTTCAATTTTTTTAAGCTCTGAATTACTTAGTAGCGATCTTTGTTTAAATTTCTCAAATTCTCCCAGATTATCTTCATACAAAAGCCTCCCATCACGAGCAACAAAATGTGATACTAGTTCAGAGCATTGATTAAGTTCTACAACGTCAATTTGATCAGAATTTATTTTGAAGAGTTCGCCAAGCACCATAGGTAACTCAAATAACAGGAAAGCATTATCTTGTACATAAGCCTCTCTCTTTTCTTGATCGTACAAGACAGCAAAATCCCAGTCGCTCTTAGCGTTGGTGTTACCAGTAGCTCTAGAACCAAACAGAATTAACATTTTTAAATAAGGTATTTTTTCAGAAATTTGTTGAGCAAATTCCCTGAGTTCTGTAATTGTTGGTGTTGTCATACCAGTACTCCTACTAACCTTTATTTGCTTTACAATTTTTATGCAAATCCTTCTAGTAGTTTAGCAACTTGCTCTGGAGCCGGAAGTTGATTTTTTAGTTCTTGAGGCAACGTAGAAAACAGTTTATAAGTTGCTATACCAATTGGTTTATTCGATTCTCTCAGTGCATACTCAACAATAGTTTTATCCTTGGATTTGCAAAGAATAATTCCGATTGAGAGATTTTCGTCTGGGAATCGAGATAAATCATCTAAAGCCGCCAGATAAAATTGCATTTTTCCCACATACTCAGGTAGGAACTCTCCAGTTTTTAACTCAATCGCAACTAAACATTTTAATTGACGGTGATACAGCAACAGGTCAATAAAATATTCTTTATCGCCAACTTCTAAGCGATACTGACTACCAACAAAAGTAAACCGCCCACCCATTTCTTGCAAGAATGGTTCAACTCTTGCCAAAATCGCCTGTTCTAGCTGCCGTTCACTGTGTTCATCTGCTAGTTCCAAGAAATCAAAAGTATATTCATCTTTGACAGCTAGTTTTAATTGGTTACGAATCTCTGCTGGAACAGTTTTATCAAAATTAGTCTGATTCAACAGAGTCTTTTCATAAGTTTGATTTTCAATTTGGTGAATCAAAACATTCTTTGTCCAGCCAAATTTACGAGTCATTCTGATATAGAATTCCCGTTCTAGGTCATCTTTACATTTCTCTAAAATGACTATATTGTGAGTCCATCCAATTTCTGCCACCAATGGTGGCAGAAATTCTTTAGAGTGGTAAGTCAGATAAAAATCTCGCATTCTCCAAATGTTACGGGCAGAAAACCCACTAATTCCTGGAAACTCTGCTTGTAAGTCTTTTGCTAACTGTTCTACTACGGATTTTCCCCAAGTAGCGCCCTGCTGTTGAGTAACAATTATCTGTCCAATGTCCCAGTAGAGATTAATCATTTCCCGATTAACTGCTTTTAGTGCTTCGTACTGGGCTGAACGAATACGCTGTTTAATTTCCATTAGCAAATGTCTGTAATTGTCTGAAATAGAGTTACTCATAGCGGAAAAGGTTCAACTTATTCATCACCAACTAGCTGACGCGCGTAGTAGACCAAACAGGCTTGTATATCTTCCCGTTCTAACCAGGGATAACTTTCTAGCAAGGTTTCGATAGTATCTCCCGCCGCCAACATCCCCAAAATATGTTCAACTGCAAGGCAACGACCTCGAATAATTGGTTTACCACCAAAAATTTTGGGGTTGACTGTAATTCTTTCCAAAAGTTTTTGTTCATTCATGGTTTACCTCCAAGATGTTTAAGTTTAAAGAGGGGGCTTTTGAAATTATGAATTCTTAGCCCCCTTAGTTAACTTACGCAGCCAATATCAATAACTCTCTAGGAATTTGATAAGGCTGTTGTGGGAATAGGTTGAGTTCGAGTTGCTCGTACCTGACATACTGTTGAACTTCTTCAACCTGAAACTGAAACTTTTCACTATTGACTGGAGTAACCTGCTCAAATGTGTAAAGTTCCACATCGAAGAGAACTAATTGTTCACCATTCATTTTTGTTATCTCCATTATTGGATTTGTCTGAATGGTGGTTTCTGCCCTTTAAGGTTCAAAAAAAGGTCTTACGCCAAACGGATGCAAGCATCGGAACAGCGACTCTCCGTCTTTGTACTTGAAGGCTCACGCCACCAAGTAGACTTTAACACAGCTTTATAAGTTCAGCATCAGAAGACAAGTTCATTTTTGTTTGAGGACACATTTCTATATAATTGAATGTAGAGGGTAACTAACAATCCCTATCAGGGATTGAAATTTCCGTTGCTGCACTTGCAGGCTTACGCCCTCCCACTGTAAATCAGTGATCAAAATCCCTATCAGGGATTGAAACCTGAAGCAATCCATATCTCATCTCCTTTGCTTTTAAACGTGTAAGCAAGCGTATCCAGCAGCAGTGCTGAGTGACCAAAAGCGATCGCATAGGGCGCAGTAGCATCATGAAAGCTATACTGATCGCTGATGCCATAAATCTGAAAATTCATCGGTAGCCGAAGGCGCATCCGCACTTCAGCAAGAGGACGGCGAATTACATAACAAACCAAGCCTTCCTTTTTTAGGCGTTTGTTAATTTCCCCAACCCAATAGTTGTCAGGTTGCCAAATTTCCACACCAGTCAAAACTTGAACTTTCCAAGCGTCAGCAATTGGTTGCAAGTTTCCAGAATAGGTAAACTTCCAGTTCAACCGTTCCTCTCGGTAGGAACGCAACTTCATAAATGCTAGACAATGAGCAAATCTACCTTTGGCAATGGGTTGTCCGGTGCGTTCTGCGGTTTCTTTGAGTGTCCGTAGAAATGCCGCTTCCGTCCACATTTCAATTTCTAAATTGCCCAAAATACCCGGTAAATCGTAGGTTTTAAACCTATCTGCTTCGTTTTCTTCCGTTAAGTCGTATAAACCACACTGCAAAGGACTTGAACCTCGAAAACTAGCAGCATCATCAGCAATGGGATTTGCTGATTTACCAGACAGCGCTTGCCAATCTTTCGCCCATCCTTGAATACGTCCAGCTTGTGACTTCAGACTTGTTTCAAATACTTGTTCACAGGCTTCTTGAAACTTATCTCGGCTTTGGGCATACTGTTGTTTAATTGTGCGATCGCTCAACTGATAACACAACCGAAATGATTGCACAGCCCCCCAGCGACGATAATAACTACGAAAATCGTTGATTTGTCGATAATTCTCGGTAATTGTATTGTGAAAAGAAGGGCGATCGCAAATACTATTCACTTCTAACGGTGCAGTATCACCCTTAAATAATCGCTCTACCAAAAAGTTAGGAACTAGAGAAAAAGCTGTAAAATTCTCAAACTTAACTATCTGGCCATCTTTCTCATATTCGTCATGCCTTCCTAAGCGTCCTAAACGTTGAATAAAATTACCTGCATCGGATGATTCAAAAATTAAAAAATTGATTTTGAAATCAACTCCAACATCAATTGTGCTGGTACCAATAACCAAGTCAGCAGCAAGACTTCGCTCCTTTTCTCCTTTTCCCGATAGCCCTGTATTCTCTCCAACTTTCAAGCCGTAAGGTTGTAATATTTCCCGAAAAAACTGAGTGAGGCGTTTGACTGCTGCAATTGAGTTAAGAATGATTGCGCCTTTACTTCCTGGATACTGCTGAAACTGAGCCAAAATCAAATCACTATTTTCTTTTAGCCAGGTTTCCGAAGCTTTAAACGATGGTTCCAAAGGAATAAAATTCAGCGTAATTGTCCGCGCTACCTGTCGCCAGCCCTGTATTTGCAGTTGCTGCCCTTGTTCTGGTGTATCGGGAAATTGATATTTATTTTGTTTTAGAGGATCAATTTCTTTACAACGAAATCCTGCTTTTTCTAATCGCCCAATTAAGTTTGTATCTGGTGTGGCTGAGAGAAACAGAAATTTCTTGCGGCGATTTGTACAGCGAATTAACAACATTGTGTTAATCACGCTAGCAATTTGTGGAGCTGCGAAAATGTGAAATTCATCAAAAATAAACAAGTCAAAATCTTTATCAATTCTGCCCCATAACTTATCTGGGCTATCGCCGTGAATTATATAAGCACCTCGATGCAAATAATGAAAAATATCAGGATTAGTTAATAATGCTTCTCTCTGGTTAGTGAGAGTTGCGATCGCAGCTCCTTTTTTCAACCCTTCATTTTCAGCATAAATTTCTAAATCAGCCCCACTGAGGCGCACTACACGCGGCTGATTTTCTGGCTGGAATTCTTCTACATATCCTCTAATCTGCGTTTCTTGATCGCGGGCGAGTTCATTGGTTGGGTAAAGTCCGATCGCAGAAAATTCTCCCTGAAGCACTTCTAGGTAAGCCGCTAGACTTTTACCATCGCCAGTCATCGCAGTGTTGAACACGACATCAATATTTGGATCGCGCAACGCTTCTAAAGTTGCAGCTTGATGCCAAGAAAGCAACCAATTTTTAGGTAATTTCACCCCGTCAGGTGTTGGGACGGTTTGAGAATAAACAGGCTTGAGAGTAATTCTATAATTTTCGGACATACACTTAAATAGTGTCCGTAACTGGTTGTTAAAAACTATATTGGCACGCAAAATAGAAGTTGACAAGAGAGTTTAAGTATAAAGTACACGGACATTTTTAATGAGTCGAAAAGGTCAATCTATTACACTGTCGATATCAGAACGTGATAAAGCCGAGCTAGAAGCGATCGCTCGTGAATTCGGTATGATGTGGGGAGAAGACCCTAACATCTCTAAGTTAATTAAAGCGATCGCTCAACGTAAGTTACTCATCGGTAACAATAACGATTGGAAAGAACCACGCATTAGGGCATTACATAGATGTATCAGTGCTTTGACAGACATCGGGCAAATTGAACAAGCCCAAATCATTGCAAACTTACTTCTCGAACGCAGCGAACTATCGTTACCGTTGCGAGGCGAAATTGAACGTTTTTTAGAGAATTTGCCCCCAGCTTGGCGCTTAGAGATAGACCGTTACATTTTGCGTCAGCAGCCATTTCAGCTTTCTTATCAAGATGCAGCAGGGCGTTTATTAAACTTTACCGTTCGCTATGCCAAAGTTACACCCCACGAAAAGCGGCAATATCTTGATTGCTGGTGCGAAGAGACAGAAGGAAACTTTGATATACCAGAACTGGCTCACAACTGGAGTTTACGATTAGACAGGATTACTGAAGCTGCTGTCATGCCAATTTCTGGTGAGTGGCGAAATTTGGCTGAGATAGAGGTGGAAATACATCTATTTGCTGGCTTGGCTTTTGCCTATCAAGCTAAACAAGAAGACAATATTAATGAGTGGATACCAGATAAACCGCGAGTCCGGCGAGTTGTTAGGCGAGTATCTAGTACATTTTGGTTTAGCCGCGAAGTTATGCAGTATGCACCAGATTGTGTAGTGATATTACCAGAGAATGTGCGCGATCGCTTGAAACAAAAACTCCTCACCCTGTGCCAGTTATACAATATAGAAACTAGGGAGTGAGGAAATACCAGAAATTTGCCGTTTTTTTGGAATTATCATCACGATGTACTATAACGACCATCCACCGCCACACTTTCACGTTCGCTACAATAACCAAAAAGCCTTAGTCAGCATCCAAACCCTAGAAATTTTGTCAGGAGAACTGACTCCCAGACTCTTTAAACTGGTAATGGAATAGGCAACTTTGCATCAAGCCGAACTGATGGAAGATTGGGAACTCGCTAGATACAATCAAATTTTACAGAAAATCTCCCCCATTAGAGTAAATCATGCTCAAAGATATTATTGCAGTAGAGCCAAGAGAAAATTATCAACTTCATATCCGCTTTGAAGATGGGATTGAAGGAGTAGTTGATATTAGTAAAATTGTCCAATTTACACGTGTATTTGCACCTCTGCAAGATAAAGAATACTTTGCTACAGTTGAAGTCAACCCTGAATATGGAACGATTCAATGGGAATCGGGAGCCGACTTAGACCCAGATGTTATCTATAGTTTGATTACAAAACAGCCGATTCCACAATATCAACTAAGTGCTGTTTCAGCTAATTCCACTGATTGAAGTTACAACGTTCTTCCAGAGTGAGGGAGATGATGATTTGCAGCAGTGAATCAACCAATCGTGTGTTCATTTGTTCCTGCAATCCCGTACTTAGCGCAAAATTTGGTCAATCATCCGGTTGGCTTGGGAACCATAACCACCGCCAAATAAATTGAAGTGATTGAGAATGTGATACAGGTTATAGAGTGTTTTTCTCTTTTCATAGCCTGCATCTAAAGGAAACACCTCGTTATAACCTTGGTAAAACTCGGCGGGAAATCCACCAAAAAGTTCTGTCATGGCGATATCAACTTCTCTATCTGCAAAATAAGTTGCTGGATCAAATATCACTGGTTCTCCCGACACAGTACACCCAGCATTTCCACCCCACAAATCGCCATGTACTAAGGATGGTTGCACTTGATGATCTGCCAATAGTTCAGGAATAGCTGTTAGTAACTTGTCTTGTTTAGGAAAGTTACCACCCCTTCGCCTAGCTAACTGAAACTGATAACCGAGACGATTTTGAGCATAAAATTTTACCCAGTCTGTTGTCCAAGTATTGATTTGGGGTGTGGAACCAATAGTATTATTAATTTTCCAACCAAAACCTTGATTGCTAGTAGCTTTATGCATTGTGGCTAATTTGCGCCCCATCTCTTGCGAAGAGTTAGTATTACCTCCTCCCATCTCCAGCCATTCCAACACGATATAGCTAGAATTACTAGCTGTACCCCAGCAAATAGGTTTGGGGACGCGAATGCTAGCTGTTGCGAACATTTCTTCTAAACCCAGTGCTTCAGCTTCAAACATGGCAACTTGAGATGCTTGATTGAGCTTAACAAAGTATGTCAGCTCACCATTTGAGACAGCATAACCTTGATTAATACACCCACCACTAACACTGTGCTTGTGCTGAGTTTGAAATTTTTCACCAGTTACTTGGCTAATATGAGTATCAATTTCAGTCCACATCATTAAATTGGGAATAGGGAATAAGGCATTGGGCATGGGGAAAACTCTTTTCTAGTCCCTAACTCCTAGCCCCTAATCCCTAATTTACAACGGTTTGAGGACAACGACACCATAAGCATCAGGGCAAAGATACTGATTTGCAGCCAAGAGTAAATCGGGCGCTTCCTGAGTTTGGATATGATTTGGGTAGTTAAATGCTGGTTCCAAATCTCCGATTAAAGAGTGATAGTAACCATACAAGCCAGCGCGATCGCTTGGTGTTTCATTGCCAAAAATAAATCTATTGGCTACTCGCCGCCGGACACGGGCAATTTCTTTTTCTGATACTAATTCTGTTTGTAAAATACGGATGTGTTGGGCGATCGCATTTTCCACAGCTGGTAAATTTTCGACCGCACACTTAGCCGAAATATAAAACGCTCCTTGGAGCTGATTGCTCATATTGCTCACAGAAATTGCAGACACCAATCCTCGTTCTTCTCGTAAATCCCGCACTAGTCTTGATGTCCGTCCGTGTCCTAAAATTGCTGCTAAAACATCCAACCCATAAGTTTGTTCTAGCTGGTTCAACCCTGGAACTCGCCAAACTATTACCAGCCGTGCCTGCTGGAGACTTTCATCGATAAATTCCCGCCGGATAATTTCTGTAAACGCAGCTTCTTTTAAAGGCGTTTCATAGCGCATCTGTACATTTGACTTTTGACTGTTTTGAAATCCCTCAGAAACTGTGGCAATTAATTCTTCCACAGGTAAATTGCCTACAGCCACAGCAGTAATTGACTGGGGTTGATACCAGCTAGCGTGAAAATCTCGCATCTGCTGGGGTTGGAGTTGAGCAATCACCGCTTCAGGCCCCAATACTGGACGACGATAAGGTAACTGCTCAAATGCTGTTTCCATCGCTCGTCGAAATGTGCGGCGGTGGGGATTATCATCAGAACGCCTGATTTCTTCCAGAACTACCAATCGTTCACGCTCAAAGGCATCGTCAGGAATACTAGCATTAAATACTACGTCTATTTGCAATGGGGCGAGTTCAGCAAAGTCTTGGGGAGCAGTAGTTATATAGTAATGAGTATAATCTTGGCTGGTTGCAGCATTAGTAATAGCACCCCGTTCTTCTATTCGACGTTCAAACTCGCCGCTAGCTAGTTGCTCTGTTCCCTTAAAAATCATGTGTTCTAAGAAGTGAGCCATACCGTTAACGGCATCAGATTCTACAGCAGAGCCAACTTTAATCCACAAGTTAAGGTTTATAGCCTCAACTGGCATTTGCTCGGCAATGATTGTCAAACCATTCGGCAACTTATGCAGTGTTGGGGTATTGAGACGAGGAAATGGCAGCAGGGTTGATGTCATTGTTAGTAGTGAGTGATGAATAAAGAGAGCTATTTTACTCCTTTATCTTATCTACGACTTTAAATAAGCACCTTAATCACTTTACTACTAGGAATTTGGGCGTTGCTGATTAATGGGATGATTTTTGTCTCACGCAGAGGCAAGGCAACGCGGTCTTCTCCCAAGGGGAGACGCTGTGCGATCGGGGTTTCCCGACTTGAAAGAAGTGCCGCCGACTTGTAGCGACTGCCGCGCAAAGGCTCGCAGAGGAAGAGTTTTAAAAGTTGAATTTAATGATTTCATCCCGCAATTATGCAACGCCAAAATTTGCTGAAGAAGTTCCAAGCTTTTTTTGTCTTTTAGTTCGGGTAAGAGCTACTCAAGCTGGTATATCTTGTACCCCTATCCATCCCGTTACAGTTTGGCGCTTCTTGGTGTAAGTTTTGGCAGTGGTTTTTTCTCGGTTCCGAATTGTTACAAGTGATTTATCAAGAATTGCCTCTTCTAAAGAACTAGGATTATCCCAAGTATCTGCTGGCATGTATTCCCAACAGTGGCGGCAAAACCAGGAAATTTCGGAACCATGTACATGTCTTAAAAGTAACCCAGAACAGCAAGGACAGTAATTCATATTTCCAAATCCTGATTATAAAAAAGTATGTTTTTAAAACTGCAACTGTTAGTTGAGAAACGCATCATTATTGAAAAATTTGCTTATATTTCAAGAATAGTTAGGAAATATGAGGAACTTGTGAAGAAAATCATATTATTCAAATATTTGTAATATCTATACATATAAAATTAAGTAATAACCTCATAGTCACTTTATACATATTTATTTACAGCCACTTATAATCAAAGTATGCTTTGTTACTTACATATACTTGATAGCTAGTCGCTATACTAAAGAAAAGTTTGTATACCAGACCTATAGTTGTTGAAAGCACCTGTTTACAAACGTTATAGAAATTTTTACATCTCAACTTTTCTAGAAATTTGGTATAACTCATATCCTCACAAGATCCTCAAAATAATTTCTTATAAAAATAAGTATGAGCCTTAACTGTAGATTGATTGACTACCTATTTTCCATGTATTTCTATTCATAATGTGACCTTTAACCATGTAAGAAATACTTATACAGTTGGGTATTGATGGTTAAGCCTATGAAGTACCAACTTTAGTACTGCCCTTTGGCAAAGTTATGATTGCAGACATATTTGTAGTAGTTGATAAAAAAGCTTTTCTGAGATAAATGATTTGGCAACTGCGGTACAAAAAGGACTTTAAATTATGTTTAGCAAAATTTTAGTAGCACTCACTAATACTGAAATTGGTCAACAAGTTTTTGAGGAAGCCCTAACTTTGGCAAGTGCAAGTAATGCGGAATTGATATTACTACACGTTATCTCACCTTTTGATGATGACTACCTCGCTGCTTCCAGGATGCAAACCGATGAAGCTTATACAAATTTTCACACTCATGGAGTGGAATATTATGTAAAGCAATGGGAAGCCTTGAAGCAAGAAGGAATTGAATTTTTGACATTACTCACCAATCGAGCGATCGCCAAAAATATAAACGCTGAATTTACTCAAGAACTTGGCGATCCAAGTCGCATAATTTGTGAAATGGCTCGTAACTGGAAAGCTGATTTAATTGTTATGGGTCGTCGCGGACGGAGTGGACTGAGTGAATTTTTTTTAGGTAGTGTCAGCAATTACGTATTGCACCATGCTCCTTGTTCAGTACTAACAGTACAAGGAATAATTCCTACCACCAAAAATCTACCAATCACAGTATCAACAGTTTTATCTACTTGAGTGGTGGATTTTTGCTGAAGTTGACGACGATTGTATAAGTAACGTCTTTGTACTTTTCTAATCGAGGTAAAAACCTTTCTGATGGTAAATCAACTGGGATGCTAATAGTACGCTTTATGCAGATTCTACTGGCTTGTAGTAAGCAATAAAGTCAGCGCTGTATGCTTTGTGTACAGGGCTAGATGATTTGCTAAATCAACGTGAGTTCGATGAACCTCTCCCTCCCTCTCCGTGTCGGAGCTACGGTGTACACACAAGTCCAAGTAAAGTAATAACAGCAGGAGTTGTGGGGAGTAAAAGGCGGTGGAAAATCCAATCAGAATACACGCTCAAGTAGTTAAGGGAAAAGCATTTGGAGACCCAAGACTCTCTAAAAGGGGGCAGCATTGTACGAAGCAATGGGAAAACATCAATCAGTCAGCATTCGACAAATAAGTAAATCAAGAGCCGAACAAGTAGGATACTATCGGTTTTTGGAGAATGAGAATGTGACCTAGCAATTCGCAATTCGCAATTGAAAATGCGAATTGTGAATTAATTGATTAATTGCCTAAAGTGGGTGCAAGCCCCCACTAATTGTCTTAATTGCGAATTGCGAATTCACAATTGCGAATTGTTTTGACCGTCGCCTAGTGGGAAAGAACTTATCACTTTATACATACTTAAACCAACAGCCGAGCGAGGGAACTTATCCCTGTTCTGTCACTCTCGGAAAACAATAATCGAAGCAATATTCTGAAACTTTGATTGAGCCAAGCTTTGAGGCTTTATTTTCTAACAGTAACTAAAATTTATAGCCAAAACTTAGAAATTAAAGCCTCGAAAGGTTTTCAGCGATTGGGTTCTCCCAAAGTGATAAAAGAGGGTTATACAGTAGACATCCCAGCAGATGTACGCACTAGTAGAACCGCAACAGAGGCATTGTTAATTGTTCGCCGTGCAATGGTAAAAATTCAACGTCCAGATAAATTAAATGGGCAAGACTACCCCCCTAGTAGTACGCCAAGTTCCCTTGGCGGGGTAAAGGGTAAGGGGGAAGGGGGAAAGGGTTTAAATCCCTTACCCTTTTCCCTTTCCCCTTTCCCCAGCCCTCACAAGCGCATTTTTGGGTTGGCAGACCACTAGTGTGACACTTTACGCAGTCGAAGCCTTGGAAGTCAACCCACCACCAGGTCAAGCACCGATTCATTGGCGACTGCTCACCACCCACCAAGTTGTTTGTTTAGAGCAGGCACTGCAAGTGATTCGATGGTACACATGGCGATGGCGAATTGAACAACTTTTTGCCACCCTCAAAACTGCTGGTTTAAATCTGGAAGCTACCCAGTTAGAGTCAATTGCTGCTATCCAGCGACTGACTGTACTAGCTTTGTCCGTCGCTGTGCGAATTTTACAACTGATTCAGGGACGGGATAACCCTGATTTACCTGCAAATATTGCTTTTTCACACGAGCAACAGCAATGCTTATCTACTCTTGCTCCTACTTTACAAGGGAAAACTCTACTTCAACAAAATCCTTATCCTCCTTCCTCTCTTGCTTGGGCAACTTGGATTATTGCTCGACTTGGTGGTTGGTCTGGTTACAAGTCTCAGAAATTTCCCGGTATTAATACTTTGGTTCGCGGGCTTGAGCAGTTTGAATCTACCTTTTTTGGCTGGAAACTCGCTCTGGGTAGACTTGTGTGTACACCGTAGCGGAGAGGGAGGGAGGGAGTGAGAGGTTCATCGAACTCACGTTAAGGTTATCAGACTTGTATGTACACCGTAGCACTAAAACTAGGTTGACAAATACTGAAGATTATATCGTTGCTTTTAAGTAAGGCGGCGAATTGACAGAAATTGCCTCAAAAATTATATCGTGGGTAGTTTGGCGATGATTGGGCAGCGTACTGCACACAACCGAGAAGCACATAACTGAGATTTACAAAATGATTTTTTGAATATCTGTTTTTTGCAACCATTCTTGTGTACGGCGCATTCCTTCTTCTAAATCGATTTTTGGTTGATAATTTAATCTGCTTTGTGCTTTAGCAATTGAATAAGCATAAGGGCGAGTCACAAAATCTACAGAATCTGGCATAATATCAGCTTTCTTACCCATTAGTTTCTTAGCCAAATTTTGCTGCCAAAGTACAGATTTGAGCATACTGGCTGGCAGAGAAATAGGCTCTGGGAAACCTCCAATTTCAGCCAAGCGCGTAAAATATTCTTTCCAAGAAGTTTCTTGACCATCAGTAATATTAAAAATTTCTCCATAGGCTTCTTTTTCAATAGCCAGAAATATACCTTCAATTAGATTGTCCACATACAAATGGTTTATAACTCCTAAACCATCGTTAGCTAAGGCAAATAGTTTTTGACGCATTAACAACAACGGTCTGACTATCCACGGGATACTCCCAGGGCCGTAAACATCTCCTGCTCTAATAATGATGACGTTAAAATCTGGTAGGGAATTTAGTTGTAAAAGTCTTTCTTCGGCTTCTATTGTTGTCTGACAGTAAGGGTTATTTTCGCCACAGAGGGGGCCTTTTTCTGTAACACCATCAGGATAGTTAAAGCCGTAGACCAAAACACTAGAGAGATAAACGAAGATTTTTACACCAGCACTCTTGGCAGCTTTAGCTAGATTAATAGTGCCCCCAACATTGATTTCACGAAAATAGTCGAGAGATCCACTTTCTTTGGTAACTGCGGCTGTATGTAAAACAATGTCTATTTCTTGACAAGCTTCTTGGACAACAACAGGATCAGTAATACTTCCTAAAAATAACTGAATGCCCGGTTTTTGCACTTTTTTAAATTTATCTGGGGAATGTTGCAGCCCTCGGACTTTCATTTCTTTGGCTTGGGCTAATTCGGCAGAACGCAAGCCGATAAACCCATCAATTCCTGATATTAGAAGTTGTTGTTGAGATAGATTCATAACACTTCGTTGCGAAACTTTTATCTAGAAAAAGCGTTGATAGCGATAAATTATTGGGTATCAATTTAAATTCCCAATTCGCTTACATTTGCTTTCAAAGAAGCAAAATGTTTGCCTCCAAGTTCAATTTGACCCTCTGCACACCCGGTTTTCAATCTTTCGACTAGATAATCTAAATCATGAGCTATAAAATTTGTGCCATGATCTGGCTCTACTAAACTAACTAAGTTCATATCTTTCGATGATTGATGTGCCAAACTAGCAATACCCAAAAAATTGAATACTCCTGATTCATAAGTTCCACAAGGTACTGAAGGGTTGTGGACTCCAACGCAGTACTCATGCGGTTTAAACCATTCAAATACTGGATACCCGTGAAAATGAACAATTGGCGCACCATTTTTAATTAATTCTGGTGCATACAAAGCAGTAGCAAGACTAATGGCAAGCATTACATAAACATCATAAGAAGGCTTAATATCTATTACTTGCGGATCAACCTCTTGGGGTAATTGTAGTAATAGCCTGTCTGTCAAACCAATTCTAAGAACATCATTTTCAAGACTCAAATTTGTTTTATTTGAACCAGAACGAGCGCTAAAAACCCAGATATCAGGAAGTTGCTTAAATTTATATTCTGTTCCTATTTTAGTTTTTAAATACCTTCTACCTATGGTATTTTGACGTACTTGATCAATGCTGAATTCTGTAACAGGAGACAGGCTTTCCCATTCCTGTTCAGTGATCTCAACTTCACCTATATATTGTGGTGGCTCTGCATAAGCAACAAAGCCGTAGGAAACACCAGTTCTACCATTAACAATGACATTGACAATATCTCTATGGGACTTCCTTTTAATTACTTCACTCAGTTTTGAACCTGGAGGAAATAAATTTGTATCTGCCAGAGAATGACTCAAGGCGACTAATTTTTTAGCATAAATCGACTTTTTGACATTACATTCCCCTACTTGAAATTTACTCAGCGGCAGAGGTAAAATGGGGACATAAACTTTAGGAATAAGTGATTTAAGAACAAAATTATCGATCTCATATCTAGAGAAGATAGAGTCAGATAAATTCATATTCAAAATCGAAAATTTGGTAGTAGAAACCCCAATTACGATTTCTGAAAATGTCCGAATTAATGTATTTAATCCAATTTTAATTTTCCTTTGATAAGGAGTTTGCGAATTAATAAATTCCTCATCTAAATCGGTAAGTACAATTACTTGAGTATTTGTTGGGTCTTCAATATATTTAGCTGCACATTCTTCAGCCCAACCAATTACTCGCCCAATTCCTGAAACAGATATTTTTCGGTCTTTCAAAATAAACCGAGTATATAATTGATATAGCTTCTCGGCTGCAAATGTTTCCGCGACACTTCTTAAAGAAGCTGGTCTATCAACATCAATTACAGCGTTAACCCCAGTTTTTACTACTCTAGTTTTAATGCTTTGCTTCAAGTTAGTCAGCGGTATCTTGATTTCATATTTAAATTCTTTTGTAGCTTGCTCCCAGGAGATAACATTGACTCCATATTCCTGTAACTTTTGCTCTAACTCAGTTCTAAAACTCAAAATTGCTACATTTTTGTATCCCTTGACCAGAGGTCTAAAGGTAACTGTTAGCCTTTGAGCCATTAGCTTAGGGTCAATAATGGGTGGTTTGGAATCTTGATTTAATTCCTCCCCTACTTCCCCAATCAAACGACCAATAGTTTGCAGACTTAAGCCTTGAGCAATTGGTACATTACCATCACTATGAACCAAATTGCTTAGACCCGTACCCCTAAGGGGAAGCAAGCTACGCGGAGCATCTCGTAGAGAAGAGTCTTGTCGTGAGACATCGCGCCGCAGAAATTCTATAATTTCTGGCTTATTTGCAATTATTTGTGCCTTGAGTTCTGGAGTTAGTACTCCTTTAGGAGAACGAATATTTAAAGTTTCATTTTCGACTGTAATATAGACACCTTGTTGTCTTAAAATAGACAAGATTTCTACTGTTTCCATAGCTTTTTTATTCTTTACTAAAAACTATTACGATCATTCAATTTGTTTTAACCTTTTTGCACTGATTTAAATTAGATAAATAATCAGTGTTAAATGATTTATTTAAAATCAAATTTTAAGCAAAGGTTAAATTTCAAAAGTTTCTGACTCTAAAGCTTGAGATTCTTCAGCTAACCGTTGGGAAAGTAATTCGATAGTGGGGTAATGCCATACCAGCAGAGGAGAAAATTCAAATCCCAATAAATTCTTTGCTTTGACAGCCAACAGCATACCCTGTGAGGAATCCAAACCGTAACTTTCTAAAGGCTCTGTGACATCTATCTCATCTGGTTTAACTCTCAGCAGTTCAGAAAGATGAAAGACTAGCCAAGCTTGAATTTCTTCTGCTGTATGAGATTGCTGTGTAATTGAATCAGGAATAAACTGGCTCATTTATTAACCTCTAATTTCACAATAACTAAACAATATTCATATCATGAAATAATTTGACATTTCGTAGAATAACGTATCTATTTTCATGACTTTTAACATGATTAGCTTCAAAAAATTATTAAGATGAACAAGAAATATATCTCTTACATGTAAAACAAAGATCCAAATCTAAATCACACATGTCAATAATTAAAGACATGAATTTGTTTACAAGAGATTCCATTGCTTCTTGACTAATTGCAGGCTGAGAAAACACAAAATTTAACAACATTTTTCCGTTAAAAGTTGCAGCATGAATAATAAACACACCTGCATATAAAGCATGTGAGCCAGCAAAACTGATTTCTTCTAGTTCAAATTCGCCGTAAAATTTAGGGATGCTTACCTTACCAATATTAGAGACAGAAACTGTAGCCGCTACTTGTTTAGGTTGTCTGAAACAAAAATCGATGAGATATTTGGCAACTAACATCATCTTGAAAATATCGCCACGCTGTGTACTATCTTCTCGTTTTTGTTTAACATTCCGCGCTAGTTCCCAAAAGGATGTATTTGTTTTTATTGTGTGAAATTCCATCATAGACGCGGCTAATACAGCCAAATGTTCATCGCCAATTGTAGGATTTAAACGTCTCCTCAAATCAAGATATGAGAGACAGTTTACTCTAATATCTTTTTTATTACCTTTAGTAATTTTTTGTGCTACTGTAAACATCATTGCAGCGCATAAAGCACTGTGTACTGTTGTATTTTCTTGGCGACAAAGATTGACAAATTTTTGAGTTAAATCTGGGTCAAGTTGTCGGTGAACAATATTACAACGACGCTGTGCAATAGGTGCGTAATTTTCAAAACCTAGTGTTTTTGGTCGATACCAAATTTTTTTAAATCCCATCTGCAACATAAATAGTCTATTATTTATGTTACTTTTTAAGCCTTTTGTCCATTCAGGTATGATTTCTTCAATGGGTGGGAGAGGAGATAAAGTAACTGAGTTAATGACTTCATCGGATATAATTTTTTGAGAATAAGTCAAAATTTCTGAGTGAAGTTGAATGCATGATAAAGCATCTGCGATCGCATGGTGTACTGTTGTAATTAAATAACTTATATTTTTTTCATTCAATAAATGAATAAGCACCACTCGCATAAGACATTTACTACTATCAATTTTTTCATTCATCTCCTCATCAACAACTTCTGTCCATTGCTCATCGTTTAATTTATTTACAACACGCAACGCGATCTTTGTTGTTCCCTCTGTTTGAAAATAAAGACTATTTTCAGAACGGATAATGTGAGAATTTAGACGAGGATGGCGGCACTGAAGCATGTCTAGAGACTGTCTCAAAATTTCTTCATTGAGTGGCCCCTTAATGCGACTAATAGTCACTATATTCCAGGTTTTAGCCCGGCTGTTTAAGGTCTCCATAGCTTGCTCAAGACAACCTAATTTTCTGTTGTAAATCATTATTTTTAATTTTCTCTGGAAAAGACCAAACTATGTTGTTAAAGGTAAAGTGAATTAAAACCCTCTTTCCTCCTGCCGACGCTTGCAGACTCGCTCTAACTGTAGCTATGCCACAGGCTTTACGCTGCGCTATCCTGCCTGAACCTGATGATAAATGTTCACACTGACTTACTTATTGCTTACCGATACTGGAAAATACTGGTTGTAGTCATTAGGAATCTGTAATCCTTGAATTTTTAAACTTTGAATGCGGTATAAAAATGCTGCCCCAGTCAGGATATGATGAGCAACATCAACTACCTGTCGATTATTGACTTCAGATAAATAAGAACCTTTTACCCAATCATTAAAACTACCTATTGCCGGGCCACACCAAATTTGATAATCAATTTCCCGACCTTTTTCACCAGAACTTGACCAACGAGAAGATAATCCAAGATACCAACGAAAAATTAAAGCCATTTTCAGTTTGGAATTGTTTGCAGCTTTAGTTAATTTATCGGGGTTACGTTTTGACAAATAATTAGCTGTTTCTTGCCATACAGCTTCTAGACTATTTCTAAAAATCTGTTTTTCTAACTTCTCTCTTTCTTGGCGAGGAATCTCTTCAATCGAGTTATAGGTTTTGTATAAATCAAATAGTTTTTGTGCCCGCAGAGGAAAGAGAGTTCCTTTTTTGAGTACTTGAAGTTTCACACCTATTTCAAACATATCTGCGGCTGGAGCCATCATGACATCAGCCATCTCGGCTTGGGCCAGTAATTGCTTAGTATATTGAGAAGTCCCGGCTTCAATACAAGACTGATTAATTGAACCAGTCATTACATAAGCAGCACCCATCATAAAAGCAGCTAAGGCTGATTGTGGTGTAGCAATTCCTCCTGCAACGCCTATCCTAATGGGTTGTTCATAATTATATTGTGCTTGAATTTCATCGCGCAAAGTAATAATAGAAGGCAACAAACAAACCAAAGGGCGATTATCTGTATGACCACCAGAATCAGCCTCGACGGTAATATCATCAGCCATCGGTACTTTCGCTGCTAGCTTGGCTTGCAACTGGGTAATTAGTCCTTTTTCAACAAGCTCTTGAAGGATTTTATCCGGTGCTGGTTGGAGAAATTTACTCGCTACTTCTCGACGAGAAATTTTGGCAATGACTTTGTTTTTGATTTCAATTTGATTAGCATCATTTAAACTTAAACCAGCAGCACGGTAATAAACAATGTTGGTAGTTAAGTCCAAAAATGCCGAAGCTTCTACAGTTGTGACTTGATATTTTAGATATAAATCTACAGCCCGGCGTTCAATCGCCATATCATTAGGACTGTGAATTAAATTAAAAGCATAAGGGCCATGAGGTAAAGCTGATTGAATG
>NZ_JAECZB010000035.1 GCF_016056295.1 Atlanticothrix silvestris CENA357
CTATATATATATAGTGGTATTGCAAAAATATTTATTTGTAAAAAAAGAATTGATAGCTTAAAATAATCATCTACTTTTTCGTAGATTTGATTGTATAGAATAATTACACACATAAAAGATACAGCTAGTTGAATTATAATTAAAAGCCGCTTTAATTCATCCATCAAGTAGGCTTTAATTAAGATTAAAATTAAAAAAAATATGCCTGTTATTGTTATTAATACTAAAAATATATTTAGATTGTTTGAATATATCGTCATAAGTGTTATTATTGCTAGGACTATTACTGTTTTTCGGATAGCTTTAAATAATTTGGATAATTTTAAATAATTTTGATTCAGTTTTTTTTCAATGCATATTGTTAACCACGAAGCAAAACTGATGCTAAAGAATATTAACCCTGCCAAAAGGAATACCACAATCATAAATAAAATTGCAGGTTGATTGAATTTTACAAGAAAAATTGCTGTTGCTGTCATAGAAAAAATTATTAATGATGCTTTTAGCCCTTGTATAAAGTTGACAATATTAAAATTTAAAAATCCAACTAGAGAAATAAAAAATATCAGGATAGTAAATCGTAATTGTTCTGATTCTTGTTCAAAATTCAACTCAGACAATGAGTAAGCCCAAATGGATACTGGTAATAAAAAGATGAAGAGCAATAATGAAAAGGGAATAAAACTTAAAAATAAAAATAATAATTCATTCCAAATTTTATTACCAATTAGTCCCGCTTTAGCTTCAGTAAAGTCAGCTTTTATAAGTATTGCTTTTGTGAAGTCTGTACCACGGATATCTGAACCAATAAATTTAGCTCCTTGAAGATTAGCTCCTCTAAAGTTAGCTTCTTCAAGATTAGCTTGCCTAAAGTCTATACCTTGAAGGTTTTGTTTTTCAAAAGATTGACCTTTTAGATCAACTCCTTGAAAATTTCTGTTTCCTTGTTGGTATAAATCTAAAACTTCTTTGGCATCCATAGGTATTTAGATTAATTATTATGTTGAGCAAGTCGTATTCTATACGTATCAACATTAAGACTTAGCGAAGCTATACAGGCTAAACCCTTGACTGCCAGCTAATATCAAGTTAGATATTCAACAGCTTATCAGAGGTAGCATCTGCAATAATGCTTATTACTGGATTTAAAGATTTTTTTTACCTTTGCGTATTTTTCCTTACTGACACAAGGCAACTTTAGCAAGTTAAGTTCTAAGGCTTTCGTAAACAAACAAGAGCGATCACCTAAATCACCCTATCATCAGAAATGCGTAGAAGCTCTGCTTCTTGTCGCTAGAAATCGCTAATTTGACACTTTGTGCTTGTTCACTGCTCATCACTTAATTTATGATGGTAAAATTTGAAATCCCGCTTGAGAAAAATGATTATCTAAGGTTAAAGCTGTAACAATCTCTCGTTGTTGCATAACAATAAATGATAAACAATCAGTGAGAGAATAAGATTTGTCTTTATGCTTTTGAAAATATTTCCATCCTTGATTAAATAGAGTTTTATCGATTTCGATTAATTCTATATCAGGACTTTCCAATAATCGATTACCAACTTCAACTGCTTTATAATTAAGGTTTCGACTATTAAAAAAAGTAACAACTTCATCAAAAATATATGTTGTTGTTATTAAAAAAGGTTTGGACTTTATTAAAGTAGCCCAATTTAGTAATACTTTTTGATGAACATCTTCATTTTTGATTTCCAGAGCTAAAATATAGCTGGTATCTAAAAAGTAGATATTTTTCATTGGTTATAGAGATAATGATCATGGTTAAGTGCACCATCTCTTACATCACATTCCACAGGATTTGAACCTAAATCCCAAATAGAAGATATTTTTTTGATACTAGTAATAATAATTTTCCCATGTTCTTGAATAATCTCAAATTCTTCATTTTCTCCTAATAGTTCTTTAGGAATTAGTAACCCTTGTTCTGTGGCTGTTAATTTCATGTTTAATTACCTCGATTAATTTTGTCAGTTAATCAAATAAATTTGTTTTTTAGCAAAGTAGTGTAGATAATATCTACTCAGCAATTTTAACAAAATTATCAAAAACGTGCTTTGGTGTTATTTTGCTCATCTATTGTTCTTCATGCGTAGATAAGCTTTTCGTAGACATCGCCCACATCAACCCCATCATCAAAAGTGCGATCGCTTCTTTAAGACAGTTGCTAAGAGAGCGATCGCCCAAATCAACCCCATCATCAAAAGTGCGATCACCCACATCACCCCAGCACCAAAAGTGCGATCGCTCACTAGACACACTTTCTCAGAGTGCGATCGCCCAAATCAATCCCTTCACCAGAAGTGCGATCGCTCACATCAACCCTATCACCAGAAATGCAATCGCCTACTACCCCTTGTGTTTTTTATTATATTTAAAAATATTATTAACAATCTTTTCAGAGGACTCGCATTCGGATACGCTCGTCTTCAACCACACTGAAATGTCCTGCCCAGTCAGGGCGAGATGCTATGGCGATCGCCACTTTTTGAGCAACAACTATACCGGAAGGTGCTTTAATCCGAAATAAGATAATCCCACAAGTTGCAGGCAAATGTGAACGGAAGGCGAGTTTACCAAAGTCTTTATCAAAGGTGAGGAGAATGCGCTCGTCACCTTGAGCGCGGTTTAAAACTTCGGTATCAGCAATCCCAGGAGCATCAGTGCGAATCCATGTAACATCGTGACCTCCGCAGCGAGCGAAGTGCTTCTATGGCATCTCCTGGGAAATTTTCGTTGGCTAGAAAGCGCATAATTACCCAGGAAAAGCGTAAACTTTTTCAGCTTTAAGGCTGGCACTAGCATAGCCTAAACAAGCTTGAATATCTTCGAGGGTAATACCAGGGTAGTTGCAGAGAATTTCGTCATTTGTCCAGCCTTGAGCAAGAAGGTCAATGATAAACTCAACAGAAAGACGAGTACCTTTAATAATTGGTTTGCCGACAAGGACGTTAGGATCTATAACAATTCGGGATTGCAAATCCATAAAATTAAGTTTAGTGTGTTGTTTTTATTTTATTCTATTTGCCTCAACAAACCTCTACTTGCTCAAATAACTACAATTTGGATTAGAGCGATCGCCTAAATCAACCCATCATCAGAAATGCGTAGGCGTAGCCCGTCGTAGACACAGTTGCTCAGAATCCGATCGCATAAATTGACAGTGATATATAGGATAGGTTTTATTATTGGCGATATGCCTAAGGCATTAAGCTTCATTTATCGTTTATTTACGAGAGTTGGCTACTTACTTTACTCGTAAAAGAATGGAAAAAGTTGTTCTTCAGGAATGTATTTACTTGCCTGTCTAAAAATAGCTTTGCAAGTTCCTGTATCTAACTGCCGATGTAATGGTATTGTTAAAGTCTCTTTTTGTTCTACACCAGAACGACGCAACTTAATATAACTGCCCTTTTGGCTGTGTACTTCAAAGCCAAACTCACCCAAAATATCAACAATCTCAGCACCTGATAATCATTTGAGTCTAGGCATATTCTAGTTGAAGTTCAAAAGTTATCATTAGAGAAGGTTTATCTACTAAACCAAATTGAGTTGGATCTTCGTCTTCTAAATGCAAAGCGACTGCTTCACGAAGGTTATGAACAACTTCATCCAGAGTCTCTCCCTGAGTTACTACAGAAACTTCTAGACATTCTGCTACGTATCCGTGCTGTTCACCTGAATAAATTACTGCTCTAATATTCTGCTTCAACTCCATAAGTCATCTTAAAACTCCAAGAATTTTATTAAGTTAAGTTATGCCTTTATGCTATACCATTAAATATGAATAATTCGTATCCGCAACAAATCAGAGCGTAGGCGTAGCCCGCACTTCGGCAAGCTCAGTCACCAATCTAATTGAGACAATGCGAACTAAAGAGAACTGTAATTACCTGCTTGGCGATCGCAGGAACTAGCTGTACACGATAGATACCTAAATACTTTAATCTATAGCTAAACTTAAGCTAATAGACATCTCCATAAATTAGGTTTTTACCTAGACAGCATAAAAGTTTGAAATTCTTTTCGGAGATGTCTAATAGTCTTCACGCTATTCCTCTGCCCCAGCTTTTTGTAAACTCCTAACTACATCCCGATAACCGTTAAATTCCGCAATCATCAAAGCAGTATAGCCACCCCGGTTTTTCAAATTCAAATTGGCTCCAGCTGCGAGCAATATCTGCACAATTTCAACATAACCAGCAGAGGCAGCCCACATCAATGCTGTCGCCCCTGCGGAGTCTCGAAAATTGACATCTGCTCCCCTTGACAGCAACAGTTTGATGATCTCTGTATATTTGCGTTCGGTTGCTTTGATCAAAGCAGTTTTGCCATCATTTCCTGGAATATTGGCATCAGCGCCATAATCTAGCAATATTTTTACTGTATCAGTGTATCCCTGTGATACCGCCAGCAACAAAGGTCTTTCACTCAGGTTGTTACCATTGATATCTGCCCCAAAACGTAGCAGTGCTTCCACAATTTGGCTGTGTCCCTGCAATGCTGCTACCAAAATTGGTGTATCGCCCAGGTGATTTTGAATTTGCACATTTGCACCCCGGTTCAATAACACTTGCACTACATCTATGTAACCTTCCACAACAGCCAGGTGTAGGGCTGTTTCACCATCTTGGTCTTGGAGATTAATTTGGGCACCTTGATTTAATAAAGCAGCTGCGATCGCACTATGTCCTGCTGCTGCTGCTGCCAAGAGTGCAGTTCCACCATCCCCATTTTTTAAGTCTACATCAGCCCCTGCATCTAACAATGCTTGCAACCCATGTAGATTTCCTAAGTCAGCTGCTATAGTCAAAGGCGTTTCGCCTTCTTCATCTTGGGCATTGACATCTACACCACTTTGTAATAGGAGTTTTACAACTGCTGTATGCCCATGTTTTACAGCCAGCTTCAAAGCAGTGTCATCATCTTTATCTGTGAAATTTCCTTTAGCCCCAGCAGCCAATAAAACTCGCACTACTTCGACATAACCTTTGAGCGCGGCTGCCATTAAAGCTGTACTACCATCTTCATTGGTAGCATCAACATCAGCTCCTCTAGATACTAAAAGCTGCACAATATCGAGCCGATTAGCACTAGCAGCCAACATCAAAGCCGTTAAACCATAGCGTTTTCGAGCTAAATTAATATTTGCCCCAGCATCCAACAGCGATCGCACAATTTCGGTGTAGCCTAAATTGGCAGCAAACATTAACGCCGTGGTACCATCGCGATCGCACGCGTCAACCCTAGCACCATCATTCAGTAGCGCACACAGCCGCTTGATATCCCCACTTTTAGCAGCCTTTAGCAGCAAGACATCGTTATTTTCTGTCATGAATAAGTCCCGCATCAGCAGGTTTTGTTCGTCTAGTATCAGAATTTAGTCTGAGATCGTTTAACCACTTTTGCAAGAGGTTTAGAGCAGAAAATGGGAAGACGTAAGAGAGCAGTGTTTAGACTACGCTCAACTGCCGCGTAGTCGAAACTCAACAACCAAAGCACAGGAGAATGATTTTTACCCATGCCCAATTCTCAATGCCCTATGCCCCATGCTTAAAGTTATACTAATTTTTATGAAGATTTAAGAATTGGGCGAGAACACAATGACTCTGGAACTGTCCCCTTCGGTTAAATTTGGGCTAAACTTTATTCACCCGCTACTTATGTGGGTACTTTTAGCATTATCACTTTATGCTGCTTACCTAGGACTGCAAGTACAGCGTACCAGAAACGCTCAAGGAGACGAGAAAAAAGAACTAATTAAAGGTAGATATAACATCAAACACTACCAAATTGGTTCCATAATTCTGGCTGTGATGGTGATAGGTGCAATTGGAGGTATGGCTGTCACTTACATCAATAACGGTAAGTTATTTGTTCAACCTCACCTTTTAGCAGGACTTGGGATGACAGGCTTAATTGCATCTTCTGCTGCTTTGTCTCCTTTTATGCAAAAAGGAGCAAATTGGGCGCGCATGACTCACATTTTATTAAATTTTGTGCTTTTAGGGCTTTTCACTTGGCAAGCTATTACTGGCGTGCAAATTGTCCAAAGGATTCTCACAAAGGCATAGGCAACCACTTCGGGGAATTAAAAATTAAAAATTAAAAGTTAAAAATTAAGAACAATAATAATTTTTAATTAATTAATTTTTAATTCAAAAAAGGGTATCGGGCATGGGTAAAAATCATTCTCCTATGCCCCTCTGCCTCTTAGTTGATTAACCACTTTTTTTTATAATTGCCAGGAAAGCATATACCTAAAGATTGGTGAAAATCTTCCTGGACTTTACGAGTTAAGCGGCGAGAGACTTGACGGACGATTTGGTTTAGTAAGCGATCGCCTGTAGACTGTATCAAAGACTGAGGTAATCGTTGAATAAACCGAGGGAAGTGAAGATCAACGACTAAATCCAATTCCCATTCAACTAAGGTCATCTCAGTTAAATTTTCTTTTAACTGTAGTGATGCATGATAGTCTACATCGTAACCAGGTGGATGATAATCAGGAATGGGAATTGTCCGAATGCTGTAGACCCCTTTATCTTGGGGTAATAGTTCTAAACCAACTTTCGGCTCTACTTCGTAACCAAAAGAGCCAAAACGACCGATGATGAGAGCGTAACCATTTTCCCCCAAAGGTTGCACCTTCATGGGTTCCGCACAACGCGAAAACCATGAAGCGTGAGCATCAAGATACTCAGTAACTGTATCTTTTGGGGCACACAACGCCATTGAGTCGCTATAACGACCATAAAACTTGGTTGGTGTCCCCACAGTTGCTGGTGTGGGGGTGTCTTCGGCTGCTGCTGGATTTGACGCTACGGGCAAAACTGTTTCTGTTATATCGAGAGATTGATATTCGCCGTTTGTTGAAAGCATGAATGCGTTCCCGTATATTTTGGCGTTTGTCTATATTAATAATTCCCAGTTTGTTTGGGTCGTTTAGCAACGAAGTACAATTTTTGACTAAAACTCAATAATTTATCACGAACTTCATAGAATTACTAAAATTAAAGAACTAAACAGTCACATATTAGTTTCCCAGGATAACGTAAATCATGAAAGCATTTGTAGCAGGGGCAACAGGTGAAACCGGTCGTCGCATCGTCAAAGAACTAATAGCACGGAATATTCCGGTTCGGGCTTTGGTGCGGGATGTCGAGCAAGCTAGAGCTATTTTGCCTCCTGAGGCTGAATTGGTAGTAGGGGATGTATTAAAGCCAGAAAGCCTGAATGCTGCTTTGGGAGACACTACAGTATTGCTGTGTGCTACTGGAGCAAAACCTAGCTTTGACCCTACTGGCCCTTATAAAGTAGATTTTGAAGGGACTAAAAATTTAGTGGATGTCGCTAAATCTAAGGGAATTGAGCATTTTGTCATGGTTTCTTCTTTGTGTACTTCCCAGTTGTTCCATCCGTTGAACTTGTTTTGGCTAATTTTGGTTTGGAAAAAACAAGCAGAGGAGTACATCCAAAAAAGTGGTCTGACTTATACGATTGTGCGTCCTGGTGGTCTAAAAAATGAAGATAACACCGATGCGATCGTGATGCAGAGTGCTGATACATTATTCGATGGTAGTATTCCTCGACAAAAAGTTGCCCAAGTTTGCGTCGAGTCTCTACTTGAACCAGCTGCACGCAATAAAGTTGTTGAGATTGTTGCTAAACCAGAAGCTACCTCTAAAAGCTTTGAGGAATTATTTCAACAGTGTTAAGTCATTACTGAGTCAGAGAAAGTTGAGATTGACCCTGATATTGTCATGGTTTCTCAACTATTTCCTCAAATCATTCATAGCAATACCAATATACTGCTGCTTAAATTTAGGGCAAGCTAGAGAAATTAAAAAATTGCTCCTTTAAAAAACAAGCCATGCAAAATTTAAACGAATTGAACACTACAGGGCTGAGTGTAGAACTATTGCATGTCCAGACCAATATTTCCTTTGAGTTACCACCAAATCTTGCTGTAGTTCATATTGGTAAACCGAATGACCAAAGTCCACCTGATATTGATCTTACTAACTTGCCAAATGCTGATGTAATTTCTCGCATTCATGCACAAATTCAAGTAGAAGAAAATAATTACTTTATTGAAGACTTAGGAAGCTCTAATAGCACATTCCTTAACAATGTAAAGCTGGAGCCTAGAACTCCTTACCAGTTGAAGTTAGGAGATAAAATTGACCTTGGTCAGGGTGGGAAAGTAACATTTATATTTCAAAATCAACAAGAATATCCACACAACTTTATACCTGCTGCCAATCCTACTAGATTTCAATCTCCAAGTACCAAGAATAATAGACAAGCTACAGTAGATAGACCAACGAAGCTTGTAGGCTTGGCTTTGATGATAACAGGCGTTGTTATTTTAACTGCAAATATCCAAGTGGGGATTTTCTTTCGTATTCCTGGTATTTTATTGTGTTGTGCTGGGGCTTTTGTTCTTTTCCAGCGGCGAGTTAACCAGAACTTAGGTTGGCTTTTGATAGCTCTAGGAATTGCAGTAATTACTTTTACTGGTAATATATTCGCGTCAGTCAATCTTTTAGTAATCCTGGCATCATCTATTTTATTTTTAATTGGCTACCAACTCTTTACTACTGGGAAAATCTTAGATTACGATTTGCGATCGATCAAAGCATTAATTAAGAAGTAGTCGATAATTAAAGAAGCAGCAAGTAATTAATTAAACGCTGCAATTTTGTCACAAAAATTAATAGAAACAGGGTCGGTTAATATGGCTAACAATACACAAAACTTAGCACCTTCTGACCACAGTATAGGCAATATCTTGATTGTTTCTTTACTAGCTCTCTGTGGGCTGACTTTCATTATTCTTTTAGGAATTTTCTAAAACCTGTCTGTGTCTGTACGTTCAAAAACATTTTTTTGGAAGCAGATATGATTAATCTGCTTCCATTATTGAGTTTATTAAAATATTTTTTGCAAATCGGTAAAGTAAGAAATACCGACTTTCTACAAAAAAAATCTTATTTTAACTTAGTAAAGTAATTTTACTTATATACATTAAAATATCTATAAGCTAACCTAATAAAATAAATTTCTTAGCAAAACAGCTAGAAATAAAAAATTTCTACTTAAATTAGATTTGTTTTCGTAAAAAATAAATTGCTTTTTACGAAAAATATTACACTATTGCTAGTAATACAGGGCGAACGATGGGAATTGAACCCACGAATGGTGGTACCACAAACCACTGCCTTAACCACTTGGCTACGCTCGCCATTCATTCAACAATTCTGATTATACAATCTTTTGGGGAAGGGATCAAGAGTTTTTTCCCAGGAACGGACTCAGTTAATCTAGAGTCTTGGGAGCCTAATGACCACAACGAATCACAGTTAGAAAACATGAAAGCCCTTACGATTATGGCATACACGGGAGCAGCAGGACTAGCCATATCTGGTGTGACAATGGCCAAGACCAATCCCAGTCAAACTGAATATGAAGAATACGCAGTGCAACGACTGACACAATACTTAAAAGAGGATGTTTGCAAGAAAACACCAAAATTCCTAGAAAGTTTAATACATTCAAATTGTCAAAAAATGGTAGATTCGGCTAACCCCCGCATGAAAGAAGTTCTGGCGTTGACTACACAAAGGCAAGACTTTATTTTTTTTAGTGTTTACCGTACAGATTTCCAACTGAGTGATTGGATACCTTCTTATAGATTTGAAACAGTGGGGGCATTGAATAACTTTTATACCTACACCGCTGAACAGCAATAAGACCAGAAGCCAGGGGAAAATCTGGAATTAATTGGGAATACTAATAATTAAGTCCAGGAAAAACTCTACCTTGTAATGAAACTCTGTCCCCACATTGGTTGTTTGTATTCGCAAAATTCCGATACGGCTCGATTTTGTAACAAATGTAGTGGACAATTATTGCTTCAAGACCGCTATCATCTGCTTTGTTTCATTGGATGTGGTGGTTTTAGCAGAACTTTTTTGGCAGTGGATGAACACAAAAACAGGTGTGTGATTAAACAACTCTGTTTTCCTGAAGAAAACGGGGAAAGCTTTCAAAAAGCAGTGAAATTATTTAGTCAGGAAGCAATTCGCCTCCATGAATTGCAGCATCTCCAAATACCTCAGTTATTAGGGTACTTTGAGCAATCAGAATATCATCACTTACGTGATTTACTCGCTATACGAATTACGAATTAGTATTACCCTAAAATTAGCCCCTGAGAGTTATACCTTATATCAATGTCATCAGCATATCTGCTGGTATCCCACGGAAGTCGTGACCCACGCCCAGAAATTTCTATGCAGCAATTAGCTGGGCTAGTAAATCACAAACTGCAAAAATCTATATCTCCACCCAAGTCTGAAAATCTTGTAGGTATAGCTTGTTTAGAAATGAGTTCTCAGCCTCTGCATGAGCAAATTAGGACATTTGCTCAGAGTGCTTTGGCTTATGGATGTAATCGCCTGAAAATCATCCCGCTATTTCTCCTACCAGGAGTTCATGTGATGACAGATATTCCAGCAGAAATCGCGCTGGCACAACAAGCTCTTAGTCAAGATATAATAATTGACCTGCAACCATATTTAGGCAGTCAACCTGGTTTAGAGACATTGCTGACAAAGCAAATGGCTGCTATCAAAACACAAGCATGGATTCTGTTAGCTCATGGTAGTCGCCGTCCTGGCTCTAAACAACTAGTAGAAACACGGGCGGCGAATCTGGGAGCAGTCAGCGCTTATTGGGCTACATCTGGTAGTTTAGAATCGCGGGTAGAAGAGTTGATTGCGGCTGGTAAAAGAGAAATTGCAATTTTGCCATACTTTCTATTCACAGGTGGCATAACAGATGCGATCGCCCGGTCAGTAGAAGAGTTAAAATTACATTTCCCATCTGTGACTTTCCAACTGGCTCAGCCTTTGGGAGCAAGTGCAGAATTAGCCGATCTGATTTGGGAATTGGTATCATACACGTAAACTGCACAGAAAAAGAGGGGTCAAAGTATTTGGGAAAGGTTTATTTAGTCGGTGCGGGGCCAGGAGATCCAGGATTAATGACCCTCAAGGGCAAAGGCTTGTTGGAATGTGCAGATGTAGTTATCTATGATGCCCTAGTGAGTCCGGCAATTCTGGCAATGATTAACCCCCAAGCAGAGCAAATCAACGCCGGTAAGCGGATGGGGAGACATTCACTATTGCAAGAAGAAACAACCCATCTGCTAATAGAAAAAGCCCAAGATCGTGCAATAGTAGTGCGGCTCAAAGGCGGCGACCCGTTTATTTTTGGTCGTGGTGGCGAAGAAATGGTAGATCTAGTAAAAGCAGGGATATCTGTAGAGGTTGTGCCGGGAATTACATCGGGAATTGCTGCTCCAGCCTACGCAGGTATACCTTTAACCCATCGATTGCACAGTTCATCTGTCACTTTTGTTACTGGCCACGAATCGGCGGGTAAGTATCGTCCACAAGTAAATTGGCAAGCGATCGCCCACGGTTCCGAAACAATTGTAATATACATGGGAATCCACAACCTGCCTTATATTGTGGAACAGCTAAGTACGGCTGGGCTAAGTTTAGAGACACCTATTGCTTTAGTGCGTTGGGGTACACGACCCGAACAAGAAGAATTGATTGGTGAATTAGGAACAATAGTTGAGCAAGTTGAAAAGACAGGATTTGAAGCCCCAGCGATCGCAGTAATTGGACAAGTGGTAAATATGCACAGTATTTTGTCTGAGTGTCGTCCAGTTTGAGCGTTGACGTAAAAGAAGCAGGGTAAGCAGAGGGAGCAAGAATAACAACTAACAACTGACCACTGACCACTAACAACTGACCACTGACCAATTCCTTCTGCCATATAACTCAATTACACAATGTGCTGAAAGACTGTTTTCAGTAAATCTCCTTGTGTAAAAGGCTTTTTCAAGTAACCGGAAGCTCCAACAAACTTAGCTTTGGCTCTATCTATCAGCCGGGTTTTTCCTGTAACCATAATCACAGGCGTATTTTTAAAATGTGAATGTTTACGTAACAAAGAGCATAATTCATACCCATCTAAATTAGGCATATCTACATCTAATAAAATTATGTCCGGTTTGGTACGGAGAATTTCCATCAACGCTTTTAAAGAATCTGTAACTCCGATAAAGGAAAATATTTGCTCATCTAAAAAGTTTTTGATGACATTTAATATAGCTGGGCTGTCATCAATACAAAATATAGTATAGGTTTTCTTATTAACAGAAGTTGAAGAAGTTTGCTGGTAGCTACTCTCAACAGCATGATTTTGCTGAGATAAAAATCTTTGAGAGGATTCTGTTCTCGACGCTGGCGGCTCAGTTTTGGGTTGAGTTCGTGGCTGAGTTGGGCGTAATAATTGCGATCGCTGGCTTAATTCAAGTGAAGAATAGACATTTTCTGTATGTGGAGAAGGCTTTTGACACTGTTCGACTAGTAAGCGGAGATTCAGATGACAGAACTTTGGCATATCATCCAAAAAGCTTTCTGGAATAAACTCATAGCTCCCTTCTTCCAAGCCCAGAAACGATTCTAGGACTTCTAGTGCTAATTGCTCTATCAGTATGGCGGCTTGAGAAGGACTAATATATTTTTGAGTCACTAACCAACAAATGGCCAGATAATCAGGGTTTGGTATTGCCTGATTTTCAATCCCAGTTTCAAATATCGCCTGTACTTGCTCGTGGATTCCGCGAGGAAGAGTAGAAATTTGCTGACTCAGTTTTTGCAAGTTACGATAAAGCGGCTCAAACATCTTCTCTGAGTAGCAGGCATAAATTAGCTTACCCTCGTCTACATAGATTGACCAAGAACCTGAAGTGCTAAATACTTGCAAACAACCAGTAACAGACCTACCAGTGATTTTTTTTAATAGTGGTAAGGGCTGGAGTTTTTGGAAAAATCTATATCTACTAATGGGTAGTGTCTTCATTGGGTGGGACGGCTTTCAAGATAGAATTAATATTTGCATTCAAAATTTGCGAATATCCTTTGCGGAATTCACTGCGACATTTTATGAGTTACTGTTCAGATAAATATAGCTGTCACATTTGAGTTGGTACAGAGATTCTTCACCCCTAACTCCTAATTTCCCAATATCTGCTAAGCTATTGTTCATCAAATTCAAATTTGCCTTGGTAGACCCTGCGATGGTCTTGCCAAATGGCAAAATGACCCAACTGATTGTCAGGAAATAGTATTGCAAAAATCAATTTGATTTTCTGTATCCTTTGCTAATCGGGCTAATCTAACAGTAACTCAAGTATTCTCAGCAGACTATTGGCTCTAGCCCATCAGTAGCAAAAGTACTACGCGGGTCAGTTGTCAGTTGTTAGTTGTCAATAGTCAGTTGTTGCTCCTCTTGCTTACTTAACACTGCCCCATGTGGGTAGTCTTAAAAACATCCTTACGATTGAATACTAATCCTTCTCCGTAAGGAGTTCGCAAACTCGCTATCGCTACGCTTAGAGCAAGGTAGGAGCGTCTGACTCACTCTAAACGTACTCCTAGGTCAAAGCAAGCTACGCGTAGCGTCTTTAAGAGTTGCTCGCAGGCTTTATTTACGCTGCGTTAACGACGCAAAGCGTCAAGACGGCAACTCCCTCACGAATTACGAATTACGTTAGCGCAGCGTTAGCGAGTCCGCAAGCGTCATTACGAATTACGTTTATAGCTCAATGGTAGATGGAAGTAATTTATTCACTTACATTCAGACTACTGTCAGTTGTAATCAAAGCCGGAAAAAGTATGTGAAATTCATAACCATTAAGTAAAGGAAATATAAAAGCTGATTAATATAATTGTTTACTAATTTACCGTTAAATTGATTAATTTAAATATCCGGTGGCGAGCAAAATGTACAGGAGATATATAGTTTGATATTCTATTTAGTTACATTGGTAAAGTATATAACTGTCATGTGTTAGCAATTTTATATAGAAACTTCAAGTTTTAAAAATGACCAAATATTTAAGAATATTTTTTTCTCTGTATTGTGTATAGGTAATAATAACTAAGGCATCCTGAAACTATCAAAATGACTCTAAACCCCAACGTGCAAACACTTCTTCAACAAGGACACGACCAACTAGATCGAGGAAGTTACCAAGTAGCTGTAGACACCTTTTACCAAGTAGCTGCACTGGAACCGCACAATCCTCAAGTGTTGTATGGGCTAGGTTTAGCTTACTATCGCCTAGAACAATATCAAGATGCAGTTACATACCTAAATCAAGCTTTGGCAATGCAGCCAAACTATATTTTGGCATTAGCACGGCGGGGTATGGCTTATAAAAAACTGAAGCAAGCACAGGAAGCACAGACGGATTTTGAGCAAGCGATCGCACTTACTCCCCAAGATGCAGAAGATTGGCGGGGTAGGGGAATTGCGTTAGATGAATTGCAGCGCTATGAAGAAGCGATCGCATCTTACGACAAAGCCATCGAAATTAAACCTGACGACCACTATGCTTGGTACAACCGAGGATATGCGCTGGGGAATTTGGGGCGAAGTGAAGAAGTGATCGCATCTTTTGACAAAGCTATAGAAATTAAACCTGACGACGACTCAGCTTGGTACAACCGGGGAGTTGCGCTGCGTAATTTAGGGCGATACGAAGAAGCGATCGCATCTTATGACAAAGCCATAGAAATCAAACCTGACAAGTATGAAGCTTGGAATGGGCGGGGTGTTATATTATGTGACTTTTTAAAAAAATATGAAGAAGCGCTTACTTCATTTGATGAAGCCATAAAAATAAAACCTGACGATCACTCAGCTTGGCACAATCGAGGAATTGCGCTGCGTAATTTAGAACGATATGAAGAAGCGATCGCATCTTACGACAAAGCCATAAAAATCAAACCTGACTTCAATTCTGCTTGGGGCAACCGAGGATATGCGCTGAATGATTTGGGACGATATGAAGAAGCGATCGTATCTTATGACAAAGCCATAGAAATTAAACCTGACGACCACTATGCTTGTAACAGCCGGGGAATTGCGTTAAGGAATTTGAGACGATATGAAGAAGCGATCGCATCCTACGACAAAGCTATAAAAATCAAACCTGACTTCAATTCTGCTTGGGGCAACCGAGGAAATGCGCTGGATGATTTGGGGCGACATGAAGAAGCGATCGCATCTTATAACAAAGGTATAGAAGTCAAACCTGACGACCACTCAACTTGGTTCAATGGGGGAACTGCACTGAATGATTTGGGGCGATACGAAGAAGCGATCACATATTTTGATAAATCTATAAAAATCAGACCTGACTTCTATTATGCTTGGGGCAACCGAGGAAATGTGTTGCATCGTTTAGGGCGACATGAAGAGGCGATCGCGTCTTACGACAAAGCTATAGAAATTAAACCTGACCAAGACTCAGTTTGGTACAATCGGGGCGTTGCGCTGGTGAATTTGGGGCGATATGAAGAAGCGATCGCATCTTTTGATGAAGCTCTGCGTTTAACAGATTACCAGTCCTGGCTAGCTTGGGAGAATCGGGGTTTAGCAGTTCTCAAATCTCAAGACTACAAAGCTGCGGTGAAAACTTGGGATGATGGTATCAATGCACTTCAGCCACAAACACCTGACTATGAGCAAGGTTGCGGTGAATTGCATCGTCGTAAAGGGGAAGTTTTGTATGACTACGGAAAACAGCAACTTAACCCTTTTCCTGACTGGTTTACAGCAAAAGCTAGCTATGAACAAGCCCTCAACTTTCTCACTTTCAATAAGTTTCCCCAGCAACACTTGCAACTATTGCAAGAACTATTAAAAGTATGTAGCGCCTTGGGTGATAACCGGACATTCCAAAGAAGGCAAGAAGAGGCGACACAGCGCCTAGAAGAATTGGTGGGACAATGCCAATCTAAAGGGAAAGAAATCGGACTGAGGCGTAAATTTGCTGCTTTTGACCAATTACGTGTAGATATTCGCATTAAAAATAAATATCAGTACATTGAGGCTTTAGAGTTAGCAGAAGCGCGGAAAAATACTTGTCTGGCTTGGCTGCGTGAAGGTTGGGATTATCAGCCGCGCCAGTTTAATTACCAAGATATGCAAAAACTCCTTAATCCTAAAACAGCGGCGGTATACTGGCATATCAGCCCTGGTGCTATCACTACTTTTATTATTAAATACAATCAGCCGCCCTTGGTGTTGCAACCGCAATTACCACCCGAATTACAAAAGCAAAAATATCCTGCCCATACATACCAACTCCAGCGTTTTGAAGCCTGGATGCAAGAATGGAAACAAACTTATCAAGATTACTGCCAAGGAAATTACACAGGCACAAAAAAAGAACAAGCCCCTTGGCGGCAGAAAATGGAATCTATGTTGCTAAATCAACTCCGCAACATTCTAGAAATTAATCGCATTCGAGACAATCTCAAAGATGTTGAGCAGTTAATATTAATCCCCCACCGAGAATTACATCTACTACCTTTAGATTACCTATTTCCAGGACGCTTTCAAATTACATATTTGCCAAGCTTTCAAATTGGGTTAAAGTTGATGACGCAAGTATCTTCTCCAAAAATAAAGGGTGCAAGTATGGTGAATATAGCCACTAATGAGTTACCTTTTACCACTATTGCGTCGGCTGCTTTCGCGTCCGTGTATCCAAAAGCAAATCCTTTGCCATCACCAATCAGACAAGAACAATTAATTACAGCTTTACGCAAAAATATAGGTTTGTTCAATTTTGCTGGACATGCCAACCACACACCTGAAAATCCACGAGAGTCATTTTTAATGTTAACGGAACCTGATAAATTAACTTTGGGGGATATAGTTGATGATGACAATTTAGACTTGAATCAGTATGAATTAATTTGTCTTTCAGCTTGCGAAACAGGGATTACTAGCTCAGAAAGCTTGACCGATGAATATGTAGGTTTAGTTAGTGGGTTTTTGGCTAAGAGTGCAAACTACGTTGTCAGCAGCTTATGGAGAGTAGATGAACGGTCTACTGCTCTATTAATGACTAAGTTTTACCAGTTATTTAAAGAAAATCAAATACCTGCTACTGCACTCAAGCAGGCTAAAGAATGGTTGTGCCAGTTGACTTATGCAGATTTAGCCAAATGGTACGATGAATTAGCTAGTAATTTATATGATCTCCAATGTAAAGAGTACTTAAAAACTGAAGCACTCATGATTAAAAATGATTTAAAAAAGATGATTTCAAATGAACCAATTTATGCTCATCCTTATTATTGGGCAGGGTTCATTTTAACTGGCAAACCTGTTTAAATATATATTCGTTAAATTTATGCTGAATCAACTAGAAGTAGTCACACTGCAAGCTTTTCTAACAGCTTTAGCCCAATTAGATACGCAATTACCAACACAGTTGCAACAAGACATTAACGAAGTTGGCAAAATGTTACTTAATCAATCCCAAGATGCAATTAATCGCTTGCTAAAATTAGCAGAAGACGATTGTATTAAATCACTTTATTGGCAAGCACGGGTTGATATTCAAACGCAATACGAAACTCAAGAACTTAACAAATACGATAACCCCAGCCAGCAAAATCAATCTACAACTGCTCCTCCAGAACGAATAGCAAATATTGCCATTCCCATTTTGACAGCTACTGACTCTAGTTCAGCAGCCAAAAAACACAAATCAGAAATTATTCCTGGTTAAACACAAAATTCTTAATGAGCAAAATTCAATATCCAACTCTCGATTTATTTATCTACAACATCATAGAAGGATCAGGAAATAGCAAAATTTACCAAGATTATTGGTTAAGTTTGCCAGATAAACTTAAAGACAAAGATTTTTCTAATAAAATTAATGATGCAGATGCAGAACGCTTAGACTTTTGGAACACAATTTCTACTGCTGTTGATGGTTGTTATAGTCAAGTGAAATTTGATGACACGAATTGCTTGCGGTTTAGTTGTTCTTTAGATCGACAAATTGAATTAACTGCTCTTGCATCTACATTTGTTCAGCTTAAAGACTTGTCGATTTTACCGCAAGTAGAGAATTTAACACTGGGAAGATTCTCAAAAAATGGTTATTTAGGTCAAACGTGGATAATTTCTGGTTGGACAGTTCCCGATAATAGCTTAATTGATGAAATTACAGTTCAAGATATTTATAAATCTCTGATTACTCAAGCACATCAATATCAACAAAAAGGAGAATTCTTAGGCGCGACTGTCTGGGAAATGTGGCGTGGGGAAGAACGTTGGGAAGGAATTGAAAAAGATAGTCACGTTATGTTAATCTTTTATCCCGAAGAAGCAAAATTTGCTGCTGCTTCGCAATACTATAACGCTTGGCGATATTTATTTTATTGCAAACATAAAATTTTATGGTCTTATGAACAGGGAAGAACATTAAAATTGAGGTTACTGCAACAATTCAAAGATAGTTTAACAGACACTAATATTCTTTCCAAAAAAGACTTACAAGAGTTAAAAGAAGAATTACAAATAAATATTAATTCTCTATCAAAATATGTTCAAAATATCAATTTATTACCAATTCAACAGCATACAGTAGAAGTAAATTTAAAAAACTACGATAAACAGTGTCAAAAATATTTGTTCAACGAACAATTTTTAAAAGAGTTCAGCAATATAGTTAAAAATAAATATCAGGTACAGTTAGAAAAAGACTATCTCAGCCTCAACCCTGGATTAGCAATATTAGAAAACGTAACTACTACCATTCGCGGTATGGTAGAGATAGAGCAAGCCAAGCGCGATCGCAATCTCAACAACACAGTAGCGATCGCAGGTGTAGGATTAGCTACCAGCCAAATAGCATCATCTATTATTCTTGCCCAAGAACCACCACCCCAAGACTTGCCTTTTTTCCAAACGACAGCGTTTTGGTGGAGTTTAGCAACTGGTTTAGTTGCCAATCTTATTCTTTGGAGTATCCTGCGTTTATATCGTTTGATAACTCGTTCGCGTCGCTAAATATTTCTCTTTTGGAGTAATTGTTAAAATTAACAATGCCACCCGTTAACTGGGAATCACCGCAATGGTTACACAGCTACCATCTTCCACCCACAAAGACATCATCTACCCCGACAGTGACGGACAACCAATGGCAGACAATACCAAGCAGTTTGAATTAATTGTCTGGATTAAAGAAAATTTAGACCTGCTGTTTGCTAATGATCCTAATGTGTTTGTTGCTGGTGACTTGCTGTGGTATCCCGTAGAAGGTGATAATAAGCTGCGCCAAGCTCCTGATGTGATGGTAGTATTTGGTAGACCCAAAGGATACCGAGGCTCTTATAAACAATGGCTTGAAGACAATATTCCGCCACAAGTAGTGTTTGAAATTTGGTCGCCAGGAAACCGAATTTCCAAAATGGCGAAAAAAATTGAGTTTTATGAGCGCTACGGTGTAGAAGAATATTACCTCTATGAACCTGATGTAGTGGACTTAACAGGTTGGCAACTTCGTAATTCACGATTAGAAGTAATTGACCAAATGGCTGGTTGGGTAAGTCCCAAATTGGGAGTGCGCTTTGAATTATCTGAAGAGGAGTTGCAAATTTATCGTCATGATGGGCAGCGCTTTCTGACATATTTAGAATTAGATCAGCAACGACAGCAAGAAAGACAACGTGCAGAGCAAGCTGAAGCTAGAGCCGAACAAGAACGCCAACGAGCCGAACAAGCAGAAAATGAACTACAAGCACTCCGCGCTTTACTTCAAGAACGGGGAATTAATCCAGAGCAATTGTGACCGAATTTAATTTACAAGTCGAAGAAAATAGCGATCGCCTATGCAAGTTTAGCACCGACATTTTTTCATACTGCGATCGCGTTCTCAAATCAAATCTCGTGAACCTTTGAATCTGCATGGCAAATGCAGTTCGTTAAAATTAGCAATACACTTGTAAAATTGGACTGACAGCAATGGTCACACAGCTACCATCTTCCAGCCACAAAGCCATTGTCTACCCCGACAGTGACGGACAACCAATGGCAGAAAATACAAAACAGTTTGAGTTGATTGTACTCATTAAAAAAAATTTGGATCTTTTATTTGCTAATGATCCTAATGTATTCGTTGCTGGTGACTTATTTTGGTATCCTGTCCAGGGCGATAATATTACTCGCAGAGCGCCTGATGTCATGGTAGTCTTGGGCAGACCGAAAGGTGATAGAGGTTCTTATCTACAATGGCAAGAAGATAATATTTCTCCGCAAGTAGTATTTGAAATTCTTTCTCCTAGCAATACTGCTAAAGAAATGATTGCCAAATACAAATTTTATGAACGCTATGGGGTAGAAGAATATTACTTGTATGATCCAGAAACAGGCGAGTTAAGTGGTTGGTTACGTTCTGATAATGAATTAGCCGAAATTCCGCAAATGGCTAGTTGGGTCAGTCCCCGTCTCAATATACGTTTTGAATTATCAGATGATGAGCTTCAAATTTATCGTCCTGATGGGCAGCGCTTTCTTACATATTTAGAACTAGCACAACAACGGGAACAAGAACGCCAACGTGCAGAAAAAGCAGAAAATGAACTACAAGCACTCCGCGCTTTACTTCAAGAACGGGGAATTAATCCAGAGCAATTGTGAGCGAATTTAATTTACAAGTCGAAGAAAATAGCGATCGCCTTGATCGATATCTTGCCGAAGAGTTACCAGATTTATCCCGTTCTCGTATTCAACAATTAATTGAACAAGGTAATGTCCAACTCAATAATCAAGTCTGCACAAGTAAAAAGATTAATATCAAAGTAGGCGATCGCATCACTCTCGAAATCCCAGAAGCGCAACCTCTAGAACTGCAAGCAGAAGAAATCCCCTTAGATATTCTATATGAAGACGACCAAATAATCATTCTGAATAAACCTGCTGGCTTAGTCGTCCATCCTGCACCTGGCCATCCAGACGGTACATTGGTAAATGCTTTATTAGCACATTGTCCCAACCTCCCAGGAATTGGAGGAGTCCAACGTCCAGGAATTGTCCACCGATTAGATAAGGATACAACAGGGGCGATCGCAATTGCCAAAACAGATATTGCCTATCAAAGTTTGCAAGCTCAACTTCAAGCAAAAACTGCACGACGAGAATATTTAGGTGTAGTTTACGGTGCGCCAAAAACCGAAAGTGGTATCATCGACTTACCCATTGGTCGCAATCCTCAAGACCGCAAAAAAATGGCAGTTATCCCCATAGAAAAAGGCGGAAGATCTGCCGTTACTCATTGGCGAGTACTAGAACGACTGGGTAACTACACATTAGTTCACTTCCAACTAGAAACTGGACGTACCCATCAAATTCGCGTCCATAGTACCAAAATCGGTCATCCTATTGTTGGCGACCCAGTTTATGGTTCTGGCCGTTCCGTCGGGGTAAATTTGCCAGGCCAAGCACTGCACGCTTGGCGCTTAAAGGTGCAGCATCCCATATCTGAAGATGTCATTGAAGTAACAGCATCTCCTCCCCAAACCTTTACAACTCTGCTGGAAGTTCTCCGGCGACGAAGTGCTATTTCTTCTTAATCTCCCATGATCAAACCACAACTCAGCGAAAAAGTTCAAGAACTCATCCAAAAAGCCCGGATTGTCAGCTTTGCAACTTGGCACAACACCCATCCAGCAGCAGCCATTCAGCTATTTCAGATAGCCGATGATCAAAGACGCTACCTCACAGATGACGATTGTCAGCAACTTCAAAAGCTTGTACCAGATACAGCAGAATTAATTTTAGTCACACAAATACTCCGCGATCGCGTCAATGATATCGTTGACGAAGCTAGAACTGAAGTCTTAAAAACCTTCCCTAATATTACCCAATCTGGCGGCGGACTCTACCCCCCGGAACGAGCTGAAGCCTGCTGCCGAGATTTCTGGCACTTCCTGCGTTGTATTACCTACGGAATAGCTGGAGGACACACCGATTACACCAGTGCAGAAAGTCTCCACTATATGCAACTGCTTTATCAAGAATTGCGAGTGCCCTTAGATGCAATGGTAGTGGGATTAGAAGGTATTAAAGTTGCCAGTTTGCAGTGCTTAGAACCACAGCAGCAAGAAATATTTGCCCCTTATTTTGATCACCTGATTGGACAATTGCAACAGTTCCAGAATTGAGAAATTCGAGTAACCAATTAAGGTAGGCTAAATTAAAAGATTTTATTAACAAAAATAAAAATTGTGAACGATATACTTCGAGGGCGGATGCTGCTTTCCCATAACTTCGATGTTTCCACCGACATCGTACCAGTTCTCAGTCGAGAAGAATTTACTGAAGTGTTTCAAGAAGGTTTAATTGCTCATAAAAATATCAAATGTCGTCAGGTGAATAATCCTCATTGGATTGTAGAAATTTTATTTTCTCCAGAGGAATTTTTGCCCCAGCAAGTAGCAGAACTATGTGCTGATGTACTGGCGCAAAAGCGTCAAGCACAAGGTTCGTCTATCCCAGAGATTTTAGTCTTAGGTGGCATTAAGACAACCCCTCCAACAAGCAATTCACCCGATGCCCTACAACCAGGAAATTGGGGCGTAGATGTAGTAGAAACCCTTGCTTCGGAAGCATTTTTGCAGGCGATCGCCTGGGATGCTACCATCGCCCAAAAGCCCGCTGACAGTATTTTTAAAGTTGAACTAAAGCATAAGGAGCTAGGGGCTAGGAGCTAGTTTCCTCTATCCATCTGTAACGCACATAACCAGAAGCGCTAGAGTTAACCGACGACATTAATTTTTGTAAAGTAAAATCATCAAGATTCATAAATCTTCATGTCTTTGGTTACACACTCGTATGAAGATGATCATAACAAAGCGTATAAAACCCCGAAAACTTTTATAATTTGCGGGGCTAAGTCTCTTATGGAGGGATTTATGCTTTGTGGTGAAACAAATCAATCCAGTAGCTTAAATTTAGCTGGATGAACAATCTGAGATTTCTTCACTTTTTGAAACAAATTTCTTAAATTCTCTCGTTAACGCAGGAGATATCGTTAAATGCCTTTTGGACCAGCTTCACGCTTAGGGGTCAGCCTATTTGATGAAACCCCCCCCGTAGAATGGGTACCCGGTCGCTCAGAAGAAGAAGTAGAAACAATTATTCAGGCAGTCTACAGGCAAGTACTAGGCAATGCCTACGTCATGGAAAGTGAGAGGCTTGTCGTACCAGAATCACAGTTTAAGCAGGGCGCTTTCAGCGTCCGCGAATTTGTGCGTGCAGTGGCAAAGTCTGAACTATATCGTTCCCGCTTTTTTACCAGTTGCGCTCGTTACCGGGCGATCGAACTGAACTTTAGACATCTTCTTGGTCGTCCCCCACTCGATTTGGAAGAAATGCGGTTGCACAGCACCATTCTGGATACCAAGGGATTTGAAGCTGAGATTGATTCCTATATCGACAGCGACGAATACCAAAACACCTTCGGTGAAAACTTTGTACCCTACATCCGAGGCTACAAGACTGATGCCATTCAGGGTATGGTTCAGTTTACCCACACCTTCCAACTAGTTCGTGGTGCTTCCAGCAGCAGCTTGAAGGGCGACCTAGCAGGAAAGAGTCCCAAACTGAATTCTTTAGTTATTCAGTCAATCCCCACTCCAGTAGTTTCGCCTGCTAGCGATGGCGCAACCTTCCGTACACCACCAGGAACTTCTCGCTCTCGTCAAGGAGTAGGTGCTAGTTCTGATGGTAAGGTTTACCGCATTGAAGTCACTGGCTACAGAGCGAAAGCTGTTAACGCAGTTTCCAAATTCCGCCGTTCTAACCAAGTCTATTTAGTACCCTACGAAAAACTGTCGCAGGAATACCAACGGATTCACCAACAAGGCGGTGTCATTGCCAGTATTACAGCTGTCTAGTCAGTAGTAAGCTAGCTGCAATACTCAACGAATTAGCTGGTAATTGGTAGTTTGTAATTAAAAATCAGTATTAAATGCTGGTATAAATTGTTGCGAATTACCCTTTACCAGATCTTTTATATGAATTTAAGCAAACCAAAAAATTGAATCATTTTAGGAGATAGGTTGCAATGGCATCACCCGCAATTTTTGATCTGTGGTCTACCGACAGTTTGGAAGACACCCAAACTATCATTCGGGCAGTTTACAAGCAAGTTTTAGGAAATCCTCATGTGATGGAGAGTGAGCGCTTGGTGGCGGCTGAGTCGCAGCTGTGCGATCGCGCCATTTCTGTGCGTGATTTTGTTAGAGCCGTTGCCAAATCTGATTTCTATCGCACCCGCTACTTTGAATCCTGCGCTCCCTACCGTTTTGTCGAGTTGAACTTTAAGCACCTACTCGGCCGCGCACCCCAAGACCAAAGAGAAATTTCCGAACACATCGTCCGCTGTGTCGCCGAAGGTTACGAAGTTGAGATTGACTCTTACATCGACAGCGATGAATATCAGTCAGCCTTTGGCGAAAATATTGTGCCTTACTCTCGCGGTAGAAATAGCGAAGCCAATATGAAACAAGTGGGTTACAACCGCACATTTGCTCTTGACCGTGGCCCTGCTCAAATTGACAGTGCTGTCAAGTCCTCTCAATTGGTCTACTCTGTTGCCAATAATTCTGCCAATTCCATCAAGCCTTCTTCGGCAACTGTGATTGGCTCAGGCACTGAAAAACGGTTCAAAATCGTTGTTTCCGGCTCAAAATTTGACAGTCCTCGCCGGGTTAGTGCTACTGAATATATTGTCCCCGCTAGCAAGATAACCCCACAAATCCAGCGCATTAACCGCACAAGTGGAAAAATCGTCAGCATTACCGAAATAGCATAAACGCAAATAGGGTGGACATTATCCACCCTATTTATTTCTTTAAATAAAAAACTTTTCAATAAAACCAAGCATAACTACAAATCAGGAGACGTTGATATGGCACTTTGGATCGAAGCAGAGTCCGTCGAACTACGTCCCAATGCTACAGAAGATGATTTACAAACAATCATCCGAGCAGTGTATCGCCAAGTATTGGGAAATGCTCATGTAATGGATAGCCAACGCCTCACCAACGCAGAGTCTCTATTGCGAAATGGCGACATCACAGTCAGAGGCTTTGTCAGAGCAATTGCTCAATCTGAACTATATCGTTCGCTGTTTTTTGATACTTCTTCTCCCTACCGCTTTATTGAATTAAACTTTAAACACCTGCTGGGTCGCGCTCCCCAAGACCAAACTGAAATTTCTGAACACGTCCGAGTTTACAACGAACAAGGCTACACAGCTGACATTAATTCCTATATTGACAGCGATGAATATGTAGCAAATTTTGGTGAAAATATCGTACCCTCTGCCCGCGGAAATCGTAGCCAAACAGGCATCAAGAATGTCAGTTTTAACCGTACCTTTGCCTTGATGCGGGGAGATGCAACTAGTGATGCTGGCAAATCGGCAAAACTAATTAGTGATATTGGCAGCAATCTTCCTACCAAGATTGTTACTCCTGCTGCTGGTTCTGGGGCTTATAGCAACACTGGCAAGCGGTTCCGTATTACTATCTCAAAAGTCAGTTCTGGCCCTCGCGTCACAAAAGGCATCACCACCGTTGAGGTGGGGTATGCCCAATTATCCCAGAAAATTCAGACCGTGCATAAAGCAGGCGGTAAGGTTCTTAGCATTGCAGAAGTAGCGTAGAAGAGAGCAGGGGAAAAATAATCTTGGGAAAAGGTTAAAGGGTAAAGGGTAAAGGGTAAAGGATGAATAAACAAACCCCTTTCCCTTTCCCCATTCCCCTTCTTCTCCAATGTCCCATGTCCTATGCCCAATTCCCAATTTCAATTGATGAACATTACAGAATTTGTTGAGCGTTCTATTGGGCGTTGGCGATCGCAACGCAGCGTCCATCACTTGGCTTTCAGTCATTTTGAAGCCGTACAATCGGTTATCGATATTGTTGCCCTTTCTCTAGATGACCAGGCAGTTCTTGATTTGTGCAAATCCTACAACATCGATGCTCAGACAGTTGTGTCCCCATTTCGTATGAGTTGGGAGGGTCAATCAGACTGGGATGAAAACGAAGTCCTCAAAGGCAGTTGTATCCTAGTTCCCGTTCCTGACCCTGACCACCCCAATCGTGGTCAACTTCTACGTGATCAGGGCTATGCAGAGACGATGGCAGCGGTTGGCACTTATTATCTAACTGAAGATGAAACCTTTGTCTTGGTTACAGGATATGATCGGGCAGCCGCAGAGGAAAAAATTTGGTTTATTAACCCTAATGTTCGCTGTCGAGTTTCCCTAATCAAAACCAGCGCTAATACAGGTGTTGTTACAGCCTCGTTTTCTTCAGAAATTCGCCAGGAAATTAAAAATAAACCCTGAGCGTAGCCGAAGGGTTAAAACTAAATAATTAAAAATTGCCACAGCATCAATATCCAAATTTAGTCAATCCATAATAATGGCTACTCCACTGCATAACTCTGAGTCTAAATCCAATGATTTAGTGACCCTGGCTCGTTGTATGGCAGGGGATTTCAGTAATTATAAACAATCTTTTGAAAATCCTAAAAACTATGCTCATATCCATGTTTTCTTTCGTCCATTGCCATTTGAATTCTTCTCTGGAATTGGTTTCTATTCTGAACAAGTCTATGACTACGATATGTGGAGTCCCTATCGTCAGGGTGTGCATCGACTAGTAGATCAAAAAGACCACATTTATGTTGAAAATTATGGTCTAAAAAATGCATATCTTTATGCCGGTGCGGCACGTAATTCAGACATCCTCAAGACTATTACGAACGACTGCATCAAACGGCGGTTTCACTGCGGCATGATTTTTCAACGAGACGGTGATCTGTTTCGGGGCAGCGTGGAACCTGGGAATTTGTGCTTGATTGAGCGCGATGGCTGTCAGACTTACCTGGTGAGCGATGTTGAAGTCACAGAAACCACTTGGGTCAGCCTGGATAGAGGCATGGATGTTAATACTAACGAACAGATTTGGGGTTCAACCTTCGGGCCCTTGCGGTTTGAAAAACTAGAGAATTTTGCCCATGAAGTCCCAGCTATCATATAGCGCTTCTCTGAAGGATCTAGAATCAGTTGAAGCAAAAATGTTGCCACCAGAAGCTCAAAAAAAGATGCAATGTTGGCTCCGCAGCCGTCATTTGATTTGTTCAGGTAATTTTTTTATTTTTGAAACGGTAGACTATAGCGCCGTCGAGCGTTTTTCGGAATGCGTCGCAGCATTAGGAGGAACCGTGATTTCGGTCGAACCCATTGATAAAGTATGGATGGGAGATCATCGTCAGGTTTTTTTATATCGTGCTAAAGCCAGTTTGCATACTCCCTGTCACAACCTGAAGCAATATTGGTTGAAATATGGCAGCTTTCGCACACGATTTGATGGGCAGGCATAAAAAATTAATGGGGCATTGGGCATGGGAAAGAAGGGGTAAGGGGGAAAGGGGAAGGGTTAAAGGGTTGGTTTTTTCATCCTTTACCCTTTACCCTTTAACCTTTTCCCCTCTTGCTGCTCCCCTGCCCCCCGCCTCTTTCCCCAGTCACTTTTACATTAAATTGAGAGAAATTTTACTATTCGGTGTTATGGAACTTAATCAAATTGAAACAAATCTGCAAAACCCAGATTTTAAATATCGTCTTGATGCGATCGCAGCTCTCCAAGATTATCCCCCAGAAATAGCTTTACCCTTACTCACCAAGCATCTTCAAGATCCAGAATTTTTAGTGCGATCGTTTGTTGCTAGGGGATTGGGCAAACAGCAGACATCCGAATCTTTTGCTGCTTTACTCCAAATCATCAAATTTGATAATACTCCCAATGTCCAGGCAGAAGCCGCTAACTCCCTGTCTTTGTTTGGCAGGGTTTCAGCTTCCCATTTAGTGAAGGCATTTTTTATGAATGATCACTGGCTGTTACGCCGCAGCATATTAGCAGCTTTGATCGAACTAAAGTGTTCTGAAGAACTGTTTGAGGTTTGCATCCAAGGATTAGAAGGGGAAGATGCAAGTGTAGAAGAGGCATCTGTAGAAGCGCTGGGGACTTTAGCTGGCTCTCGTCAACATCAGGCTGCCTTATCCCAACTCCTAATCCTCAAAAATTCCGAATCTGAACACATTCGGATACAGGTTGCTTACGCCTTGAAACACTATGATGACCCTGACGCTAAAGAAGCTTTGGCTCAATTGAGACAAGATGCCAATCATCGTGTAATTGGAGCTGCAATGGAAGATTTGATCTAGACCACAACAAAATACACGATTTTTCTATCAAACAGCTTAGATTCTCTAACTTCTGAGCGATTTACCTTCTTTTCATCTTAGTTACGATGAAACTGTAGAAATTTGTAAAATTTCATGATTTATAGTGCTGCTGAAAACCTAGAACAAGTCGTAGAAAGGTTCCGAAACTTTAGTACTAATTTTTAAAGTAACAGTATTAATCTCTACAAAAATTACTAGCCAGGGTGTCAGAATTTTGAGGAAATAAATTATTCCGTATTGTAGTGGAGAAAGCTATGACTGAGATCCAAACAGGAGGTCAAATGACCTGGAAATTAGAAGGAGCAACAGATTGTGCCTTGCACTTACGGCATAATTCCTCAGAGCCTTGGCGACCTTATGAAGAATTTCCTGAGTACTTTTTGCCAGATCCAGGTGAGTTTTCTAAAGGGTATGCAACTTTTTTGGCGTTGCTCAAAAAAGGTTGGACAACTGTTTAAAACAATACTTTTTTAATATCCAGCCATAAAGCAGCAATTGAGTAATGCTGGTCATCGACCGTGCATTATAGAGAAGTAAAAATATTAACTTATATGACAAAACATAAAATATGTTGTAGACTACTTGACACAAAAGTCTTTCTATAGATTTCCATCCTGGAGAGGTTAAATCCTGTTATGACATTTCAGCCTCAAATTACTGAGCTATCCTCAGAATCCCTGGTTAAAGAATTTTTTCAGCAATCTCAAGGGAACTGGCGATCGCAGCGTCGTTACTACACACTCAAGGATGGAGAAACACAGGAAGTAGTTAGTTTCTTGACTGTGCAGTTTCTAGAGCCAGGAAACGAGGAGTTGATCAAATTAGCTAGATTGCACGAAATGGCAAATGAAACTGCTTTAACTTGCGGGGCTTTAACGACGTGGGAAAGTAATTATATTAGTCCTAGTCCCAAGCAGACTAAAGGCTCAACAGTATTTGGGGTTTTAGGAACAGCCTTGTATCGCGATCGCGGATTTTCTACCTCAAAACCCATCATCGCTCAGTTTTCTATGCGTGACCCCAAAACCATGTGTTTACGAACTGAATATAGTGGGAATGTGTTTGAAGAAGAATTGAAACTGATCGGTACTCAATACCGCACTCGTCAAACTATCATTTCCCGCGCTGGAGAAGAACAGATGATTGGGCAGTATTTAGAACAGCGGTTAAATTGACCTCAGTCCCTTCTTTTATGGCAATCCTAGTAATCAACATCAGAGTAACGATGCCGGGAGTTCCCCCTTAGGCTGGAGTTATAGAAAGTTATTAAGAAATGCAAGGACAGAGAGTTTCCCTCCACAAGAAGCTTTTCAAGACAGGGTTAAAAACCCACATCCTAAAGGTTACGACTACACAAACTAAACCACACTGCCTCATCTGCTTACACAGTGATTGATTTTTTATTTAGAGGTTGTTCTAAAAGTGGTTGGCTGTGATTTTGGGCACTCATTGATCCCCCCTAACCCACACCAGTCGCTTTTCCCAAAGGGAGACGCTGCGCGAACAAGTCGGGAAACCCGCCCACAGCGCTGGCTCCCCTTAAAAAGCTACGGTGTACACACAAGTCAAGTCTTGATCTTTTCCTCTCTGTGCCTTCTGCGTCGCGCGACTTCTAGTCGTCAGGGCAAGTAATAAATTAGACTTTTAAAACAACCTCTTAGAAGTTCTCTACATTTCGGTTGATTATTTTAAATAAAATAAGCACATTGATATATTACTTTAACGTTTTAGGGACATAAGTAATTCATTTATTCTATAAATAAGTTACAAAATTAGTACAATTATAACAACTAAACGGTATTTGCATTTATTTTTGGGACATAAATAGTTTATTTTTAGTCAAAAAGAATTTAAAACAACAATTTTAGTATTTTAATTTTCTCATAAAATCAAAAGAAATTGGGTAGCTGTAATATTATTCAGTAGCAAACCAAAATTCACTTAGATATTTGGAGAAATTACAATGGACAAAAATAACAGGAAATTCAAGGATCAACTCGAAATTAATGATTTAATTGATGAATCTATAAACAATGCTCTAGCACGTAGAAATCAAATTATAGATGCTAATGAAAGTTTATCAGATTTATCTAGTGAAGAAGCCGGAAATATTGTTGGAGGAGCGAGTACACCTGTAGCGCTTAAAATTATTTGCCCTCCAATAATCGTAGGACTGATTGCCACAGATCCCGACGTATTAAAAGCTTAATCCTTGAGTCAAAAATTATTTTCATTAAAGCTTTAACTCATGGAAAGTTCTGCTGATAAAACTACACTTTGTCCTAGTGCTAGACCAGAATTAGCAGACAGTGTGGTCTTTGGTTTAGTTGGTGGCAAAGTAACAGAACCGCGCGTAACTTATCTCAAGCAGCCACTACCTGTCACCAATGAACTGTTAGCAAAAGCTAACCCAGTTACACCTACTGAAATTTTTCGTACTGCTGCTCCTTGTGCATCAAAAAATTGTCAGCATTTTGATGGACAAGATTGTCGTTTAGCAACAAGAGTTGCAGAAAAATTGCCTGCTGTAGTAAAAGAACTACCTCCCTGTTCTATACGTAGGGATTGCCGTTGGTGGCAGCAAGCAGGTAAGGCAGCTTGTCTGCGTTGTCCACAAATTATAACCGACAATTACAACCCATCTCTGCCAATACATGAAGTTGCTCTACCAGAAATAGTTACTTAAGGAGAAAATTATGTCTTTTGAAAATGTCAGAGCTTTCTATGAAAAGCTAGTTAAAGATGAAGCTTTCCGCACCCAAATGCAACAAGTTGAAAGCAAAGATGAATGTAGCAGAATAGTCAAAGAAGCTGGCTATGATTTTACTCCAGAAGAGTTTGAAGAATATACAGCTCAATTATTAGAGTCAAATGCTGATGAAGGTGAAATCAGAGATTTAAATGACGAAGAACTAGAAACTGTTTTTGGTGGGGTTTCTTCATTAATTGGTAGCAAGCCAGTATACCAGCCAATGTATGGAGTTATTTTTTGGCCACCTGTTCAACCTCTCTATGGAGTTGTACTAGATATATAATGTTTCAGCAATTTAGAAACATCACTTAAGATATTCGGGACGGATAACCGAAAAACTGTAAACCGTCCCTCTTTAAATTAAGTTCAATAGAGGATATTTTGGATGAGCGATCGCAGAATTAGTTATGCGGTTTGGGAAATTACATTAAAATGCAATCTTGCCTGCCAACACTGTGGTTCTCGTGCAGGCCATACAAGGGCTAAAGAACTTTCTACAGCCGAAGCCCTCGATTTAGTCAAACAAATGGCAGACGTAGGAATCACCGAAGTTACTATCATTGGTGGCGAAGCTTTTCTACGTCCAGATTGGTTAGAAATTGCCCAAGCTATTAATCAAGCAGGAATGGTTTGTGGTATGACTACCGGCGGTTATGGCATCACTTTAGAAACAGCACACCAAATGAAAGCAGCCGGGATTAAAGTAGTTTCTGTTTCAGTTGATGGACTAGAAGCTACCCACGACCGCCTCCGTGGTAGACAAGGCTCTTGGCAATGGGCATTTAAAACCATGAGTCATCTTAAACAAGTAGGTATCGCTTTTGGTTGCAATACTCAAATCAATCGCCTCTCTGCACCAGAATTTCCCAGTATCTACGAACATATCCGCGATGCTGGAATCTTTGCTTGGCAGATTCAATTGACTGTACCAATGGGAAACGCGGCAGATAACAGCGAAATTCTTCTGCAACCTTATGAATTATTAGATGTGTATCCGATGATTGCTCGTGTTGCTGAACGCGCACAGCAAGAAGGAATTAAGCTTCAGCCAGGAAATAACATTGGCTACTTCGGCCCTTACGAGCGATTTTTGCGTGGTGGGAGTGCTTGGTCATTTTGGCAAGGATGCAATGCTGGACTCTCGACATTAGGAATTGAAGCTGATGGTGCCATTAAAGGTTGTCCTTCGTTGCCAACTTCCGCCTACACAGGTGGTAACATCCGCGATTACTCTTTGCGAACCATCATTGAAGAGACAGAAGAACTGCGCTTTAATTTAGGGGCTGGGACACCTAAAGGCACAGAACATTTATGGGGTTTCTGCAAAACTTGTGAATTTGCAGAACTATGTCGAGGTGGTTGCAGTTGGACTGCACACGTATTTTTTGACAAACGAGGTAACAATCCTTATTGTCATCATCGCGCCCTGACACAAGCTAAACGCGGCATTAAAGAACGAGTATTTCTCAAGAATCAAGCCGAGGGTAAACCTTTTGATAATGGTGAATTTGCTTTGATTGAAGAACCAATTGATGCTTCCTGTCCAGACAATGATCAACTACACTTTACTGCTGATAAAATTCAATGGTCAGAAAGTTGGCAGCCAAAGCAGGAATCATACAACTTCGTAATTCGTAATTCGTAATTCGTAATTCGTAATTCGTAATTCGTAATTAAAGAATTTAGATGGATAATAATTCTGTTTCCAATCCCATAAATGGCAATTTAAAGTTATCACCAGACGACTCTCAAAGCCAAGTCAACTCTGCAAGCTTTCTCTTGCCTCGTTCAGCATGGAGTAGTCAAGTAGCCTATTTAAGAATACTCTTTAGAGCAAAGAAAGCTTTAGATAGAATAGAACAAGAAGCAAAATACAAAATATAAGTATAGCAATCGTAAATAATTCATAAATATTTTATTTTAATCATACACAGTCATCAGTACGGCTGTAACACTTAACCCGTTAGATAAAGATTACTTAACCTTTATTTTACAAAAGGTGTCTAGGGTTATACGCGGTCATGCTTTAATAAGCATTCTTTCTTAACTTGTTTAACAATCCTTATAGGAAAACTGCTGATGTTGAAAAAGCTATTGATGGTTGCTGCCAGTACCATGTCTATCCCTCTTTTATCACTTTGGGTTTTCCCAAAGTGATAAAAGAGGGTTAAGTAAGTCAGTGCGGTTTGACTAATTCAAAAAACTGCCAAAAACTACTTGTGCTGTCTTCTTTGGATTCTTGTAGTAAAACTGTAGGTTGTAATAGAAGTGCGTAATTTGTACAACCTGCCAGAAATTGCACTCGCTTTAGAATACGTTGGACGATATTAGGATCAACTAAAATTACGTGTTTTTTCGTGATTTTATAAACAACTATATAGTGAGCTTTTTCCCAATGTACAATTGCGGCAGTGTTTGTTTGGCCAGCTGATCTAGAGAAGCTTTGACAGGTCTAGTCGAAAAGCCAAGACTCTCGGCTGCTGCGGAAGCGAGCGCAACGATGCTCCATTACGATCTACGTTAGCGCGATCGCGCAAATGGTTGAGGCTAAAATTTTTGCCCCAGTAACGAGCAATCATAACTAAACAAGCAGCACCGCAATCAGACACACTTTGCTGTAAAAAACATGGGTAACGTCGAGTCACTCGCTGCCACAAATGTCCAACCCGTTATGTCAGTGTAGGAAAATAAGCTTGGTTAATCTTCTTCTGTAAATGTTGAGATTTTACTGGTAAGAAAACATAAATTTTTATTACATACCTAATTTATCTGAATATATAGATAATAAATCGTCAGGTTCAGAGATATTTTCTAGTTTTATATCATCAATCGATATACTAGATTGATTAGCATTTTTATCCGCTATTTCTAGAAGTTTATTTTTTTGGTAATAGTGGATAGTCCCATAATTTTGAGTAGTCGCTTGATATGGCGATCGCTCACTTCAATCCCTAATTCTTTAGCTAAATGTTTCTGCAACCAGCTAGCAGTCCACCGCTTAAAAGAATAGCCGTAGTCACGAGGGCTATGACTAATCAATTCTTTTAACCGTTCTAAATATTTTTCATTTACTGCTTTCGGGCGACCAATTGGACAATCCTGCCATTGATGTGCCATGCCAGCACGCGCTATATGCATCCAATATCTTGCCGTTGCTGGACAACAACCTAAAATTTGACAAATCGCTGTTTGAGATTGTCCTTGGTCAGCTAACAACATAATTTCAATACGCTGACGATGTGAATCTAGTAAAACTTCTTGTAACCTTTTTTGCAGCAACCTACGCTGAAAAGGTGTTAAAAATTTACCTATATAGTCGTTTGCAATTTTTGATTGCGTGTTCAACTAATGTTGAGACATAAACAAGTAACCATTTATTGTCGCAAAAACTGTATTGAATGCAATTAGCAATTACTTCTATCATTTTTCAATCTGACAGAAATGCTTTGACAAAGCTAGTACCCTTAAGGGTAATTTATTACCCAGAAGCCCTGATGAAATTTCACAGCCATCAGTAAAAGCTGGTGTCAGTAATTACTAAAACAGACCTTTGTTTAAGTAATTATCAGAATATTAAGCAAGTTAGTTCAGATCATACATCTAAAAATTTGAATGTCTACTCCGTAAATAAGTGTAAGATATTGTATCCTTTTGCACCAAATAAGCAGACACAAAATGTTGTATTTTATGCACTATATTTACCTAATAGCAGTTTCATCTAATTTAAATTTATCTAAGTAAAGATTCGGTTAAATAAAAGTAATTTACTGATTTAATTAATATTAAATTTCTTAAGGTAAGATTACGTTAAATAATAAAAATTATTAAAATATTGATAGCAAAATACAGTATTTAATGGTTCTGAGTATACACAAATTAAGTATTGATTTGCATGAGGCAAAACAACAGCTATAGGAATCCGCTTTGATTTGGAGGGTTTACTTGCGTAGGTAGGGAACTCTTAACAGGAAAAAAGTGATTTGAGGTGTACTAGATTTTTGCACGCAATCAAATATGAGTCCTATATTAAACAGGACTGTAAGTCCTATTGAAGAAACTATCAGCACAAACAAGCCTTCGCACTATGTAAGCAAAAGTTAAATTTCCGCCTTGGCTAAGCAGGTTCCTCTCCCCTTGCTTCTTTTGAACTCCTTAGCCTTTCTCCAAACTAGCCCGCGTTGTGTTACGCGTAAATGAATTCCAGACATCCAACTCTTCCATCGGGTGGCTAAGTAAGCGCGATCTATTTGCCTCACTCAGTCCCTGCACATTACTAAAATCTGCTCCAGCAATACTTTCTAAATGCTCAAATTCCACATCAGTTAAATCCGCAGCCCGCAAATCAACAGACGCTAGATTCGCCCCATTTAATCGAGCATTTCGCAAATAAGCACCCGTCAAAAAAGCTCTCCGCAAGTCAGCACTGCTGAGCCTAGCACCTTTTAAATTTGCTCCTGTCAAGTCAGCACCACCGAGATATGCCCCCAGCATATTTGCACCCTGTAAATCAGCATCCCGCAAGTTGGCAGTATTCAGATAAGCTCCATTGAGGTTTGCACCAGGCCCAACCGCCCCTGAGCTTTTGTAGGCAAATTCTGCCGGAAAAATTGTTTGGCTATTATACCGGGATACTTGCAGCTTACTTCCCTCCAAATTAGCCCCACTCAAATCCGCCCCACTCAAATTAGCACGATGTAAACAGGCTCCCTGTAGATTTGCATTCTTTAAAACAGCCCTACTTAAGTTTGCTCCACGAAGATCGGCTTGACTCAAATCTGCTTCATTCAAATTAGCTTGGGCGAGATTAACTCCAATCAAATTGGCTTTTTTCAGGTTGGCTCCTTGTAGATCAAGACCACTGAAATTCAATTGGTACAAGTCCTCTTGATTGAGAGCTACCCCTGCCTTGATAGCAGCTAAAATTTCTGGGGATGGTTTTTGCATCTCCTTGCCTGTCATGAGTTGAGATCAATTATTTAGGGGTATTATAGCTGTTATCGATTGTCTGAAACCTTACAAAATCTATCGGCAATTATGCCATTCTTCATCGTAGGATGAAGGGTGGCAAAAAAATTTAGATTGACCTGACATGAGTACGACGATCGCGGACATTTCCGTCAAAACTATTGATGGCAGAGACACGCTCTTAAAAGAATATCTGGGCAAAGTGTTATTGATTGTCAATGTAGCCTCCTACTGCGGCTACACCTCCCAGTACAAAGGGCTGGAGGAGCTATATCAGAAATATCGTACTCAAGGGCTAGAGATTTTGTCATTTCCCTGCAACGACTATGGAATGCAGGAACCAGGAACCAATGAAGAAATTGTGGAATTTTGTACGACTCGCTATGGAGTCAGTTTTCAGTTATTTGATAAAGTTCATGCTCAAGGATCACAGCAGCATCCACTCTATGCCTTTCTAACTAAAGCCGTAGAACCTACAGGCAATGTCTCCTGGAACTTCGAGAAGTTTTTAGTGAATAAACAAGGAGAAGTTGTTGCCCGATTTAAAAGTGCTGTTCCACCCAATGATTTGCAATTGGTAGCGGCGATTGAGCGAGAATTGGCTCAGTGAAGTAGGTAGAAGGCGATAACTATATAGAATCACTCTGAGGTAGAAAAACGATGCGACTCATCCCCCCCATGACGATGCTTGACTTTTTTCGCAAAAGCGAAGGAGTCTGGTTTATCCAGCGCACCGTACATCACTTTGATTTGGTGGCGGATGAGTCAGGGGAATCGAACCTCCATATAGGCATTATTACTAAAGATGACCCAAGAGTTAAAACCATCTGTGAACAGCAAGGAATTGACCCAGCGAAGTCAATGGGGGGAGCCAGCTTTATGTGGCAAGGTAATTTGGATGAACAAGAGCCAAATCCAGACTATGCCGCAGTTTTGGTTGATATACCAGATGATGATATGGGGCGATCGGGTAAACTATTGCGCGACCAGGGCTATGTAGAAAAAATTCCGGTAGTCAGTCGTTATTGGTTTGGTAAAGATGGCATTTTGACCATTGATACAGAATATGACAATAATCAAGGACAAGAGCGCTGTTGGTTTCTTACAGATGATTTTCGGGTACGCGCCAGCACAGTTCGCATGATGAACGGCGTTTATTTGATGACCTATTGTTCTGAACGGCGCTGTGTGTCTGAAGAAGTTTTAGCACAGATGATGCAACGTAATTTGTCTAGAGACTAGGGAAGAGGCAGGGGAAGCAGGCAGGGCTGATTCATTCGATCTCTTAGAGATTTTGTCAAGAGTATGAATCAGAAATTTGCTTGAGTGGGAAAAAGAAAAACTACCACCTCAACCAGCAAATTTAAGTGCGTTCACCATTTTCTTGCCCAATCAGATTTTTTAGTCACCTGTTTTTTTTGCTTGAAACGCTTGTAAATCAGCGCCTTTTAGGGAATGAAACAGCCCTGGGGGAAGCAGGGGGGAAAAGGTTAAACGGGTAAAGGGTAAAGGATGAAGAAACAAACCCTTTCCCCCTTACCCTTTCCCCCTTACCCCTTCTTCTCAATGTCCCATGCCCAAAAATTAAGGATTGTTGCTTTATTTATGAGAAATGGGACGCGGATTCATGATGTTTCGTATTCTCAAGGGTTAAAGGTATATGAGTGCATAACATTGATGTATACAACCTTTATTCAGCATCTAGAACAATCATTATTTCAACGGTTTAATTTACAAAGTCGCCCAATTCCAACGGGTTTAGAATATCAAGCAAGCGATCGCGGCAGAAATCCTGCTACTATTCGCAGTTGGTGTTATCAATGTCCAGAGTTTCGCAAAATTCGCTATACCAGCATCGATGCAGGTGCGAGTGCCCAAATCCTCAATAGTGTTATTTATCCTAATTACCACTACGATTTGCCGTTACTCGGCGTAGACTTTCTATCGTTCGGTCAGGTCAAAAACTTGATTGTGATGGACTTTCAGCCATTATTTCAGGATGAAGCTTACCTCAAAAAGTATATTCATCCCCTGAAAGCCTTACATGAGAAGTATCCTGACTTGGCGCAAGATTTAGAAATGAAGTTTTACGATGCTAACCAGTACTTCTCAAAATATCTGCTGTTTGCCAAAACAGATGCAGAAACTGTGAGAACAAGGGTATTTGCAGCATTTAAAGATTATCTAAATCTTTACTGGCAGATGCTAGAGTCAGCCACACCTCTAACCAATCCAGAGGACATTCGGCGAATTATCAAAGCGCAGAAGGACTACGACCAATACAGCGCAGAACGTGACCCTGCGTCTGGTTTATTCAGCAGCTATTTTGGACATGAATGGTCAGAACGATTTTTGCATGAATTTTTATTTGAGGATGCAGTGCCATTAGCTGCTGGAGTAGGCAAAAAATAATTAGACTTACCATGACTTTATATCAGCCTTTTTTGAACCATGCGATCGCTTTGTTGCACGAACGTTTAGACTTGCAACCCTATCCCATTCCCGCAGGATTTGAGGCTAAATCAGCACTTGTAGGCAAGGGTAAACATCAAGAAGAAGTATTAACCACCAGTACTGGCTTTCAATCCCCAAAGCTGCGGCAAATTAGAGCTGCTCATGTCCAAGGCGGAAAATCGCTTCAAGTTCTCAATTTTGTGATCTTTCCTCATCTGAACTACGATTTGCCCTTCTTCGGTGCAGACTTGGTAACTCTACCTGGAGGACACCTGATTGCCCTAGATATGCAGCCCTTGTTTCGAGATGATCCAGCCTACCAAGCAAAGTACACACAACCGATATTGCCCATATTTGAAACATATCAACAGCATCTTCCTTGGGGAGGAGATTTTCCTGAAGAAGCACGTCCATTTTTCTCGCCAGCGTTTCTTTGGACTCGCACACAGGAAGATGAAGCTGTAGAAACCCATGTGTTTGCGGCTTTTAAAGACTATCTCCAGGCTTATCTAAATTTTGTTGATCAGGCCGAACCAGTCACAGATTCTCAGTCCTTAGCGGACATTGAACAGGCTCAACTGCGCTATCTACGATATCGGGCTGAGAAAGACCCAGCACGGGGCATGTTCACCCGCTTTTATGGAACCGAGTGGACAGAGGAATATATCCACGGCTTTTTGTTTGACTTAGAGAGAAAATTGACAATAGGGTATAGGGCATAGGGCATGCCCCATGCCCCTTTATGAATCATTTGTAAAGTTAAGTTACGAAAAATTATAAAAACTCATGATAATTCGTAACAAAAAATGATCCAACGACATAGTATAAAAAAAAGAGGTTGAAAAAAAGGTTGAAATGCACGTTTAGAAAACAGGTGCAGGTTGTCCAGTAACCTGAGATTCAGTCCATTCAATCTTTTAAGAAATGTAAAATCTTCCAAGTTTCCTGATCGGAAGAAAGGAAGACATTTTGCTGGTGAATCATCAACTGGCTTTGCCTTCCCTAGACTGCTCAAGCAGTCTTACGCCAAACTTAACCAAACTCGGTTGTGATCTAAACCGTACTCAACTAAACATATAGGAGATTGAGTTTATGTTCGACGCATTTGCAAAGGTAGTTTCTCAGGCTGATGCACGGGGCGAATACCTGAGTGCTTCCCAACTAGATGCACTGAGTGCAATGGTTGCTGATGGCAACAAACGCATGGACATCGTGAACCGTATTACCAGCAACTCATCAGCGATTGTTGCGAATGCGGCTCGTGAACTGTTTGCCGAGCAACCCCAGTTGATTGCTCCTGGTGGTAATGCTTACACCAACCGTCGGATGGCTGCTTGTTTGCGCGATATGGAAATTATTTTGCGCTACGTCACCTACGCTACCTTCTCTGGAGATGCTAGTGTCCTCGATGATCGTTGCTTAAATGGTCTACGGGAAACCTACCAAGCTTTGGGTACTCCTGGTGCTTCTGTAGCAGTGGGCGTTAAGAAAATGAAGGACGCAGCGATCGCGATCGCTAACAACACCAACGGTATCACCAGAGGCGATTGCAACAACCTAATCTCTGAATTAGGTAGCTACTTCGATAAAGCTGCTGCTGCTGTCGCTTAATTGTTGAACGCTGTACTGCTATTTGTAACAAGTCCATTGCTGCATTTTTCACAAAATAATTGGGAGATAAGTAAACTATGAAAACCCCTCTAACCGAAGCAGTAGCTGCTGCTGATTCTCAAGGACGCTTCCTCAGCTCTACCGAAATTCAAGTTGCATTTGGTCGCTTCCGTCAAGCTGGAGCTAGCTTACAAGCTGCTAAAGCATTGAGTGCCAATGCTCAAAGCTTGGCTAATGGCGCAGCAAATGCTGTTTACCAAAAATTCCCATACACCACCAGCACCCAAGGCCCTAACTACGCTTCTAGTCAAACTGGTAAAGACAAGTGCGTTCGTGACATTGGTTACTACATTCGCATCATTACCTATTGTCTAGTTGTGGGTGGTACAGGCCCATTGGATGATTTCTTGCTCGGTGGTTTGGCTGAAATCAACCGCACATTCGAGTTGTCTCCCAGCTGGTACATTGAAGCTTTGAAGTACGTCAAAGCTAACCATGGTCAAAGCGGTGATGCTGCTGTTGAAGCTAACTCCTACATCGACTACGCTATCAACGCTCTAAGCTAGTTGATAATTCTGCCCGGAGGGGTATGCGATGACTGACAGATGTTAGTGATTGTTTACCACTCCGGGCATTGTTTTTTGTAAAAAAGTTGTTGAACTGGCGTTCAGAATTCAGGCATCAGAGAAATATATGATTCTGATTACTGACTTTTGTCTTCCATCCAAAAACCTTTCGCTATGGACAACGAATCTGGTATCCAAGACGATAATCAACTTACAGTAGAGCAAGCGATCGCCAATCTCCAGGGAGAAGATTTAGGATTACGGGTATACGCTGCTTGGTGGTTAGGACGCTTTCGAGTTGATGCCCAAGAAGCAATAGATGTGTTGATTAAAGCCCTCGAAGATGAAGACGATCGCACAGAAGTTGGTGGTTATCCCCTACGGAGAAATGCAGCGAGAGCATTAGGAAAATTAGGCGATCGTCGGGCGGTAGCTCCCTTAATGCGAGCATTGGAATGTTCTGACTTTTATGTCAGAGAAGCAGCAGCACAGTCTCTAGAGATGTTGGGGGACTTGTCTTGTATTCCAATTTTGATTGAATTGCTCAATAATCATGTCCCAGGAACTTTACCGGCTCCCGAACCTCCGCAACTAGCTCAACCCTTTGACTCAATTCTAGAGGCATTGGGAACACTGGGGGCAACAGATGCAATTCCATATATTCTTCCTTTTTTGGATCACTTTCTGCCTAGAATTAAATATGCGGCAGCGCGCGCAATGTACCAGTTAGCATCTGATCCATACGAAGCAAACAAGTATGGCGATCGCCTTATACAAGAACTCTCCAACAAAGATTTACAATTACGTCGGGCTGTTCTAGCTGATTTAGGAGCAATTGGATATTTACCTGCGGCAGAGGCGATCGCTTCGACATTAGCAGAAAATAGTCTCAAACTCATCGCCCTCAAAGGTCTACTAGAAAAGCAATTGCAACAAACCACGCCACCAAATTTATCTTCAGGAGCAATTAAGGTGATGACATTAATGGATGAATTGCTTTAGGTAAGTATTTAAACTGTAGGCAAATTATTCGGGTCTATACCTTGAGATTGTAAATAGGCAATCAACCGTTCTTTTTGCTGGCGTTCTTGTTCGGCACGTTGGCGTTCTTGTTCAATCTGTTCAACTGCCCACAGCAACAGATTACCTGATTCATCCCACCATCGTAACCAATAACCTGTTCTGGCTTCTTTTGTTCCTTGCCAAGTTCCTAAAAATAATCCCATCGCACCAATCCAATGACGACCATTTTCATCAGGTTGCTTTAATTCGTAACGTCCATTTTCGAGTTGATAAAATTCTAGTAAACCCCCATTTGGCTCAAAAATCACGTAAATGGGAACCTGCAAAATTTGTTCGTAAAAAAACCATTTTCCTGGTGTATAAGCTCGCTTGACCGAATATTCTCCGCCTTCAGTGTCAGAGAGAAATTCTATCACAACCTCTGGAATATCTCCTTCTAAGTTGGGTGTGTAGCTTTTGCGATTAACTAAAACCTCATTTACAAAAGGAACATAAACCCAGTCAGGAGCTTTAGCAATAAACTGTCCGTTGAGTGTTGCACAAAGACCAAAATTTGAAGCTATCAGCATCTGGGGTTGGATGAAACCATTGATTTCTAAACTTTCACGCAAAGCACCAGCCAAGATTGGCTGACTTGTATTCTCCACTGGCTCATCTTCTAACTGAAAATCGTCGGGCAATGGTTCCCAAGAAATTACCAGTTCAGTGGAAGATTTGGTCTCACTAACCTGGGTTGCCATAAATACTGCCTTTTGTTGATTTGTTTTTATTTTATCTTGCTGTAGAGACGTGCCGTATCACATTTCAATCACAAAAAAAGCTCCATAAATTGCTATAGGATTGTTATATATATTTGATATATGTATCAATCTCTTAAAAGATTTTTATTCATCCTTCATTTTCACTCCTCATGAATGCCACCCTCCAATCTTTGATTCGTGCCGTAGAAGAAGCCGATTCTTCTACCCTGCTGTTAGAAGCTGTACAAAACTTAGCAGCAGCTCGTCTGGAAGGATCTGTGCCAACTTTGATTGCAGCCTTGGGCTACAACAATCCGGGCGCAGCAGTTGCAGCTGTGGATGGGCTAATACAAATCGGAGAACCAGCAGTACCGGCTTTGCTAGATCAACTAGATCGACATAACTACTCCGCTAGAGCTTGGGCAATCCGTGCATTAGCAGGTATTGGCGACCCCAGGGGATTAGTAACTTTATTGGGAGCAGCAACTGCTGATTTTGCCCTCAGTGTCCGCCGAGCAGCAGCTAGAGGTTTAGGAGCCATGAAGTGGCATTGGTTCCCGGACGACCTCCTAGAAATTGCTCAAGAAGAGGCTTTGGAAGCTTTATTGTTTGTGGCACAACAAGATGAAGAGTGGATTGTGCGGTATTCGGCAGTCGTTGGCTTACATTGCTTGGCAACGGCGATTTCTGCCAACTATGTAGATTGGCGATCGCAAATTCTGGCGCAACTTGAGCAAATGGCGAACAGTGATGATAATTGGGCCGTTCGTGGTCGTGTATGGATGGCACAGCAGCAACTGTTAGCAACTACAGCAGTTCCTCAGACCCAACTTGTTGCAGTTCAGCCCTCGCCTCTGTCAGCAATGGATTGGCACTTGATTATGGAGAAACTTTACGAGCGCCGTGATCAGGAACGGTTAGTGTTCCCTGAAGGTGATCCACGTCGATATCGAGAATTGGCAGTAGCGATCGCTCAAAATCCTCAAAATTCTTAATACTGCTAACAGATGCAGCAGAATACGACTTTTAAGATTGCCCAACAGGCATTCGATTATCTCGCCCAAGGATGGGCAACAGGAGATTTTCAACCTTACATTGACATGCTTAGTGATGAAGTGAAGTTCTGGGTTCCAGTTGGTAAACAGCGGGATACATCCTTTGGATATGAAGGTAAAGAGCAGATGAGTGCCAGGCTATGGAGGCACAAAGAAACAGGCGATCGCCTCATATTGAGTCCACCAGATCAGGTCACTAGTAACGATACAACTGTAACGTTTGAGTTTGAAAGTCAAGGAACCATTGCCAACCAGCCTTTCAAAGGACGGAATGCCATTTCCTTTGATGTCAAAGACGGCAAAATTTCAGGTGTAAGAGAGTATTTTGGCGATATTGATTGAGAGAAATGGGCAATAGGCAATAGGCAATAGCAAGAGATTTAGTTATTTCTCCCCTGCTCCCCTGCCTTCCCTGCTCTTTTTAAAAAGGTTTGCCCACGGGTAACGCAATCTGAGAAGATCGGATACAAGCATTTAGCAATTACTTTTAGGAAAAAGAATAGATATGACTGAATCCTCAGAACTCACCGCAACAGATCCGGTAACTGCTCAAGAACTAACAGAAGTGATCGCAGAATTAGAAGAATATCGGGAACGCCTAGTTAGCGACACCCTGACAATGGCGCAACGGGCTAAGATGTTGAGGTCTCAAGCACTTGCACAACTAGAGCCTGATCTTGCTAAAATTGATGCCACTCTGCAAGCACTCCGCAATCAGCAGGCTGCTTTGACGGTAGATAATTAGGTTAATTTTTAACCTTTGGATGGTGCTATGCAGTACCGAGAAATTAAGAACTAAAAATTAAAAATCCAGTTTTTGAATTTTAAATTTCAAAACTGTCATCCAACGAAGTCACTGGCGATAGGGAATTTGCAATGAGTAATATGCTCAACTCCAAAACGCAATCTGAAGATGATTCGATTTTGCTGGCTCAGGCAGAAACTGATGCCCTGATTGAGATGGTCAGTGACCAAATCACCCTCGACACCTTCGACCCCAATGACCATGAACTTCTGAAGCGGATGGTAGTTGATGGTCTGGGCGATCGGCGAGGTTTAGTTAGGCTACGTTTTGCAGAGACACTCGGTGAAATTGGGGAACCAGCAACCCCATTTTTAATAGAAGCGGTGGCAAACCATCCTAACCCAGTAATCAGGCGAGCTGCTGCTAAAACTCTCACAATTATTGCAGACCCCACAGCTGTACCAACCTTACTCCACGCTTTATTAAATGATGAGGATACCGTGGTTAGAGCTTCAGCCGCTGGAGCGTTAGCCAGGACAGGTGAATCCGCAGTACCAGCATTACTAGAGGTTTTAGCATCACCTGAATATCCTGAAAGTACCAAAGGACAAGCAGCCTGGGCGTTAGCATTTATTGGCTCAGAAGCCGCAGAATATTTGTATAAAGCCCTCGATTCCGATTCTGTTGATGTTAGATGCGCGGTAGTTGGTGCGATCGCCCATGTGGCTCAAGAACAGTCAGACGAACGCGCTTGTAACGTACTAATATCATCTCTGACCGATCCAGCCCCCGTAATTCGTACAGAAGCCGCAGCGGCATTAGCTCAAATTAACTATCCTCCCGCCGTCCCTCATCTAATTTTGGCATTGGGCGATCGCGATGGGGAAGTGAGAAAGGCAGCTGTAACTTCCCTCGGCAAAATAGGCGATCGCACCGCATTAGCACCTCTACAATCTGCCCTCAACGACGAACTAGAGGTTGTGCGTCTACTTGCAAAATTAGCGATTTCTCAAATTCAGAAACATTGAGAGAGGCAGAGGGCAGGGGATAAACAATCTTGGGTAAACGTTACAGGGCAAGGGGTAAAGGATGAGGAATAAACAATCTTGGGTAAAGGGTAAAGGGAAAATAGCCCTGCGGGCTGGGTAAAGGATGAAGAGACAAACCCTTTCCCCCTTACCCTTTCCCCCTTACCCCTTCTTCCCCATGCCCTATACCTTAATTCTCGTCTGAATTTTTAGTAGCTTCAGTTGAACTTTCTGTAAGTGGACGGATGCTGACGATTTTGGCTCCTAAACGAGTCAGACGACGCATCTCATCATTCATACGGCTGTATGGAACTTGAATAAAAACGGTGCTGCTATTGCGAACCGGGTAGCTGTTTTTTTCAGTTTGCTCATTCTGCCGTAATCCTTCCACTTCATAGACAAAGATACGGTTATTTGATGTTGAGTTAGAGGCTCTAGTTAATGCAGATTTTCCCAACATGGCTGCAATATCTCCTAATTAAGGGTATGATAGCGATTTTTAATTGTGTCTAAATTAAGACATCTTGCAAAAGTAATTTTTGCAAGACGTTGGGGAAAGGTTAAAGGTTAAAGGGTAAGGGAAAATTCCATACCTTTCCCCCTTCTCCTTTCCCCTTTCCCCCACTTCTGCAAGAAGTCTATAGACTTTTGCTTGGGAATTAAAATTCAGAAGACAGAAGTCGAAATATTCTGACTCCTGTCTCTCATCTTCTAAATCAATGACTTTTGCAGGAGGTTTAATATTCCCTGAGCCAATTTGTTATTTTAAGTTATTGTGCAAGTGTGACACTTGCTACTTTACCTCCCAGCTTATTAATCCGCTGGAGGGTATCTGATAACTGGTCGTAGGGAACAACAAACTCTTTATTGCTGCGGCGAACCCAAGGGTATCTTGGCAGAGAGATTCCCGATACCTCTATGCGGTAAAGACCACTGGAAGAGCCAACAGAGGATCTGCCAAAGGTGCGGTTGGGCGTAACACCTTGTTTGGAAGGGCGGTAAGCGAAGCCTTCACTACCACCAGAGGGGCCGACAACCGTAGAGGCGCTATTTCTAGCAAGTTCACCCGCTAGACGAGAACTAGTTCCTTCCAACTGGGAGCGATCGCTACTAGCATAGCCCCGATAGAGACGAAACATCCGGGTAAATCCCACGGTCTTTTGACCAGATTGAGTTGAGAACCCGCGATAGTAGGGCACAATGTAATCACCAAAGCTCGCTTCATATTCAGCAGAATCGATGTAAGAATCAATATCTGCCTCAAATCCGTGATTTTGATAGCGATCTAAATGTTCAATTACTTCAGACTCGTCATAGGGAGCGCGTCCTAGCAAGTGCTTGAAGTTCAATTCAATTACTCGTGTTTGGAAATGGGGGTAAAGGAACTTGTTTTTGTATAACTCAGACTTGGCAACAGCACGGACAAACTCACGTACACTAAGTTGACCGTTATAAAGCAGAGACTCAAGACTGGTAAGACGTTCTGCTGCCATTAGATGCTCATTGCCCAATACCTGACGGTAAACTGCATTCACAACAGCTTTACCATCTTCTAGTGTCCAATTGGCACGCAGTTCAATAGGGCTACTTTCGCTAAAGGCGGCAGTTCCTAGACGGGAAGCCGCAGTTGTAATTGCCACTAAACTCTTCTCCTTATATGGTGTGTTTGACCATTAATTTTGATCAAGCAGGGGAAATACTTACTACTTTACTACCACGTTGATTCAACCGTTGGAGTGTGGGTGAAAGCTGATCGTAGGCAACAAGATACTCACTCATGCTGCGCCGGATTTGGGGCGTGCGGCCGCTGTGAGATTGCATCACACGCACTCGATATACCTGTCCGCGATCGCCACTGATTGTGCCTGTTAGTTTCTTTCCAAAGGTAGGTGTCCGCACTGGATTTGCTAAATTACGAGCCAAATCGTGAGTTAGCCAAGCCGATTTGTTTTTACCTTGGGCGCGATCGCTGTTCGCATATCCCTGATAAAGTTGCAACATGCGGTTAAAACCTACGGTTTTTTGTCCGCGTTGAGTTTCAAACCCTCGGTAATATGGGACAATGGATTCTCCAAAACTTTCTTGATATTCCACTGAGTCAATGTAAGAATTGATCTCTGCTTCGTATCCTTGCTCAATGTAAAGATTGACGTGGTAGGTAATCTCTGACTCGTTATAAGGTGCGCGACCGAGAAGATGTTTATAGTTCAATTCGATAAAGCGAACCTGGGGTGTTGAGTGAAAAAACTTTTGTCGGTACAATTCTGACTGAGCCAAAGCCCGCACAAAATCCCGAACTGTAATGTCACCCTTGCGTAGCAAGGATTCGGCACTGACTAAGTGTTCTACTTCCATCAAATGGTCGTTGCCAAATACCTGACGATAGGCAGCAGAAATCACTGCTTGTAAATCACCCTCAGTCCAATTTATCGGCAATTCTAAGAGAGATGCCTCTGCAAATGGCTCAAATCCTAATTGCCTAGCTGCCATAGAACTTGTCATATCTCAGCTCCTGACTATTACAAACAACATGCCCAGAACTACAGACTACTTATGCAACGAAACGGAGCATTAACTAGTATTCTGCTGTTCTGGGCTAGAAGAATACCCTTAGCTTAGGGCATTAATGGCGTAGTCAATGTAAGAATTAGCTTCTACAGCCGGATCTCCACTAAGACCGTGGTTAGCTTTGATATGCTTGAGGGCTTCAATGTACCAGCTAGGAGACAACTCAAAGGTTCTGTTAATTTCAGCCAGTCCACCAATTAGATAGTCATCCATTGGCCCAGTGCTACCTGCAATTAAGCAGTAAGTAATCATGCGGAGGTAATAACCAATGTCCCGCACACACTTGTCTTTACCTGTTTGGCTTGAAGCATAGTTAGAGCCTTGCATTTGGGTGGTGTAAGGGAATTTTTGATACACCGCATTTGCTGCACCATTAGCTAGGCTTTGAGCATTGGAGCTTAATCCTTTAGCAGCTTCCAAGCTAGCAGCAGCTTGACGGAACCGACCAAAAGCCACTTGAATTTCTGTGGAGCTGAGAAAGCGTCCTTGAGAATCTGCTGTTGCTACTGCTTCTGTTAAAGGAGTTTTCATGCTAAATATACCTCTCAAAAATTTTGCAAAAATGGTTGTCAGTTTTGTGAGTCTAAGACAGGGAGTGCGTTTTTTATGGAAATCTTAAGCTACTGCTGAAGCTGCCCGGTCGAAGTAGCTGCTCAACTCGGACATCAAACTGTTACAGTCACCACGGGTAACTCCATCGGGGTTATTAGCGATCGCGATCGCTGCTTCTTTCATTTTGCTGACACCAGTTGCTACAGAATTACCAGGAACACCTAGAGCTTGGTATGTTTCGCGCAAACCATTCAAGCAGCGATCGTCTAAAACGCTGGCATCACCTGCAAATACAGCGTAGGTTACATAGCGGAGGATAATTTCCATATCTCGCAAACAGGCTGCCATCCGACGGTTGGTGTAAGCGTTACCACCAGGTGCGATCAATTGGGGTTGCTCTGCAAATAATCCACGCGCTGCATTAGCCACAATAGCGGAGGAATTTGAGGTGATGCGGTTAACAACATCCATGCGCTTGGTGCCTTCTGCCACCATATTTTTCAACGCATCGATTTGAGTATCGCTTACGTATTCGCCTCTGGTATCTGCTTGAGCAACTACTTTGGTAAAAGCGTCTAGCATTTGATCATCTCCTGTTGTGACATGAGTTTAAGTAGTTCAAAGGCTGACTGGTGCAGGATATTGAGCCGTGAGTATTGATGAACGGGCAAACAAAAGCTTTTGAAGGCGTAACAAAGGAGAGCTCAGCCTCTAACGCTGTTTTTCGATTCAGAGCAACCCACTGCACAGCCTAATAAATAGATATCCATGACAATCAATTCCCTAATATCTAATAGAGTTTGAGGGAATCTGAACCCTGACCTAGTAGTCAAGAGTTCAGTGCCTTTTGAACCACCTTTGATTAAAGCAACCTGTTTGTGCAAATCTTGTGCAATTTTTTAAACATCCTGAGAGAGTTGATTAAGAAATATAAACATGATTTAAAACCCTTATCTACAAAACGTTTCAGCACTTTACCAATCATGCTATTGTCTTAATGTTTCTTTACATTTCCTATTAAGTTGATTGTGGGATGTGCCACACAATCAACTTCACAATCAAGCTGCACAATCAAAGAGCATGGTAGTCATATAGCGTTCCGTCCATTCTGATCCAAAAGATTTTTCTAAAACCCGTCGAGTTTTATCATTCTGTTGCTGCTTTGTGCAGTAGGAGAGTTGCCCTGCCAATACCTTGGCTACCTCAAGATCAGAAGTTAAAGGAGTTGAGGTACTGGCAATTTGACAATGCAAGATTAAAAATTCCCGGACTCGCTGCAAAAAAGCTGCTTCTTCTTGAGTGCTAACTGGGCGCACAAACAAACAAAATTCTGAGAAAATATCACCCCACTGGGGCAAAGCACGTGGTTGGGAAAACTGGATGGTAGAAAGAGCTGATAACGCTGTGTGGTAACTTTTTGGTAATGAGCGATCTTTATTGATGGGAGACAAATCAGCGATCGCCGCATTAATACCGCCTCTCCCTCCCACCAAATCTGCTCCAAAAATCGGTAGAGCATATTCGGGATTCGGGAACATCACACAATGAAGAATATCCAACGAATTGCCTACCTGAGCTAGTTCTAAATGCAGCTTGCGAAACTGCGGTGTCTGGTAGCAATGATTTTCAATAACCAACCGTTCCCCTTCCAAGCAACCCTCAACGTAACCTAAATCTTCAGGAACTTGATAGGGCGATAAATCCAGATGTTCTTGCCAAACTTCTTCAATACAATTTGCCAGTTGGTGAATTAGGGGATGTTGACGCGATCGCAATGATGTTTGCATAAACTGAGTCATACGCTTTTATTTGAGTAAAGTGTTGATACCTTACATTGGCGTATGGTTTGTGCAAAAGGTGTGCAAACTAGGTTTAAAGTCTCGCCAGTAGCGGGATAGAAACTGTACTGCTTGTAAAAATCCAGATGGCTAACGAGGATAAAGGATCTGCACAACATAACTGGGCGCAACTAAGAAAGAAAAGTCAGCAATGAAGTTTTCTGTTTCGGTCGAAATACCTATCTGTAAAGCTTTCAGGCAGGTATGACCGCGAAACTTCCTTGCGAGGTTTAAGCTATTCTTTTTTAATTAAAGGCGGGTGCTGACTTTGCAGATGCCGTGAAAATTAGCCTTTAGGGAGGGGATATAACGCACAAAAAATCCCTACCAGGGGGATAATAAAATAGATAAGCATCTCCAACAACCTGATCATAAGTAGTTAATTTATCGCGGTTACAAACATTACAACGGTCGTTTTTTTTAGCGGCATTACTTAAGAGTCGTGTCCCTATTAAATAGGGTGTAGTTTTTATGAAAAACATACTCAAAACTTTTGATTTACTAGGTTTCAAGGTCAAACTGTAGCGCTGGCTCTAGGTGAAAAGATTTGTAATTGAGTAGACAACTAAAGGGGACAATCTCTCGTGTCAGGTAATTCTTTTAATAGGAATCCGAAAAACGATACACCAAACATAGATATCTTCAAAGGATTGACAATTCTTGTAGTAGATGATCTAGAGGATAACCTTGTTTTAATTACCTTTCTTCTTGAAAGCTATGGAATACAGGTAGTAGCAGCATCCAATGCAAAAGATGGATTAGAAGCCATTAAACAATCACCAGTTGATGTTTTAATTTCAGACATTAATATGCCTGAAGAAGACGGATATTGGTTGATACATAAAATTCGTTCACTAACGCTGCCACAAAAAAAAGACATTCCAGCGATTGCTATCACTGGACATTTTGGAAATCAGGCGCGTGAGAAAGCTCTCTTTGCTGGGTTTCAAACTTTTCTGGAAAAGCCTTTAAACCTTGAGCAGTTAATTGTAGAAATAGCAAAGCTGCTAAAAAATTCCTGTAAAAGCATTCCTGCTTAATTAGATCGCATAAATAGGGTTTAAGCTGTGTTGGTTCTCAAAATACTTGCTTTTTCTAGTTTTCAATACGAAAACTAGAAAGGCAGTTCCCAACTATAGAAAACGGGAAGCTGCTTTATATTGTCCCTGGTAGTGGTAATAATGAAATCGCTAGATTAACTACCTTATGCAAATTGAATTATTTATCGAAATCAATCCAAACACTGATTTAGGGATGAGTGAGTGTGAAATTAATTTTGTAGATGTGTTTATCAACACAGTTGACTCACCTTAGCCACTAGTTCTGCGAGGTTTATCTGCTCGTAATGTTCAAAGGGTTGATGAATCCAAGGGTTGTCTGGCAAGTAATCAACATAATAATCGGGTTTTATTACCGAACAAGCTTTATACCAAAGTACGGCAGTGCGAATTTCCACAATTGGAAAATTACTATTTTGCTTTAACCAAGGGATAGTCTGCTGGAGAGTGACTCCAGAATCTACCAAGTCATCGACTAAAAGAATATGCTCACCTAATTTTTCGGTAGTCATCGTTAAGTGACGAGAGAATGTTAAATTACCTCTTTCTTGTTTGCCAGAGCCACTGTAAGAAGATGTTGCTAAAATTGCTAGCGGCTGCTGGTATATACGGGAGAGAATGTCTCCGACTCGCAGTCCCCCTCTGGCAAGGCAGACAATCTGATTGAATTCCCAACCAGATTGATAAATTTGAGCAGCCAGTTGTTCAATTTTTTGGTGATAATCTGACCAAGAAACATAAAGGTCTGGCATAAACTTAAAGGAAGTAATTTTTAGTTAGTACTGAAAGCAACACAAACTCTTTATTTTAGTATGAGCGTAAGGTATTTATGAACGATTCTGCTGATGATGATGGCCAAAAAACCCCTGAAAGTCAAAAATTGGATTTTAAAACAAAATTAGCTTACGGTGCAGGAGATTTAGGCCCAGCGATTACTGCCAATATTTCGATATTTTTTTTGTTGGTTTTCTTTACTAATGTCGCTGGTATCCCGGCGGGTTTAGCTGGTAGCGTTTTGATGATTGGCAAAATTTGGGATGCAGTCAATGATCCAATGGTGGGAGTACTAACGGATAAAACTAAATCTCGTCGTTGGGGTCGTCGTCTTCCTTGGATGCTTTATGGAGCAATTCCCTTTGGGATTTTCTTTTTCTTGCAGTGGATTGTACCGCGATTTAGTGCTGATCAGAGTGCAAATATTTGGCCTTTGTTCTGGTATTACGTAGCGATTGGATTAATTTCTCAGGTGTTTTACACGGTTGTGAATTTGCCTTACACGGCAATGACTCCAGAACTAACTCAAGATTATGACGAACGTACTAGCCTCAATAGTTTTCGCTTCACGTTTTCTATTGGTGGCAGTATACTTTCGTTAATTTTATCAAAAGTAGTTTTTTCTTTGATTAGCGATCGCCAACAACAATATCTAGTTTTAGCAGCAGTTTGTACTGTAATTTCGGTTTTATCTTTATATTGGTGTGTTTTTGGAGTCCGCGATCGTATTTTAGCTTTTGAAGCCAAACGCACCCAACTTGAAGAACCACCATCTATCCCTTTCTTTGAACAACTAAAAATTGTTTTTACCAATCGCCCTTTTCTATTTGTAATCGGTATTTATCTTTTTTCGTGGTTAGGTGTACAGATTACAGCCAGCATTATTCCTTACTTTGTGATTAACTGTATGCGTCTGCAAGAATCAGACGTACCTACAGTCATGATTGCAGTCCAAGGAACTGCGTTGCTGATGTTATTTGTCTGGACTGCTTTGAGTAAGAGAATTGGGAAAAAAATTGTTTATTTTTTGGGAATGAGTCTGTGGATAATAGCAGCCGCCGGACTATTCTTCTTACAGCCTGGTCAAATAGTTTTAATGTATATTATGGCTGTCATGGCAGGTGTTGGCGTATCTACAGCTTATTTAGTTCCCTGGTCAATGATTCCAGATGTAATTGAATTAGATGAACTTCAAACCGGACAACGCCGAGAAGGGATTTTTTATGGCTTCATGGTTTTGCTGCAAAAATTCGGTTTAGCCTTCGGGTTATTTCTAGTAGGTAATGCCTTGCAAGCATCCGGTTTTCAATCAGCTGTAGCAGGGCAAAGTATACTACCAACACAACCAGATTCAGCCCTATTGGCTATTCGTATTGCAGTCGGGCCGCTACCAACAATTTGTTTGATTTGTGGCTTAGTTTTGACGTATTTTTACCCAATTACCCGCGAGATGCACGCAGAAATTATGCTGAAACTCCAAGAACGTCATAAGAAAATAGAACGATGAGTTGTCAGACTGCAACGACCACACAGAATTACACTAATGTTCTTGCAACAATTGGCTGATGATATAAAATCATTAGCTGATTAGCATTTAATGTTTCTAATGCATAAGCTTTTCCTGTTAAATCACTAAATTCAACTTCAAAAACTCCAGGTTCATATTCTTCTACAATTGTTCCTACTTGACCGCGGTGCAATCCTAATTCTGGTAAGTCTTCGGTTAAAGCCACAACATTTAATAATTTCATTGCTATTACCTCATTGTTTAGAGTACATAACAGGTAACTAGGCGGGGAAAGCTTTCATTATTCTTCACTATCCAAACGCTTTGAATAATTGCTTGTTTATCTGAACGAATCAAGGGAAAATCGATAATATATTTTTGACCGTATGGATTTCTTTTACCAGGGATAGCATCATAATTAGCTACTGCTTGTAAAAGTATGGCTTGTAACTCTTCGGCATCATTTAAATCTAAATCTAGGGCAGATTTGAATACACGGGCTTTATGTTTTCCTTCTGGATGCTCTGGGTTGAGACAGTAAACTGCTATTTTGTCTATTTCAACGATAGCGCGTTCAGGGTTAGGCAGTTTCATAATACTGTCTCTACAAGCTTTTTCACTTTTTAAAGTCTTCTAGCTGTAAACCATACCAGCCATACCAATGACGCACCGCTAGCCAAACAGCAGAAAGCAAGCCTGCGCCGCTGAGAGTCAAACCACTAAAAGGTACTAATAATCCGAAAACTGGCAATACTGCACCAGCAATGGTACAAACGATCGCAGCTAAAGAAGCACTTTTAGTTGACCCCAACCCCCATGTCAATATTAGTAAGATTAGGGAAATCATCGTCCAAGCCAACTCAGCATTCATGAAGCGAGCTAGATAAGTCAAAGTCAATAAACAAGCAAAGAAAATACTACCAGCGATCGCGACATTTTTTAAACTCATTGGTAGGGATAAATATAACAATAATATCCACCACAAAAAGATTGCTGGTGTTAGCAATAAAAGACGGGGAATTATACCAGTATTACGAATAGGGTTAGTGTTGGTAAATACTCCAAATGGATTTCTCACGGAAACATTATCGTCAAATATCCAAGTAAATTGAGTACTTTGTCCCTCAGTTTTAATCTCATTAGGTACAATACCGCTGGCAAAATCAGCAGAAAAGTTGGCAATTGCTGTAAGGCGGAACCCAGAGAGTAACTGTCCAGTGGTGCTATAAACCCAACGCGGCCCTCCTTGAGCCTGATAGGTGACGCGAAAGCTAGTTTCTTCACCTGGTTGCAGGCGAAAAGGAAAACCATAGTCTCCCGGATTTGTTTGTTCTAATCGAATGCGATCGCGTTCTACTTTATAGTTAGAAAGCAGCGAGTAACCGTTGGGTGGTGGTACTTCAAAGAAAAAATTACTAATATCTTTGAGTCGATTCACAACTTTGTAGTCAGCACTATAATCTATGCGATAAATGGCGCTGCGACCTTGAACATCGGTATTTTGGTCAAGCTTGACTTGAATTTGTGATCCAGCAAGTGTCAAAAAGCGGTTGACCTGTTGCGTATCATTTACCTTGACTATCTTGCCATCTACTTGAGTTGTATACGTAATCGGCTCTTGAGTTACATAACGTACTTGGGGTGCAACTTGTTCTAGCTTATCCCCAGCCACACTTTGAGCTACTTGAGTCACCTTGGCTTGTTCCCAATAGTGATAGCGATTGCTCAAAGTTGAACAAAGAAAAAATCCCACCACCAACAGAACTAATACCAGAGTTAAATGCTGCAATCCCCGCAATAGTTGGGAATAACGAACAGCCCACTCACCAATGAAAATCGCTTCTTCCGCCTGATGGCGACGAAAGGTAAAACTGACAAGAGCGATCGCCACTCCCAAAGCTACTATCAAAAAGACCAATAATAACGAAGCTTTTAGTACATCGGTTCCAAATTGGATTAGTTCTGCTGGATGTGTGAGATCGGGTAATCCTGGAACACCCTGAGTAGAAAAAGACATTGTAGTTTCTTATAGAATTTGGAGAACCAGACCAGTATAATCTCGTAAAAGTTTCTAGATAGGGGCTAGGGGCTAAAATCTAGGGAGCAGAGGAGCAGGGAGCAGAGGAGCAGAGGAGCAGGGGGCAGGGGAGAAGAGGAAAGAGTGTTAATCACAAATGAATAAGTGCGAAGTAGTTTCAAACTCCCCCTCGCACCCCTGCTTCTTCTTCATCCCCCTTGCCC
>NZ_JAECZB010000036.1:0-28428 GCF_016056295.1 Atlanticothrix silvestris CENA357
TCCCAATTCTGTATAAGCCTTGAACCACCTTTGTACTGTGGCACTTCCTCTTCCCAACACTACCGCTAAATCTTGTATTGTCCTTACCTGACCTATCTTTAGTAAATACAATGCTTGAATACGTTCTTTTCCTAATGCTGTTTTCTGTTTTTTCAGCAGTTCACGTAATTCCTCTGCCGATTCTTCTATTTTTACTTTGGTGACTCCAGCCATGAACTTCTGCTCATATTTCTGACTTAACTATTTCTATCATTTTTTTAGTGAAATGGTATGAGTGAGAGGTTCATCGAACTCACGTTTAAAAATAAAAGACAAAAGTATTTTTCACTTTTGCCTTTTACCTTTTATTTTGTAAATGGACAAATTAGAAGCCAGTAAAGTTGTAACCAACTCCTATCAACAAACCAATGTCAGTTTCATCGAAGAATGCAGCGTTTACAGCCGCTGTTGCCGTAAACTGAGAATTAAGAGGCACATCGATACCACCAGAAGCCAAGAAACCAACTTGTGAATCATCGCCGGTGTTAATAGCTGCACCTATTCCTACATAAGGTGCGATCGCTAATGGTTCGCTAAATGGATCGGCTTGCTGGAAAGAAAAATCGTAAGTGATGGGAATTAAAATTGTAGTGTTGTCACCAAACACGGCTGATGGCCGCACTGATATAGCGTTTGTTAACCCAACTTTACTGATAACTGCAAAGTTGCCATCACCCAAAGACGAGTCACCACCGCTTATACCAATATTGCCAGCTACGCCGATATAGCTACTACCGCCACGAGTCGGCCTACCTAAATCAATATCTGACTGCGCTACTTTGGAAGTAGATGGTTGAGAGGGAGATGAAGTAGGTTCTGCATACTCGCTTACAAGTGCCATCGATGAAGTTGCTACTGTTCCAGGAACAGGTGTGAGTATGCGATCGCCTGTTGATTGTGTGGTAGCACTAGGGAACTGCTGCGACGCAGTTCCATCAGATACTAGTGCTTGATTAGTATTTGTGGTTGTTTCAGTAGAAAGGTTTTGGCGGTTAGCCTTGAGTTTAGTACTCAAATCGGCTGGAGACGTTGCAGTTGCGGAAGGCTCAGTTAACTGCTGATTGTGAGTCTGGTCTATGGTTTGGGCGGTAGCAGATAAACCAGTACCCAGAACTGCGATAGCAGCTAAACTTGGCAATAAAACACCTTTACGAAGAAAAATAATATTCACATTCACTCCTAACAGAATATTGCCACAATTGGTATTTTGTGGGTTTAAGCCAACAAGTTTGGGCAATATTCAAACTCTAACACCAGAAAATCGGTTCTAACATCCTGAAAAGGGGGGAATTGAAGCGAATGCATTCAAAGTGACGATGCTTCTTAGTTACACGCCTGAGTAGGGTGCTAGGGCTAAAGTTTTCGTAATATCAGCAAGGAGAAAGCGATCGCAGAGGTTAAACATTTCTACCTCGGTCTGCGTCTGTCGCATCAGCCGCAAGAAGTGACCTTCAGCGTCAACACTCAGGGCAATGTAGTTGAGGAACATTTTGAGGTAGCCGACGCGCGATCGCTCTGGCATCGTTGATGCTCTGGGAGTTTGCCATAAACGATCAATATAGTTGCGTACCTCTACTAAAGGAACGAGCGTGATCGGCTCGCAGCGTAAAGCTTGGCGGATTTGATTGAAAAGCCAAGGATTCCCAATCGCCCAGCGTCCCACCATCACACCCGCCGCGCCCGTTTGAGAAAGCACTTCCAGGGCAGTTGTCGCCGAGTGGATATTGCCATTGGCAAGCACTGGACAATTGACCCGCTTGACTGCTTCAGCGATCAAATCATATTTCACTGCCCCGTGGTACATATCTTTCACCGTGCGACCATGCAAACTCAGCAAATCAATACTGTGGCGATTGATTATATCTAGAATTTTATAGAAATTATCTGTATTTTCAAAGCCTACGCGCATCTTGACGGTCAAAGGGCGATCGTTCACAGCAGAACGCAGTTCTCCCAAAATCCGCTCCACTTTTTCTGGTGAGAGCAGCAATCCACCCCCAACATTTTTGCGATAGATTCTAGGTGCTGGACAGCCCATGTTCAAGTCAACTCCCGCGATATTATAGCCGCAGAGTTCCTTTGCTGTTCTTACTAAGTCGGGAATGCTTTCGCCAATCATTTGAGCAAAAACGGGGCGACCCGTGTCGTTTTCGGTGATTGCTGCCAGAATGCTACGATTGAGCCGTGAGGTATCATTTACGCGGAAATACTCGGTGAAGAAGTAGTCAGGGCTGCCATAGTGAGCAATGACCTTCATAAACCAAAGGTTTGTCACATCCTGCATGGGCGCAAGAGCAGTGAGGGGTAGGTCTTTCTGGAGCGATTGGGGGAGCGATACCTGGGACATAAGGATTCCAGCATTCGACAAAGCATCACTGTATCAAAAAATGGTTACTAAAGTTCCACCCATGTTGAGGTTGAGTAACTAATTATTTTCAATATCTCAGCCACTGATCTTCTCGATTGAATTTAGTCTTCTAGAGCATTCAATAAATTCCGAAAGTGCAAGTAACTGAGAACTCCTAGAACAGCAGCAATTAAGTCATCAATTGATAGCTTTGTAGCAGCATTATATTGACTAAAGATAACATAAGATGCTGTGCCAATAGTTGCCAGACTAGAAATGTTATCAATTAGAAACTCTGCTGTACGCTGAAGCCACTTCGATCTATCAGACAGTTCTTATTAACCAATTCTAATTTAACCTCATCAATAACCTTACAATAATTGGGGGCGAAAGTAGCGAGCCTGTCACCAGCCGCAATATATCGGCTAAATTCCTCACGCACAGAGGTTCAGAAAATTTTTTATTCTTACCTTAAAAATAACAACTTGACATAAAACCTGGACACTAAGAGATTTTCAAGCCTGTCCCCTGTTATACAAGTAATTATCAGCATTTATTGACATATCCAAGCACCTCTTGAGTATTTTTTTGTCAATGAATAAGCTTTTTTGTCTAAAATTCTGTGAGTTGATGTTGTACTTTTCATTTAAAATGTGTGTATGATTTTCGCTCACAAGTGAAGTAGCAAAGAACGCAGGAACTGCTCCATGCACAATCAATTATTTAATGCTAACATCAAAAATTCTCACGTATTATTAACACCCAATGAAGTAAAATCAAAACTACCTTTAACAAAATCGTCTGAGAAATTAGTTCTGAATTATAGGCAAGAACTAGAACAGATCCTAGATTTTCAAGATAGGAGAAAATTCATAGTAGTCGGCCCATGTTCAATCCATGATCCCAAAGCAGCACTAGAATATGCTGAAAAATTGAAGGTTTTGGCTGAGCAAGTTCAAGATAAATTACTGTTAATTATGCGGGTTTATTTTGAAAAACCCAGAACAACTGTAGGGTGGAAAGGATTAATTAATGATCCTGATATGGATGATTCTTTCCATGTAGAAAATGGTTTATTAATTGCACGTAGCCTACTGTTAAAAATTATTGAATTGGGATTACCTGCTGGTACAGAAGCATTAGATCCAATCATACCTCAATATATTAGTGAACTAATTACATGGTCAGCGATTGGCGCACGTACAACTGAATCACAGACTCACCGGGAAATGGCTAGTGGACTTTCAATGCCTGTAGGTTTTAAAAATGGTACTGATGGCAATATTCAAGTGGCTTTAAATGCGTTACACTCAGCCAAAAGCTCCCATAATTTTCTAGGCATTAATCATAAGGGGCAAGTAAGCGTATTTCAAACGCGAGGGAATGCCTATGGTCATGTAATTTTACGAGGTGGTAATCAACCTAATTTTGATGCAGAAAACGTCAAACTAGTAGAAGAAAAATTAAAAGAGGCTAATTTACCCCCTAGAATTGTTATTGACTGTAGTCACGGTAATACAAATAAAGATTACAAACTACAAGCTACTGTCTTGGAAAATGTTGTTGAACAAATAGTAGATGGCAACACATCAATAGTCGGCATGATGCTGGAATCTAATTTGTATGAAGGTAGTCAATCAATTACTGGTAAACGAGAAGATTTAAAATATGGAGTTTCTGTAACTGACAAATGTATTAGCTGGGAGGCAACAGAAAAAATTATTTTGGCTACCCACGCAAAACTATAAGTAAAGTCTTATTCAAAGAATGCAGAGGGGCTAGGCAATACTTCTCGCTTTGTGCATTTTTAATTCGGAATCGGGTTTTGGGAAAAGGTTAAAGGTTTTTTCTTTCCCTTTCCCCCTTCCCCTTTTCCCTTTAACCGAGAAGTATTGAGGGGCTAGGCACTAGAGGCTAGAGGCTAGAAGTTCGCCAAGCTTCCTTGGCCGGGTAAAGGCAAAGAGGAAAGTGTTTTATCCCTTACCCTTTACCTTCTAACCTTCTTGTTTATTTATGTCCCATTTTCAATGCAAAAATTACAAAACCGTGCCGATTTCTTTCAAATAAACCCGTGTAAACGGTTCATCTTCTCCCAATGTATAGTCTTCAATCAGTCCTTTACGACGGATTGAAATATCCTTTTCTTTCTTAATCACTACAGTAGAACCGTCAAATACATCGCGCACCAAAATCATCTCTATTTCGGTGGGATTATTTAAAACGACCATATTACTTCCTGGGTAAAGTATACCCTCTTCTTCGATGACATCTTCTGGATATTCGGCAATCAGTAAATCCAGTTTGGGATTACGCAGTAAACTTTGGACATTACTGTTGTAATCTGTGCGTAATACTTTTTTCGACCGATTCACAAAAACTGCATCATGACAAACAGCACCTACTATCCAGTTAGGATGCTGTAAAAGAATATGGTCAATAGTTTCTTGTAGTTCCTCGACTGAGATTTTATTAAATGTAATAATCGGTATTCTGGCATCTATACCCGACTCAAAAAAGGTTTCTAAGATGTGGGAAGGTACATCAACACTTTCACCAACAGCAGGATTAAGATGCATTAAAATACCTGGTGCGGCGTTGATTTCTATGATGGCAAAGTTATTAGACTTCCAAGATTCTGAGAGATTTTTGGCAATGACATCTATACCCAGACATGTGAGCCGGAAATGCTGAGCAATGTCTTGCGCCAAAATAATATTGTCGTCGTGAACTGTGGATGTGGCATCAATACTAATACCTCCAGCGGAAAGATTGGCAACTTTGCGGAGAAAAACAGTATGGTCTTTTTTGATGACGCTATCCAACGACAAGCCTTGTTCTTCTAAGCAAAGTTCCATTGCTTCATCGACCTGAATTTTACTCATTGGCGAGGTCGGTGAGTCTAAACGTTCGGGTTTGCGGTTCTCTTGGCGAATCAACTCAGCAATCGTTAAGTAGCCGTCACCGACAACCGATGCGGGACGACGTTCTGTAGCTGCAACGAATTTACCATTGACGCATAGCAAACGAAAATCTGTTCCTGAGATACTTTTTTCTACAATTATTCGCGTTGGTTGGTCTTCAGGAATTGCCGCCAATGCTCTACTATAAGCAGATTCAAGTTCCTTCGCGTCTTGTACGCCTGCGGTTACACCAATTCCTTTATGGCCTACCACAGGTTTGACAGCTACTGGATAACCAATTTCTCTTGCTAGTGCTAAAGCTTCCTTTTCAAAAAGGACAATATCACCCCCAGGTACGGGAAAACCCAAGGTTTGTAAAAATGCCTTACAGTCATCCTTGCGGGTGGTGAAGTCCGAATCTATATGGCTATCACAGTCAAAGGTCGTCGCTACACCCCGGACGTGTTTTCTTCCCAATCCATATTGCATCAGTCCTTCTTCCCACAAATAAAAGGTGGGAATACCTTTTTCGGAGGCTGTTCGCAATAAGGTGTAAACTGTAGGGCCACCATAGGCAGATTGCCGAAATCGTTTTTGTAGCTTCACAAGTCGCTCATCAAAAAGGAAACGTTCGTCTTGGGTAATCGCTTCAAACCAATCCCAAACAAAGTAAACGACTTCTCGGCTGGTGCGCTCATGTAGCGATTGGACGCTAATCCGCACAAATTTAGGATATAGCTTGACACTCCAATGGTTGATGTGCAAACCCATATCCAGTTTTCCTACTTCTGATACCACTTTGGCAAACAGATGAGCGTAGGATTCGTAGGTTTGATCGCCTAAATGTGGATAGCGATCGCCAATCTGGGAAATATAATCTTCAATAGACAGAGGCTCTCTATTTTCGACTAGAGCAAAATCAAATACTAGCGCCCCTCTATTGAGATAGGGGTTAGGCCCAACATAATGCTTGAGGTTGAAAATATCGAACACATCAGTTTTTCTAGCATTAATACGGGTGAAACTAGTGCTTTTTTCTTGAACCATTGATGATAAACCTTTGGCTAAACACCCTGAAATCTAGACTTGAATTTCTAGTTACTTAGACTTTTCGATTGGAGATTGACTCAAATTAGAATTAGTTTTTAAGTAGAAAAAGATTGGTTTGCCGTGTTATTGGCCTCAGCTTAACCTACTCCTAGGCATTTTCAACTATCTCAAGGCATAATCATATCTTTAATTTGTCCGTAGTCAAAAAAAATCAGTCTTTATATAGCCAAGCAATATAAAATATCTAACCTTTGAAAGGTGTACGGCTTAGGGAAAATTTATATGATTATAAAGATCCGGCATTGAAGGAGACAGCAAAAAATGAATAGCACACAAGCTGCTCTTAGAGATGAAGTTAGACAACTTGCTGAGGAAGCTTTTCGTTGCAAGCTAATTTCTGGTCACGGAGATGGGCCAGATATTAACGAGTATCAAATTGTCTACCAGGGTAAACCCCGGCATATTTCACTCGAACAAGCACGTTTTTTCTTAACAAACTTGCTTTACAGGAGTGGAATTTATTAAAGGTTATTTTGAAAAATAAAGCTTTAAATTTTCAACTGTATGCAGATAATTGTTCATATTTAGATCGCAGTAGCAATTAGGGCTAGATCAAAGATAGCTTTGTCATAAATAAAAGTTATTAATTCATGAAAACTATTTTCAGTTTATGAAAATAGGAAAAGACACAAAAACACTATAACTGCTAATTTGATCTACGTTAAATAATGTCTCTGGTTTAATTATCTAGAGGCATTATTTAATGTTCTAAATTAATTTATATTATATTTTTCTTAAAAATACTTATTGTATCATAATCAGTCAAACGGATGATTCTATATACTCAATTGTCATGCTTAATTAAAATCAACTAGTTAATTTGTATCAGGAGTTACTATGACGGAAAATACAAGCAAACGGCAGTTAGTAATTATTGGTGGGGCTGAAGATAAAGACGGAGATTGCCATATTTTGCGTGAATTTGTGCGACGTGCAGGAAGTACGAAGGCAAATATTGTGATTATGACAGCGGCGACAGAACTACCAAGAGACGTGGGAGAGAACTACATTAGAGTGTTTGAGCGATTGGGAGCCGAAAAGATACGCATTGTTGACACGGAAACCCGTGAGGATGCATCTTCATCTACTGCTTTGGAAGCGATCGCCAAAGCAACTGGTATATTTTTTACTGGGGGAGACCAAGCTCGTATTACCAGCATTCTTAAGGATACTGAAATCGACACAGCTATTCACAAACGCTTCTCTGAAGGTGTAGTTATTGCTGGTACAAGTGCTGGTGCTGCTGTAATGCCAGACAAAATGATTGTAGAAGGTGACTCCCAAACCAATCCTCGCATGGAAATTGTAGACATGGGGCCAGGTCTTGGTTTTTTACCAGGAGTAGTAATTGACCAGCATTTTTCTCAGCGCGGACGTTTAGGACGCTTAATTTCAGCTTTAATCCAAGAACCTGCGGTTTTAGGGTTTGGCATTGACGAAAATACAGCTATGGTAGTCACTGATAGCCAAATTGAAGTGATTGGGGAAGGTTCGGTAACAATAGTAGATGAGTCAGAGGCGACATATAACAACATGGGTGAAATCTTAAAAGATGAGCCTTTGGCGATTTGTGGAGCTAAATTACATATCTTGCCACATGGCTATAAATTTGACCTCAAGACCCGCCATCCCATCCTGAATGACGGCTCAATACCAAATGCAAATGTCTCTGTACCAGTTGCTTCCTAAAAGGTTAACTTTTAGCAGATGCATTTCAATCGAATAACCCATCAATAATTTATTGTGCATTGATATTTATTTCTTGCATATTCCTCCTTAACCCCCTGAAAATAGAGAAACGATGTTCCTCTATTTTCAAGGAAATAAGAGAGGTATTTATTTATTATTTCTTGAGAAAGAAGCTAGAAATATTTCTTTATTACAAAATATTTTTATGAATTAGAAATCAATAAATTCCCATAAAAATTGAAAATGGCAAGCTTAATTGAATTTGTTTTGTTTGCTCCTCGTAACAAAGGAGCTAGTTTAGTTGGCTCTTTTTCTCATGGCAAAGAGATTCCCATGTCAAAAGGTGAAGATGGTTATTTCAGAACTGAAGTAACATTAGAAGACGGTATTTATCAATACAAATTTCGAGTGCAAACTAAAAGTCCCAGTTTTGCACCCAATCAATGGGTAGATATTATTGACCCCTACGCAACAGATATTAATGAAAAAGAAAAACAAGGTATAGTCAGAATTAAAGATGGTCAACGCATTGTTGATACTTATATTTGGCAGTACGATGACACAGTCTTATGTGATGATCGTGAATTAATCATCTATGAACTACACGTTGCTGACTTTACGAATGACGAGGTTGGCTCAGAAAAAAAAGGCAAATACAAAGGTGTAATTGAAAAATTAGATTATCTCTGCGAACTAGGAATTAATGCAATTGAACTAATGCCAGTCAATGAATACCCAGGCGATTATAGCTGGGGCTATAAAGTACGGCATTTCTTTGCTACAGAATCTAGCTATGGCTCGACAGAAGACTTAAAAAAATTGATTGACGAATGTCATGGTAGAGGTATTCGGGTTTTCATGGATGGAATTTACAACCACACAGATGAAGAATGTCCATTAATGCTAATTGACCGTAATTATTGGTACTACGAACATAAGCATTATCCAGAAGACCCTGAAAACTATTGGGGGCCAGAATTTAATTATAATAATTACGACGAAAACCTAGATATTAAGCCCGCCTGGAAATACATAAGTGATGTGGTGCAATTTTGGATTGAAGAATATCACATTGATGGCATTCGTTTTGATGCAGTTCGTCAATTAGCTAACTTTGAATTTCTAGACTGGCTAGCTAAACAAGCGAAAAACTGTGCTAAATGTAAACAGTTTTATACTATTGCCGAACATATCCCCGATACAAACACTGTAGTAAAACCAAACGGGCCATTAGATGCTTGTTGGCATGAAAGTTTTCATTACTTTATAATTCCACATATTTGCGGTGAATCATTTGAATTAGACAATCTCAAGCAAGTTTTAGATCCTCAACAACAAGGTTATGCTACTGTTACAAATGTAATCAATTATCTGGCAACTCACGATCGCGATCGCCTGTTACGAGAATTAGGCGAACACGGTATTTTTGATACAACTGCATTTGAAATAGCTAAATTAGCAGCAGTTCTATTAATGACAGCCAAAGGTATACCCATGCTGTGGATGGGAGAAGAGTTTGGTGAATATCAGGAAAAAAGCGAAAGCGTAACTCAACCACAAAAGATTACATGGTCTTTATTGGCAAACAAGCCAAATCAGGACTTATGGGAATTTTACAAAAAACTCATTGCCTTACGTCGGCAAACTCCAGCCCTACAAAGTGACAACATCGAGTTTTTTCACGAAAATGCAGATACTAAAGTTCTGGCATACATCCGTTGGCATGAATTGGGTTCTTCGATTGTCGTTGTAGCCAATTTTTCTGATCAGCATCTAAGCACATATCATATTCCGGAATTTCCCACTATTAATTCTTGGAGAGATTGGTTTATCGATTCTGAAGTGGCAGTCGGGCACAGTGGTATGATTGCCGACTTACCTAGCCACACAGCCAAAATATTCATTTCGCAATAGCATATAGATTAGCTGATGTACTGATTTTTGGCTCCTGGCTTCCATTAGCTTAACAGCAAGGTTAATACCACATACACCTCAATAGCTCCTGTGATATCATGGGAGACTGCTGCATACATTTAGAAAAAATCTCACTTGAATCGATCATGGCTCTGACGCAACAGCGCAAACAAGAACTAATTTCCAACTACCAAGTTCACGAGACTGACACAGGCTCTGCCGATGTCCAAATTGCAATGCTGACTGAGCGCATTCAGCGCCTCACCTTGCACCTGCAAGCAAACAAAAAAGACCATTCTTCCCGCCGGGGACTTTTGAAGATCATTGGTCAGCGCAAACGTCTGCTAGCTTATGTCCAGCAAGAAAACCGCGAAAAGTATCAAGCTTTGATCGCTCGTCTCGGTATTCGTGGATAGGAACTAGCGCTTATGTCTGCTGAAGAATCTGATCGCGTGAGCGAAACTCCTCCTTCAGAAGCTCGCTTGCCCTTTGAACCGAAAAAGAAGCGCCAAAAACCCGTAAAAGCTGCGAGTAAGCCACCAGCGCAACCCAAAACCTCTGAAAAACAGGCTACCAAGCAGCCATCTTTCACCAAAGAAGAGATGGCGATTCCTGAAGTGGTCAGCCAGAGGATGATCCGGCGCGTGGCCGGGTTCTGTGGTATACCCACAGTTTTGGGTATTGCCTCCTTAGTGGTGAGCTATCTGCTTGCTACCTACTCTGACATCAAATTACCTCCCATCGCTGTATTACTGGTGAATATGGGATTATTTGGTATAGGGGTATTGGGGATAACTTATGGTGTTCTCTCTGCCTCTTGGGATGAAGAAAGAGTCGGCAGTCTCCTCGGTTTAGGTGAATTTGGCACCAACTGGGGAAGAATGGTAGAGGTTTGGCGCGAAACTCGGCAAAAGAAGAACGTATGACGATTCGGCGCTCAGTTAACCTATAACTGCGGTGTTGGATAAATTCTAGAGTAAATGTTGAAGTTGGCATTCTATAACTTCAACATTGCTAAACAAAAATTTATAGTCATTCATTAAACCCAATATTGAATAGTAATGCCACTGAGCGCTGGATATTTTGCAATAGTTATATATTGTCGCGCTTAATAAATTGCACTAAATTAAATCACATAAACAAAATACATTTACTCTTACCTAGTTAGGGAATTAAATATGATCGTAGTTATGAAAACTGGTTCCCCACAAGCGGAAATCAACCGGATTAGCGAGGAACTAATGAGCTGGGGGCTAACACCAGAAAAAATTGTTGGTCAACACAAAGTGGTAATTGGTCTAGTAGGTGAAACTGCAAATTTAGACCCATTACAAATTCAAGAAATCAGCCCTTGGATTGAACAAGTATTGCGGGTAGAACTGCCCTACAAACGCGCTAGCCGTCAGTACCGTCATGGTGAAGCTTCTGAGGTTGTGGTGAATATTCCCGATGGGCAAATTGTATTTGGAGAACATCATCCCTTAGTAGTTGTTGCTGGCCCCTGCTCTGTAGAAAACGAAGCCATGATTGTTGAAACGGCGCAGCGTGTCAAAGCAGCAGGGGCAAAATTTTTGCGTGGGGGAGCATACAAACCCCGGACTTCACCTTATGCCTTTCAAGGACATGGCGAGAGTGCCTTGGAATTGTTAGCAAAAGCGCGGGAAGTCAGCGGACTGGGCATTATTACAGAAGTAATGGATGCTGCTGAATTAGATAAAATTGCCGAAATTGCTGATGTCATTCAGGTAGGAGCAAGAAATATGCAGAACTTCTCCTTGCTGAAAAAAGTGGGGGCACAGTCGAAACCAGTTCTTTTGAAGCGGGGAATGGCAGCAACAATTGAAGATTGGTTGATGGCAGCTGAGTATATTCTGGCAGCAGGAAATCCCAGTGTAATTTTATGTGAGCGCGGCATTCGCACCTTTGACCGCCAGCACACGCGTAACACCCTGGATCTATCGGTAGTACCAGTATTGCGAAAGCTGACTCACCTGCCAATTATGATTGACCCCAGCCACGGTACAGGTTGGTCTGAATTTGTACCCGCAATGGCAATGGCCGCGATCGCCGCTGGAACTGATTCTTTAATGATTGAGGTTCACCCCAACCCCACAAAAGCTTTATCTGATGGCCCCCAATCTCTAACACCAGAGCGTTTCGACCACTTAATGCAAGAATTAGCCGTGATTGGTAAGGCAGTAGGACGTTGGCCTCAAGTAGCTACTGTCTTAGCTTGAGAAGGTAATTTGTAAGTATGGTTGCGATCGCTCTACAAAGACAGTGAAGACCGCATACCAATTTTGGGCGTTGCTAAATCCAGGGATGAATTATGTTTCGCGCAAAGGTGCAAAGGTTCTAATAATCCACCTTTAGTCTTAGCCAAACCCGCATTTATGCAATGCCCATACAAATGTAAACATATATTTCTCTTTTTTAGTAAATAAATCTAAGTAATAAATTGTTTGTAAACGCTGGGATCAAAGCTGAGTAAGCACATAGCAAGTATTTTGTTAAAGAGTTTAAACTTGCTTAAGCTTAACTACTATCGTAATTCTACTGAGACTGTTAATATCAGTCTGGAAAACTGTTTTGTACATTTGTAGCTTTGTATAGACACTATTTAGACTAGCCGTTATGCACATTAGTATTACCAACCATCTGTTTATCAAAAATTTAGGACTTACGCATTGACAAAAGTAAATAAACTTGAATTTGGATTTTCAGCTATTCAAGTTTGATTTTTTCACTATTAGACAGCGATGCCTGGGTAGGGCTACGCCTACGATAGTGATTTAAAATTAGCCGCTAATAACCTGAAACAGCCGAATTTTCTTAATCAAGATGATAGTCATCAAGAAGTTGGCTCAATCTCAATCTTTAGAATTCCAAAATAAAGAATGAATGGTAATACCAGTCAATCCCGCAAAATCTTAATTTTGACGGCGATTCCAGACGGTCTGCGTTTGGATAAGGAAATTCGGGAAATTGAGGATGCAATACGAAGGGCAATCCGGCGAGAGCAATTTGAGATTAGAATCAGGACGGCTGTACGTCCTCAAGATATTCGTAGAGCGATCGCAGAAGAATACCCCCACATTGTCCATCTCTGCGGTCATGGTACTTCAGACGGTTGCTTGGTCTTAGAAGATGATGGAGGAAACAACAAACCCGTTCCACCGCAAGGACTGGCTGCGTTGTTTAAGTTGCACGCGGAATATGTAAACTGCGTAGTACTTAATGCCTGTTATTCAGAAAAACCCGCTTATGCAATTAGCCAACACATTAATTATGCTATAGGCATGAACCAACCCATTGGTGATAAAGCAGCCATTGTATTTGCTGCTGGGTTTTATGATGGGCTGGGATACGAAAATTTAAACAATCAAGATAATTTTCAAAGAGCTTATGACGAAGGTTTGGTTGCTATTCAAATGGAAGACCTATCACAAGGATCAATACCAGTTTTGAACAAAAAACTCCCAGCAGCCGAATCTCTATGCCCCAGTTATCTAACAAACACTCCTTGTGCGCCAGAATTGAAATATCCATTGGAATATCCTGATGGTCATGTGCCGCTCTCTTCCCCTTTTTATGTAGAGCATGATGGAATTGAGTCTCTTTGCTATGAAACACTGTTAAAACCTGGTTCCCTAATTCGGATTAAAGCACCAAAACTGATGGGGAAAACTTCTTTAATGACTAGGATTCTCGCTCATGGCTCTCTTCATAATTGCCAAAAAGTTTATTTGGATTTAGGCAGTATAGATAAAGCAGTACTTACCAGTCTTGATCGATTTTTGCGCTGGCTTTGTTCCAAGGTAAGCTCAGAACTTGACCTCGAAAATAAAGTGGATCATGCTTGGAATACAAAAATTCTAGGTAGCAATGACAACTGTACTGCTTATTTTAATAAATATATTTTGACTCAAATCGATTCTCCCTTAGTCTTAGGTTTGGATGAAGTAGACCGATTATTTGCCTATAGTGAAGTGGTTGAAGATTTTTTTGGGATGCTACGCTCTTGGCATGAAAAAGGGAAAATTTCTGATGCGTGGAAAAAACTACGGCTAATATTAGCACATTCCACAGAAGCTTATATTCCCTTAGATATCCATCAATCTCCTTTTAATGCCGGAGTACCTGTAGAACTAGAAGAGTTTAGTCAAGAACAAGTACAAGATTTGGCACAAAAGCATGGGCTGAAAATAAAAAACTCTCGCATAGAAGAAATAAGGTCAATGGTCGGAGGGCATCCCTATCTGGTGCGGTTGGGAATGTATCATATTGCTGCTGAGAAAGTCACCCTAACAGATTTGTTGGAGTCAGCAACAACAGAAGCAGGAATTTACGCCAATCACTTGCGATCGCTACTAGACATTTTGCAACCAGTACCAGAACTAGCGCAAGCATTGAAACAGGTAGTTAACTCAACTATTCCGGTTGAATTAGACTCCATGCAAATTTACAAGTTACACAGTCTGGGACTGGTGCATCGACAAAGTAATCATGTCATGCCCCGTTGCCAACTTTATCGTGAGTATTTCCGCCGCGTCTTGTAAGGAGTAACAATATGACAGCACCTACTTATAACTTTTATCAGGTTGGGGCAAGTCTCCCGGTTAATGCTCAAAGCTATGTCAAGCGACTTGCAGATGAAGAATTTTATCAAAAACTGAAAGCGGGTAAGTTTTGTTATGTACTCAACTGTCGGCAGATGGGTAAATCTAGTTTGCGAGTGCAAACAATGCAGAGGCTGCAAGCCGAAGGGACAGTTTGTGCTGTGATAGACTTGACAGGGATTGGGAAGCATAAGGTAACGATAGAGCAATGGTATGGAGGGATTTTTTATGCTTTGGTAGAAAGCTGTCAGTTAGAGGACACATTTGATTGGCAGACGTGGTGGCAGAAGCAGCAGGAAGTTCTTTCCCCTGTACAATGTTTGAGTTTGTTTATCCAAAAAGTATTACTGGTAAAAATTCAGCAACCAATAGTGATCTTCGTTGATGAAATTGACAGGGTGCTGAGTCAAGATTTTTCTCTGGATGATTTTTTTGCGCTCATTCGATTTTTCCAGAATCAGCGAGTCGATAATCCAGATTTTGAACGCCTGACGTTTGCTTTATTGGGAGTGGCGACTCCCAACGATTTGATTACTGATAAAAGCCAAACTCCCTTTAATATTGGTGAAGGGATTGAATTGCATGGTTTTCAACTCCACGAAGTGCAGCCTCTGATTGCAGGATTACAGGGAAGATTTAATAGTCCTCAAGAAGTAATTAAAGAAATCTTATACTGGACAGGAGGACAACCTTTTCTGACACAAAAGCTGTGTTCGTTTATGGTCGAGGAGTCAGAGAAAGAAAATCCGCGTACCGTTGAACAAGTCGTGCGATCGCGCATTATTGATAATTGGGAGTCACAGGATGAACCAGAGCATTTGCGAACTATACGAGACAGGATTCTCAGAGATGAGCAGATGGCACCTTACCTGCTGGAGTTATATCAGCAGATTCAACAACATGGAGAAATAAGTACTAATAATAATATTGAAATTAGCGAGTTACAGTTATCGGGGTTAGTTGTTAAACAACATGGCAAATTAAGAGTTTACAGCCCTATATATAAACACATTTTTGACCAAAAATGGATTAAAACAAAATTCAAAAATCTGCGGCCCTACTCTGAGAATTTTAGATTTTGGTTAGCTTCTGGTGGTACTGATAAATCTCGGCTATTGCGGGGCAAGGCCTTGCAGGATACTTTAAAATGGGCAAAAGACAAAAATTTGAACTATCAAGATAAGCAGTTTTTAGCAGCCAGTCAAACACAAGAACGAGAAGAAAAAATTGCAGCATTGGAAAAAGAAGCTCAATTAGAACGTGAGAGGAAGGATAGGGAAGCAGTAGAGAAAAGAAATTTAGTACTAGATGATGCAAATAAGAAAGCTCAAAAACGGATTACTCTTGGAACAGTTGCTCTACTATTTACTTTGACGGGTGTCTTAATATCAGGTAAAATCGCAGTTACTTTAAGCGTAGAATCACAAAATAACCAGAGAGAAATACAAGATCAAAAGCAAAATATTGAAAGCTTAAAAGACAACAACAAAACATTACAAAAAAATAAAAATGAACTTCAAGTTCAGATTCAATCTGCCGAAAAGGAAAATACAATAGTTCAAAATAACTTGCAGAGCCAAAAACAAGTTTTAAATTCGACAGAGAGAGCTAACAAAGAATTAGAACAACAAAAAAATAATTTTAAATATGATTTGAATGAAAGTATAAAAAAGTTGGAGGATACTCAAGAAAAGCAGAAAAAGGCTGAAACAAATTATGAAGAAGTAAGAAAACAATTGTCTAAGACAGAAGAATATCTCACAAAAACCGAAGAATTAGTTAAATTAGCTGGAAAATTGACAGATGAGGGTTTGTACCCAATTTCTGAAGAACTATTCTCACAAGCAGGTCAATCAGCAAAAATCAAAGATCACAATCTTAGACAAGCTATTCTTGAATTGGGAATAACGGTTGGTTATTTAAATCTTCCAAGGGAAAACTCAGAGGAAATTACAGATGACTTAAAAAAAGCTAATAATTATTTTGACAAAATAAAAATAAATGATGAAGATGATTCTGAAGAAGGTTTACAAATTCGTATACTCTACTCGAAAACTCAAGGAAATTTATTTGTTAAAGAAGAAAAATATGTTGATGCAGTTAATGCTTATAAAGAAGCTTTCACTGCTTTGAATATTCTTAAAAAAAAGAATACACTTAAATCTGTAAGTCCACCATTTAACCAAAATATTGAGACAAAAATTTTATCTAGTAAAAATGTAGAAGCTCTTCATAAAGAATTTATAAGTTTAACCAAAAGAGACAATATTTTTAAAACAATCGAGCGAGACGAACGAGAAGTAAAAGAATCATTAAAGGAACACTATTTTGATGAATTAAATAGCTATTTGATAAATGAAAAATGGGGGCAAGCTGACCTGCAAACAACAAAACTCATCTTCTATATTGCTGAGATAGGAGATAAAGCTACGGAACTCATCCTTTCGGTGCAGGAAGATAAAAAAGAAAAATTATTGACGGAAATTATCAACAATGTTGGCTGCGAAGACCTCAGAAAGATTAACAACTTATGGGTAGATAAAAGTAAAGGAAAATTTGGCTTCACCATTCAAATACCATTGTACATAGAGGCAGGAAATATACCGGGTAAATACGACGAGAATGCTTTCCTTCGTTTTGCCGAAAAGGTAAAATGGCAGAAAAAAACTGATGATGGAGGCTTTACAATTAGTCTTGGTGTAAATGATAATAATAAAGGACACTACCCAATGTTTATTCCCCTTGATACGACACGCAATATAAGTCAATTCGGTGCCACTTTTGCCATTAGCTTATATCTGAGAAACCGGGAGACTTTATCCTATGTATTCGGTCGCGTTGAAAAATGTAACTTTTAGCATCTAAGCGCCCCATGCAATTTGCTGTGAATGAATCAAGGTATTCATTACATCAACGGCATTTAGCCGAAATGTGTAACATGAAATTTTTACGTAGATTCCGTGGCGTATTGTACCGAAGAATAGTATACTTCTAGGCGTTTCTTCCACTTTCAAAAGAATAATTTCTTGAAAACAAGCACAGAAGCATCTAGAACGTAAGTTCTGGGTGAGATTATTCACCCATATTTGAGACTTTTGTGAATCAGCTTAAGATTGAGCAAGTCATATAATAACTCTATAAAATTTCTTTTAGAAAAACCAGAATTCTAAATCTGGTTGCATAATACTTTTAGCTTACTCAGTATAAACTATTGAAACCCTAAAAAGTTTCAGCCCATTAACTTAATCAACAAAAAAACTCAAGGAGGTATTTTTTCAGTTAACTTTTGAAGTTCTCTTCGATCTACTGTACGCGAGGAGTGTCCATGACAGATAATTCGATCAATACACCAATCACAAATAGCCTGGACTTAGTTAGGCAAGAATATCAATACAACTATACCCATATTCCACCTATTGCAATGGTGGATGAGGTTCCTGCTGTTGAACGCTTTTCTACTAACTGGTATTGTTTATTGGCCAAGCAGTTACGGGTTATTTTCGTCAATACCCTAATCACTAACCGAGGTAATCGCGGTTCTCAATCTGTCCGCGATGATGTCAAAATGTTTATCCTCGAAGCTTTGATTAAGGGGGCGATACCGATCCGAATCAGCATTATTGCTAGATTTTTACAAATTGTTCCCCAATTTTTAATTAAAGGAATATCCAAAGATTTTCGAGAACTTGATGATTTATTGTTTTCTCTTCTGAGAGAAAACGGAGTATTAATTCTTAGAGATGCTCTAAATCGGGTGATTGCCCTTCTATATGAAAGACAGCCCACAGGACATGTAAGTAGTCTGAAGGACTACGAAAAATTGTTCCCGATGATTGAATTGCCAGCGATCGCGCAAAATTTCCAAGAAGATGAAGTGTTTGCCTACATGCGAGTAGCTGGTTACAATCCTGTGATGATTGAACGAGTAAATAGCTTTAGCGATCGCTTCCCAGTTACAGACAAGCATTACCAAGCAGTAATGGGGAATGATGATTCCTTAACAGCAGCTCAAGAAGAAGGCAGACTTTACCTAGCAGACTATAAAATTTTAGAAAATGCTATCAACGGTACATACCCAAGTGAGCAAAAATATCTCTATGCCCCCATAGCACTGTTTGCGTTACCCAGAGGCTCAGATCCCAACCGTCTACTGCGGCCAGTCGCTATTCAATGTGGCCAAACCCCAGGCCCAGACTACCCCATCGTTACCCCTAAATCTGGTAAATACGCCTGGCTATTTGCCAAAACAGTTGTCCAGATTGCAGATGCCAACATCCAAGAAGCCATTACCCACTTAGCCAGAACGCACCTGTTCGTTGGTATTTTTGTGATGGCAACTTCTCGACAACTGCCACTCAGCCATCCCCTTGGTCTGCTGCTGCGTCCTCATTTCGAGGGTACATTAGCAATCAACGATGCCGCCCAACGCAGTCTCATTGCACCTGGCGGTGGGGTCGATAGATTACTTGCATCGACGATTGATAACTCTCGTGTTTTAGCAGTCTACGGATTGCAAAGCTATGGCTTCAAGAATGCCATGTTACCGAAGCAATTCCAGCAACGTGGTGTAGACGATGCCAACTTGTTACCTGTTTATCCTTACCGGGATGATGCTTTGTTGGTCTGGGATGCCATCCGTCAATGGGTTACAGGCTACCTAAACCTTTACTACGCTACAGATGCAGACATCCAAAAAGATGTAGCCCTCCAGGCTTGGGCAGCCGAAATTCAAGCATACGATGGTGGACGGATGCCCGATTTTGGTGAAAATGGCGGCATCCAGACGCGGAACTACTTGGTTGATGCCGCTACGCTGATTATTTTCACAGCCAGCGCTCAACATGCTGCGGTGAACTTTCCCCAGAAAGATTTGATGGGTTATGCCGCAGCATTACCATTAGCAGGTTATTCGCCAGCCTCGACTCTGGGGAGAGAAGTTACTGAGCAAGACTATCTCAATTTGCTCTCACCGTTGAATCAGGCGCAACGGCAATACAATTTACTCAGTTTACTGGGATCTTTGTATTACAACAGGCTCGGTGATTATCCGCAGGGATATTTTAAAGATCCACTGGTAAAACCTTTATTGCAGACATTCCAAAAGAATCTGCAAAAAGTAGAAGATACCATCAATAAGCGCAATTTGCATCGCCCAGTTTATGAGTATCTGCTACCTTCCAAAATTCCTCAAAGCATTAATATCTGAAATCAATTTATAGCGTTGCTGAATCAGAGTATGAAATGCCAAAATTACCTTTTTTTCTTTGTACCTTTGCGCCTTTGCGCCTTTGCGTGAGACAAATTCATATTCTCAATCAGCAACGCCCCCTTGTTTATACCAAGTTGCAATCATAGGTGAATATTATGGAACTCAAAGATAAAGTCCTTAAAAGCCACGATCGCCAAATCCAGCTTTCTTATCGTTTGGCCAAAGTCGGTTATGATACGGCAATTGGTAAGCTTCTGCGTTTACGCGTCTATTACACCGAAGCCTTGGTTATGCTGAGGGCATGGAGAGATTTTCTTTATATCCGCAAAGAAAATATTGGAGATAAGTTTTTTGCGGTAGACCAAGCAATCATGCACGCCAATCACTCCCAAGTCAAAGAATTAATGCAGACTGAGCCGCAAGTGCGGGGAAATGATTTAGGCATCATTAGAATATTAGCTCCTAGCTATCTGCTCAACAATCCATTGAGCTTAGGTATGAATGGTAATGAACACACAGGGGTTCGGGCTGTGTTTTTACAAGCGTTACCAGATCCTTATGAACAGGCTGGGGCGATCGCAAGTTTAGTTGATCAAAGTTTATCAGCAGCCGCCAAACAGGGACAATTACATATTGGCAAGGATTTACCAAAGATGATGCTGGGGATTTTGCATCAACTTATTTGGCAGATTTCATTATCTGAATCAGAAATCACTGCATCAAGTACTTATATTCAAGGTCTTCCCCTCGCATCTTTGCCAAATTTCGTTAGCAAATATCTACTCGCGATTAAAACAGCACCAAGCATTCGACATCGCCAGCATTTAATTGAGCGCTACAAACAATCTCCTAAATGGGCATCTTACATGGAAACGGCTGCCCGGTATCAGTTGAACGAACACCAAGTTGCTAACAGTGTGTTCGATATGATCCATATCGCCGGAACTGCTGGGACAAGCGCCCTTTTGGGATCTGTGATTGGGGTTTTATGCCTCGATAATGCCTTAAGAAATGACGTAATATCAGAGATTAATAATGTCTGGAGTAGCAACGAACCTGTAAATAAATATGCTCTAGAACAGTCAACACTAATTAATCAAGTAATTTTAGAAACAGCTCGTCTCTATCCACCTGTGCGCTTTGTCAGCCAACTTGCGACTCAATCGGGTGAAGTTGAAATTGGAGAACAGAAATGTCCATTCCAAAAAGGTACTCGTCTACTTGGCTCTATATTTACGGCTAACCGCGACTCGAACAGATACCAGAATCCCGACAATTTTGATGTGACACGGGATTTTACAGATATTTTATCTTGGAATGGTGAAGGACATGAACGAGCTTGTCCCGGCAGAACCTTATCAATTGGCTTAATCAAGACGTTCTGTTTGTATCTGTTTAAGAATTATCAATGGAATTCATTTACAGAAGTCAAATGGGATTTTGATAAAGTGACTGCTGTTACTCCTAATGATTTAGTCTTACAAGGCTTTGCTCACCACTCAACAAATAATTAATATGTCTGAATCAATCGAGAAAAGGCAACTTGATAATATTGCCACCTGGATGATCCCAATTGCCCAAACTAAATTACCATCTGTCCTCAAGGGCGTATTTTTTATGGATGGCAATCCGCTTCCAGATGATTGCATCACAATGTACAACCTAGAATGGGACACGCAAAACAACAGCTTGGTTTTACCTGTTTTTGCACCAGTGCAATGGACGTTTCATAATTCAATTCTGGGATGGTTATTACTTCTTGGTGCCCAATTAGCTCAGTTCGCGTACAAAATTGAGTTTGAAGATGCAACATTGCAACAAGCACAAATTACACCTTTAGCGTTTGGAATATCGGTTCCTAGGTGGATTATAGATGCCACAATGTGCCGAGGCGAAAACTCTCACAATGGAGATATTTGGAAACGCAAGAATGTTTGGTTTGGCGGAGTTCCACGCATTGGGGAGTATACACTTCGTAGAATTGTAGATGAAAATGGTGAATATACTCCCGCCTTTAAAGATATGCTGACTAAGGTGCAAAATGAGTGTTTGGTAATTCGTACTTCGTAATGACGCTCCTGCGTCGCTAACGTAATTCGTAATTATACATACCATGCCCAATGCCCAATGCCCAATGCCCAATGCCCAATGCCCTATAAACGACCAGCGTCTTTTGTAATCAGCATCCAACCTTCAGCTTCACCAACTTTCTTGATTGATTCAAGTTTTAGCTCTTTCAAGGTAGATGCGTTCAAAAGAAAATAAGGTTGGCCGTTGTAGTGCCAATAATATTGCAATTCACCAACTGAAGCGGGAATAATGGTGCGATCGCTATAAAAATCCAACGAGGGACGATGACGGGGAAAAGATGTATAAATTTGCTCAACAGATGGGTTTACCTGGGCTATCATAGCCGCCACTGGTTTGACTGGATAAGCTTGCCATAATTCCCAAACCCAGTAGTTAGATTTCATCAATAGCACCAATGAAATATAACTTCCCCAAAACAAAATTTTGAGAAATTGTCCGTCGCCTCGTTCTGCCAAAATCGCTGCCAAAGTCATAGTCACAGCTACTGCTGCAAAAATTAACTGTAGGTCGGTTTTTGGCGTTGTACCTCCACTAAAGTAAATACTACTAGCAGAAGCCACCACAGCCAGAATCGAAAAACCAGTTACCCAACTACGAGGATAAGAGGATAATAAGGGGGAATTTTCTGTTTCAGCTAACTGGGCACCTAGAGCTAAAGCTAAGCTAGGGTAAATCGGGAATACATACCAAGGTAGTTTTGTCCCCAGCAGGGAAATTATCAGCAGAAAAACGCCACTCCATACAAGTATAAATTTTGCCCAACTTAGGTTACGATTTTCCCAAATTAAGCGTGCAGCTTGTGGTAAAAATATTAACCAAGGCCATGTCCATTTTAGGAGTTCAATAATATAGTACCAAGGTGGCTCAGCATCTCCTTCGACAGCTGCGCCAATTCGGTTGAGGGATTGGTTGAACAGCCCAACTTGGGCAAAAGTATAACCATAGTGCCATAGTTGAGCGCTATACCAACAAGCTACAGGCAAGCTGCCAATTAAAATAGCTGTCCAGAAATAGTAACTGGTGAGCAATCTGGGTGTATCCCAAAATAAAAATACGATCGCGATCGCACCTAGTAAACCACCTAACAGACCTTGAGTTAAGCAAATCAACCCAAAACCAATGCCAATACCAAGGCAATAACGTAAATCTCGGCGCGATCGCAACACGCACAACATCATCACCATCAAAAAACTGACTACCGCGCCATCTAACATTGCTAATCTGCCATGACGTACCACCGGTAGCATTGTCAGATAAATCAAAGCACTATAAATTGCTGCCCAACGTTGGCGAAATATTTCTCGACCAATGCAATACAATAAAGGCACAGAAAACGCTGTTAAAATCGCCCCAGGTAAGCGTGTTGTCCACTCATTTACGCCTCCTAAAGAATAAGTCCAGGCAATGAGCAAATGCATCAAAGGCGGCTTGTTGTGATAGGGTTTGCCTCCTAGAGTTGGGTAAAGCCAATGCATTGAACCTGATGGGGCACTCCAAATTTCTCTGGCAACATGTGCCACAGTCCCTTCATCCCAATCTCGCAGCGGTAGCCCCCCAAGGTTAATACTAAATAATAAAACTGCCGCCAACAACAGCCCTATCAGGCATACCCAATCAACCCATTTGTCAACTGCGCGATGCTGTTTTTCTAGATGACTCCAAATAAAGCTTCCTTCTTGCATATCCTATGATAATCATTTTACTTGCTGGTTCGATTACATAGAGATCAAAGCGAATCTCTAATGTTGCCACCCAGTAACAACAATATGTTCTTCACAATTACTAAGTTCCCAGGTTAACTCAATTTTCTCTGAACAGCGATAATTATTTGAAGAATTTGACTGATTTTTTCTTAATTTATTTAACAATAATTAATTGATAAAAATCATACCAAATAATAGGATAATTCACTGGTTGTGTAAGTTTATTTACGCTGCGTGGGTCAGTTGTCAGTGGTCAGTTGTCAGTGCTAAATATATTTTGGGGCATGGGGCATGAGGAAGAAGTTCGAGGATACAGTTTTCCGTGGCTTTCAATAAATTTGTCAAATATAGCGCTTGTTTACAGATTTACAAAGAGACTTTTACTACTAAAATAAGTATAAAAATGTTCGTTATAAAGTTAATTACAGCCAACAAAATAAACTTTCCAGATTAATAGTGACATGCAATACAAATTATCTTGAAGTTACATATAAAATGAGCCATTTTGCCAATTAATCAATTAGTTATTACTGATACAATATTGGTTTTAAGGTGTAAAAATGTAGCTTAATATTTTACAAATAGCACCACATAATCAAAGCTGACTAATAGAGTAATTATCAAGATTTGAGACTTATGCAAACAAAACTAGGGAGTGCGATAGGCGAAGCCATGCCCTCCGGGCTTATCGCCCCGCAAAAACTAGATTGAGCCAGAGTTAGGGTTTGCACTTATGTCATAAGCTGGACTAGAGGGACTGTTAAACTGAGGATCATAAGTATAATTTCGTAAGATTATTGCTAACTTATGGAACCAGTAACCTTGACGGCTGTAGCAACTGCGATCGCTACTATAGTTTTAACTAAGGCTTTAGAAAAAACAGGCGAAAAGCTGGGAGTGCAAGCAGCCTTTGAGTTGAGTTGGGAGGAATTAGCAGAGGATGATCAGTTATTAGGCTGTGTACTCAGTTTATTTGCATCTGCACCCATACCTTGGAAATTAGTACAACAGTGCTTAAAAGAGAAAGATGAGGATGAGTTAGAAGACATTCGGGATGATAAATTATTGAAAATTTAGCATATATACGCGATCGCCTCACCTCAGAACAGTAAAATTCATGTTGCCAACCTCATCAATCAAGCTTTTATTTCCAAGTTTCGCGTTCTAAACGAGAACATTCCTGTTTTTAGTGAGAACGTTTCTGTTTCAAATGAGAATGTTTTTGTTCTAAACGAGAACGTTCTTGTTTGAAGTGAAAATGTTCTTGTTCCAAATGAGAACGTTTCTGTTTGAAGTGAGAATATTCTTGTTCCAAACGAGAATGTTCTTGTTTTGAAGTGGAATGATGGTGTTATGGGGGCGTAGGCGTAGCCTGTAAAAGACATCACTCCTGTTCAGAGTGTAAAATGAGGGGCGATCGCCTTTGATAGTTGAGAGATGGTTGCGATCGCGTTCGGTTTTGCCGTTGCCGAAGGCATCGCTTTTTGAGCCACAATGGATTGGATAGAACAATAGGGAGTCCATAGAACAAACAATAGCTAAAAAGAAACCAAATCAGGAGAAGGCTTGATGCAATCAACATTACGCATTGAAACTAAAGTTTTACCAGGCAACAAAATTGAAATCACCTTGCCTGCCAATACCCTCTCAACCTCTGTAGGACAAACTATTGAGGTAATTGTCCTGATACCAGAGCAAAAAACGACACTAGAAGGACAATCGATTATGCACCTGCTTGAAGAAATCCACAAACAGCGTCCTGTTGGCAGAAGTGTAGAAGAAATCAATCGAGACCTCCAAGCAGAACGAGATGCATGGGACAACTAATTCTGCCAAATGCTGCTCGTGTATACGTTGATACGGTAACAGTTATTTACGCTGTCGAACAGACCCCAACTTATGGAGTGTTGTTGAATCCCTTATGGAATAGTCTTCAGGCGAGAACTCTTGAAGTCTTTAGCAGCGAACTAACTCTGATGGAAACCTTAGTTGTCCCACTAAGAAACTCGGATACATTTCTGGTTGATGCCTATGAGCGATTACTGCGATCGCCTCAAATGCAGTTGATTCCAATAAATCAGACCATTTTGCGTGAAGCAGCAAGGCTACGCGCAAGCACACCTTCTTTGAGAACACCTGATGCCATTCATATTGCGACTGCTACAATATCTGGCTGTACTCAGTTTCTCACCAACGATCGGCAACTGAGGACAGCCACAAACTTGCCTGTTGTGATTCTAGATGAGGTGCTGACATCATGAGTGATCGCCGATTGCAAAATCAGCATTATTCAAGTAAATCAAATCCCTGTTCGCTTCTTAACTTTCTGTCAAAAGTTACTGTACAACTGCGCCCATGCCCACATGAAACAGTGTCTCTAGAAATCCCCAAAGATACCTTAGAATCGCTCAAAAAATAGCAGACAGTCGAGATATGTCTTGTGAGGCATTACTTAAATTTTATATTGGGCAAGGTTTACGCCAAGATGTAGCTCAGTTATTTTCTAACCGCGTACTAGAGGCTACTGCTCAAGTTCTGGCACGACATATTCAATCAGAAGCAGAAATTTCACATATCTTACAAGAAATTCGATCCCAAACTAATTGTTAATACGATCGCTTAGATGTCCTGATTATCAGGAAAAATATCTATTCTATGGAGCGATCGCACTTTGAGGGAAAATCCTTCTTAAATCCAACAAGGCATCTTCAAACCCAGGAATTGCCACTGTCTCATCTGGTAAATAAATTTGCTTACTGAGATAATTAAATTTACCTTGAGCATTTTGATAAGGTTGACTATAACGTTCTAGTTGACGAGCATTTAAATTGACAATCCAATAGTTAGCAATTCCGGCTTCTGCATAGAGTTCTAACTTCTTTGTCTGGTCATAATCTAGAGTTGAGTCGGAAATTTCGACAATCAAGGAAATATCTTCGGGATAGGGATGATGAGCTAGATAATCAACCTCATTTCCTCGTGCAATCACAACATCTGGCTCAGGCTCACTATTTGATGGGAGAATAATCGGCTCTTGACAACGCACAACAACTAGATCGACTTTTAGGTGATCTAGTTGGCGACAGAGTCGAGTTGTACAGAAGGTATGAGGTGTTCCTTTAGCTACCATTTGAATTAATTCTCCCCGGATTAATTCGATGCGATCGCCCTCTTTTAAAAATCCGAGTTCAATCAACTGATGATATTCATCAATGGTGAATCGCTTTGGTGTGACAACACTCATAACACATTTATCCAATGTTATTCTTTCACTTGTACCCTAGCAAAATTTTAGGCTTGTCAAACCGCTACTTGCTACTGGTTTGTTTTTCACGAACCATAGCTAAACCTTCTTAAAGCGCAGTCAAGCGATCGCGCTTGCTTAAAAAATAAAAATAACTTGTAAATCCCATTCTTTACCCCGGCGAATTATCTCGATTTGCTTAATAAATTCTCGAAAGTAAAATCTTCGCTCTGCTTCAGATAAATCTAACCAAAACTGCGGAATCGAAACAGCTTGAGCGACAGAACGCAAGTTGACTGGGGGAAGAGTTGCCAGTTTTGCCTGGAGTGCTGAAATTTCTGTACGGAGTTTGTAAGCTCTTAATTTTGCTGTTTCAGAATCCAAAACCCCAGTTTCGATTAAAGCAGGTAACTGAGCGAGTATTTCTTGCTGACGAGCGATCGCTTGCCCTAAATTCTGCTTAATGGCATCCAATTGGGGAAAATCCATCCCTGCTACTGCTAAGGGTAAGTCACGACAAACCGTGCCAATCGTATGTTCTAATATCTCTTGGTAGGGAATAGCCCGACACTTGGGACTTTTAGGACAACTTATAGGACGTAAATAAAGATACTCTTTGTTTTGATAGCGTTGGGTAACACGAGTAACTGTTGTGTGTGACTGACACTCACTACAAATAACCAACCCAGCTAAAGAACGGGGCGCACTAGCAGTCCGAGATGGTAATCGGCTGTTACGGCGTAAAAGTCGGTCAATTTGGGCAGCTTCTTCTTTAGAAATGATTGGGATATGGGTATCAGAAATAATTTCCCCATTTTGATAAGCCGTATCACCGCGATAAACGGGACTAGTCAACCAGCGCCGCCCAGTGGTTACAGAGATTTTCTTGCCGTATTTTTTTGCAAGGTAACGAACTGCTCCCCGTAGAGAACCATAAAGTAAAAAGTTGTCAAAAAAATCTTTGACGACTGGCAAAGTACTACGGTCAATAATGTACTTATCTTTACCTCTGCGGTAGCCATAAGGGATTTTACCGGGTGGAGGCGCAGCGTCAAGACGATTGCGGGCGTGTCCTTGGCGGATGCGGCGACTGCGTTGCTGACATTGGACTTCATGCAGTAATTTCAGCAATTCAGCGCGGAGATGGGAATTTTCACTGGTGTAAGATTGTTCTGTAGCAATAATCGCTATCCCCATTGCTTCGAGTTCATTGAGGCGATCGCTTACTTCTTCTACAGTATCCCCTAATTCTTCCAAACGACGAATTAGCAGATAATCTGCTGGTTCAGTTTGGCAATCTGCGAGTAATTGTTGTAATTGCGATCGCGTAGCGTGTCCGCAGGACTCTCGCGTAGTGTGTCCAGAAGAATCTTGTTTGCCTAAATCTTCATAAACCCGATCTATCTCCCATCCCCAATTAGCTGGATCAGGAGACGATTCTAGTAAAGGGTCACTGTAAGTATAGGCAATGATTTTCATTGGTCAGTGGTCAGTGGTCAGTTGTCAGTGGTCAGTTGTCAGTTGTCAGTGGTCAGTTGTCAGTTGTCAGTTGTTATTACTCTT
>NZ_JAECZB010000036.1:28491-43226 GCF_016056295.1 Atlanticothrix silvestris CENA357
CTGCCTCCCCTGCTTCCTTCACTACTGCTGACTCAACTCGATAATATTTCCATCAGGGTCTTGGGTGAAGAGGGCGGCGCGACCAGAGGCGCTGGCTTGAATGGGATAATTTTGATTGAGCAACTCCTGTTTAGCGGTGTCCAAATCTGCAACAGAAAAAGCGATGTGCGGATTACGTCCCCATTTTTCGTTGGGGTTTTCAGTAGGGACAGTTGACGCAACTATGAGGTGGATTTGATAATTGCCGACTTGATACCATGCACCTAGGTACTTCAAGGAGCGATCTATTTTGGATAATCCCAAAATTTCGCCATAAAAGTGTTCAGAACGTTCTAAATCTGTAACTAGAATGGCTGTATGAAGACTTTGGGTAATCTGCATTTTTGGTTAGGTGCGATGAGATTTATTGAGATTCAGCAGTGATTTCATTGATTGCGATCGCCTTTAGCGCCCAGCGCCTGATGACCGATACCGAGTATGATAAGCTAAAACCAAGCCAGGAAGGGCTAATGCTAGATCAAATGTTACCGAAGAGGCCGAGGGTAAGGGGCAGGGGGAGCAAGCCCGATATGCATCCGCACTTTTGCCAAAGACGATGAAATAATTAATCTTCTTGGTTCGATTTTTCATTATATACATCGTGAGGTGTAGGGGCACGGCAGTGCCGTGCCCCTACGGGTGTACTTTACCTAAACGAGAACCGTTATATGTATTTTTTTACAAATTCATCATTACCTGAGCTAATTCATTAGATAAATTTATCTCGGATTCTTCGCGCTTTCTAAATAGAACACCAGCTAAAAAATAATAATCACCCGAATAAAATGCCATTTTCTTCTCTCGTAAGCTTTTTATGTAATTTTTAACTTTTGGTTCTGAACTATAGTATCCAAATTTCAAAGGTAAAATCATGAAATTTTGGACAACATAGTTATTTTCTTGGGCTTTGTTAAGGGTACTTAGAGGATTAGAAAAGCTAGATACTAAAACTAATACATTTCTATAATCTAGTGTCAAAAGTTCGTTGGTAATAGTAGCTCCATCTGTACCACCAAATAATAACGGCATATAAATATCTGAATCTGGCGCAGGAAGATAAGGCGGATTGGCTACAAGATATTCGGCTTCGGGTTTAGAAGACTCAAATAAACATGAATTAGAGATTATGTATTTCTGAGCGAGATTATATTCATCAATTGTAGAATTGGCAGCTTTCCATGCAGAGGGATTTAATTCAAATCCATGTACTACGGCATCAAATTTATTTCTTAGTAATGAATTAATGATGGGGCTGCCATCTCCTGAGCCAAACTCAACAATCGATTCAGAATTTTTGCAATTTCTGAAAACAAAAGTTTCTAAGCAAGTTGAGTAGAAGTTAGATTCTTCAGGGCAAAAAAAGATATTTTTCATGTGATTGCACTTCCAAGATACTGTATAATTTAAGTTAGTTCTTACTTACATCAAAGCAATAAAAAAACTTTCCTTTAGCAAGCAATTTGTTACCAAAGAAAGTGTTCTAAATGCTAATTAGCATCTAGATAAGGTTAGATATGATCAATTAAAAATTTCAAAAAACTTGTTATTTTTAATTGCTAATTTGGCGAATTTATGATCTGAGAAAAAGTAGTTTATTCGGCTTTGCGTATTGATTGCACAACAGCTTTAGCGGCGCGATCGCCCATTAGTTTTTCCTGGTCGTAACCCAGCACCAATTCCCAAGCATCATCGGGATATTGTTCTGCTAAAGGCAAAGCCACATCTTCCAACATCCACTGTCCGTGACGTTCATCTTCTTTGATGTGTAATTCCCAATAACCCATAGCTGCTGCTGACAATCCCAGGCGTTGCGCTGCTGCCAAATAATTTCTGTAAGCTCCAGGCCCAGCTACTTCAAAATAAGTTAGACCGCCGTTATAACGCAAGAAATAGCGTTTGCGCTCAGTCAGCAAAAAGTTATGATTAGCACAAGCTAGAACTTCCCACGGCACTAAATCAAAATATCCCTCTGGTTGGGTATTCATCCCAAACTCAGTCAGCATTTGGGCAAAAAATGTAGAATGCTTGCGAGATAAGCGACCATTGCCATACTCTTCTAGTAATACCCGCACGAGGGTACACTGCACTTCATTAGCAGCACCGCCTAAAATCCGGGCAAGACGGCTACCTTCTACTAAACCATCAAAGGAAGAAATTGCGAGCAAGTGACGATAACCAGCTTCAGTCATCTGTTCACGAATATATTTGCTATCCTCTGATAGTGGTGGATCTAAATCGTTGGAACTGCGCTCAATTAAAACTTGTTTTACATCCAATTGTTGTAGTGCTGTCACATCAATTTGCGCCAGTTCCCAGTCTTGCCAAGCAGCTTCAATTTGGTTACGGCATGAGCATAAATAAAGCGATCGCTCATTATTGTAATGCCGCAAATCATCATACCAAAAGAGCTTTAGTCGATTAATTCGATAAAGTATCCGCTGAAGAAATTGGTGAGCAAGTCTATCACCACAGTCATTTTGATAAGCAGCACGAATCGCTATCGAGAGTATGCGCTCAAACTCATTAACTTTCGCAGCTTCTACATCAAGAATATTATCCAAATCTTCCGTAGCCAGCAGTTCTATGAATTGCTGCTCAGCGCGGTCATACTTGGTAACTGTTCTTTCTTCTGTTTTCGTACTTTTTTCTACAACCCCAGCGTTAGGGAACATAACTAAATTGCTTTGCATGGAATATTAGATTGCTTACCAAGGTGTCAAACTAATTTCACCTCTAATACTTAGAGTTCCACACTTATAGCTTTGTGTACCTCTTTCCTTGGTTATAAAGAAACATTCAGTCTGGAAGAAGAATATAGAATCAGAAAATTTAATTGTCTGTTAATTGTATTGAAGACTTAATCCAATAGGAGTGAAAAGATACCTCTCTGATGTCATCGCCCTTGATTTTGAAATAAAAACGGGATAATGATATCAAGTCAAAAACTGCTTTTTACCATATTGGTAATTCCATCTTTTGATTTATTTAAACCATAAAAGATGCAGAAGAAGAGATGGGAGGAATAAAGTTTATTTTGTAGTTACAGCTAAAAAACGAGAATAAATTATGGATGCACAATTAAGCAGTACTGAAATTAACACCGTGCGTGAATTATTGCAAGATTACACCCCTGCACAGCACGCATTAGATCACCTGGAAAGGCACAACGGCAAATTTGATACGTCGTTTAATGATCTGTGGGTAGAGGCACATGGCGCAATGGTAATGCCAGAGGAAAAATCTCTTTGGCAGACAACGTTGAAGGTATTGCGTCAAGAACTGTGTGGCGACGATGGCTTTCGTGGTCAACTCAAAGAATACACTAAAAATCAAGGAAGTGCGCCCTTGTTGACAGGATTGATTGTCTCTCTTGTAGGCGTAGCGACAGCGCATGGCTTACCGATTGATCCGGCGATCGCTACTGTTATTGTTTTGTATATCCTCAAAATCGGACTCAATATATTTTGTGAGTATACCGAACCACCGACAGATGATTTAGCAACTGGGCCCGCTTAACCACGGATTTGCTGAGACAGTACGAATTAGACACGGTACAAAAAAAGTCATCAACAAAATGTGAATTTCAGTTTTTTGTGGTGACTGATTCTGATAACTTAGTAAATTAATGTAGCTGGTAATGCTTGCACAGTTTCCTGACCCGGCGGAAGCGTTGATCAAAGCAGGCACAATTGATTTAACAAAAGTTATGGCGCTCATAGTTCAGAAATACGGTGGTACATCTGTCGGTTCAGTCGAACGTATACAAGCTGTTGCACAGCGTGTTTATAAAACTTTTAAAGCAGGCAACTCTGTAGTTGTAGTGGTTTCCGCAATGGGTAAAACCACTGATGGACTAGTCAAACTAGCCAATGAAATCTCGACCAATCCTAACCGCCGGGAAATGGATATGTTGCTTTCTACTGGAGAGCAAGTCACTATTGCTTTACTCAGCATGGCATTGCAAGAACTAGGACAGCCGGCAATTTCCATGACTGGCGCTCAAGTAGGAATTGTTACCGAAGCTGAACACACCCGCGCCCGGATTTTACATATTGAAACCGATCGCCTGAGTCGCCACATCAATCAAGGTAAAGTAGTCGTTGTGGCTGGGTTTCAAGGTATATCTAGCGCTGGAGAAATGGAAATTACCACCTTGGGGCGTGGTGGTTCCGATACTTCAGCAGTAGCTTTGGCAGCCGCATTGCGGGCGAATTTTTGTGAAATTTATACAGATGTACCAGGAATATTAACTACAGACCCGCGCTTGGTTCCCGAAGCTCAGTTGATGGATGAAATCACCTGCAATGAAATGCTGGAACTGGCAAGCTTGGGTGCAAAAGTGCTGCATCCTCGTGCTGTGGAAATTGCTCGTAACTATGGCGTTCCCTTAGTCGTGAGATCTAGCTGGACTGATGCCCCTGGAACTTGGGTAATATCACCTCAGCCCCAAGGGCGATCGCTCATAAATTTAGAAATTGCCCGTCCTGTAGATCATGTAGAATTTGACACTGATCAAGCAAAAGTTGCTCTATTGCGCGTACCCGATAAACCAGGAGTAGCAGCTAGGTTATTTGGAGAAATAGCTAGGCAACAGGTAGACGTGGATTTGATTATCCAGTCAATTCACGAAGGTAACAGTAACGATATTGCCTTTACTGTAACCACACCCATATTAAAGCGGGCAGAAGCAGTTGCCGCAGCGATCGCCCCAGCTTTGAGAAATCAATCCCACCCGAAACTTGAAGAAGCCGAGGTGATGGTAGAGCAAAATATCGCCAAAATCAGCATTGCGGGTGCAGGAATGATTGGCCGTCCTGGGGTTGCAGCCAAAATGTTTGCTACCTTAGCAGCCGCAAAGGTGAACATCCAGATGATTTCTACCAGTGAAGTGAAAGTAAGTTGCGTAGTCGATGCGACAGAATGCGATCGCGCCGTTGCTGCACTTTGTACCGCTTTTGAGATCGAAGTACGGGAGAGTCTATGCACCAACTCCCCTCTGCCTAATACTCCCCTTGTTCGTGGTGTCGCTTTAGATATCAACCAAGCACGTCTTGCTATTCGCCAAGTACCAGATCGTCCAGGAATGGCGGCAAGATTGTTTGGACTGTTGGCACAAAACAACATCAGCGTTGACATGATTATCCAATCTCAACGCTGTCGGGTAATTGATGGTATTCCCCGGCGAGATATTGCCTTTACAGTCTGCCAAGTAGATGGGGAAAGTACCAAAGAAATGCTCACCCAAGTTGCAGCAGAATTAGGATGGGGTGAAGTTGTTTTAGATAGTGCGATTGCTAAGGTAAGTATTGTTGGTGCAGGCATGATCGGACAACCAGGAGTTGCCGCTAAAATGTTTGAAGCGCTAGCTCAACACCAAATCAATATTCAAATGATTGCGACCTCAGAAATCAAAATTAGCTGTGTCGTATCACAAGAGCAAGGCGTACAAGCTTTGCAAGCCATTCATGCTGCCTTTGATTTAGCAGGTAGTGAAAAATTTGTAGTTCCAGCTTAAAGTGAGTGCGTCCGGGTTTCCCGGCGCTCAACTTTTCAAGACAGCGAAAAGTTCTGTACCCAAAATTAATTAAAAATTATTCTTCTTAATTTTTAATTTTACATTTTTAATTTTTAATTCCAAAAAGGTCAGCCTTCCATAACAGCTACAATTTCGGAAATCCGACGTTCACCACACCAAACCAAATCAAGTTCCTTGAACTGTTTGAGACTAATGGTACTTTCCTCTTGTGCAATGCGGTGAAAGTCTGGTTCTCCCATTGCTGCTAGTAAATCTTGGAAGATAATAATTTCATCGAATTGGGGATTGGTTTGTTCGTCATTGAGGATTGCCGTAGCACGTTCTTGTGACAGTTCTTGGAGAGATTGAAAAATGAATTTTGTGGGGAAGTCCATATCTTGGAGTGCAGGATGACGTTTCACTAAACCAGCCAGTACTACTCCCAAATAAGCAGCTGCTTGAGAATTAGTTAGTGACTGCACCTTTTGGGATGCTATTTTAATTAAGTTTGTAAAAAATGCACAACCCAATTGTTTTTCGATCGCCATCATGGGATCTGGGACTAAGGAAGTTTGCACCTGTGCCTCAAACAATGCCCGATGTTCCTGTGGCAGTTGATTTAGTAATATTTGCTGAGCGCGATCGCTCATGATCATCTCACTATTTAGTCCCAAACTGAAGTCTTTACCAGGTTCTAAGCCTGCATTCACTAAAATATGAAAGACATTGTTTTGAGCTTGTTGCTGCAACTGTTGATATTTTGACTGTCCCAAAAAATGTTGCACAAACCAACAGTGGCTATCAGAATCGCATTCAACAATTACTTCGTTAATAATTACCTCAGTTAACTTTTCTTCCCCTAGAATTTTTTGCCAACGGGTCATCAAGGTCTTAATCGCATTTCCGTCGCGTCGACGTAGCGCCTCGAATAATTGACGCTTCGCATTAGCCGTTTGGTTTTTGTTTCGTCTAAATACGTTGAGTTTCAATTTACTATTTGGGGTTTCTAGGGTTTCCGATTACAATTCTTGTACCTCATCTATTAATAAAGTGTCATGAGTGGGATCACTGAAAAGTAGTCTATATGTTAAAATTTCCATCTCTTTTGATTTTTCTCTATAGAAAAGTTAGATAAAATTAATAAATACCAGTAATAACACTAATATATAATCAAATAATTTTAGTATAAAAATTTATCTAAAATCATGGATGGACAAATTCTAGATACACGTTACCAAATTCTTAAAGTCCTGAGTGTGGAGGAAGTAGTACAAACCTATTTGGCTGAAGATTCTAACCTTCCTGACCAACAATTTGTAGTGAAACAACTACATCTTGCTAAAAACCATCCCCAAGATTTAACAATTCTGCGGCGCTTATTTACAGATGAAGCAACAGCCATAGCTAAACTAGGAAAAGAACACGACCAAATCCAGAAATTAGTTGCTTATTTTGAAGAAAACGAAGAATTTTATTTAGTCCAAGAATTCATTTTTGGTAATCCTTTAACTGAAGAAGTTTTATTAGGAACTCCTCTAGAAGAAGACCAAGTAATCAATCTTCTCTCAGAGGTATTAGAAATTTTGTTATTTGTCCATAATAGTGGGGTAATTCACTTAGACATTAAACCAGCAAATATTATTCGACGAGAGTCAGATAATAAATTAGTTTTAGTAGATTTTGGTGCTGTGCAGGAAATTGTCACTACGATAGTTGGCAATCTTGAATATATACCTGTGGAACAATTGCATGGAAATCCCCAATACAACAGCGATATATACGCTTTGGGTATAGTGGCGATCGCTGCACTTATTGGTTTACCAGCCAACGAAATATCTAGACTACAAAGTCAGAAAAATGTGCTGACAGGCGAAATTGTTTGGCGTAACCATAGCACGAAAATTAACAAAAACCTCGCAAAAATTATTGACAAAATGGTACGTTTTGATTATCGTAAACGCTACCAATCTGTAACCGAAGTTTTACATGACCTCCAACAGTTAACAAATCATGAATATGAAGTAAAAAAATATAATCCTAAAAAATTATGGTTAGTAACGGCAGGTATAGCTAGTTGCATAACATTTAGTCTTGCAACTTGGTTCTTTCAGTCACCAAAATTTGTAGATAATACCCAACAATTATTTCAGGAGGGAGTTAACAAATACAACCAAGGCAATTACAAAGAGGCAGTTGACGACTTAACTCAGGTTATTAAGCTGGAACCGCAAAACTCTCTAGCCTATAATCGGCGAGGTGATGCTTTTTATCGGCTAGGAGATTATCAAAAATCTCAAACTGATTCTAGTCAAGCAATTACGCTGAATCCTCAAGATGCTAATGCTTACTATGACCGAGGATTTTCTTCTTACGAATTAGGCAAGTATAAAGAAGCGATCGCCGACTACACCCAAGCAATTAAACTCAATTCTCAAAATGCCTACGCTTACTATGGACGAGGTTTAGCCAATGCCCAACTTCAGGAACATAAAAAGGCAATTGAGGATTTTAGCAAAGCGATCGCTTTCCAACCTAAGTATACTGATGCTTATTTACAGCGAGGTATTCTCCGCCGTCGTCTCAAACTCAAACAAGCAGCAATTAAAGATTTTAATGCCATCATTGAGATTAATCCTAACGATGCCAAGGCTTATTTTCAAAGAGGTTTGACTCAATCTTTAAATCAACAAAAAGCTGCTGCGCTTAATGATTACACCAATGCAATTAACCTTAATCCTAAATATATAGAAGCTTATCTTAATCGTGGCGATATTTACAGTGAGTTAGGTAATCAAGTAGAAGCTACTATAGACTACAATACGGTTTTACAAATTAATCCTAAATTGACTACAGCTTATATTCGCCGAGGTACTCATCTGTTATCTTTTGGAGATTATCGAGGAGCAATAAAAGATTATACCCAAGCAATCAAACTAGAGCCGAACAATGCTGCGGCTTACAATAACCGTGGTAACGCCTATCTCGATATGGGTAATAAAAAAGCAGCAAATCAAGATTATACCAAGGCGATCGCAATTGATTCTAACTATGGTTTAGCCTATTATAACCGAGGCATCACTCGCGCCAAATTACGCAATAAACAAGGTGCGATCGCCGATTTTCAACAAGCTATTAAACTCTTCCGAAAAAGTGGAGAAAGAAATAGTCTTCAAGATGCACAAAGAGAACTGAACTTATTGCAAAATAGGTGAGTAAATCAAATCACGAACCCCAAGAGAAAGTGGAGAAAGAAATGGATGAAACAAATTATCAAAACGCTATGAAGCAAATTAGCAAGATTACAAATACCTCGTAGCACTTTTAATTAATCATCTTTACTCTAAATCAGGTTCTACACCCAAAGCCCGCAGTTGTTCTATCAACCGTTCTTTTTGCCGCCTTTCTTGTTCAGTGCGTTGTCTTTCTTGTTCAGTGCGTTGTCTTTCTTGTTCAGTAAGTTGTCTTTCAGCTTCTGTGGGAGTCAAAACCCAATTACCAAAGGCATCATACCAACGTAACCAAGGCTGCTGAATATTATGATAACTGCCTTGCCAAACTCCTAAACCTAACTCTATTTCTGGTATCCAAAAACGAGAATTTGATAAACTCACTTCTGCATAACGACCGCCATCTAATTTAAACATTTTAAATTCGTATTTATAGCGGTCAAAAATTGCGTAATAGGGAATCCTTAAAATCTGTTCATACACCTCCCATTTTATTGGAGGTTTTGCAGCATCTCGCAAAGTTTGTCCTAAATCTTCTCTTTCAGTTCCCGGTGAAAGTAATTCCACAATAATAAATGGACTAATTCCCTCTTGCCAAACCACATAACTCAGCCGTAAATCCTCATTTTTATATAGAGGTGAAATATCCACAGCCACAAACCAATCTGGTCTTTTGTACCATGTGGGATGATGGGGGTCATAATAAAGATTCATGTCACTAGCGGTAAATATTTTGTCGCTAGGATAACTAGGAGAGTTAAAAGTTTCGTCTAATAAACGGGGTTGTAATAAATGAAACTGATCAGGCAAGCCAGGTTCCTCTGGATCTTCACTCTTGAGATCATACATGGTGGGTAACACTTCTTCGGGAGAACGGGGTGGATCAGTTTGATACATTGGAAAGCAGTCCTTTAGAAGTTCTGACTCTATTATGAAATAATTCTTCCCTCTGCGTTCTCTGCACCTGTGTGGTTTATTAAATTTTGCCTATCCTGTTGCGAATTTTTAATTAATTGATACACTTGTTCTTCATTAGCCGTTAGCCCAGTGAACCAGCGCCTATGGTGCATGTAAAGCGCGTATAGCTATATAATGCTTATATATCAATCATCCAAGATTGAAAACCTACAATTTGAGCATTAAGTGAGCATCATGGTAAATAGCAGCAAACAACCATCTGGTAAAGCTAAAAAGGGTCAAGTAACCGTTAGACCTGACTCAGGGAGTATCAAGGCTTGTTTTCCTAGGAATTATTTTGATGAGGGTAAACAGATAAAGTTAGGGACTAATATTAGCCCCTCCAGCAATTGGGAACCCATAGCAGCTAAGTTACAGCGTAGGTTACAGATTGAACTAGAGGACGGGAAACTAGCTACCAACGATGGAATCTTTAATATAGGTAGGTATCAAGAAGTTTTAGGAGAATATGGACTAAGACCTAACTTGAGGCTGGTTAGGGAATCTTCAAGTGATGACCAACTACCACCCAAGCCTGAACTATCCCTTATGGAAATCTGGGATATGTATTGTGAGTACAAAAAAAACAGAGATTTAGCTGTTACCACATACCATCAAGAATTTAGAGGTATTTATTATCGTGCAATTAAGCAAGCGCTAGTAGTAGCAGGTGAAAATAATCCGGTAGGTATTTATAATTGGTTGTTAGAAAATAGAAATCATAAAACAGCAAAAGAAGTTTTATCACAATTGTCTAAAGCTTATAAAATAGCTATAAAACAAAAGCTAGCCTTTTTTGATCCGTATGAGGGAATGGCAGAAGATATTATAATTAACAGAAAACCTAAGACCATTAATCAACTAGATGAAGTTGAAGAAGATTATGATGATTTGGACTTAACTAAAGCGTATACATGGGATGAAATAAATTTAATTCTTGACTATGTTAAAAATTCGCCTAGAGTTAACCATTGGTTTAATTATTTGAAATTTAAAGTCTTAACAGGATGCCGTCCTGGTGAAGCATCGGGTTTGTGGTGGTGTGATATTAAATGGCAACACGAATGTATTGTAATTCAACGGAGTTACGATTACAGGCTTAAAATATTTAAACCAACAAAAAACGAAACATCTAGGCGGTTCCCAATGCCTAAAGACGGGGAGTTGTGGAACCTTTTAAAATCAATTCCCCAGGGTGAACCGAACGAAATTGTATTAAAAAGTAAAAACGGTAAACCAATTTCAGCACACATATTTAATACCGCTTGGTTAGGCAGAGAAAAAAGTCAAAAGGGAATTGTGACAGAGTTAATACAACAGGGCAAACTTGAAAAATACTTACCACCTTATAATACGCGTCATGCTTTTGTTAACCATCAAATAAATGACATAGGAATAGCACCACACATAGTAAATAGCTGGTGTGAGCATTCAGACAAAGTAAGCAAGGAACATTACAGGGAATTAGACTTAAGAACTGTTCCAGGTTATGGAGAATCGATACAGCAACAATCAGAACTCGACCTACTTAAAGAACAGTTGAGAAAACAACAGGAATTAATTGACCAGCTACTTAAAGATAGGAAGAATGACTGATAATAGGTAGCAGATGAAATCCTTAATTAATCCCCTAGTTTAATCATCCTAGGGGATTTTTTTATGCTTAGAATCACTAAAGCAGGGTAAATACCTCTATCTACCTATGTTGTAGAAAATAGTCCAAGTATCAGTCCAACTAATTAAAAATACCTCTAGATAAGGGTTCTAGAGGCTTTTTTATGCCCGGCACTAGGTAAATATTGGTATTAAAATCCATTACTCCAAGTAATGTAATCCTAGCTATATCTCTCAAACGTAAGCCCTAAGCTAGTTTCAACCTTTTAATCACTAATTAATTGCCAGTAAATAGATATAGCAATAAAAAAGGGGGTTAATTAACCCCCTAACTTAAAAGCTATTGCCTAGATAATCCGTCGATCGCTTCTTCAAGGTGTACCTTAGCGTGGTACATGGCTAACAGCTTCTCTTGGTTATACCTATCTGGGTAATTCATCCTTCTACCCTCCATAGATATCCTAATCAACGCTATCTGTTCATCAGTAGGGGTATTCATCTCATCCAAGGCTGTACCCATAACCTGTAAGTTAATGAATGACGGTACTTTCAACCCTCTACCCTCTTCTAACTGCTGGAGGGCTAATATTGGGAATGCCATTAGGGTAGTGATATAGCTGACCTTGTAACCTGAGTTTCCAGTGGGTCTTAGTCCATAGCGGTTACATAAAATTCTCAACTGTTGTATTGTCAACAGTTCTAATTCTGTCCTTGTGAACATAAAATAGAATCATCCATTTTTAAAAGTGGTATCGGTGGTGTACTAGTTTTGCGGACAGGTAACACCACCGATTTAAAACTCTATACCGACGTTAACATCGGCTTCAAGTTATATTTATATTTCTACATAAATGGGAAAGTCTAAGGGCAAGCCTGAAAATTTTGGAAATCCAGAGAGTAGAGACTTAACTGAACAATTAAACTTTAGAGTTACCAAGGAAATGAAAGAAGAGGTCAAGGCTAAAGACGATCCACCACAATTCTGTAGGGATGCTATCCAGGAAAAGCTGGATAGGGAAAAGTAACTGTATGTTGTTGAGATTAGTTCAAGTAATACTCTAACTATTACTCCAACTATTCCACAACATAGATAGACAACTAGCTACGAACTTTAAAAGTGGTCTGGGACTGTAGATAATTTTCTACTGCCTTGATATCCGAGTTAACCTTTGCTAGCTCCTCTTCCCAGCGCTTCCTATTGTGGTCAATCTTCTGGTCTAATTGCCCAATTAGAAACTGTACAGTCTCCTTCCTATTGGTGTATTCCTGTAGGTGGAGGTCTAGCTTCCTATCCAGCACCAGTACCTCAGAATGCAATCCCTTAAATTGGTCTAATGCCTTAGTGTGGGTATTCAGGTCTTCCTTTAAATCCCTGATTGAACCATTAACCTCATTAAACTTGGTAATCACTTTAATAGCTATCCCTACAAGCATCGATAAAGAAATAGCTATACCCAAAATAGTACTAGTGGATTCTAAAGTTAATGTAATCCCTGGTGGATTCCTACCAGGGTCAACCATTATTATTTTGTTCATCTTCATCCTCATCCTTCAAATAAATATCTTCTACATCTACCCATGTTTCTATCCCTAGCTGATTTCTTAGTTTAATAAATCCAGTTATCTCAGCTACTTCTAAAACCGTTCCGCTACCAGTCTTACCTAAACTAGTCTCATACTCCAAACGCTCACCAATCCTAACTCTTAGTTCCATCTGTTTTTGTGTTCTCCTGATAAATTTGTTGTTTTCTCTTTCCTAAATCAATTAACGTAATAGGTTTAATCCCAGCTAACCCAACATTAATATAAGCACTCCTAAAAGTTACGACCCCAGGTTTACCCTGTACTAGTAACTTTTCTCTTTTACCCATTATCGTTACCTTTTCAGGAATAGTTGATATTGAATCAGTTTGAGCGTTAACTGAAGCTTTTTTTAATTTGCTGTTATCAACGCTATGCCCTTGGATATCTAATACTTGTTCTACTATCCTCCTAGCTTGGGCTAATCCATCCACCCATAAAAGCATTTGATATCCTTTTTCCCAATCAGCATAGGAGTAGGGTTTATTCCCCTTAGTTACCTTAAAGGGTGGTCTAGCAAATCTCTGATGCACCTTTTCAGCTAACTGTTTAACGTAAGCATCGCTAGCAAAATCATCCTTACTTTTATTCATCAACCTCATAGAAATCTGCATAGTAATAGGCTTTTCACCTGCTACCCTATCCTTGCGTTCCTGATAAAATTTCAGCACCAACTCAGGCTTATATCTTCTTTCTGGAAATGCTTCTGGTGGTGTTCCATAAATAGTGCCTAAATCTCTCTCACCTAACACTTGATGTTGGGCTAAAGTTTGAACGATTACAGGTTTTAATAACTCAGCCTGACCACCAATAACTATTGTTTCATCTGGTAAATCTCTGTTAGGTGTAATCTCAACATACTTCTGTCCACCATTAGGGGGTAGTAACTGTTTTTCTAATACTTTATTAGCTAGGTAGGTATCAACAGAATTAGCTACGACATACCCAGCCTCCACACATGCTTCTATTGCTTCTTCTGCAAATTCCTCTACAAAATTCCTTAAAGCTTCATTGGGGATAGACTCTACTGCATTATCAAAAGCAATAGCAAAACTCCAAGGTTGGGAACCTTTTTCACCCCAACTTTTAATAGCCTTCTCAATACTTCTCCCAAACAATCTACCAATAGCAGGGCTATTACTTTTAATTAACTTCCTTACGTTTTTAAACAACCAAGCGAATGTAATCTGAACACCTAAAGAGAAAGTTTGGTTTATCAGTGTTGCAAAGTTCTGGAGAAATTCGTCAGCGGCTTCATCTACTACATTAGCTAATACATAAGCTCCCATTGGTTCGTTAATGGTCATGATTAACGCACCGGGTAATACACCACATGCTAGATACCCAAAAGCGTTACCTAGTGTCCCTCCTGCGGTTGCTGATAATGCTACAAATCGTTGTCTAATTTGTTCTTCCAACTGTGTGTCTGTAGCATTCCAATTAAAGTTCCAGATGTAATTTACTGTTTGGGTTACTATTGCCCATAACTGCTTCCAATCTAAAGCACCAATAACGTTAAATACTTCTACAACAAATCCTTTTAAAGAATTGAAACCACCTACAATAATCGAAATGATGTTACCACCTCCACTATTGCCAATAGAAGTTTCAATAGGGTTAATGGTTCTATTTGAAAATTGTTTTCTTATAGCTCTACTAGCTAAATCTCCTACTGAAATTGCCATATTATTTATCCTTAGTGACTTGTGTTTTACCTCCTACCTCCCTTATCCTTGGTCGTTCTGAATAAGGTCTATTGTATGGTTGAGTATTATTCTTGACTCCTGGAATTGTTATATATC